>CAWFQP010000022.1:0-22455 GCA_963818005.1 uncultured Pseudomonadota bacterium
ATCTCGCTGCAGCAGCGCGACAGCTCCAGGGCGCCGACACTGGCCGACGAGGACTTCGGCGTATGCGCCCGTGACGCAGCGTTTCATGGTCGCCCTCGGCCAGCGCCTGTGCGACATTTCGGCAACAGCCGGGTCAGCGAGCTCTCGAAGGCACGCAGCACCCCGCTTTTCCCCACGACGGTTCTCGCCCTGCGAGTCGAGGCTCAGTGCAGCCGCTCCAGCGACCCCGGGTCCAGCGCGCACGCAAACGCCGGCGGCTGGGTCTGGGGGGCGTGGGACATGGCAAGCATGGATGGTGGCCGATGATAAGGAGGCAGGGCAGCGGGCATCGCCGCAAATGTCACGCATTTGACGGCGTCTTCCCCCCTTGGCCCGGTTTCGGTGCTTGGCCGCCGGACTTGAGGCGGCGTGCCGGCTAGAAGGCGACATACGGCCGCTCCTTACAATCCTGCGCATGCCCGTGTCCAGCGAAGCGCCCAGCGTTGCCTTGTGGCTCTTTGCCGGCTTGTCGCTGTTGCTGGTGGCGCTGGCCGGATTTGGCGTCGGGCGAGCGCGGCACGCGCCCGCCATCGCCATGCGCTGCGCGAGCACCGGATACAGGGCCAGGGTTAACGCGACTGCTCGATGTCTGGCAGTGGCAGACCGATCGCCACCACCGCCTGGTGCGCGGCCTTGCGCAGCCCCCGGCCGATGCGCCGGCCGAGGCCTGGTCAGCGCGGGATCGGTGGGCAGCCGCTGTCGAAGTTGCTTCGTTGCCGACGCCGACAGCCTTCGCGCGCAGCTCGAATCGATGGTGGCGATGCGGGACGTGGCGGTGCGGCCGGTGGCGGCGCACCAAGGATGGCGCCTGGCTGCTGCGTGGCGTGCCGCGATTCGATGCCGAAGGCCAGTTCGAAGGCTATGTCGGCACGGCTCGCGCAGGCGCCGCCGCCGGTCCGGCCATGGCGATGCCGAGCCTGGCGCTGGTGGGTCAATGCTCCGAGCTGCTCAGCGAGCAGGCCGCCTTCAGCTACACCGTCACGCACGACCTGCGTGCGCCGATCCGCGTGGTCGAGGGCTTCGCGCGCATCCTCAAGGAAGACTACGGCCGCGTGCTCGACCGCATCGGCAACGACCACCTCGACCGCGTACTGGCCGCGGCGGCGCGCATGAACAGCATGATCGACGCGCTGCTGACGCTGGCCAACCTGTCGGCGCTGCCACTGGCCCGGCAGCCGGTGAACTTGTCGCAGCTGGCCGGATTCGTCGTCGACGACCTGCGGCGCGCTGCCGCCGAGCGCCAGGTGGAGGTCGACATCGCGCCTGGCATGGTGGTCGACGGCGACCCGACGCTGCTGCGCCTGGTCCTGGAAAACCTGCTCGGCAATGCCTGGAAGTACAGCGCGCGCAATCCACAGGCCCGGTTGCAGTTCAACTGTGAGACGCAGCGCGGGCGGCAGGTGTTCAGTGTCATCGACAACGGCGCCGGCTTCGACATGCGCAACGCCGACCGCCTGTTCGGCGTGTTCCAGCGTCTGCACAGTGCCAACGACTTCCCCGGCACCGGCGTCGGCCTGGCGTCTGTGAAGCGCATCGTGCGCCGCCACGGTGGCGACATCTGGGCCGAATCCGAGCCCGACCGCGGGGCGCGCTTTCACTTCACGCTGCAGCCCTGATCCGGCGTCGGTTTGCGGCGCACAGCGGCTGCTCGCGAGAGGCCGCTTTCATTCCCTGTTCAGCGCATCGCGACGGGCGGTACCCGCCAGGGGCTCAGGCTGCGGCGGTCGGCCCTTCGGTCCGACTCCACTGCGGTGCTCGCGCCAGGGTCGTGCCGCACAACTCGCTACGCGCTTGCGCGCTGCGCTCGGACAGGTGCGGCAAGTCAGATGACGAAGCGCGCTGACGCGCGCCGACCCTGGCACTGCGCTCCTCGCCGCCGCACAAATCGCCTCTGCCGGGTACCGCCCGCCGCGAGTTCGTGGCATGGGCTGTTGGGGTCCAAACATCCCGTGCGGTGCCGCGAAGCCGGTGCAGGGCAGGCCGCGATGCGCCTGTGCGGCGCCGAGAAGCGCAGTGACCCTGGCCGCGCGCGCAGCGCGCTTCAACAACATACTTGGCGCGTCTGTCCGAGCGCAGCGCGCAAGCGCGTAGCGAGTTACGCGCCAGGCCAGGGTTGCGAGCATCGCAGGGCAGTCGGCGTAGCCGACCGCCGCACCGAAGCTTCGCGGCCTGCCCTGCGCCGGCTTCGCCGTCACAGACATCACGCTCAGCGGACATTGATGGACCGCTGTGCGCCGTGTGCCGGCATGGGGTTGACAGGGCCACAGCGCGATTGCGCACGGCGCGGCGGCGCGCTACGCAGTGCCGGGGCGCGCGAGTTCCTCGACCGCGCTGACCAGCCGCTCGGCCTGCTCGGCCAGGGGTACGCCGGCCGCATCGGCAATGCGGCGCAACCGCGTCAGCGCATCGCCTCGCGACAGGGAGTAACGGTGCATCAGTACGCCCGCGGCCAGCGACACCACGTCAGCCTGGCGCGCCAGCGGTTGTGTGCCCAGCGCCGTGCGCTGTGCCTCGGCCCTTGCGCGCTGGGCGCGCAGCTGTTCGAAGGCTGCGTCCACCGTCGGCACGATCTGGCCTACGTCCAGCGGCTTGACCATGTAGGCGAGCGCGCCCAGCTCGGCCACCTTCGCCACCGTGTCCGGGTCGGCGAAGGCCGACAGGAAGATGAACGGGATGTGGCAGGGATCGCGCAGGTATTCGGCCACGTCGAAGCCGCTCTTGCCTTCCATGCGGATGTCGAGCAGCGCCAGCTCGGGACGATGCTTGCGCGCCAGCAGGATGGCGTCGTCGCCGTTGTCGGCGTCGATGACCTCGTAGCCGGCCTGCGCCAGGCCGTGCGTCACCGTGGCCAGCACCAGGCGATCGTCGTCGACGACCAGGATCTTGCCCTTGGCATTCATGGGGTGGCGTTGGCGTTGACGAGCGGCAGTGTCGAGGACCGGCATTCTCTCGCAAACCTGCGCTGGGCGGCCCCGCCGCATCGGCCAGGCCCACGCAGAGGTCTTGCCCTCACCCGGCACGGCCGGCCCGCAGGGACGGTCCGTGTCCGGGCTCAGGGCGGGGCGCGTTGCACGCTGGGCGGCCTGAGAACAACTTCGGTCAGCACCTCGTCACCCTGCTGCGACAGCGTCAGCGTGGCACTGCGCCGCGGCAGCAGCGCGCGCACCAGGCCGCAGGCCGGACACGCCGCCCGGGAACTGCGCCAGGCTGAAGCCCTCGCGCAGCCGGCCGGCGTTGCGGATGGCCACGTGCACGTCCTCGGCCTGCACCGACATCCCGCAATGCACATCGCCCGGCGCGCCGTGCTTCACGGCATTGGTCAGCAGCTCGTTGAGGGTCAGCGCGATCGGGATCGACTCGGCCTCGGGCAGCAGCAAACACGCTGGCTCGTCACCGTCCAGATGCACCCGCACCGCGCGACCGAAGGTGCGCTGCACCGACAGCGCGATCGCCTCCAGCACGCCGGCCAGGCGCAGCGGCCCGGCAGAGCCGACCTGCAAGCCATAGACCTGGGCGATGGCTTGCACCTGGCCGACCGATTCGGTCAGGATCGCCGCCACCTCGGGGTGGCGCGCGGCGTTCTGCTGCAGCAGCCCGGCCACACCCTGCAGGTTGTTCTTGATGCGATGGTGCACTTCCCTGACCAGCATCTCGCGCTGCGCGATGGCCGCCTCGAAGCGTGCCTGCGCCTCGGCGCGCTGCTCGGTCACGTCGCTGGCCACCAGCAGCACCTGCTCGCGCGCGCCGGCGCTGGTGGGCAGCGAGACGAAGCGGGTGTCCCAAAGGCGCGCGCCGGAGCTGCCTTCCAGGCGCAGCTCGCGGCGCAGCACCTCGTTGGCGGCGCCGGCGCTGCGCAGATCGGCCGCCAGCGCTTCGCCCGTGGCGCCAGGCAACCCGTCGTGCGGCGTGCCGCCCACGAGACTGTCGAGCGGCTGGTCGAAGAAGGCCGCAGCCATCTGGTTGACCTGCAGCACGCGCAGCGAACGTGCGTCGAACAGCGCGATGGCCAGCGGCGCGGTCTCGATGATGCGCTGCAGCGAGGCCTGCGCCTGCGCGATGCTGACCTCGGCCTGGCGCCGCCGCTCGATGTCGAGCAGCGCGAAGGTGAGCTGCGGGGCGCTGGAACCGCGCCCGCTGAGCACCGCATTGCCGACCACCCAGAACTCGCGTCCGTCGCGCGCCTGGAGCCGGCATTCGAAAGTCTGCGCCTGGCCCTCGGCCAGCGTCTGCGGGTAGTCGGTGCGGCGCAGCGGGTGATCCGGCTCGGGCGTCGCCACGGTGGCGATCGGTTCGCCGACGAAGTCGGCCAGCTCGCCGCCGAACATGCGCCGCGCCGAGCGGTTCATCCACTCGATGCCGCCGTCGCCGACGGTGACGATGCCCACCAGCACCGAGTCGAGCACCGCGCGCGTGCGCTCGGCCTGGCGCTGCAGCTCCTCGCGCGCACGGTGTCGCTCCTGCACGTCGACATAGGAGCAGATGCGCCCGGCCGACTCGTCGGCCTCGTCCACCAGGCGCTGCGCCACCTGCACCCAGACCCGGCTGCCGTCGCGCCGGCGCAGCTGGCGCTCTGCGTGGTAGCGGCCCTGCTGGCGCAGCATGCGCAGCTCGTCCTGCCCGTGGCGCAGGTGGTCGTCGCGGTCCAGCGCCAGCTCGGCCGGATCGAGCGCGGTCAGCTCCGAATCGGCATAGCCGGTGAGCGCGGCCATCGCCTGGTTGGCGCGCTCGATGCGCCCGCCACGCAGGTAGGCGATGCCCACGTCGGACAGGCTGAACATCAGCTCGCGGTCGCGCAGCAGCGCTTCCAGCTCGCTTTGCTGCGACTTCAGGCGCGAGATGTCGGTGAGCACCGCCACGACTTCGTTGTCGCTGGCGCTCAGCTCGGCGCGACGCACCGACAAGGAATACCAGGCGGGCGGCGCGTCGGAAGCGCCGGGGGCGGCAACGGCCAGTTCGGTCTCGAAACCCTGCCCGGCCTGCAAGGCCGCCAGCGCCTGCGGAAAGCGGCCGAACAGCTCGGTGACAGTGGCGCCGGCCGCGGCGCCGGCATCCAGCGCGAGCATCGATTCGAAGCGACGATTGCAGCGCACGAGCATCGCACCGCGCAGGTAGGCAATGCCGGCGGTGGTGCCGTCGAGGATGGTGGTCAGTTCGCGCAGCAGCTGCTGGCTCTGGCGCTGCGCGCTTTCCTGCTCGGTCACGTCCACCGTGACCACCGTGCGCCGGCCGGAATCCCCCTCGCCCGGCTCGACGCGCGTCAGCAGCCAGCGCCGGCCGAGCTCGGCATGGTTGACCGCATAGCGCACCTCGGTGCGCTCGCCGCGACGCAGTGCCTGCTGCAGCCGTTCGTATTCAGGCAGCGAGTCGGCCTCGACGATGTCGCGCGCGATCGACTGCAAACCCGCCGACTTGGCCGGCGCGCGCCGGCGTTCGGCGCGCGGGCGCAGCCAGCCGCGTGCGCTGTCGAAGGTGGCCACGCCCACGCCGGCGGTGTCCATCAGCGCGCCGATCTCCAACTGAGCGAGGTCGCGCTCCTCCTCGGCGCTGCGATCCTCGACCACGGCCATGAAGCGGTGCTGGCCCTGGTCGGTGGCAAAGCCTCGCACCCGCGCGCTGAGCCGCTGGCGCCGGCCGTCGGGCAGCGCCAGCGAGACGTTGATCTCCAACGGCGTGGCACCGGGTCGCAGCTCGGGGCGCGGTGCGCCCTGCCGCCAGGCCAGCAGCGTCTGCAGGTCCGTCGCGGCATCGTTCAGCATCACCGGCACCTGGCCGACCAGCGCCTCGAAGGCCGGGTTGGAGCGCACGATCAAGCCCGCGTCGTCGAAGACCAGCATGCCGGTCGGGCTCAAGTCGAACCATTGCGCCAGCTCGTTCAGCGAGCGGTCGGCCTGGGCCCGGGCCACATGTTCGGCAGTGGAATCCTGCAGCACGCACAGCAGCAGCGGCTCGCCGCCTTCGCCCGACACCTGGTAGGCCGAGGTGCGGCACCAGCGCTCACGGCCGCCGCTGTCGATCAGCCGCTGCTCGCTCAGCCGTGGCACGATCTGGCCGGCCAGTTGCGCCGGCAGTTCGCGCCGCGCCTCGATGTGCGAGGCCTGGTCCTCCAGCGGCTGCAACCACACCGGATCGGTGCCGATCAGGTCGTCACGCGCGCGGCCCGTGAAATCGAGGTAGGCATCGTTGAGCGCCACCAGACGGAACTCGGCGTCCTGCAGCGTCGCCGGAAACGGCGAGGCCCAGAGCATGCGCAGCATCGCCAGCGTCGGACCCGATTCGACGGCCGGCAAGGGCGCCAGTGCCGGCGCGACCGGCGCTTGCAGTTGCACGCGCAGCGCGCGGTCGCGCCCGATGCGCCAGGCCGACAGCGTCGCCGCGCGGGCGTCGGCCAGCGTCACGCGCTGCGACTGCGCTTCGTCCGACGGATTGCGCATGCAGCCTGCCAACCAGTCGGCACCGGCCGGGCCCAGCACTTTGGCCAGCTGCGCGGTGGTCAGGCCCGGTTCGGCGCCCAGCGTGCGCATCGCCGCGCGGTTGCAGAAACTCAGTCGGCCCAGGTCATCGAACAGCAGCAACGGCTCGTCGACGCCATCGAGCAGGCTGGCCAGCGCCGCGCGCGACGGCAGCAGCGCGGACGGCGGCAGCTCGGCAGTGTGGGGGCGCAACGACATCGGGGCCAGTCCAGGGGCAGCGCAACAGCGCTACATGATCGCTCATGCAACGTCAGGTGCATTGTCGTCGGCGCCACCGGGCACGCCGTTGGTCCGGGCTCACTCCAGCTGCCGCGCCGCGGTCAGCGCACGCAGCAGCGCGCGGTTGACCTCGGCGGCCGACAGCATCAGCGCCTCGGCCGCATCGCGGATGTCGAACAGCGATTCGCGTTCCACCGCACGCACCAGCTCCAGGTAGGGCCGGTAGCGGCCGGTGCCCTGCACCAGCGCGTCGAACACGTCCTGCGGCACCGGAATGCTCTTCAGCAGTTGCTCGAAGGGCTGGCCCATCATCATGTCGAGCAGCGAGAACACGCCGCAGATGAACACCTCGCTGCCCATCTGCTCGTCGCCGGCGCCGCGCACCAGCTCTTCCATGAACAGGCCGCGGCGTACCGCGGCAAACATGACCGGCTTCATGTTCACGTCGGTGCTGGCCGAGGCCAGCAGCAGCGCCAGCCAGCGCTTGAGCTTCTGGTAGCCCAGCATCATGATGGCGTGGCGGAACGAGCTGATCTCGACGCGCAGCCCGAAGGCCGCCGAGTTGATGTAGCGCACCAGCCTGAAGGCCAATGTCGGGTCGTTCTTCAGCACCGCCTCGAGGCGGTCTATGGGTTCTTCGCGATCGACGCGGTTCATCAGCTCGACGATGATCTTCAGGTCCGGCGCCACCGTCTTGCCGCTGCCCTTGCCCACCGCCTCGTCGATCGGCCAGCCCAGCACCGCGACCGCGCCGCGCCTGAAGCTGTCCTCGACTTCGGAGGCGCGGGTCACGCCCGACTGCACGAAGCCCACGCTGCGCGGCGCGCCGTCCGGCGCATCGGCGCCGCTGCGGCGGTCTTCGGCCAAGCCGATGATCGAATGCCTGAAGCAGGCCAGCACGCTGCGCGGCAGCTCGCTGCTGGGCCGGCCCTTGATGTACAGCGTGGCGCCGCGCGCGTGCAGCGCGACCAGTGCCGCCTCGTGCTGCGCGTCGCCGGCCATGAACGCGGGCACCTCCAGCGCAAAGTTCGGCGGCGGCTCGCCGGCCAGGCTGTCGTGCACGAGGCCCTCGCTGGCCAGGTTGAGCACCAGCGACTCCTTGCCGCCGGCCGGCCAGGCCTCGGCCAGCGCCTGCAGCAGCGCCGCTGCGTCCAGCGCCAGCTCGGGCCGCACCGGGAACACCGTCAGCCGCGTCGCCGTGACCGTGCGCTGCCGGTCGATCATCGGGCTGTAGCCCAATACCACCTGTCCGAGGATCGGATGTTCGTTCATGTCGGTGCCGAAGCGCGTAGCGGATGGTTCATTTCAGGTAGTCGAACAGCGACATGCGCTGCACCATCGAATAGGTGCTCAATGCGGCGTCATAGCCGGTCTGCTTGGCCTGGAAGTCCGACAGCGCCTGCACCATGTCCAGGTCCTCGGCCAGCGAACGCTCGGTCTGCGCGGCGAGCTGGGTCTCGGCCAGCCGGTTTTCGACCGCGTCGATGCGGTTCAGGCTCTCGCCGGCCATCGAGCGCTGCAGCTGCAGCTTGCCGAAGCAGGCGTCGAGGTCGCTCAGCCCGCTGGCCACGGTCTGCGCCACCTGCGCGTTGCTGCGGCCGCCGGCCATCAACTCGCCGGCAATGCGGTCGAGCACGTCGAACAGCGACAGGTCGGCCGTCGACGGCGTGAGCTCGAAGCGGTCGCCGTGCGCCGGCGTGCCCTGCACGGTCACGGCCATGCCGTCGAACTGGATCGCCTGGCCCGACACATAGGGCACGTTCACCTGCGCCGTGGCCGCGCCGTTGCGCAGCACCGACCAGGTGGTCGCGCCGGCGACCACGCTGAACTCGACGCGGTAGTCGTCGCCGGTCAGCGCCGCCGGGTCGAGCACGGAGCCGGCGTCGATCCATGCGCCGTTGCCGTTGGCCGCGGCCGGGCGGGTGGCGAACACGCCGTTGCCGCTGCGCGCGCTCAGCCAGGCGGCCGCGCCGTCGTGCGTCATCGGCAGCAGCTCGCCGGCGGGCACTTCGGTCTGGCCTTGCGCGCCGCGGAAAGCCACCCCGAGCGTGCCGTCGACGAAGGGTGGCTGCGCCGAGCCCTGGCCGCCGAACAGGTAGCCGCCCGCGCCGTCGCCGCGATTGGCGATGGAAAACAGCTGCTCGCGCAGGCCGCGGATGCGCGCACCCAGGTTGGCACGCTCGGCATCGGTGTAGCTGCCGTTGCCGGCCGCGACCAGCAGCTCGCGCACCTGCTGCATCGCCTCGGTGGCGCCGCCCAGCGCGCCTTCGACCTGCTGCATCGCGCTGCGGCTGGCCTGCACGGCACGCTGGTCGGCCACCGCACGGGCGCGGCTGGCCAGGGCGCGCTCCACGCGCGCCGCGGCGGCCGGGTCGTCGCTGGCGCGCTCGACACGCTTGCCGCTGGTCAGCCGGTCCTGCGCCAGCTGCAGGTCCTGCTGGCGCTGCTGCAGGTTGTCGACCGCCGTGGTGAAGGAATTGGCTGTGGTGATGCGCATGGGTCGGTGTTCAGGCCGCGTCGAGCAGCGTGTCGAAGATGTTCTGCGCCACCTGCAGGATCTTGGCCGCCGCCTGGTAACTCTGCTGGTACTGGATCAGCCGCGCCGCCTCCTCGTCGAGGTTGACGCCGCTCCGGGCGCTGCGCGAGGCCTCGGCCTGTGCCGCCACCGCAGCGGAGATGTCGGCCGTGGAGCGTGCGCCCTGCACGCGCACGCCGATGTTGGCCATGGCCGCCGCATAGGCGTCGGTGATCGAGCTGCCGCCGCCCACGCCGCCAGCCGACAGCGCAGCGCGGCCCACCAGCTCGGCGTCGCGCAGCGCGGTGAAGGCCAGCGCGTTGCCGTTGTTCGACGCCGGGTACAGCGTCTTGCCGACGCTGAACGCATCGCCGCTGCGCGGCACGCCGTTCAGCTCGAGCTCGAAGCCGTTCAGCGACAGCGGCGTGCCCGCCGTCCAGGTACCGACGCCGCTGGACTGCAACGCATCGGTGACGCGGTCGCGCAGCTCCCAGCTGTAGTCGCCGCTGTCGCTGCTGAAGCTGAGCGTCGCCGTCTGCTCGGGGTCGGCGCTGGGGCTGACGACCCGCAAGGCGGCCACCGTAGCGGTGCCGGTATTGGTGGCCGCGGTGGAGGCGCTCAGCGGCGAGGCCGCGGCCAGGCCGCGCACGTCGTCGAGCACACGCTGCATGCCGTTGGCCGCGCGCGTCACCGGCTGCAGCAGATAGCGGTCGGTGGCGGCGGGCGCCGGCGGGCCGATGTCGATGCGCATGCCGTCGAGCACGTCGCCGCTGACGATGCTGCGCACCAGCCCATCGTCCAGGCGCGTCAGTTCCCACACCCCGGGTGCGCCGCCGGGGTCGGCACGCAGCGCGTACTCGCTGGCGCGCAGCTGGGTCGCATCGGTCACGCTCAGGCCGACCTGGCCCACGAACTGTCCGGCGCCGTCGACTGCATTGTTGGCATTGGGCAGCGCCACGGCCGGGCCCACCGCGAAGATCGGCACGCCGCGGCCCGGCGGGTCGCTCATGTCCAGCCCCAGCGCCTGCTGCTGATTGACCTTGCCGGACAGCGCCGCCGCCAGCTGGCCGAGCTGGACACGCGCATCGACCAGGTCGTCGTTCTGGAAGCGCAGCAGCCCGGTGATCGAGCCTCCGCCCAGCTCCTGCGAATGCAGCATGCGCACATAGCCGCTCTCGGACAGGCCGAGCGCCGAACGCGTGGCATCGGCCGGGTCCACCTGCACCGTCAGCGGCTGCGCCTGCGTGCCCAGCACCAGCCGCTGGCCGCCGGCGATGAACACCGTCAAGCTGCCGTCGTCGGCCTGCACCGTGCTCAACTGCAGCTTCGTGCTCAGCTCGGCCAGCGCCTGGTCGCGCTGGTCGAGCAGGTCGTTGGGCGAATGGCCCAGACCCAGCACCGAGGCGATGCGCTGGTTCAGCTCGGCGATGCTGGTGGCCAGCTGGTTGACCTGGGCGACGTTGGCCCGCAGGGTTTCGCGCGCCTCCTGCTGCAGCACATCGAGCTGCGCGCCGGCGGCGGCAAAGCGGCCGGCCAGATCGCCGGCGCGGGCCAGCACCACCTGGCGGGTCGCCGCGTCGCCAGGCCGTGCCGACAGATCGACCATGGCATTGAGAAACTCGCCGGCCGCGTGGCCGACACCCTGTTCACCGGTGGGAAACACCGATTCCAGCTGGCGCAGCAGGTCCAACCGCGCCGCATCCATCGCCGCCAGCGAACTGGCGGTGGCGGCCTCGCGCGACAGGAAGGCGTCGTGGGCGCGCGTCACCGTGCTCACGTCCACCCCCTTGCCGTAGAAGCCGGCGCCGCTGAACTGGCCTTCGGCCGTGGCCAGTTCGACCTGCTGGCGCGAATAGCCCGCGACGTTGGCATTGGAGATGTTGTGGCCGGTGGTGGCCAGCGCGGAGTAGCTGGCCGTCATGGCCTTGCTGCCCAGCGAGAACAGTGCCGATGCGCTCATTGCAGTGACCCCGTCTCATCGTCGAAGGACCCACGCCCGCGTCCCACGGCCGGCATCGAGCAAACGCCGCGCAACCGGCTTCGCCGGGCCGCAGGCGTGCCTTGCAGGCCGCACCGGGCGGGGAGCCCCGGCTCCTCGCCAGGCACGAAAGGTCCACTGGACCTCCCGTGTGCGGGCTCGGCCTGCTTGGGGCGGAACGCCGAAGGCGTTGCGGGGGGAGTCATGTCCGCAGGCGCAGCGCGGTGTTGATGACACGCGTCAGCTTGTCGGCGTAGGCCGGGTCGGTGGCGTAGCCGGCGCGCTGCAGTCCGGCGGCGAAGCTGCCGGCGTCGCGCGTCTGCGCCAGCACCTGCTGGTAGCGCGGGCTGTGCTTCATCAGCCGTGCAAAGTCGGCGAAGGACTCGGCATGGCTGGCGTAGGCGCGAAAGCGCGCCACGGTCTTGACGGCCCGGCCGTCGACGTATTCGGTGGTCGTGGTTTCGGCCACCGGCCCCTTCCAGTCGGCGCCGGCCTTGATGCCGAACAGGTTGTGCGAGGGCGTGCCGTCGGCGTTGCGGATCTCGCGCTTGCCCCAGCCGCTTTCGTGCGCGGCCTGGCCGATCATGAAAGCCGCCGGAATGCCGCTGGCGCGCTCGGCCGCCTGCGCCGCCTGGCTGTGCTGCTGCACGAAGCCGGCCGCGCTCCTGTCGGGGATGCGCGTCGGCCGCTCGGGCAGCAGCGGCAGGTTCGTCGCCGGCACCGGGATCGGCCCTGGCGCCAGGCCCATCTGCCGCTCGAGCTGGCGCGTGATGGCTTCGGACAGGCCACCCGGCAGGCCGGTCATCTGCGTGGCGAACTGCTGGTCGAGCAAGTCGGTGCCGAGCTTGCTGCCTTCGTTGTCCAGCATGCCCGAGGGCAGCGTCGCCGCGCGCATGCTCTTCATCAGCTCCTGCATGAACAGCGCCTCGAACTGCTTGGCCACCTCGCGCACGGCGGCCTTCGGATCGGTGGCGGCGCGCGTGCGCAGCGCGGCCAGCGACTGCGCGTCGCCGGCCAGCCCAGTCGTACGAATCGTCGCGTTCATGAGTTCGCGATCGAGCGGCCACGGCGCAACCGGCTCTGCCGGGCCGCTCGTGGCGCCCCCCTGGGGGGAGCGCCGAAGGCGCTTCGGGGGGGCTCATATCACTTCAATTTCCGCGTGCAACGCGCCGGCGCTCTTCATCGCCTGCAGGATGACGAGCAGGTCCTGCGGCGTCGCACCCATCGCGTTCAGGGCCTTGACCACCTCGCTCAGGCGCACGCCCGCGGGCATCTCCAGCATCGCCTTGCTGCCGGCAGTGATCGAGATGTCGGAATCCTGGGTCACCGCAGTGCGGCCGTTGGCGAACGGGCCCGGCTGGCTGACATTCGAGGTGGTCGAGATCGTCACCGCCAGGTTGCCGTGGGCCACCGCGCAGGCGCCCAGCGTCACCGATTCATTGAGCACCACCGAGCCGGTGCGCGCGTTCAGGATCACCTTGGCCGCCGGCTTGGCCAGCTGCACCGTCAGGTTCTCGATGTCGGCCATGAAGGCGACCCGCTTGTCCTGCTCGCCCGGCATGCTGACGCGCACCATGCGTCCGTCGACGGCGGTGGCCGTGCCCGGGCCCTTGGCCTGGTTGATGGCCTGGGCCACGGCGCTGGCGGTCTGGTAGTCGGTGGCATGCATCGCCAGCTGCAGCGAATCGCCGCTCAGCGCGGTGTTGGGCACGGCGCGCTCGATGGTGGCGCCGGCCGGCACGCGGCCGCTGGACAGTTGGTTGATCACCACCTTGGAGCCGTTGGCCGCCGCACCGGCGCCACCGATCACCAGGTTGCCCTGGGCCAGCGCGTAGATCTGCCCGTCCACACCCTTCAGCGGCGTGGTCACCAGCGTGCCGCCGCGCAGGCTCTTGGCGTTGCCGATCGAGGACACGTTCACGTCCACCACCTGACCCGGCAGCGCATAGGGCGGCAGGCTGGCGGTGACCATCACTGCGGCGACGTTGCGCAACTGCAGCGGCGTGCCCGGCGGAATCGTCACGCCCAGCTGCTGCAGCATCGAGATCAGGCTCTGCGTGGTGAAGGGCGCGGCGATGGTCTGGTCGCCGCTGCCGTCCAGGCCGACCACCAGGCCGTAACCGGTGAGCTGGTTGCTGCGCACGCCGGCCACCGAGGCCACCTCGCGCACGCGTGCGGCCGAGGCCTGCACCGGCCACCACAGCGCGGCGCTGGCCACGATGAAGGCCAGCCAGACGATGCGGCGCACGCGGCGGTCGGCGGCGTCGAACTGCGGCGCTTCGGTGCGCCAGGGGGTCGGCCCGATGGCGTGGCGCATCACAGCGGAAGGATGTTCAGGAAGAAGCGGCTCAACCAGCCGATGGTCTGGGCGTCGGCCTGCTGGCCGCGGCCGCGGTGCTCGACGCGCACGTTGGCGATCTGCGCGCTCGGGATGCTGTTGCCGGCCTGGATCAGCAGCGGGTCGACCTGGCCGGAAAAGCGCAGCACGTCGACATTGCTGTTGACGCCGATCTGCTTCTCGCCGGCGATCAGCAGGTGGCCGTTGGGCAGCACGTCGGTGACCAGCACGCTGATGCTGCCGAAGAAGTCGTTGCTGCTCTCGGTGGCGCCCTTGCCGGCGAAGCTGTTGCTGCTGTTGCCTTCGGCGCTCAGGCGCGACAGCGCCGACGGCTTGATGCCGGCCATCGCGTTGACCTTGGCGTCGACCTTGCCGCTCTTGTCGACCGAGCTGGTCGACTTCTGGCTGGCCACCACCTTCTCGACGATCTGCACGTTCAGCGTGTCGCCGCGGTGGCGCGCGCGGTAGTCCTCGAACAGCGGGCGGTACTGCGCCGGCTGGAAGATCGCGCCGTTGGCCACCACCTGCGGCGCCGGCGTTTGCGGTATGACATTGGTCGGCTCGGCCACCTCGACGCGCGGATTCATCGTCAGGCAGCCGGACAGACCGGCGCACAGCGCTGCCATGAGCCAGCGCCGGGCCGTGCCGAACGGGCTCGCCGCAGCCACGAGACGCGGCAGGCACCGCGGCCGCAGCGCGGCGGCCTGGGGGGCTGCAGTCCGCAGCACGCGCGTCACAGCTGCCCCAGCCGCGCCAGCATCTGGTCGGTGGTCTGGATCGCCTTGGAGTTGAGCTCGTAGGCGCGCTGCGTGGCGATCATCGCCACCAGCTCCTCGACCACGTTGACGTTGCTGCCTTCCACGTAGCCTTGCATCAGCCCGCCGCGGCCGTCGCTGCCGGGGGTGCCGGCGCTGGGCGCGCCCGAGGCCGCGGTCTCGGCATACAGGTTCTGGCCGCGCGGGTCCAGGCCGCCCGGGTTGATGAAGCTGGCCAGCTGCAGCTGGCCCACCGACTGCGGCGCGGCCTGCCCCGGCAGCGTCACGTTGACGCTGCCGTCGGCGGCGATGGTCACGCTCTGCGCATTGGCCGGGATGATGATGCCGGGCTGCAGTGCATGGCCGTTGGCGGTGACGATCTGCCCGGTGGCGTCGAGCTGGAAGGAGCCGTCGCGGGTGTAGCCGGTGCTGCCGTCGGGCAGCTGGATCTGGAAGAAGCCCTGGCCCTTGATGGCCATGTCCAGGTTGTTGCCGGTCTGCTGCAGGTTGCCCTGGCTGAAGTTGCGGGTCGAGGCCGACACGCGCGCGCCCAGGCCGACCTGCAGCCCGGTGGGCAGCTGCGTCTGGTCGCTGCTGGCCGCGCCGACCTGGCGCAGGCTGTCGTACATCAGGTCCTCGAAGACCACGCCGCCGCGCTTGAAGCCGCTGGTGCCGACATTGGCCAGGTTGTTGGAGATGGTGTCCAGCTTGAACTGCTGGCCCTCCATGCCGCTCTTGGCGATCCACAACGAACGATTCATGCGCACAGCTCCCGACAGTTGCCGGGCAGTGTCGGGCGAACGCAAGCGCGCCGGCCAAGCGAAAAGCGCCGCGAAGGCGGGCTTTCTCCAAAAGCGCCGCGAGGGCGGGTTTTCTCCAGAAGCGCCGGCTTCGCGGTCCTTCTCAACAAACGCCGGCTTCGAGCCGCTTCTTACACGCGCGACACGCCCGGCAGCGCGGCCGCGATCATGGCCACGCCGGCCGCGGTCAGCAGCAGCAGCACGACGCGGCGGAAGGCGGCCGGACTCAGGCCGTGGTAGATGCGCGCGCCGATCAGCGACGGCAGCAGCAGCGCCGGCACGACCACGGCGAACTTCGGCCACATGTCCGCGCTGGCCATGCCGGTGATCACGTAGCTGGCCAGCGTGACCGTCAGCGCCACCAGGCTGAAGTTCTGGATGACGCTGCGCTGCAGGTCCTTGTCCCAGCCGCGCAGCGTCACCCACAGCGACGGCAGCACGCCGCTGAAGCCACCGATGCCGCCCATCACGCCGCCGACCAGCCCGACCAGCCCGTCGGCCCAGCGGCCGCCGCAGCGCAGCCGCGGGATGCGGTGCGCAAACAGCATGGTCGGGCAACAGAGCACCAGGAACAGGCCCAGCGTCAGCTTGAAGCCTGCCGGGTCCAGATGGGGAAGCGCCCAGACGCCCAGCGGCACGCCCACCAGCCCACCGGCCAGGAAGGGCAGCAACGCCGCCAGGCGCAGGCCGCGCCTGACGGTGAAGACGGCGATGAGCTGGCCGACCAGCCCGCCGGACACCGCCATCACCGCGGCCAGGCGCGGCTCGATGCCCCAGACCCACACCGACATGGCCACCATCGAGAAGGCAAAGCCCGAGATGCCCTGCACCAGCCCGGCGAGCGCAGCGCCGCCGGCCAGCAGCAGCAACTCGGCGCTCATCGCCCGTGCCTCCTCAACGCGGCCCCAGCTGCTGCACGCGCTGCAGCAGCCGCTGCAGATAGTCGTCGTCCAGGCCCAGGTGCTGCAGCTGCCAGACCAGCTGCTCCAGATACTGGCGGTTGCTGCCGAGCACGCCCTCGGCGCGGGCGATGATGGTCGCGGCCTCGTCCAGCGGCAGCTCGCCGACATGGTCGTCGTGCGCCGGGTTGGCGGCGAAGACCAGGGCCGTGACCGCGCCCTGCGGCGTGCGCACCGGCAGCAGGCGCGGCTGGTAGATGCCGCGGATCATCTCGCGCCGCCACAGCATGCCGGACTCGTGCGCGGCCAGCGCGGCCTCGATGCGGAAGGCCAGGCCGCTGCAGTGGCCAGGCCCCGACTCCAGCGTCAGCATCAGCCCCGGGCATTCGGGTGAGCCGCGGCCGAGCACCGTGCGGCAGCTGAAGCGGCGGCGGTGCAAGGGCAGCTCGGCCATGCGCACCTCGGCGAAATGGAAGCCGGGGTCCCACATCAGCGAGCCGTAGCCGAAGACCCACAGATCGTGCTGGCGCTCGGCCGGGCCGAGCAGGGCGAGGCGGGTGGCTTCGAGCTGCTCGTCGGACCAGCGCCAGTCGTTGGCGCGGCCCTGGTCGCGGGCCTGCTGGTCCCACAGCGCCAGCGTCTGCGGCGTGACGCGCAGCGCCGACGCTTCGGGCGGCGCGATGCGCTCGCGCAGGTGCGGCAGGTGGCAGTAGGCGTCTGTATCCAGAGCGGGTCCTTCATGGAACGGCGGCGGCATCTTGGCACAGCCGCGCCACCGCGCTTCATGCACCGTCTGCCACGCAGCTGCGATGTCGTACGCTATCTGCCCAACCACCTGGAGACATCGATGCCACGACACCCCCTCGCCGCCTTGGTCGCTGCGGCCACCCTGGCCACGCTGAGCAGCACCGCGCTCGGCCAGCAGGACTACCCCTCGCGCAACATCAAGCTGATCGTCGACGGCCCGGCCGGAGGCATCAACGACATCTGGTCACGGCGCTACGGCCAGCGCCTGAGCGAGCAGGTGAAGCAGCCGGTGATCGTCGAGAACCGCGTCGGCGCCTCGGGCACGCTGGCGGCCGAGGCGCTGATCAAGTCGCCGCCGGACGGCTACACGCTGTTCTACGGCGGCCTCAACCCGCTGGTCATCTACCCCGGTGCGGGCGGCCAGGTGCGCTACGACCCGCTGAAGGACGTGGTGCCGGTGGGCCTGTCCAACATGGGCTTCCCGGTGCTGGTGACCGGTGCCGGCTTCGGCGCCAAGACCCTGGCCGAGGCCATGACCAAGGCCAAGGCCGGCGAGATGAGCTGCGGCACCGGCGGCAACGCCTCGGTGCAGCACTTTGCCTGCGCCGCGATCGAGCGCGCGGCCAAGATCAAGCTGTTGATCGTGCCCTACAAGGCGGGCGCACTGGCGGTCACCGAGGCCGCCGGCGGCCAGATCTCGTTCGCCGTGGGCTACATGAGCGAGATCGAGCCGCTGATCAACTCGGGCCGGCTGGTGCCGCTGGCGGTGTATGGCCCCAAGCGCCTGCCCAAGCTGCCCAACGTGCCGACGATGGCCGAGGCCGGCTACCCGGGCCTCGAGCTGTTCAGCTTCGCCGGCTTCTACTTCCCGGCCAACACGCCGATGCCGATCGTCAACCGGATGAACGCCGAGCTGGTCACGGCCATGACCAAGGGCAGCGAGATGCAGGAGGCGCTGCGTTTTGCCGGCGGCCTGTACGAGCCGCTGGACCAGCCGGCCTTCGCCGAGATGTACCGCAACGAGATCCAGCGCTGGCGCAAGATGTCGGCGGACTTCAACATCCGCGTCGAGCAGTAAGCCTGCGGGCGCCGCGGCGCCGACTGGGCCGCGCCCATGTACCGAGCCCGTGCGGTTGGCCGTTCTCGGCAACCGCGTGGTCCGTACGCGCCAAGCCGTGCGCCGGCTTCACTCGCGTTCGCGCAAGGGCAGCACTCTCACTCTGCTGCGCGTCGTATCGACAGTGACCAGCGCACCGGCAGCAAGCTCGGGCTCCATCTGCCGCAAGGCGGCCAGCACAGGCGCCGCAATGACATCGGGATCGGTGTTCCCAGACCGGATCTGGACGACGCTGGGCGCCGCCAGGTTCGACGCCGCGAGGATGGCGCCGAAGTCGAGATCATGCGTGAGCACGACCCGTCGATGCTGCACGGCATGCGCCATGATCTCGCGATCGGTGGCTCGCGGATTGCCGACACTTGCCCAATGAACCGCTTCGAATCCGTTCGCACGCAGGACATCGACCCATCTCGGCGACAGGTTCATGTCCACCAGCAGTTTCATGTGCCGGGCAGCACCAGTTCACGTTCTTCGGCGCGCCAAGCCGCGTAGCGCAGCGCCTGCAGCACGTCTTCACGTTCGAGGTACGGATAGTCGGCGAGCAAGTCCTCGATGCTGCGTCCGGCACCGATTTGCCCGACGATCATGCCGACGGTGACGCGCATGCCGCGGATGCAGGCACGCCCAGCCATGACCGCGGGATCCTGCGTGATGCGATCGAGTGAGTCCATGGTGGGCGGCGCTGGGGTCGAGGCGATCATGTTAGCGACCTGCGCCGCCGCTGTCTTTCGGCATCAGCCCGCCCCGCTCGACAGCAGCTTCGTCGCCGCCTGTTCCTTCTGCTCGGCGGTCTGCAGCATCTTCATCTGCTGCTCGAACTGGCGCGCGGCGGCGATCATCGCCACCATGGTCTCGACCGCGCTGACGTTGCTGCCTTCGAGCGCGCCCTGCTGCACCCGCGCCAGCGGGTCGGCCTCCAGGTCGCCGCCCGTCGAGCGGAACAGGCCGTCGGCGCTGCGCACCAGCGGTGTCTCGGGCGTGACCAGCTTGAGCCGGCCGAGCACCTGCGCGCGGCCGTTGCCGACCTTGCCTGTGAGGGTGCCGTCGCTGCCGATGTCGATCTGCGCATTGGCCGGCACGGTGATCGGGCCGCCGTCGCCCAGCACGGGCAGGCCGCTGCGCGTGACCAGCTGGCCTTCGGCATCGATGTCGAGCGCGCCGCCGCGGGTGTAGGCCTCGGTGCCGTCCAGCGCCTGCACCGCCAGCCAGGACTTGCCCGCCACCGCCACGTCGAGCGCACGGCCGGTGCTCTGCACCACGCCGGGCGCGTCGCTGTGGCCGGGCGTGGATTCGAGCGCGTAGACGCGCGTGCTGGCGCCGTCGCCGCGCACCGGCACGGCGCGGAAGGCCGCGAGTTCGGCGCGGAAGCCCGTGGTCGAGACGTTGGCCAGGTTGTGCGCCAGGATGTCCTGGCGCTGCAGCGTGGCCTTGGCGCCGGACATCGACAGGTAGATCATGCGGTCCATCGGAACTCCTTTGCGCCTGCGCGCGAATCGGTGGGTTGGGCCGATCGGCCCGGAAAGCAGGGACGGCATTCGGGCCGGTCTGGGTCCGAGGGCTCGGAGCCCAGGTTGCCGGCGATCCGAAATGCAACCATAATGGTTTCTCTGCTTTTGGGGGAAGCACCATGCCTACGACGCTCACGCTCAAGAACATTCCGGATGAGCTGTACGTCCGCCTCAAGGCTGCGGCCGAGGGCCACCGCCGCAGCCTGAACAGCGAGGCCATCGTTTGTCTCGAGGCGGTGCTGCTTCCAGGGCGTGCTACGGCCGAAGAGGTCATCGCCAGGGCTCGCGCGATCCGCGAAGCGCTGCCAAAGGGCAAGTTCACCGCCAAGGACATCGATGCCTTCAAACGTGAGGGACGGCCGTGATCGCGGTGGATACCAACGTCATCGCCTATCTGTTTCTGCGCGGGGACTTCGCGGCTCGAGCTGAGGCCTGGCGCTATTTGTTGAGACACGTATTTCGATCGAGGTCGTCTTAAAATAGAAACTCGGTACCCTTTGCCAATACACTGTATGAGACTTTGGCGTCGTGCTCTCTAATGAGTAAACCAAGTACGGGAGACTGGCATCCGGCATAGTTGATGTTGCCCTTCTTCAGTGCCTCCATATCTCGGACCGAGGACTTTTCGACGTTCACCAAGCGCGTGACGTACATCAGTTGCCTGCCATCAGCAATTGACTGAATTTCCACATTCGCATTCGTTTTATTCGGGAGGTTCATTGCGGTCTCCTTCGCAATCTCTCGCATGAATGGCTCGGGGCCGCCTGCCTGCCTTATGGCAGTTCTGATCTGGGCTTCTGTGTACTGTGCAAGAGAAGCTACGGGAGCGGACAGTAGAAGGATGAGAAGAACTCGAAGCATGATGGGGAAGCTCCCATGACGCCTCAAGTTTGACGTGAGGGGTGAACGACCGGCGTAGCCGCTTGGGCATCCCTCGACCAGGAGGGTCAGACGCCGTGTGTACGGCCATGGAGTTCTTCATATGAAGTTACCAAAAGGTGTATGTCGGAGCCGTCGTATTGCGTGACATCGAGAGGCTGTCCGGACAGAACATTCGTGTTCAAGTGGGAGGCCACTGACGCAACGACTCGAAGTGTTCTGGAAAATTCGTCACCAGTTACTCCCGCTGACTGCCACACCTCAAGATGGCCTAGCGACAGCAGTTCGATCTATGTGAAAGTGCGTCTTCTCGCGGATGTGTTTCACCTTTGCTGACGTGGCTTGCAACGTGCTCATATCCGTTCCCGCATTCGTTATGGCGAACTCAACCGCCGATTTGTGGCAGCGATGTAGATACCAAAATGCCGTTGCATCCCGATGTTCATCCATGATGCGTATCGCGTTTGCAATCATGTCGTTGTGAAGCGCCTGCTGAGCCACAACAAAGAAGCTAATTCAATGTATGTGATGTCTTCACGGCACAGAGCGTTGTATGCGGTCAGCTTCAGCAGTGCATTGTTCGCCTCAGCGAAAGTACGCTGTATTGCTGCCTCAAAGCGTGAGTGGTCGTGGCTCATGGCCTAGAACGGCGTCTAACGTTCGCGGCAACCGGCACGCAGCGGCAGGACGCTTGCGCAAAATACAATGATCGACGTTGGCATGCCCGTTGCGTGTCCGGTTGACCAAGGTGTTTGCCCGCATTCGCCACGCTAGAAGAGCTTGGACTTGATTCGTTCGGTTGCGGTTTGCTCGCGACCGCGCGATTCAACTAAGACTAGCTCCTCGACCTTTGAGTACTCCTTAGCTCAATGTGTGTCGATGCCTTACCGCCAGGTTGAACCTCTACGGACAATGTGGACCTTGTCGGAGATTGCTGGAAGTACTGATCTGCGATTCGGCTCACCTGCCTTTGATTGTTTTCCTTTGGGCTTCGGTGGCATTCCTTGCTGCAAGTTCCGTCGGCATCTATGTGCATGTGGAACGACGGGTCTACAACTTCTCTCTTGTAGCGCACTTCAAAGTGTAACACCCGCTTATTCTGGGGTTCTGGACCTCAACTTCAATGACGCTCCCGTCTTGAAGCCACTTGAATGCGACGGTGCGTGAGAAGCTCTCCGGAAGCAATCGCGATTGTGCCGACGCTGAAGAGAAGAGCACCGCGGCGGCGAAGAAGCCGAGTAGTTGGCGCACCAGATCTCCTATGCGGGCTAACGCTCGAGTTCATCAGCGCCACACCCGAAGCGCAAGCTCGCGAGCAGCGGCCCTAAGCTGGTTGCTTGAGCGACAAACTTCGAACCATCGTGGAAGCGATTGATGATTGCACCCACAACGCCACCGCCCTCACCGAAGACAGGGCCACCAGAGTGGCCGCCTTCTAAGCTCAGGTGCCGCAAAGAGGATGGTGTCTTCGTTGAACGCACTACGCTCACGAACTTGCACCTGAAACTGTGGAATCTCGTTGACGTAGATGGATGGCTGAACACCCGCTTGAGGTTTGCTCGGTGCGTAGCCGGCAAAGATGAGCCCTACGCAGGCAAGGGTATGGTGGCCGGGGAACAAGGGGCGGTCGCAGACAGGCTGCGCTCCTCCAGAACGGCGAGGTCCACCTCTGGATGAACGAATAGAACGTGTGCAGAAACTGCCTGGCATCTGTTTGGCACCACGAGGTGAGCTGACGCCTGGGTTCACCGTAGTCCATGACGACGTGCTTAGCTGTGACGAACCAATGAGGCAGCAGGAAAGAGAACGCAGTACCAATGGGCTTGGCAAGCGACTCATCCCGCACAGAGCCCTATGGCGGATTGATGTACGGTGATAGTGATGCCCATACTTGCTCGCGCTGGCTAACGTGTTTTCATCCTCGCGATTGCAGCACGTGCACCGCGAATCCTGCAAGAACGGCCCGTAGAGTGTTAGGGACCGATTTTGATGGGCTAACCGGATAGCGGCGCACGCATCGCATCGCCTCGTGCTTGCCAGTGCTTCCAGCTACCGCAAAGCCGTGAACAAGCACGGTCTTTGGCATGCTTTGCCCCCTGTGCTCCGCCCTCAGTGCGCCGCCCGCCAGACCGCCCCAGCACTGCTCCCATCCCACGGGAAGGTGGGGCGAGCGCCGCAGCGGCCGCAGTCC
>CAWFQP010000023.1:0-187437 GCA_963818005.1 uncultured Pseudomonadota bacterium
CATCCGCCGATCATCGGCTGCGCCGCTCGGCCCAACTGGTGGACAAGATTCTCAGGGGCGCCAAACCGGCCGACATCCCGGTGGAGCAACCGACCGTGTTCGAGCTGGTCGTCGATATGAAGACCGCCAAGGCACTGGGCATCAGCGTCCCGCGCTCCATCCTGCTGCGCGCGGACAGGGTGATCGAGTGAAGCTGCGACGACTTCTTTTGTTCGCGCTGGCCGCCAGCCTATCGTGCCGCGTGGTGCTGTTGCGGCGCAGGCAACGAGCGGCGCCGCCATGCGCCGCGTCGGCGTGCTCGCGCCCAGCACCTGGGCCAAGGACGAGATCACCCTCGAGCCGTTCTACGAGAAGATGCGCCAGCTCGGTTGGATCGAAGGGCAGAACATTGTCTACGACCGGGTCCAAGCCGACGATCGACCGCAGATGCTCGCGCGGCTCGCCGCCGAGTTGGTGGCGCGCAAGCCGGAGCTGATCTACGCGCCGCCGTCGACAGCGGCCCTGGCCGCGAAGCAGGCGACGCAGACGATTCCGATCGTGTTCGCCACCTGGCAGACCCGGTGGGCATCGGGCTGGTGTCGAGTCTCGCGCGTCCGGGCGGCAACGTGACCGGGCTGAGCGGCAGCGTCGCGGAACCGCTGATACCCAAGCGCATCCAGTTGCTCAGGGAGATCCTGCCCAGCGCAAAGCGCATCGGGTTGCTGGTCGACTCGAACAGCCCGGGCTTGAAGCCATTTCAGCAATCGTTGGTGCCGCTGGCAGCCTCACTGGGTGTGACGTTCATCTTTGCCGGCACCGCGAATCCAGGCGATTTCGACGCCGCGGTTGCCGGGTTGGTCGCGCAGCGAGTCGATGCGATCGTCATCGGAGGGTCGCTCCTTGCCTTCAACATGCGCGCTCGGCTGCTCGAGCTGGCGAATCAAAAGCGCATTCCGGTCATCGCCCCCAACGCCGCGTTTGCCGAGGCTGGCGCCCTGTTGAGCTACGGCGCCTCGCTGGACGATCTGCACCGGCGCTCGGCGCTGGTGGTCGACAAGATTCTCAAGGGCGCCAAGCCGGCCGACATTCCGGTCGAGCAGCCGACCCTTTTCGAACTGGTCGTCAACCTGAGGGCCGCAAAGGCGCTCGGGCTGGCCGTCCCGCAATCGCTGCTGCTGCGCGCCGATGAGGTGATTGAATGAAAACGCCCGCCACTGGCAGCGCGCCTTCGTGGGCGACGGTTTCGCCGGGCAGGCGTGCACGCGTCGGCCGGCGCTGGCTTTGATGGTGCGGCCTGGCCGTCGCGCCGACGTTCGCCCGCGCGCAGACCCGCGCAACGCTGCCGCGCATCGGCATCCTGTCGTTCGACGGTGCGCCTTCGGCCACGAACCCCGACACGCCTGCGGCATTCACGCGCGGCTTGCGCGAACTCGGCTATGTGGAAGGACAGAACATCGTCGTCGAGACGCGCTACGCCGACGGGCGACCCGATCGCCTGGCGCCATTGGCCGCCGAGCTGGTGCAGTTGAAGGTCGACGTCATCCTGGCCGGTGGCCCGGGCCCGCGAGAGGCCGCGCGCCGGGCGACGAGCACGATTCCGATCGTCACCATCTCGGGCGTCGACCCGGTCAAGGAAGGCTCGGCGCGCAGCCTGGCGCGGCCCGGCGGCAATGTGACCGGCTTGACCGTCACATTCGGGAGCTCGACGGCAAGCGACTGGAGCTGCTCAAGCAGGCGTTCCCGGCGGTGGTACGCGTGGCCGTGCTTCTCGATCCGGTGGCCCTGGGTGACGTCAGGCGTTCGAACAGGCCATGCAAGCCAGCGCCCGGCCGCTGGGACTGCAGATCCAGGTGCTCGAAATGCGCGACGCCAGCGAGATCGATGCGGCGTTCGCCGCGCGCCAGCATCGTGCCCAGGCCCTGCTATGCGATCCGACGAACACGATGGTGACCATCGCGCGCGCATCGCCGAGCTGTCCACGCGCGACAAGTTGCTGTCGATCAGCTCGTTCCCGTGGATGGCGCGGGCCGGCTCCCTGATGACCTACGGCGCAGACCTCGACGACCTGGGCGGCGCGCGATCACGCTGATGGACAAGATCCTCAAGGGCGCGTGGCCCGGGACTTGCCGATCGAGCAGCCGACGAAGTTCCAGCTGATCGTCAACCTGAAGACAGCGGCGGCGCTCGGTATCACGATCCCGCATCGTTGCTGCTGCGCGCCGACGAGGTGATTCGATGAATGCCCACCCCTGGCAGCGCGCCTTCGTGCGCGACGGCTTCCGCTGGGCATGCGTGCACGCGCCGGCCGGCGTTGCCGTTGATTGTCGGCCTGGCCATGCGCGCTGCTGCCGGCGGCAACCCACGCCACCCTGCGCGCATCGGCATCCTCATTGGACAGCGCGCCTTTGAGCACGACACCGATCTGGCCCAGGGCTTCGCGCTCGGGCTGCGCGGCTCGGCTACGTGGAGGGGCAGGAACATGGTGTTGAGCGGCGCTACGCGACGGGCGACGCGAGCGCCTAGCGGTGTTGGCCGCCGAGCTGATGCAGCTGAAGGTCGCCGTCATCCTGGCCAGTGGGCCGGACCCGCTCAAGGCCGCGCGCCAGGCGACGAGCACGATTCCGATCGTCACTCGGCTTCGGCGCCCGGTCAGGGCAGGCTGGGCGCGAGCCTGGCGCGGCCCGGCGGCAACGTGACCGGCTTGACGGTCAGCTTCGACGAACTCGACGGCAAGCGGCTCGAGTTGCTCAAGCAGGCGTTTCCGGGGTCGTGCGCGTGGCCTTGCTTCTCGATCCAGTGGCTTTCGGCGACGTCAAGGCGTTCGTGCAGGCCATGCCAAGCCAGCGCCGGCGCTTGGGGCTGCAGATCCAGGTGCTCGAAGTGCGGGAGCGCAGGCGATCTCGATGCGGCGTTCAGCCTGGCGCGCCAGCATCGTGCTCAGGCCGCTCTATGCGTTACGACGAACACCACCGTTACCCATCGCACCGGATCGCCGCCTTGGCAACGGGCGACCGGCTGCTGTCGATCAGCTCGTTCCGTGGATGGCGCAGGCCGGCTTCCTGATGACCTACGGCGCGACCTCGACGACCTGGCGAGGCGCGGCGCCACCTTCGTGCGACAAGATCCTGCAGGGCGCGCACGCCGGCCGACCTGCCGATCGAGCAGCCGACGAGGTTCCAGCTGATCGTCAACCTGAAGACGGCCAAGGCGCTCGGCCTCACGATCCCGCAGTCGCTGCTGCTGCGCGCCGACGAGGTGATCGAATGAAGCGCCGATCGATCGTGGCCGCCGCGACGGCCTCGTGGCTGCCGCTGCCGCGGGCCCGGCCCAGGCGCCGACGCGCCAGCGTCCGGCACGCATCGGCTGGCCGGCCAGCGTGCCCATCACCCGCTGGCCGCTGTATGCCGCGTTCACCGAGGCGATGCGCGAGCGTGGCTGGATCGAAGGCACGCACTACGTGGTCGAAGAGGCCAGCTACGACGGCCGCAGCCGAGCGCATCGCCGAGGCCGTGGCCGAGGCCGTGAAGCGCAAGCCCGACCTGCTCATCGGCAGCGGCACGCCGCCGATGCGTGCGCTGATGCAGGCGACGTCGACGATCCCGATCGTCATGTTCGCCGTCGGCGACCCGGTCGAGCAGGGCTTCGTCGCCAGCCTCGCGCGGCCCGGCGGCAACGTCACCGGCGTCGCCACCCTGGGCCGGGCCATGGGCGGCAAGCAGATCGAGCTGCTGATGCAGGCCGCACCGCACGCACGGCGCATCGGGTTGGTGTTCAACCCCGAGCTCCCGGTTCATGTCGGCGACCTGCCCTTCGTGGAGGCCGTCGTGCTGCGCCAGGGCGCGACGCCGCGAGCGGTGGAACTGCGCTCGCCGGACGGCATCGACGCCGCGGTCGCCGCGCTGCAGCGCGAGCGTGTCGAGGCGGTGCACATCCTGCCCCAGCCGTTCATGAACACCGGCGGCCACGTGGCGCGGCTGGCCGAGTTGGCGCTGCAGCACCGCTGGCCGACGGCGCTGATCGACGTGGCGCACGTGCGCGCCGGCATCCTCTTGTCCTATGGCTGGAAGATCGAGGACATGGTGCGCCGCCTGCCGCACTACGTGATCCGCATCCTCGAAGGCACGCCGCCCGCCGATCTGGCGGTGGAGCAGCCGACGCGCTTCTACGTCGGGCTGAACCTGAAGACGGCACGCGCGCTGGGGCTGACCCTGCCGAACGCGCTGCTGCTGCGCGCGGACGAGGTGATCGAGTGACTCCCCACCACCCGATGTTGGCGCACAGCCCGCCCGGGCAGCTACAACAAGACCAGGAACCGGGTGTCGGCTTCGTTTTCCAGTGCGGCGATGCGAACCGCATGTGTTCGCAGCAGCGCTTCGATATCCTGCGTCGAGCAGTTGCCGCGCCGAATCCAGACGATGCGTGGTGCCGAAGCGGCGAGTTGGCTGCGCTCCTGAAAGTCGGAGTCCTTCGTCACGATCGCAAAGCCACGATCTCTTGCGAAGCGCCATATCGCGTCGTCGTCAGCCCGCTCCAGCCCGACCTGCCCAACATGCACCGAATCCGCGAACAGGTCGGCCAGCAGCCCGGCCAGGCGCGGCGAAAGATTCTGGTCGAACAGCAGCTTCACGCCGCCAACGTCAGCTGCGTTCGTTCGCGGTCGGCCGCATAGGCCAGGCAGGCCTGGATGTCCTCGGCGGTGAGGTCCGGAAAGTCGATCAGCAGCTGTTGCGGCGACATGCCCGAGGCAAGATACTCCAGCACGTCGTAGACCGTCATTCGCAGCCCGCGGATGCAAGGTTTGCCGCCGCGCTTGCCGGGCTCGATCGTGATGATGTCGCGATAGTTCATGCTGGCCGCTCCCGCCTTCACAGGCCTGCGCATTATCGCCGCATGCCCTTGCGCGCCGACGAGGTGATTCGATGATCGCCGCCCGCCGCCACCTGTGTGCTGCCACTCTTGGCCTGCTGGCAGCGCCAGGCTGGGCTTTGCCGAGACCGGCGGTTTTCTGTCCTACGGCCCAGACATCGTCGACGTCTTTCGGCGCGGCGGGTTATGTCGACAGAATTCTCAACGGGTCCAGGCCGGCTGACCTGCCCGTCGAGCAGCCGACGAAAGTCGAGCTGATCATCAACCTGAAGACGGCCAAGGCGCTGGGTCTGACAATGCCGCCATCATTGCTGATGCGTGCCGACGAGGTCATCCAGTGAACCGCCGCCGTAGCCTGGTGCTGGGCGCTGCCTGTGCAGCGGCCTGGCCACGCCACGCCATGGCCCAGGTGGCGGGCAAGGTGTTCCGGCTGGGCTGGTTGCGGCCGACCGCGCCCGGGGGCACGGATTTCATGACCACCGGCGTCCCTGACGCCTTGCGCCAGCTGGGCTGGGTCGAGGGGCAGAACCTGCGCATCGAGACGCGTTACGCCGATGGCCAAGCAGACCGGCTGCCAGCGCTGGCGCGCGAGCTGGTGGCGCAACGCTGCGATGCCATCCTGGCCGTGGGCGCGGCCGCGGTGCGCGCCACGAAGGACGCGTCGGCGACACTGCCGATCATCCTCTTCGGCAACTTCGACCCGGTGGCGCTGGGGCTGGTGGCCAGCCTGGCGCGGCCCGGCGGCAACGTCACCGGCGTGCTCATCACCAGCCAGGGCACGTTCGCGGCGAAGAAGCTGGAACTGCTGACGCAGGCCGTGCCGCGCACGCGGCGCGTGGCCATGCTGGTGCCGGACGACCCGGCCGTGCAGTTGCAGGTGCTCGAAACCCAGCAGGCCGCCGCCGCGCTGGGCATCGAACTGCGGGTTGTGCGGGTTGTCGCGGTGCGCGGCGCCGACTATGCCGGCGCCTTCGCGACGATGGTGGCCGAGCGCTGCGGCGCGTTGTTCGTCGCCGCCACCACCTTCTTCGTGCGCGACCGCAGGCTCATCATCGACCTCGCCGCGAAACACAAGCTGCCGAGCATTTGGGAATGGCCCGAACAGGTGGATGACGGCGGGCTGATGTCCTACGGCACCAGCCTGAGCCGGCTGCACCAACGCCTCGCGCTGTACGTCGACCGCATCTTCAAGGGCGGATTGCCGGCCGACATGCCGGTCGAGCAGCCCACTGCCATCGAACTGGTGATCAACCTGAAGACCGCCCGGGCCCTGGGCCTGAGCATTGGGCCGGCGCTGCTGCTGCGCGCCGACCGGGTGATCGAATGAAGCGCCGCCAGAGCCTGCCGTTGCTGCTGGCCTTGCCATGGAGCCTGCACGGGCAGGAGCGTGCCGCGCGGCCGGCTTCCGTGCCGGTGGTGTGCTACTTGGCGCTGGCCACGCAGCAGTCCGACGCGGCCAGCGTGGCCGCGTTCCGTGACGGCATGCGCGAGCTGGGCCATGTCGAGGGCCGCTCTTACGTGCTGGTCGAGCACTACGCGCAAGGCGACATGGTGCGCGCCGAGGCGTTGCTGCGCGAGCAGATGGCCAGGCAGCCCGTCAGTGTGTTCCTCACCCCGGGTGCGGCGGCTGTGCGCCTGATCCTGCGCAACACCCAGACGGTACCCATTGTCTCGGCCGGGCTGCACCCGCGCGGCGGACAGACCGACCTGTTTGCCAGCCTGGCGCGGCCCGGAGGCATGGTCACCGGGGTGTCGAACTTCGGTGAGGAACTGGCCGCCAAGCGCGTGCAACTGCTGCGCGAGTTGATGCCCAGGCTGGCCACCGTGGGCGTGCTGCACAACACCACCGATCCGGTATTCCGGCAGTGGGGCGAAGAGACCGAAGCCGAGATCCGTGCCCAGGGCCTGAGGGCGGTGCGCCTGGGCCTGAGCTCGCCTTCGGCCGAGGCGATGCAGCGCACGCTGCGCGACGCCCATGGGCGTGGGGGCGTCGAGGCGGTGGTGATCGTGCGCGATTTCCTCACCTCCTCGCTGCATGTGGCCATTGCACAAAGCAGCCGCGACATCGGCTTGGCAAGCATCGCCGAGGAGCGCCGCTACCCGGACGCGGGCGCGCTGATGTCCTACGGCAGCAGTGACCGCGACCTGTTCCGCAGCACCGCCAGCTATGTCGACCGCATTTTGAAGGGGGCCCGGCCGGCCGACCTGCCGGTGCAACTGCCGACCCGCTTCGAGCTCGTGGTGAATGCCGGCACCGCCAGGCTGTTGCGTCTTGCGCTGCCGCAGTCGTTGTTGTTGCGCGCCGACGAGGTGATCGGATGACCTGCCGCAACCGTGCACGCGCGGCCCGGCACCACGGCTTCGAGCCATTCGCGGCAGGCCGCATAAAGGGGTGCGTCCTCGCGGTGTGCATGGACCAGCACATTCACATCGGCCAGCACCACAACATGTTGCCGTGGATGCTGGCGCCGGGCGGGATCAGCGGATGACCCAGCGGCGCCGCCTGATCGGCGCTGCCGGGCTGTGGCTGGCGTCTCGCCCTGCGCGCAGCCAGCCTTTGCGCAAGCCCTATCGCATCGGCGTGGTCGTCGGCCAGTTGGCGGCCGCCGAAGTCAGGGGGCCGCAGACCCGGTCGCCCGCAGTCAACGCGCTGCTGCGCGGGCTGCGTGAGCTGGGATATGTATACGGCGAGCACTTCGTGACCGAAGTGCGCTCCAGCGAGGGCAAGTCCGAACGCTTCCCCAGCCTGGCGGCCGAGCTGGTGGCTTTGCCGGTGGACGTGATCGTCGCCCTCGGGCCGGCGCTGCCGGCGCTGAAGCAGGCCACGTCGACGATCCCGATCGTGATGACCGGGTCCGGCGACCCGGTGGCCCAGGGCTTCGTGCAAAGCTTGGCGCGCCCGGGCGGCAACATCACGGGGTTGACGCTGCAGTCGGTGGACACGGTGGGCAAGCGGCTCGAGCTGCTGAGCGAACTGGTGCGCCCCGTCGGGCCCATTGCGGTGCTGTGGGACCGCTACAACCTGCTGCTGTGGCAGGCTGCACAGACGGCAGCGCGGGCACGCGGCTGGAAGCTGCTGTCGCTCGAAGTCCACGATGCCGGCGAAATCGACGCCGCGTTCGCGGCAGCGCATGCCGCGCGTGCCGGTTCGCTGCTGGTGTTCAACAGCGGCGTGTTTGACCGGCAGGCCGCACGCGTTGCGGCACTGGCGGCGAAAGGCCGGCTGCCCGCCATGTATGGCCTGCGCTTCTACGTCGAGGCCGGCGGGCTGATGTCCTACGGGCCGGACCTGGTCGAGAACTGGCGCCGCGCGGCCAGCTTCGTCGACAGGATCCTCAAAGGCGCGAAGCCCGCCGACCTGCCGGTGGAGCAACCGACGAAGTTCGAGCTGCTCATCAACCTGCCGGCGGCCAAGGCACTGGGCCTGTCCGTTCCGCAATCGCTGCTGGTGCGCGCGGACGAGGTGATTCGATGAGGCGTGCTGCGCACGGATGCTGCCGCGCAGCACGGGTAAGATGTAAGGCTTACAAGGTCGGGAGCCGGTATGCAGACCACCGTGTTGTCGAGCAAGGGCCAGGTCATCATTCCCAAGACTCTTCGAGTGGCAAGGCGCTGGGGACCGGGCACAAAGCTGGAAGTGCACGACACGCCCGAAGGTGTGTTGCTGCGGCCGGCAGCGCCGAAGGCAAAGGTCTCGCTGGCCAGCGGTCTGGCGGCCATTCGCCGGCGTGTGGCTTATCGAGGCCCTGCGCTGAGCCTGGCCGACATGGATGCCGCCGTGTTGCGCGAGGCGGCGCTGCGCGAACCGGCGCCGTCCCTTTCTGCCAAGCCGCCACGCAAGAAGGCTGCACGCTGATGGCCGCGCTGGACACCAGCGTCGTGCTGCGGCTGATCGTCGGCGACGACGCCAAGCAGGCCCACGCGGCCGAGCGGCAGGTGGCAGCCGAAACCTGCACGGTCGCGCCGTCGGTGTTGATGGAATGCGAGTGGTTGCTTCGCGCCGCGCTATGGGCTGGACGCGGCACTCATCGCGGCCAGTTTTCGCGACCTGCTGGCGCTGCAGAACATCGACGCGCTCGACCCCGTGCTCACGCAGCAGGCCCTGCAAGGCTACGAGGCGGGCCTCGACTTTGCCGACGCGCTGCACGCCGCGCAACGGCGCGATGGCCAGCGCTTTGTCACTTTCGATCGCCAGCTTGCGCGGCGTGCCCCAAAGGCGGGTGTGCTGGCAGTTGCTCTGCTGAAAGCCTGAGTTGAGGACGTTGCAGTTGCTGGGCATGACGATCTCGCAGGCGCTGCGCCTGCGCAGCGCCGAGGTCATCGAATGAGCGGCCCGTCGGTGACAGCCCCGCACGACATGCACCGCGGCCGGCTGTTCCGCAAGTACATGCTGCTGATCATGTCGCTGGTCAGCCTGGCGCTGCTGGTGTCGGGCGGCATCAGCCTGTACTTCACCTACCGCGAGACCACCGCCGCGCTGGCCAGCCTGCAACAGGAAAAGGCCGTGAATGCGGCCTCGCGCATCGAACAATACCTGCGTCAGGTGACGCGGCAACTGCAATACGCGGCGCTGCCGCAGCTGGGCTCCGGCGACGTGGAACTGCGCCGCATGGAGTTCCTGAAACTGATTCGCCAGGCGCCCGAGGTCACCGACATCTCGCTGATCGACGCCGACGGGCGCGAGCAGATCGCCGAGTCGCGCCTGGGCATGAGCGTGGTCGGCTCGGGCAAGGACCGTTCGGCCGAACCGGCCTTCACGCAGGCCAGGCGTGGCCAGCCGTGGTACGGGCCGGTGTACTTCCGCAAGGAGACCGAGCCGTACATGACGGTGGCGCTGCGCTCGGGTGGCGACAAGTCGCCGGTGACGGTGGCCGAGCTGAACCTGAAGTTCATCTGGGACGTGGTCTCGCGCATCAAGATCGGCGACAAGGGCAAGGCCTATGTGGTCGGCCGCGACGGGTTTCTGGTGGCCGACCCCGACATCGGCCTGGTGCTGCGCAAGACCAACATGGCTGGGTTGGAGCATGTCAAGGCAGCCGCCAACGGACCGGTGGCCGACGAACCGGCAACGCTGTCGCATGACCTGGCAGGCACGCGCGTGCTGGCGTCGGTGGCGCCGATCGAGTTGCTCGGCTGGAAGGTCTTTGTCGAACAACCGGTGTCCGAGGTCTATGCGCGGCTGAATTCCTCGATCCTGTGGACCGCTGCGCTGCTGCTCGGCGGGCTGGTGGTGTCGGCGCTGGCCGCGTCGGCGCTGGCGCGCAGCATGGTGCGACCGATCCGCACACTCGACGAAGGCGCGCGGCGCATCGGCGCAGGCGAACTCGACCAGCAGATCGTCATCAAGACCGGCGATGAACTGGAAGGCCTGGCCGACCAGTTCAACCGCATGAGCGGGCAGTTGCGCGAGTCGTATGCCGGGCTGGAACGCAAGGTGGAGCAGCGCACCGCCGAGGTCACCGAGGCGCTGGACTACCAGACGGCGATCAGCGAGGTGCTGCGTGTCATTGGCCGTTCGCCCACCGACGTCACGCCGGTGTTCGAGGCGATCATGGACAGCGCGCGACGCTTGTTCGGCACCACGATCGGCGCGGCGTTCCGCTACGACGGCCGCATGGTTCACTTGATCGCGACGCACGGCTGGTCGTCCGAGGCACTGCAAGACGCGCGCAGGTTGTATCCCGCGCCGCCGAATCCGGCCATGCTGAGCGGCCGCGTCATTCTTTCCGGTCAGGCGCAGACCATCGCCGACACCCACGCCGATCCGGCCTACGACCCCACCACGGCGCAAGTGGGTCAGTGGCGGCGCATGATCGGCGCGCCGATGGTGAAGGACGGAGCGCCGGTCGGGGCCATCGTGGTGGCCTGGGGCAACCCGGGGGAAACACCGCAGCGTCAGGCTGACTTGCTCAAGACCTTCGCCGACCAGGCGGTGATCGCGATCGAGAACGTGCGGCTGTTCAACGAGACGAAGGAGGCACTGGAGCAGCAGACGGCGACTGCGGAAGTGCTGCAGGTGATCAGCAGTTCGGTAGCCGACACCGAGCCGGTGTTCGAGCGCATCCTGGCGAGCACCGAGCGCTTGTGCGAATGCCGTCGCACGGCAATCTTTCTTGCCCCGGGCGACGGCCAACTGCACCTGGCGGCCATGCACGGGGCACCGGGCACGACGGCCGGGACACGGTACCCCAGACCATTCGACCAGACAGCGGGCCCGATGGTCATCGGCGAGCGGCGGCAGGTTTACCTGCCCGATGTCGTGAATGGCCCTGGCGTGCCGCCGAGCCTGCGTCAGGCCGGGCAGCAGGCGGGCAACTTCTCGATCCTGATGACGCCGATGGTGTGGGAGGGGCGTGGCGTGGGCATGATCACCGTCTCGCGCGAGCCGAACGTCGGCTTCAACGACAAGGAACTCGGTCTGCTGCGCACATTCGCCGACCAGGCGGTGATTGCGATCCAGAACGCGCGCCTTTTCAACGAGACGAAGGAGGCGCTGGAGCGGCAGACCGCAACCGCCGAGATTCTCAAGGTCATCAGCAATTCGCCGACCGACGTACAACCGGTGCTCGAGGCCGTGGCCGAGCGTTCGGGGCTGCTGTGTCGGGCCGAAGGTGCCCGCGTCTGGCTGCCTGACGGAGACCAGCTGCGAGCAATGACGGGCTACGGTGGAAGCTACTCGTCCTTGTCGCGTGCCGAGGTCCTGCCGATCGCCGGCAAGTCGGTGGGTGCGCGCGCCTTCCGCGATCGGCGCAGCGTTCACGTCGAGGACGTGCTCACCGTGATGGACACCGAATATCCCGGGGTGCGCGAGTTGCAGTCGCGCTATGGCTTCCGCACCGTGCTGGCCGTGCCGATGCTGCGCGAGGGCAAAGCGGTCGGCGTGATCTCGCTGCTCGCGCAACGAGGTGCGGCCGTTCGCCGACAGCGAGATCGACCTGCGTGCAGACCTTCGCCGACCAGGCGGTGATCGCGATCGAGAACGTGCGGCTGTTCAACGAGACGAAGGAGGCGCTGGAACAGCAGACCGCCACCGCCGAGGTGCTTGGCGCGATCAGCAGTTCGATTTCCGACACCCAGCCGGTGTTCGAAGCCATCCTTAGCGCCTGCCAGCGCTTGTTCGAAGGGCTGGTCGTCGGTATCAACCTGATCGGCGACGACGGCCAGGTCCATCTCGGCGCACACCATGGCCCGCAGGAGGACGCGCTGCGCAGTACCTTCCCGGGGCCCTACGACCGCGACAGCGCCACCTGGCGGGTCATCGAGGCGGGACGGGTGATCGACTATCCCGACATCGAAGCCGAGGGTGTTCCGCCTGGCCTGCGACGTGGTGCGCGCGCCGCGGGCACGCGCGCGGCTTCCTTCGCGCCGCTGATTTTCGAGGGCAAGGGCCTCGGCGCGCTTTGGGTCTCGCGACGGGTACCGGGACCTCTTGCCGAGAAGCAGATGGCGTTGCTGAAGACCTTCGCCGATCAGGCGGTCATCGCGATCCAGAACGCCCGGCTGTTCAACGAGACCAAGGAGGCGCTGGACCAGCAGACCGCCACCGCCGAGGTGCTGCAGGTGATCAGCAGCTCGGTCGCCGACGCGCAGCCGGTGTTCGACAAGATCCTGCACAGCTGCGAAAGGCTGTTCGCCGGCGACGAGGTCGGCATCATGCTGGCCGGTGACGACGGCCAGCTGCACTTCGGGGCACAGGGTGGCGCGCAATCCTTACCGGGGCATGCGCGAGCGGTTGCCGGCGCCGCTGCAGGGCTCGGCCACGGCGCTGGCGATCCGCGAGAAGCGCGTGCTGCACTACACGCACGTGCTCAGCGACCCCGAGGTGCCGCCGGTGCTGCGCACGCTGGCCTCGGGGCGCGGCTTCGACTATTCGATCGCGATGGCGCCGATGCTGTGGGAAGGCCGCGGCGTCGGCTCGATCTTCGTCACCCATGCGCCGCCCGACCCGTTCTCGGCGAAGGACCTGGAGCTGCTGAAGACCTTCGCCGACCAGGCGGTGATCGCGATCCAGAACGCGCGGCTGTTCAACGAGATCCAGGACAAGAGCCGGCAGCTGGAGATCGCCAACCAGCACAAGAGCGAGTTCCTGGCCAACATGAGCCACGAGCTGCGCACGCCGCTGAACGCGATCATCGGCTTTTCCGAAGTGCTGCTCGAGCGCATGTTCGGCGAGCTCAACGACAAGCAGGACGACTACCTGAAGGACATCCATTCACTTCGGGCAAGCACCTGCTGTCGCTGATCAACGACATCCTCGACCTGTCGAAGATCGAGGCCGGGCGCATGGAGCTGGACGTCGAGAGCTTCGACGTGCCCTCGGCACTGGACAACGCGCTGACGCTGGTGCGCGAGCGTGCGCAGCGCCATGGCATCGCGCTCGGCCTGGACGTGGATCCGGGGTTGGCGAGCTGCGCGCCGACGAACGCAAGTTCAAGCAGATCCTGCTCAACCTGCTGACCAACGCGGTGAAGTTCACGCCCGACGGCGGCCGCGTCGATGTTCGCGCGCAGGCTCGCCGGCGGCGTGCTCGAGGTGGCGGTGACCGACACCGGCATCGGCATTGCCAAGGACGACCAGGCGGCGGTGTTCGAGGAATTCAGGCAGGTGGGCCGCCACTACACCAACAAGCAGGAAGGCACCGGTCTCGGGCTGGCGCTGACCAAACGCTTCGTCGAGTTGCACGGCGGCCGCCTGAGCTTGGACAGCGAGCCGGGCCGGGGCTCGACCTTCACCTTCACTCTGCCGAGCCAGTCATGAGCGCGTGCGCAGCACCTAGGGGGTCACATGAAAACCATCCTGATCGTCGAGGACAACGAGAAGAACATGAAACTCGCGCGCGACATCCTGCGCGCCAAGGGCTATGCCACGCTCGAGGCGGTGAACGGCCTGGACGGCGTGACGCTGGCGCTGCAGCACAAGCCCGACCTGGTGCTGATGGACATCCAGCTGCCCGATATCAACGGCATCGAGGCTTTCGCGCGCATCCGCGCCAACGCCGACACGGCCGCCATCCCGGTGGTGGCCTTCACCGCCTCGGTGACCGCCAATGACCGCAGCCGCATCGGCGATGCCGGTTTCGACGGCTTCCTGAGCAAGCCGATCAACCTGAAGGAGTTCGTCGAGACGGTGCGGCGTTTTCTGGAAGGAGCAGCATCGTGAGCGACGGGCCGGTCCCAAGCGCGCAGGGCCGTCCGGTGAGCGATGCCGCGAAGATCCTGGTCGTCGATGACACGCCGGCCAACGTCAAGCTGCTGGTCGACGTGCTCAGCGCCAAGGGCTACGCGGTCACGTCCGCGGCCAGCGGTGAGGAGGCGCTGGTGCGCATCGGCGTGAGCCCGCCCGACCTGGTGCTGCTCGACATCATGATGCCCGGGCTGTCGGGCTACGACGTGTGCCGCAGGCTGCGCGCGAGCGAGGCCACCGCCTTGCTGCCGGTGGTGCTGTGCACCTCGCTCGACCCGAAGCAGGAGCGCATCAACGGCATCGAAGCCGGTGCCGACGACTTCATCCCCAAGCCGATCAACCAGCAGGAGCTGTTCGCCCGCGTGAAGTCGCTGCTGCGCATCAAGACGCTGCAGGACGAGGTCAAGGCCAAGACGGCACAGCTGGCCGAATGGAACATCAAGCTCGAGGACCGCGTGCGCGAGCAGGTGGCGCAGATGGAGCGCCTGGGACGGCTGAAGAACTTCTTCTCGCCGGCGCTGGCCGAGGCCATCGTCAGCGGCGGCGCCGACGATCCGCTGAAGAGCCACCGCCGCGAAATCACCGTGGCCTTCCTCGACCTGCGCGGTTTCACCGCCTTCACCGAGACGGCCGACCCGGAGGAGGTGATGGGCGTGCTGCGCGAGTTCCACGCGGCGATGGGCGCGCTGATCGTCGCCCACGAAGGCACGATCGAGCGCTTCACCGGCGACGGCATCATGGTCTTCTTCAACGACCCGGTGGTGGTCGACGACCCGGCCGGCCGAGCCGTGCGCATGGCGCAGCAGATGCAGCAGCGCATGGCCACCTTGGCCGGCGGCTGGAAGCGCCGCGGCTACGACCTGAAGCTCGGCGTCGGCATCGCCATGGGCTACGCCACGATCGGCGGCATCGGCTTCGAAGGCCGCATCGACTACGGCGCCATCGGCAACGTCACCAACCTGGCGGCGCGGCTGTGCGGCGAGGCGGCCGGAGGCGAGATCCTGCTCGCGCCGCGCGTGGTGGCCGCGCTGGACGAGGCCGTCGCCGTGGAGCCGGCGGGCGAGTGCAGCCTGAAGGGGCTGGCCCGGCCGATCGCGGTGAGCCGCGTCGTGCCTCAGGCCGCCTGAGCCGCCGCCTTGTGCCGCTGCACGTCGTTGAGCAGCCGGCTGACCACCAGCTTCATGAAGTAGAAGCCGAGCTTCGGGTTCTGGTAGTAGAGCTGGTAGATCTGCTCGTCGGTCATCATGTAGAGCTCGCAGTCGGTCTCGCAGACGACGGTCAGCGTGCGCTTCTTGTCCGGCGAGAACAGCGCGATCTCGCCGATCAGGCTGTCCGGGCCGATGGTCGCGCCGACGCCTTCCAGGCGCAGGCGTGCCGCTGGCCACGTAGTAGATCTCGTCGGCCTCGTCGCCTTCGCGGAACAGCACATGCCCGGCATGGTGCTTGTGCATGTGCATGTGCGGCAGCAGCCACTCGGACACCGGCGATTTGTCGGTGACCTTCTCGATCTCCTTGGTCAGCCGCAGGATCTCGACCAGGCGCCTGGCGTTCATCGGCAGCAGGATCGAGTTCAGCAGGAACTCGGGCAGCACGGCCAGCTGGGCCCAGTCGAACCGGCAGGTGAAAGACGCGCGTAGATGATGAACAGGACATTGCTGCACAGCGACAGCGCGCGCAGCGGCACCATGCGGCGCATGTAGTGGCTGGCCAGGTAGAAGGCGCCGCCGATCAGGCCGATGGCGGTGATGAGGTCGAAATGCATGCGATCGGTGTCCTTGCTGCCCAGTCTTGCCGGTCCGGCGCCGCGCAGCGACACGCCGTGAGGCGCGATTGTGTTGCATTTCCCGGGCGCCGCGATGCCCACGAACGATGCTCAGGCACTCTGCGCCGGCCGAATTTTCGCTAGCATAGAGTCATGGACATTCAACGCTCTATGGCCGTCGCGCTGCTTGCAGCCGCACTTCATGCAGCGCCGGCGCTGGCCCAGGCGCCGGCCAAGCTGGTGCCCGCGCAGAGCGAGGTCGGCTTCGTCACCAAGCAGATGGGCGTGCCGGTCGACGGCAGGTTCAAGAAGTTCGACGCGCAGATCAACCTCGACCCGAAGAAGCCCGAGGCCGGCAGCGTGGCGTTCAGCATCGACACCGGCAGCGCCTTCCTGGGCGTGCCCGAGAGCGATGCCGAGATGCCCAAGGACATCTGGTTCAACGTCGCCAAGTTCCCGCAGGCCACCTTCAAGTCCACGTCCATCAAGGGGCTGGGCGGCGGCAAGTTCGAGGTCGCCGGCAAGCTGGACATCAAGGGCAACGCCCGCGACGTGGTCGTGCCGGTGCAGATCACGCAGTCGGGTTCCAGTTCGACCGCCACCGGCAGTTTCCTCATCAAGCGGCTGGACTTCAAGATCGGCGAGGGCGAATGGGCCGACACCACGGTGGTGGCCAATGACGTGACGGTGAAGTTCAAGCTGGCCCTCACCGGCCTGGGGCCGCTGTGAGCGCCGCCTTCAGGTTGGCGGCATGTCTGGCCGCGGGGCTGAGCGCGGTCGCTCCGGCGCTGGCGCAGGCACCGAACTACGCGATCGATCCGACGCACACCTTCGTCAACTACGAAAACGGCCACTACGGCACCACCACCAACCGCGGCCGCTTCAGCACCAAGGACGGCACGCTGTTCTTCGACCGGGCCGGCCAGCAGGGCAAGGTCGAGATCATCATCGACATCTCCTCGGTCAACACCGGGGTCGACTTCCTGAACCGGCAGATCCAGGGCAAGGACTTCTTCAACGTTGCCGACCACCCCACCGGCAGCTTCGTGTCGGACAGGTTCGTCTTCAATGGCGACAAGGTCAGCGAGGTGCACGGCCAGCTGACGCTGAAGGGCAAGACGCACCCGGTGGTGCTGAAGGCGAGCAAGTTCAACTGCTACCTCAACCCGATATTGAAGCAGCGCGAGGTCTGCGGCGGCGACTTCGAGACCACCATCCAGCGCAGCCAGTGGGACATCCTGTGGGGCCTGCAGTTCGGCTTCGAGGACGCGGTGAAGCTGCTGATCCAGGTCGAAGCGATCAAGATGCAGTGACCTGGGCGGCCGCCGTGGCCGCCCCATCACGGTCACAGCAGGTCTTCGGGCGCGATGAGCGACAGCACGTCGATCATGAAGCGTGACCACGCGGTGGTCTCCGGTTCCTCCACCAGGGGTGCCTGGCCGGCAGCACCCACCACGTCCCATTGCACGTCCTGGCCGTTGGGCGCCAGGCGCACCTGATACGAGCCCTGCTGCTTGATCACGTCCACCAGCTTCAGCACTTGCTGCGCCAGCGTCGGGCTGTGGATGAACAGCCCCAGTTCGGTATTGTGGAAGTCCGAGCGCGGATCGAAGTTCATCGAGCCGATGAACACGATCTCGCGGTCGATGACGGCGCACTTGGCATGCAGCTTGCCGAGCGAGGTTGAAAAGCGCCCGAGCCGCAAGCTCCGGCTGACGCGAATCGGGCTCGTTTCGAACAGATCCACGCCCAGTTGCAGCAACTCCGGCCGGTAGCGACGGTAGGCGGTATGCACCGCCGGCTCGGGAGCCCCGGCCAGAGAATTGGTGACGATCGTGAACTTCACCCCGCGCTGGGTGGAAGCGCGAATGGTCTCCATGCCTGCCTTGCCCGGAATCAGGAAGGGCGAGGCGATGACCACCTCCTTGCGCGCTCGGCGGATGACTTCGATGACGTTGTAGCGCACGCTGTCCACGTCGTCGATCGGCACCGCGCCATAGGTCGAGACGCGGCCGATGGCCTTGTCGGGCGAATCGGCGTAGGCCTGCGCGTTGGCCCAGATCAGCCCGATCTTGCCGGCGTCGAGATCCTCCGCCACCGGGTTGTAGCCGAGCATGTCGTTCGGCGGCGGCGGCTCGGGTTCCGGCAGCGGCACGGGTGCCGGATCCTGGCCGCTGGCCGGCACCGAGGCTTCGTGGACCTGACTGGCCGGCTGGTACCCAGGCAGGGTGGTAAACGCGGTCAGGCGCTCGAAGTTGCGTTGCAGCGCTTCGGGGGTCTCGCTGGTCTTGACAATCGCGCCGATCGGATAGATGTGCGGGCTGTTCCAGTACTCGTCGAACAGCGACGACAGACGGGGCAGGATCGCGCCGGCGACCAGCGTGTCCAGATCCACGTAGTTGGCGACGCTGCTGCCCATGAAGAATCGATCGGCGATGTTTCGGCCCCCGGCCACCGCCATGACGCCATCCGCGATGAACAGCTTGTTGTGCATGCGCCGGTTGACACGCTCGAACTCGCGTGCGTTCACGGTGTAGCGCACGACCAGGCTGCCACGGCCCGCCGGGAAAGGATTGAAAAGCCGCACCTCGACGTTCGGGTAGGCGTCCAGGCCCAGCAGCACCGCGTCGCCGGCGGTGTGCAGATCGTCGACCAGCAGGCGCACACGCACACCCCGCAGCGACGCTTCGCGCAAGGCGCGCAGCATGTAAAGCCCGGTATGGTCGCCGATGATCATGTAGTACTGCACGTCCAGCGTGCGCTGCGCGCGGCGCACCAGTTCGAGACGCGCCTGCAGCGAGTACTCGCCGCTGGGCAGCAGGCGAAAGCCGCTCAGTTCGGGATCGGGGGTCGAGGCCTTGACGATCTGGCCGAGCACCGTGTCGGCAGCCGGGGGCTGCGCCTTCGACGGCTCGCGCTGCACGTTTTGCGGCAGGCCCGTGCAGGCGCTGGCCAACAGCAATACGCTGCAGCACAGCGCAAGGCGCAGCCGCGACGTGCATGCCGCGCGGCAGGGTGACGATGACTCGGCGCAGCGGTGGCTCATGGTCGAGCGTGGAGTCCGGAGGCCCTCATCTTACTGGCCTGCCGGCCGCCGCTGCAATGCGTCCGCCGGTCCGCCAAAAGGGGTGGAGGCGGCTCGCGCGCGGGGCCGGCTACAGCAGCCCTTCGGGTGCAATCACCGACAGCACCTCGAGCATGATGCGCGTCCAGGCATCCGTCTCCGGCTCATCGACCACCTGCTCGCGCCCGCCCGGGCCGATGGTGGTCCACACCAGGTCCTGGCCGCTGGACGCGAGCGTGACCTGGTAGGCGCCCTGCTGGCGGATCACGTCCACCAGTTTCAGCACCTGTTGCGCCAGTGCCGGGCTGTCGATGAACAGTCCCAACTCGGTGTTGTGCTGGTCCGAACGCGGGTCGAAGTTCATCGAGCCGATGAACACGCGCTGGCCATCGACCACCGCGCTCTTCGCGTGCAGCCGGCCGATCGATGTGGAAAAGCGCCCCAGTCGCAGGCTGCGGCTGACCTTCTCGGGGCTCAGCTCGTACAGTTTCATGCCCAGCTTGAGCATCTCCGGCCGGTAGCGCCGGTAGCCGCTGTGCACCACCGGCTCGTCGGTTGCGGCCAGCGAGTTGGTGACCAGCGTGAACTTCACGCCGTGCCGCTCGACCGAGTTGCGGAAGGTCTCCAGCCCGGCCTGCCCAGGGATCAGGTACGGGCTGGTGATGACCACGTCCTTGCGCGCGCGGCGCATCATTTCGACGACGTTGTAGCGCACGCTGTCGACATCGTCGATCGGCACCGCGCCGTAGGTCGAGACGCGGCCGATGACCTTGTCCGGCGCATCGGCGTAGGCCTGGGCGTCGGCCCAGATCAGGCCCACCTTGCCGGCGTCGAGCTCGGTGGCGATCGGCCCGTAGCCGAGAACGTCGTTCGGTGGCGGCGGCTCGGGGTCGGGCGTGCCTTCGGTCATGCCCACCACCTCGACCAGCTCACCGGAGCCGCCTTCGCCGGGGAGCACGGTCACGCGCTGTGATCGGCTCCGCCTCGGCCATGGTCATGCGCTCGAAGCCGCTGCGCAGCAGCGCGTCGGGCACGTCGGTGTTGACGATGGCACGGATCGGCAGCACGCGCTCGCTGTTCCAGTACAGGTCGAACAGCTCGCCCAGCCGCGGCAGGATGGCGCCGATGATGAAGGTGTCCAGGTCGACGAAATTGGCGCCGGCGCTGGCCATGAAGTATTCGTCGGCAATGTTGCGGCCGCCGGCCACGGCCATCACGCCGTCGGCGATGAACAGCTTGTTGTGCATGCGCCGGTGCACGCGGTCGAACTCGCGCCAGTTCACGGCAAAACGCGTCAGGAAGTTCTGGCGTCCGGCCGGGAAGGGGTTGAACAGCCGCACTTCGACGTTGGGGTAGGCGTCCAGGCCCAGCAGCAGCGGGTCCATGCCCGAGGTGTACAGATCGTCGATGATCAGGCGCACGCGCACGCCGCGCTCGGAGGCGTCGCGCAGCATGCGCAGCAGGTAGCGGCCGGTGCGGTCGTCGTGGATCTGGTAGTACTGCACGTCGAGCGTGCGCTGCGCGCGGCGTGCCAGCTCGAGCCGCGCCTGCAGCGCGAACTGGCCTGTGGGCATCAGGCGGAAGCCGCTTTGTTCGGGGTCGGCCGTCGAGGCCTTGGCGATGCGGCCCAGTGGCGTGTCCAAGGCGGGCTGCAACGCCTTGGCGGCCTGCCGCTGCACCTGTGTCGGCCAGGCTGGCACCGCAGGCCAGGGCCAGGGCGAAGCCGACCCAGGCAAGCCGACCCAAGGCGGCGGCGCAGGCCAGACGCAGCACGAGAATGCAGGTCGCGAAGAAGATGGGCAGGCGCATGATCGCGGGCCGGGAGCCGGCAGCGCGCGATACTGACTGCAGTGACGCCGACCCGGCGCGGCGCACAGCGATCAACGAGTCCGGCCGCGGCCCAGCCGCTTGGCGTTGGCGACCGCGCGGCGGTGTACCGGGCGGATGCCCTGGCCAAGGATGTCGAGCGCGGCCTGCTGCCATTGGGCCGCTGCCTGCGCCAAGGGTGCGGCCGACTTGCCGCTGCGCGCTGCGGCGGTCGGCCACCAGCTGCGCATCATCGAGGCCGCCAGTTGCTGGTTGGATCTTGAGCGCCTGCAGCGTCATCGCCTGCCAGGCTTCGCCGAAGGCGGCCAGCTTCTCGGCACCCATGCGCTGGAACTCGCGCTGGTCCTTGGCGCTGGGCCGGTGGCCGGCAACCGCCATGCGGCCCAGGCGGTGGGCCACCACCTGCGGGGCTGCCAGCATCAGCTCCGAGGCTTGGGTGCCGATGCGTACGGCCTTGCGGCGCGACGATGCGTTCATGCGGCGCAGATCATGAGGTCCCGCGCCAGCGTGGCTGCGTCGGCGCCGGCTGCGGGTTCAACGACCTCAGGCCTTCTTCACCCACGACGCGCACCAGCCATTGGCGGCGACCGACTTGCCCGGGAACAGCGGGCACGGGCCCTCGGCGGCACCGGCCTTGCCCTGGAAAAGCTGGCAGTTGCTGCACTTCTGCGCCACGTCGTGCTTCGGGTACTTCTTCTTGTCGGCCTTGGCCGTGTCGGCCACGTAGCCCAGGGACACGGCGGTGGGGTCCTTCTCGTCCAGCTTGGCTTGCGCCATCGCCGACGTGGCCAGAGCCGAAGTACCGGCGGCCAGGGTCATCATGAATACGCGGCGGCTCGTCAGGTTCACGGTCGAACTCCATCGTTGCGGTTGAAAGGCAGCGGTCGGCAGCACAGCACGGCCGACCACGGTGGCGAGCAGTCTAGCCTAAGCGGCTTGCAACGCCAGGCGTTGGCAACCGGTTGACAGGCGGTGCCCGGTCGCTGCCGAACTGCTTAACATGTCGGCGACTCGACCCGCCCGGAAAAAGGAGCCACGACGTGCCCGCCCCCGCCCCTCGAGACGCCGATGGCCCGGTGGGCCGATGCGACGCAGAGCCGTCACGATGAGCGCACCAGGTACAACGTTGCGTGCATTGGCCTTCGACCTGGATGGCACGCTGGTTGACAGTGCACCCGACATCGGACATGCATTGAACCGGGCACTGCGCGAGTCGGGTTTCGGCAGCTTCGATCTGCAGCAGGTGCGTGCCTGGATCGGCGACGGGCCGGACGTGCTGATCGAGCGTGCGCTGCAGGCCCTGGGGCAGGGCGAAGGTGCGCCGCTGCGCGCGACGTTGCGCCAGGGCTTCGACCGCGCCACGTTCAGCGCGCCGCTGGCGCAGGGTGCGGTGTTCGACGGCATCCATGCCCTGCTGCAGGCACTGCGGCCCACCTGGCCGCTGGTGGTGGTGACCAACAAGCCCAGCGCGCTGGCGCGTGCGGTGCTCGATGCCGGCGGTCTGCTGCCGCACTTTGCCGCGGTCTACGGCGCCGATGTGGCGGCCTTGCGCAAGCCCGCACCGGCGATGCTGCAGCGCGCCGCGCAGGACCTGGGGCTGTCGCCGCCGCAGTTGCTGATGGTCGGCGACAGCGCCGCCGACATGGCTTCGGCTGCCGCCGCAGGTTCGCCGGCGGTGTGGGCCGGCTGGGGCTATGGCGTGCTGCACAGCCTGCCGACACCGCCGCGCCGGATCGCGCAGCGGCCGGGCCAGCTGCTCGACATCCTCGCCGCCGGGCCGGCCTGAGGGCATGCGCCTACGGGCGCACCGTGTCGATGACGATCTCGATGCCGCTGCTGCGGCCGGCCAGCGGCGCAGACAGGCCTTCCAGGTCGCCGCTTTGTGGCATGGCATTGCCGCTCTTGGACAAGCGTGCGCCGACCACGACGCTGGCAAAGCTGGAGAGCTTGAATTCGGGCGCCATGGCCATGCTGTCGTCGAGCGCGAAGCTCAAGGGCAGGTCGGCGCCGCTGCGCTTCAGGATCGCCAGCGGCATGCGCGGGCCTTCGGCCGCGCGCGCGAACACGAACAGCGTGTCGCCGGGCGCCACGCGCGCGGCCAGCGCCGGGGCCAGGCTGACGCGACCCGATATCGACGCAGCGCCCTGCGCCTTGGTGGCCGCAGCGGACGCGGCAGCTGCCACGAGCGGGGCCGCCGGTGCGGCGCTGCCCGCGGCGGCAGCGTTGGCGTTGACGCTGGCACGGGCCTCGCCGATGCTCTGCTCCAGGCCGCGCGCAAAGTCACTGTCCGGCGGCGCCGTGGCGCGCGCGCGGGTCCAGTAGTTGATGGCGCCGACGTAGTCCTTGCGCTCGAAGGCCGCGGTGCCGGCCAGCGCCAGGCCCTTCAGGTTCGACGGGCTGATCTGCAAGGCCCGCTCGACCAGGCGCAGCGGTTCGCCTTCGAGGTTGCCGCCTTGCTGCATGGCCAGCACATCGGCCTGATCGACCAGGATCTGCGGCTCGTTGGGCATCAGTTGCAGCGCCCGCCCGAAGGCACGGCTGGCGTCGGCGTAGCGCTGCATCACCGCGTAGCTGCGCCCGAGCATGACCCAGCCTTCGGTGTCGGCAACATTGCCGGGCGGCTGTTTTTCCATGCGCTCGGCCAGCTTGGTGACCATCGCTTCGACCTCGTGCGACGACGGCGCGCCTTGCGCCGTTGGCGGCTGCGGCGACAACGCGGCCGGCGTGCCGATCAAGCCGTACAGGCCCAGCGCCAGCACCGGCAGCGCCAGCCCGAGCAGCAGCAAGGTGGCGCGCGGCGAACCGTCGCGCATGGGTGCGAGCGCGACGCCTTCCTCCTCGAGCACGCGGCGTTCGATCTCGGCACGCGTGGCCCGGTGCTGCGCCGCGTCGATGCCGCCCTGGGCCAGCTCATGATCGATCTGCTGCAGCTGGGCCTTCAGCACCACCAGGTTCGACTGGCTGGCGCTTTGCACCCTTTGCGCCCGGGTGGGCCCGCGCCACAAGGTGCCCACCACCATCCACAGTGCCAGCAGCAGCAGGGCCGCTGCGATCGTCCAGAACAAGCTCATGCTTCACTCTTCTCTTCGCCGAGCAGGCGACGCACGCGCTCGGCCTCGTCGCTGCGCAGCGGCACGCTTGCCGGGCTGCGCCGGCGCCGGATGTTCAGGATCAGGCCGACCAGCGCCGCACCCAGCAGCAGGAAGGGCCCACCCCACAGCAGCCAGGTGCTGCTCTTCACCGGCGGGCGGTAAAGCACGAAGTCACCGTAGCGCTGCACCATGAAGTCGAGGATCTGCTGCTGGCTCTGCCCCTGCTGCAGCTTCTGGCGAATCTGCTTGCGCAGGTCCACCGCCAGGTCGGCATGGGATGCGGCGATGGTCTCGTTCTGGCACACCAGGCAGCGCAGCTCCTCGGCGATGCGCATCACCTGGGCCTCGAGTACCGGGTCGTCGGCCAAGGGGCGCGCGTCCTGGGCGGACACGCCAACGCAGAGCAGTGCGAGCAGCAACGCCGCGATCACGGAACGAGCAGACACCGCGGATCCGGCTTCGCAGGGCCACCAGTGTCGCCCCCTCAGGTGGGCCGAGTCGGACGAGGAACCGTCCCTGCGGCCGGCGCCGCCGCAGGCCGCTGCGGGGGAGGGCACATCAAGCATTGAGTTTTTTCACCAGTGGCAGGATGGTGTCGCGCAGCACTTCGGGCGTGACCGGGCCGATGTGCTTCAGGCGGATGACCCCGGCCTTGTCGATGACGAAGGTCTCTGGCACGCCATAGACGCCGTAGTCGATGCCGATCAGCCCTTCGGTATCGGACAGCGACGCCACATAGGGATTGCCATGCTTGGCCAACCAGGCGATCGCGTCGTCGCGCTTGTCCTTGTAATTCAGGCCGTAGATCGGCACCGTGCCGCTGCCGGCCAGGTCCACCAGCAACGGGTGTTCGACGCGGCAGGCCACGCACCACGAGGCCCAGACGTTGAGCAGCCATACCTTGCCCTGCAGGTCCTGCAGGCTGAGCTGCTTGTCGGGCGCGTCCAGCCGGGCCAGCTTGAAGGCCGGCGCGGGCTTGTCGATCAGCGGCGAGGGCACCTCGCGCGGCTTCAGGTTCAGCCCCACCGCCAGGAAGCCCAGCAGCACCACGAAGACGATCAGCGGCAGCAGGTAGCGCTTCATGGCGTGCCCCGCTGCGGCGCCAGTGCCGGCGCGGTGCCATCGGGGTGCGTCGCCGGGCTCGGCGCGACCACGCGGGCCTTCGCTCGGTAGCGGCGGTCGAGCACGGCCAGCACGCCGCCCAGTGCCATCAGCACGCACCCCGCCCAGATCCAGCCGACGAAAGGCTTGTAGTACACGCGCACGCTCCAGGCCGCGCCACCGAGCGAATCACCGAGCGACACGTACAGGTCGCGCGTGAAGCCGCGGTCGATGGCGGTCTCGGTCATCGGCATGCGGCTGACGAGATAGTTGCGGCGCTCCGGGTGCAGCACGGCCAGCTGGCGTTCGCCGCGGCTCAGCACCAGCGTGCCGCGGGCGGCGACGTAGTTGGGGCCGCGCACTTCGCGCACGCCGTCGAAGCGCACGCGCATGCCGGCGATCTCGGCGCTCTGGCCGGGCTCCATGCGCAGGTCCTGCTCGACCTGGAAGCCGTTGACCACGGTCACGCCGATCACGAACACCGCGACGCCGAAATGCGCCAGCAGCATGCCGTAGTAGCTGCCCGGCTGCGCCGCCAGGCGCTGCGACCAGCGCGGCGCCGGGTGCTGGCTCAGGCGCTGCCACAGGTTGAGCAACGCGGTGCTGGCCACCCAGATGCCCAGCAGCAGGCCGAAACCGATCATCGGTGTCCAGTGGCCCAGCACGAAGGGCGCCAGCACCGCGCTGATGGCGCTGACCGCCAGCGCCCAACGCAGCTTGCGCGCCAGGTCGCCGACCTGCGCCGAGCGCCAGCGCGCCATCGGGCCGATGCCCATCAGGAACAGTGCCGGCGCCATCAGCGGCACGAACACCGTTTCGAAGTAGGGCGGGCCGACCGAGATCTTGCCCATGCCCAGCGCGTCCAGCACCAGCGGGTACAGCGTGCCCAGCAGCACCGCGCCGGCGGCCACCAGCAGCAGCACGTTGTTGGCCAGCAGCATCGACTCGCGCGACACCGGCTCGAAGCTGCCGCCGATGCCGACCTTGGGCGCGCGCCAGGCAAAGAGCAGCAGCGAGCCACCGACCACCAGGGCGAGGAAGCCGAGGATGAAGATGCCGCGTGCCGGGTCGGAGGCGAAGGCATGCACCGAGCTGAGCACGCCCGAGCGCACGATGAAGGTGCCCAGCAGCGACAGCGAGAAGGCCAGGATCGCCAGCAGCGCGGTCCACATCTTGAAGCCGCCGCGCCTTTCCGTCACGGCCAGCGAATGGATCAACGCCGTGCCTACCAGCCAGGGCATGAAGGAGGCGTTTTCCACCGGGTCCCAGAACCACCAGCCGCCCCAGCCCAGCTCGTAATAGGCCCAGAAGCTGCCGAGCGCGATGCCGATCGTGAGGAAGCACCAGGCCACCGTGGTCCACGGCCGCGACCAGCGCGCCCAGGCGGCGTCGAGCCGACCCGACAGCAGCGCGGCGATGGCGAAGGCGAAGGCCACCACGAAGCCGACGTAGCCCATGTAGAGCATCGGCGGATGGATGACCATGCCCGGGTCCTGCAGCAGCGGGTTCAGGTCGCGGCCGTCGGCCGCGGCCGGCAGCAGCCGCTCGAAGGGGTTCGAGGTGAGCAGCGTGAAGAGAATGAAGCCGCAGCTGATCAGCCCCATCACGCCGAGCACACGCGCCAGCGTGCGCTCGTCGAGCTGCTTGGAGAACACCGACACGGCGAAGGTCCAGCCGGCGAGGATCAGCCCCCACAGCAGGATCGAGCCTTCGTGGTTGCCCCACACGGCGGTGAACTTGTAGGCCATCGGCAGCAGCGAGTTCGAGTGGTTCGCCGCCAGCGCGACCGAGAAGTCGTCGGTGGCGAAGGCCCAGCTCAGGCAGCCGTAGGCGATGAGCATGAACAGGAACTGGCCACGCGCCGAGGGCCGTGCCAGCGCGATCCATGCACTGTTGCCGTTGGCTGCGCCCAGCAGCGGCAGCACGCTCTGGCTCAGCGCCATGGCCAGCGCCAGGATCAGCGCGAAGTGGCCGATTTCAGGAATCATGGTTTGTATCCCGGTTTCGGCGCCGTGGGCATCTGGCCGTGGCGCGCTTTTTCCAGCGCCTCGGCGGCTTCGGGCGGCATGTAGTTCTCGTCGTGCTTGGCCAGCACCTGCTCGGCGCGAAAGACGCCATCGTTGCCCAGCTTGCCCTGTGCGACCACGCCCTTGCCCTCCTTGAACAGGTCGGGAAGCATGCCGGTGTAGGACACCGGCACGCGCTGGGCCATGTCGGTGACGACGAAGTTCACGGTCAGGCTCTGGCCGTCGCGCTTCAGGCTGCCTTCTTCGACCAGGCCGCCGATGCGAAAGCTGCGGTCGCGCGGCGCCTCGTTGGCGGCGATCTGCGACGGGCTGAAGAAGAACACCAGGTTGCTCTGGAAGGCGTTGAGCACCAGCATGGCGGCCACGCCCAGCGTGGCCAGGCCGGCCGCGATGGCCAGGCCGCGTCGCGTTCTAGGTTTCATGGAGCGGTCTTTCGTTCAAGTCGTTGCGATCGTCCAGGTCGTCCAGCGGCAGCTCGCGCAGCGCCTTGCGCCGTTGCGCGACGCCCCAGCACTCGGCCGCCAGCACCAGCGCGCACATGCCGAAGGAGCCCCAGACGTACAGGCCGTAGCCGCCCATCGCCAGAAATTCACCCAGGCTGTTCCAGTTCATGCGGCCCCCAGCAGCGCTCGCGTCCAACGCGCGCCATGTTCGCGCTCGAGGATGATGACGCGCGTGCGCGCCAGTGCCACCGCGATGCTGTACATCCAGAAGGCCAGCGCCATGACCATCATGCCGGCGAGCATGATGCTGGCCATCGACGGCGCCTTGCTCAGGCTGACCGAGGCGCCCTGGTGCAGCGTGTTCCACCACTTCACCGAGAAATAGATGATCGGCACGTTGACCACGCCGACCAGCGCCAGCACCGCCGCGGCACGGTCGGCGCGGCGCTCGTCGTCGATGGCGGCGTGCAGGGACATGAAGCCTATGTACAGAAACAGCAGGATCAGTTCCGAAGTCAGGCGCGCGTCCCACACCCACCAGGTGCCCCAGGTCGGCTTGCCCCACAGCGCGCCGGTCCACAAGGCCAGGAAGGTCATCCACGCGCCGCTGGGCGCCAGCGCCACGGCCAGCATCGACGCCAGCCGGGTGTTGAACATCAGCCCGACCGCAGCCCAGAAGGCCATGGCCAGGTAGATCACCATCGACATCCAGGCGGCCGGTACGTGCACGAAGATGATGCGGTACGACTCCCCTTGCTGATGGTCGGTCGGCGCGACCAGCAAGCCGAGGGTCAGCCCCACGACCGTCAGCAGCAGGGCCAGCGCCGCAAACCAGGGAATCATCTTCCCGGCGAGCGGATAGAACAGTTGCGGCGCGGCGTAGCGGGTCCAGGACATCAGGCCTCCATTCTGCCCTGTGGTCATTCCAGCGCGATGCGCAAGGCCGCCGCCGCTGCCAGCGGCGCCAGCAACAGCGCCAGCAGCAGCATTGCGCCGAGCAGCGAATAGTGGGCGCCGACGCCCAGCCCGGCCAGGCTGGCATCGACCGCACCAGCGCCGAAGATCAGCACCGGTGCGCACAGCGGCAGCACCAGCAGCGACAGCAGCACCCCGGCGCCGCGCAGGCCGACGGTCAGGGCCGCGCCGATGGCGCCGAGCAGGCTGAGCAGCGGCGTGCCCAGCAGCAGCGACACGAAGAGCACGCCCGCGGCTTCCTGCCCCAAGTCGAACTGCAAGGCCAGCAACGGACTGATCAGCACCAGCAGCAGCCCCGAGGCCAGCCAGTGCGCCGCCGTCTTGGCCAGCACCAGCAGGGCCAGCGGCGTGGGCGACAGCAGCATCTGCTCGAGCGTGCCATCGGCATGGTCGTCGGCAAACAGCCGCCCCAGCGCCAGCATCGATGCCAGCAGCGCCGCCACCCAGACGACGCCCGGGCCCATGCGCCGCAGCAGCCCGAACTCCGGGCCCACACCCAGCGGGAACAGCGCCACGACGATGGCGAAGAAGACCAGCGCGCTGCCGGTGTCGGCGCGGCGGCGCAGCGCGATGCGCAGGTCGCGCTGGAACACCGCCTGCCATGCGCGCCAGCTGCCACTGCCTTGCGGCGTCGTGCTCAGGCGCTGCGTCAGCTCGTTCATGTCACAGCGCCAGACCCACCTGGGCGACGTTGTCGCTCAGGCCCACCGCCTGGTGGCTGGTCAGCACCACCAGGCCGCCACGGCGCAGATGGGATTCGATCAGCCCCAGCAGCCAGGCGGTGGCCGCCGTGTCCAGTGCATTGAAGGGTTCGTCCAGCACCCACAGCAAGGCCTGGCCCAGCGGCAGCCGCGCCAACGCGGCGCGGCGGCGCTGGCCTTGCGACAAGTGGCGCGACGGCACATGTTCGCGGCCGCCCAGTCCGGCATCGGCCAGGGCCTGGCGCGCCAGCGCGTCGTCCGGCGCCGTGCCACCCAGCCGCGCGGCGACCTGCAGGTTCTCCAGCGGGCTCAGGTCGTCCTTCAGCGCGGCCGCATGACCCAGGTAGATCAACTGCTGGTGGAAGGCCTCGCGCGAGCGCTGCACGTTCTGACCCTGCCACAGCACCTGGCCCTGCGCCGGCGCCAGCAGCCCGCACAGCATGCGCAGCAAGCTGGTCTTGCCCGCGCCGTTGGCCCCGCTGACGCGCAGCAGCTGCCCGGGTGCGAGCGTGGCATTCAGCCCGCGGAACAGGCTGCGGCGGCCGCGCACGCAGGCCAGGTCGCGCAGTTCGAGAGCGGGGTTCATGGCCGTGGCGATCGGGCAGTCGGAGGCGAGGCAGGCTTCATGCGGCGTCGGTCGTGGGGAGCGCAATTGTCAACGCAAGCGCCGGGTGCCCGGTGGCGTGGTCTTGACATGCATCAAGTGCCGTCCGAGCGGCCGGAACCGACGATGACCCTGTGCTGCGACAAGCCGGGCCGGCGCGCTCAGAATTCTGCACGGACGCTGCCTGCTGCCGGTCCGCCTGCGCGGCGGCACGGGCCGTCGAAGCCAACGGGAGCCTCGAGACATGAAAGCCATGCGCCTTGCCTTGCCCCTGCTGCTGGCGCTGGCCGGCGCGGGATGTGCCACCTACAAGCCGCAGGACATCCGCGCCGGCCAGTCCGAGGCCGAGCTGCAGCAGCTGATGGGCCAGCCCACCGGCCGCTACTCCGGGCCGAACGGGCAGACGCGCCTGGAGTTCGCCACCGGCCCCTACGGCCGCGTCACCTGGATGGTGGATGTCGATGCCGGCGGCAAGGTCCTGGTCTGGGGCCAGGTGCTGAACGAGGCCGCCTTCAGTTACGTGCAGCAGAACTGGCAGGGTCAGGACAGGGACTGGCTGCGCTACACCCTCGGCCGCCCCGGCGAAGTGCGTGGCGGCGGCTGGCAGGGCGGGCAGGTCTGGTCGTGGCGCTACCCGACCACCGAATGTTTCTGGTTCCAGGTGTCGGTGATGGATGACGGCAAGCTGCGCGACGGGGGCGCCATCGGCATCGACCCGCGCTGCGACCCCGGCAGCGGCGGCGGCGCGAGCAGGGGGCGGTGATGGCAAGGATCACGCTCTACGGCATCGCCAACTGCGACACGGTCAAGCGCGCCCGGGCCTGGCTCGACGGCCAGGGCCAGGCCTGCGATTTCCACGATTTCAAGAAGGCCGGTGTGCCCGTGCCCGAGCTGGATCGGTGGCTGGCCGAGGCCGGCTGGCAGGCGCTGCTCAACCGCAAGGGAACCACCTGGCGCAAGCTCGACGACGCACAGCGCGACGCGGTGCACGACGCCGCCAGCGCCCGCGCGCTGATGCTCGCGCAGCCCAGTGTCATCAAGCGCCCGGTGCTGCGCTGGGCCGACGGCCACATCACGGTCGGCTTCGATCCGGCCGACTGGGAGCAGCGCCTCAGGTCTTGAGCTGGAAGAAGGCGCGCGCGACGATCGCGCCGTTGATGCGCAGGTCCACCTCATGCCGGCCGGGGTGGTAGCGGCGCGTCGTCACCGCGCGCAGCGAATGGCGCTTTTGCAGCCTGACGTCATCGTGCGCGTCAAGCTGCAGCGTCCAGCCCTTGAAGACCTTGGGCGTGGTCGTGCCGTTGGCCTTGACGTGGTGCACCGCATAGTCGATGAGCAGCGCCTGCGCGCGAGCGGCGGTGGAGCGCAGCTGCACGGTCATCTGCAGTGACTCGCCCACCGCCAGCGTCTTTGGCGTCAGCTGCAGCGTTGCCTCGCCACGCAGCGGCGCGCCCAGGCCCCAGGCCTTCAGTACCGGCGGGTGGCCCTGCTTGATCAGCGTGCGGCAGGCATGCCTGAGCAGCGCACGGCGCGGCGGCGGCGCATCGGGCAGGTAGTGCTGCAGCCACTGCACGATCAGTTGCGGGTGGTCCTTGGCGATGTCGTTCAGGTGGTTGGCCACGCTGCGCCGCACATAGGCGCTGGGGTCGTCCTGCAGACGGCGCAGCAGCGGCAGCGTCGGCGAGGGGTCGCGGATCAGGTCCTTCAGCTGCGCGCCCCAGGGCAGGCGCGGGCGGCTGCCTTCGCTGACCAGCCGGCGCACATGGGCGCTGGCATCGCCGCACCAGTCGGCCAGCGTGGTGAAGGTGAGTTCCGGGTGGCGCTCGATGAAGGGCCGCAGCGCCCACTCGGCGGTATGGCGCTGGGTCAGCGCATGCAGCGTGCGCAGCGCACGTTGCGGCGAATCGATGCCGCGCCTGACGACGAACTCGCCCAGCGGCCAGACCACCCAACCGGCCAGGCCCAGCGGCCCGCTGCGCAGCGCGGCCAGGTCGTCGCCCGCGCCGGGCGGCGCCAGCGCGGCCTCGATCACGGCGGCGGCGTGCTCGAAATCTTCCGGCAGCGTGGCTTCGAGTGCGGCGCACAGGTGCAGCGCGCGGGCCTTGAACTCCAGCTCGTCCAGCCCCTGCAGCGCCAGCGCCTCGAAGCGCGCGGCAGCGAAGCCCGGCCAGGCGCGCTGCAGGTGATGCGAGGCCTCGTGCACCGTGCCGGCGTTGAGCAGATGCTTGAAGGCCTCGGCCATGGCTGCGGCGGCAACGCGCGACCTGGCCTAGCGCCAGGCGCGGGTGGGGCTGGCGGCGCACTTCGCGCCGACGCACAGCGTCGCGGCGAGGCGGCGCGTTTCACGCATCGCCGAAACGGCCATGCCGCCCCGCACCCGCTGCAAAGCGCGCGGCCCCGCTCAGCGCTTCGGCCTGCACCACCGGGAAGCCGCCAGCGCCTTCGCGCCGCAGCGCCTCGGCCAGCGGCAGCTCCCATTGGTCGTAGGCCGAGGCCCGGTCGGCCAGCATGCAGCGCTGCGGGAAGGCGGCGATCTGCTGCGCCAGCGCCTGCGCCGCGGCCAGGGCCTGGCCGTCTTCCACCACCTGCGTGACCAGGCCCATGGCCAGCGCCTCGTCGGCGCCGACCGCCCGGCCGCTGAGGATCATGTCCAGAGCACGGCCCATGCCGACGATGCGCGGCAGCCGCACCGTGCCGCCGTCGATCAGCGGCACGCCCCAGCGCCGGCAGAACACGCCGAAAGTGGCGCCGCGCGCGGCGATGCGCAGATCGCACATCAGCGCCAGCTCCAGCCCTCCGGCCACCGCATAGCCTTCGACTGCGGCGATCACCGGCTTGGCAAAGGCCATGCGCGTCGGCCCCATCGGGCCGGGCGCGCTGCCGCTGGGCTCGACCGGGTTGCGGCGTCCCGGGTCGCCCAGTGAGCGCAGATCGGCGCCTGCGCAGAAGTGGCCGCCCGCGCCAGTGAGCACCGCCACGCGCGCGCTTTGATCGGCCTCGAAGGCCTCGAAGGCGGCGCGCAGCGCCAGCGAAGTGGGCCCGTCGACGGCGTTGCGGCGCTGCGGCCGGTCGAGGCTGATGGTCAGCACCGGGCCTTGCTGCTCGGTGCGGACGGCGGCGGGTCTGTCCATCCGTGTCTCCTCTTCGGCGTCGGCGTCGGCGCCGCAGGCCGCGCGCGCCTTGCCGGGCTATTGCTGCGACGCGGCGCGCTGCAGCTCGCGGCCCATCATCTCGTGCAGCTTGTTCACCGCCTTCAGCGGCCGCACCATGACCTTGAAGTGGTCGATGCGGCCGGCGCCATTCCAGTGGATCATGTCGATGCCGTTGATGCTGATGCCTTCGACGACGCACTCGAACTCCAGCACTGCCGACTCCGGGCCGAACCACTGGTTCAGGTAGTGGAAGCTGGGGTTGTTGAGGACCTTCATCGCGGCCTGCAGGTAGGCCAGGGTGATGGTCCGGCCGGCCTGCGGCGTGTGCACCACAGGCGAGACGAAGACCACGTCCTCGGCCAGCAACTCCTTCAGCGCGGCGGCGTCGCGGCTTTTCACGACCTGGTGCCACTGTTCGATGGGGCGGGGCATCACGATGGGCGACTCCGTTGCGGGCTGCGCTTCATCGTAGCATCGGCCCGCCAATCCCCAGGAGCCGGTGCATGAGCAGCGACGAGGTCGTCGAGCAGTTGAACGCCAACCCGCCCGCGGTCATCCGTTCGCTGAAGGGCCGGGTGGCCGCCTATGCCGCCGAGAAGCGCGAGCTGCGCATGGAGTTCCATATCGGCCACGAGTTCTGCCACACGGTGGATATCGTGCAGGGTGGCTTCATCACCGCGATGCTCGACGCGTCGATGGCGCACGTGGTCATCGCCGCCGAACGCGGCAAGGTGCGGGTGTCGTCGATCGACATCAACGTCAGCTTCCTGCGCCCGGCGCGCGCCGGGGCCTTCGCGGCCGTCGGCAGCATCGTCAAGGCCGGCCGCACGGTGGCCTTTCTCAAGGCCGAGCTGTACTCGGACAAGGGCGAGCTGGTGGCCACGGCCACCTCGTCGGCCCACCTGACGCGCGAGCACAGGTAGTCCGGCCCACGTTGATAGGCATCAATACGGCGGGCAGGCCGCTGCGCTAAGGTCAACCCTTTGCTATTGCAGCGGCGAAGCTTCGTGCTTGCCGCTCGCGCCATGAACTCCCCAGCCGGCCCTGATCGCACCGCCCTCGACCTGATGCAACGGGCGATCGACGGCGGCCTGCGTCCCCTGCAATTGGGCGGCCGCAGCTTGCTGCCGGTGGTGCAGGGTGGCATGGGCGTGGGCGTGTCGGCGCACCGCCTGGCCGGCAGCGTGGCCGCGCTCGGTGCGATGGGCACGATCTCTTCGGTCGACCTGCGCCGCCACCACCCCGACCTGATGGAGCGCACGCACGAGCTGCTGCCGGGCGAGGCCGCCACCCAGGCTGCCAAGGAGGCGATCAACGCCGCCAACCTGGAGGCGCTGGAACGCGAGATCCGCGCCGCGCGCGTCGCTGTCCGGCGGGCGCGGCCTGCTGGCCGTCAACGTGATGCGCGCGGTGGGCGAGTACGCGCCTTCGGTCAAGCGGGCGCTCGAATGCGGCATCGACGCGGTGGTCGTCGGCGCCGGCCTGCCGCTGGACCTGCCCGACCTGGCGCAGGACCATCCCGGCCGCGCTGCTGGTGCCGATCCTGTCCGACGCGCGCGGCGTGCAGCTGCTGGTGCGCAAGTGGGAGCGCAAGAAGCGCCTGCCCGATGCCATCGTCATCGAGCATCCGCGCCTGGCCGGCGGCCACCTCGGCGCGGCCAAGATCGCCGACCTGGGCGACCCGCGCTTCGATTTCGAGAACGTCATCCCGCAGTCGCTGGCCTTCCTGCGCAGCGCCGGCATCGAGCAGCAGATTCCGCTGATCGCCGCCGGCGGCATCCGCAGCCATGCCGACATCGCGCGGCTGCAGGCGCTGGGCGCGGCGGCGGTGCAGCTGGGCACGCCCTTCGCGGTGACGCTGGAAAGCGACGCCCATGCCGAGTTCAAGCGCGTGCTGGCGCAGGCGCGCGACGAGGACATGGTCGAGTTCACCAGCGTCGCCGGCCTGCCGGCGCGCGCCGTGGCCACGCCCTGGCTGAAGAACTACCTGAAGGCCGAGCCGCGGCTGCAGAGCGTGGCGCACGTCAAGCCGCGCTGCACCGTGGCCTTCGACTGCCTGGCGCAATGCGGGCTTGCGCGACGGCCTGGCCGGCTGGGGCCAGTTCTGCATCGACACCCAGCTCGCCGCCGCGCTGCGCGGCGACGTCAAGAAGGGCCTGTTCTTCCGCGGCGTCGGCGCGCTGCCCTTCGGCGAGCAGATCCGCAGCGTGCGCGAGCTGATGCAGTGCCTGCTGACCGGCGCCACAGCGGCGCCGGCCTGAACGGCGGCGGCTGGCAGCTACTGCCGAGCCTTGATCGGGCAGGTGTTGAGGCCCAGCAGCGTGTAGGCCGGGCACCAGCCGATCAGCCCGGTGGCGATCGGCACCACGCCGATCCAGCCCCACACGCCGATGGTGCCCGTCAGCGTCAATGCGATCAGCACCAGTCCAGCCAGCACGCGCAATGCGCGGTCGAGGGTGCCTTCGTTGGTCTTCATGTCCATCTCCTGTGGCCGCGTCCACACGCGCGGCATGCAGGCAGTGTCGGGCCGCATCGGCTGGCAGTCTGTGACCTGGGTCACCCAGGCTGGCCGTCGCCTGCCGACAGCGCGCGCAGCGCCGCGGCGTCGCGCAGTTCGATGCGCTCGCGCGCCAGGTTGACCCAGCCGGCACGCTCGAAGCGCTTGAGCAGCCGGGTCACGATTTCGCGCACGGTGCCCAGCTCGTCGGCCAGCCCCTGGTGCGTGGTCATCACCGTCGTGCCGTGGCCGAGCAGCGCCGCCGCCAGCCGCTGGTCCAGCCGCTGGAAGGCCACCGCCTCGACCAGGCTCATCAGCTCGGCCAGCCGGTCGGCGAAGACGCCGAAGACGAAGCGGCGGAAGGGTGCGTGCGCCACCCACTGCTCGAAGCCGGCCGGCGAAAGCAGCAGCAGCCGGGTCGGGCCGAGTGCCACGCCGTGCGCGGCCAGCGGCGCGCTGCCGAACAGCCCGCAGGCCGAGATGACGCACAGCTCTCCGGGACCGACGCGGTACAGCTCCAGCGATCGACCCTGCGTCGAACCGCGGGCCACCCGCACCTCGCCAGCCAGCACCAGGGGGAAGCCCTGGCAGGGTGCCTGTTCCTCGAACAGCAGCGTGCCGGCCGGCACCGACAGCGCTTGCAGCTGGTGCGGCCAGACCCTCTCGCGCAGTTCGTCCGGCAGGCAGGCCAGCGACGGGTAGGCCTCGACCAGCCCTTCGGGCCAGGGGGGCGTGTGCGCCGAGCGGTTCATCAGACCACGCGCCGCGCGCGCAACTCGGCCACGCGCAGCGGCGTCGTAGCCCAGCTCGGCCAGGATCTCGTCGGTGTGCTCGCCCAGCGCCGGCGCGCTGCGCGCGAACACCGCCGGGTCGGCCGACATGTCTACCGGGTGCGGCGCGATCGGTGCGTGCTGCGCGCTGCCCGTCACCGGCCGCTGCGGCAGCAGCCCGGTGGCGCGGATGTGCGGGTCGTCCAGCGCCTGCTGCGGGCTCAACACCGGCGCGGCCGGGATCTTGGCCGCAGCCAGCGCCTGCAGCACCGCGTCGCAGCTGCGCGTCGGCGCACCACGCGGCCATCAGTTCGCTGATGGCCTGGCTGTGGTCGCCGCGCTGCTCGTCGCCGGCAAAGCGCGGGTCGCGGACCAGATCCGGCCGGTCGATCAGCTTGCACCAGCGCTCGAACATCGGCCTGGCCAATGGTCGCGACCACCAGCCAGCCGTCGCGGGCGCGGAACAGGTCGCTCGGCGCGGCCGTGAATCCACGGTTGCCCTGCGGCACGCGGTCGGGCGCCTTCAGAGCCTGCTCGATCAGCACCGCATTGCCCATCACGAGCGAACTGCGCAGCAGCGAGCCTTCGACCTGCTGGCCGCGGCCGCTGCGCTCGCGCGCCCACAGCGCGGCCAGCGTGCCCATGGCCAGGGCCTGCGCGGTGCTGACATCGACATAGGGCACGGCGGCGCGTGCCGGCGCATCGGGCAGGCCGGACATGAACATCGCGCCGCTCATCGCCTGGCCGATCGAATCGAAGCCCGGTCGCTCGCTGTACGGACCGCCGGGCCCGTAGGCGCTGACGCTGGCCAGCACGAGGCGCGGATTCAGCGCCGACAGCGTGGCGTGGTCCAGGCCCAGCTGCGTCAGCGTGGCCGGCGGCAGGTTGGCCACCACCACGTCGGCCGTGGCCACCAGCTGGCGCACGATCTGTCGGCCCTGCGGGCTGGCCAGGTCCAGCGTCAGGCAGCGCTTGTTGCGGTTCATCTGCAGATACAGGCCGCCCTCGCCGGTGTCGGCCACCGGCGGCACGAAACGGTCCTCGCCGCCTTCGACGCGCTCGATGCGGATCACGTCGGCGCCCAGGTCGCCGAGCAGCGCCGCGCAATAGGGCCCGGCGATGAAGCGGCCGAAGTCGAGCACGCGGATGCCGGTCAACAGGGCCATGGCAGCGATGTCGGAACGAATCGAATGAAGCGGATGCGGCGCAGTCTAGCCCCGCAGGCCCAACGGGTCTGCCTGGCAGCGGCGTGGCAACCCGACCCGGACGGCGCATCGAGCGGGGTTGAGGTGTCCTCCCCCTCATTTCGGGGGGGTATGCGGCAGGCTGAGGCGCAACCCCCGTAGAACGCTCCATATCGCCGTGTTAGCTTGAAGGCATTTCACAGGCACCGATCAACAACGGGAGAAGCGCACGATGACGAATCGAATTGGGGTCACGGCCTTGTGGGTCGCCCTGGCCATGCCTGCCGCGGCGAGCGCGTCGCTGAGCCAGCTCAGCAGCTTGTTCGTGTTCGGCGACAGCCTGTCCGACGGTGGCAACAGCGGCCTGGCCAGTCAGGCCTATGCCGGCCCGGACGCGGTGTTTCCGCCGCCGCCGTACGTTGGTGGCCGGTACTCGAATGGCCCGGTGGCGGTCGAGTACCTGTGGAACCGATTCAACCCAGGAGATGCCAGCTTCAAGCCGTCGCTGGCAGGAGGAACCAACTATGCGATCGGCGGCGCCACCACCGGGTCGGCAAGCTACAACACCATCACCAACACCGTCCCGCCCGAGCTGAAGCCGGCCTACCAGGACAAGTCGAATGCCTGGGAGTTGGCCGCATTCGCAAGCCAGGCGCCGGTCTTCAACCCTGCGACCTCGCTGTTCGTCGTCTGGCTGTTTCCGAACGACGTGTTCTACGCCAATGACACGGCAACGCTGCCGGGCGCCGTGCCGGGCTCGCCCGGCGGGCCGAATGTCGTGGCCAACGGCCTGGCGAACATCCAGACCACGATCCAGACCCTTGCCCAGGCGGGTGCGCGCAATTTCCTGGTGCCCAACATGCCCGACCTCGGCATCATCCCCGCGTTCCTGGGCGGCCCCGCGGCACCTGCGTTGTCCACATTGACCGGCATCTTCAACGGCCAACTGCAGCTCCTGCTCGATGGCCTGGATCAAGCGTTGCCGGGCGTCGACATCGTCCAGTTCGATACGGCCGGGCTGTTCGAGAGGATTGCCGCCGATCCGACGGCCTACGGCTTCGACGTGGCCGACAAGTCCTGTCTGGCGAACCTGGCCAATCAGCAGTGTGATCCATCGACCTGGGTCTTCTGGGACAGCGTGCACATGACGACGAGCGCCCACCAGGTGCTGGCCGGGCAGTGGCAGGCCGCCCTGGTGCCGGAACCGCCCACCTACATCATGGTGGTGCTTGGGCTGGGCCTGGCCGGCGCCATGGTGCGACGCCGCAGGCCCGGCGCCTGAACCCGGCGGCAAGCTCGTCGCCGGCTCAGCCCTCGCCCGCATCGCTGCCTGCGGAGCGGCTGGCGCCGGTTGCGGCCGCGCGCGCGTCACGGCCTTTGCGGCCCGTCGTCCGGGTTGCCTCGGTCGAAGCCGCAGCAGCACGCTGCAAGACAAGCGCCCGCAGCGCGGCCGCGCCATTGACCGAGCGCAAGGCAACGCGGGGCCACTTGGTGGAGTATCGGATCGATGACAGGAGACCCGACCGTGAGCTCTCACTTGACCGCAGGCCAACGCGCGTTGCTGGAAGCAGAACTTGTTCGCCGCCAGGGCGAACTGGATCGTCAACTGGCCGATCACCAAGGAGGCTTGTCACGCGCCGAACACGCGCGCGAAGTGTTGTCGCAGGACAGCGACGACATCTCGCACCGCGAGGCCGAGCGCGAGATGGACATGGCTCTCGGCGACCGCGAGATCACCGAGTTGGGCGCCGTCAGCGCGGCGCTGCGCCGACTGAAGGAAGAGCGCTATGGCAACTGCAGCGATTGTGGCGAGACCATCGCCTTCGACCGGCTGAAGGTCGAGCCCTGGGCGCTGCGCTGCGTGGCCTGCGAAGGCCGGCGCGAGCGAGCGACCCGCCTCTGAACCCAAGACCGAAACCCCGGAAGGTGACGATGACGATGTTTCACGCGGTGGTCTGGATCGACCACCAGAGCGCCCAGATCCTGCAGTTCGACGCCGAGCACATCCAGGCGCAGAAGGTCAAGGCGCATTCGCACCACACGCGCCAGCACGGCAGCAGCGTACGCACCGAGCATGAGTACCACGCCGAGATCTGCGACGCACTGGCCGGCATCGCCGAGGTGCTGGCGGTGGGCCCGAAGACCGGGCTGGCCGACTTCCGCCACTACGTCGAGAAGCACCGCCCTGCGCTGGGCAGGCAGATCGTCGGCTGGGAGCACAGCGACCGGCCCAGCGAGAACCAGTTGGTGGCGCTGGCGCGGCAGTTTTTCCTCAGGTACGACCGCATGGCCGGCACGCCCACACCGAGCTGAACGCGCGAGCGGACGGCGCGGCACCGACGCGCGTGGCTTTCAAAAGAGGGCATCGTCGACTCAGGTCGAGGGCCTGCGGCCGCCTTGATGCCGCTGCTTCGCGCATGGGTGACCGGGCCTGCCCGATCGCACCTGCGTTGACGGGTGCGGCCCAGGCCTGACAATGCGGGTGTCATCCGGCGCGGCCGCTGCCACAGGATCCCCACCATGAACGACATGACGCTCAACCTGGCCGACGAGGCCACCGTGCAACGCCTGGCCGATGCGCTGGCCCGGCAGCGCAAGGCCTACCTCGACCATCCGGTGCCCACGCTTCGACGAGCGCAAGGCCGACCTGCGCACGCTGCAGCGCTTCGTGCGCGAGAACAAGGAGGCGCTGATCAGCGCCATCAGCGCCGACTACGGCCACCGCTCGCGCCACGAGACGCTGCTGGCCGAGATCGCGCCGGTGGTCGACGGCATCGAGCACACGCTCAAGCACCTGAAGTCCTGGATGAAGCCGCAAAAGCGCGGCGTCGACTGGATCAGCTTCTTCGGCGCGCGCAACCGCGTCATCCCGCAGCCGCTGGGCGTGGTCGGCGTGATCGTGCCGTGGAACTTCCCGGTCAACCTGAGCCTGATTCCGCTGAACTACATCTTCGCCGCCGGCAACCGCGCGATGGTGAAGATGAGCGAGAACTCGCGCCACCTGGCGCGGCTGCTGATCGAGCGCATGCCGGCCTACTTCCCGCCCGAGAAGCTGCAGTTCTTCGACGAGACCGGCGGCGTGGGCATCGAGTTCTCCAAGCTGCCCTTCGACCACCTGCTGTTCACCGGCTCGGGCAACACCGGCCGTTCGGTGATGGCCGCGGCGGCGCGCAACCTGTGCCCGGTGACGCTGGAGCTGGGCGGCAAGTCGCCGGCCATCGTCTGCGACGACCACCCGCTGCGCACGGCGGCCGAGCGCATCCTGTTCGCCAAGCTGCTCAATGCCGGGCAGATCTGCACCACGGTCGACCATGCCTACGTGCCGTCGCAGCGCGTCGACGAGTTCGTCAAGCTGGCCTTCGAGATCGTGCCCAAGCGCTACCCGAGCCTGGATTCGCCGGACTACACCTCGGTGATCGACGAGCGCGCCTTCGACCGGCTGCTGCACGCGCTGGACGATGCGCGCGAGCGCGGGGCCACGCTGGTGCAGCTGGTCAGCGGGCCGGCCCACGACCGCGCCACGCGCAAGATCGCGCCGCACATCGTGCTCAACGCGCCCGACGACAGCCTGCTGATGCAGCGCGAGATCTTCGGCCCGATCCTGCCGCTGCGCGGCTACGACAGCCTGGACGCGGTGATCGAGCGCATCAACGCCGGGCCGCGGCCGCTGGCGGTGTACCCGTTCAGCCTGGACTCGGGCAAGGTGCAGAAGGTGCTGGACCGTGTGATGTCCGGCGGCGTGTCGGTGAACGACGCGGTCATGCATGTCGGCCAGCACGACCTGCCCTTCGGCGGCGTGGGCGCCTCGGGCATGGGCCATTACCACGGCCGCGAAGGTTTCGAGACCTTCAGCAAGTTGCGCCCGGTGTTCTACCAGGCGCGCTTTTCCAGCCTGAAGTTCATGATGCCGCCCTACGGCAAGTTCGCCGACCGCATGCTCGGTTTTCTGACCAAGTAGGCGGCCGGCCCCTGCGCGCCTCAGCGCAGGTGCTTGTTCCAGAAGTCCAGCGTGCGCTCCCAGGCCGTGGCGGCCGCCGCGGGCTTGTACTCGGTGATCGGCAGCCGCGCCGCGCCCACCTGCGTCTCGTTGGCGAAGGCATGCATCGCCTGGTAGCGGTGGAACTCGAAGTTCACGCCCGCGGCCTTGAGCGTCGTTTCCAGCTCGTCGACCTTGGCGATGGGGAAGGGCACGTCGTCGACCGCCCAGTGCGCCAGCAGCGGCATCTTGATCTTGCTGGCGTCGATGTACTCCAGCGGCGGGTAGCCGTAGAACACCACGCCGGCATCGGCTTCGGGCACGTGCACGGCGGCCAGCAGCGTCAGCGCGCCGCCCATGCAGTAGCCGCTGACGCCGACCTTGGTGCCGCGCTCCTTCAGGTATTGCACGGCACCGCGCACATCCTGGCCGGCGGCGTCAGCGAAGTTCAGGTGGGTCATCAGGTGCTCGGCCTCGGCCGCCTCGACCGTGCTCTTGCCGCGGTACAGGTCGGGCACCAGCGCGACGAAGCCGGCCTCGGCATAACGCTCGGCCACGCCCTTGATCTGTGCGTTCAGGCCCCACCATTCCTGGATCACCACCACGCCCGGCGCAGCGGCGGCGTGGGCCGGCTCGGCCAGGTAGCCCATCACGCCTTGCCCGTCGGGGCGCTTGAAGTCGATCATCTTGCCCATCGTCGCTCTCCCGCTGAACACCTGCGGTGGAGAATACTGCAAGCCGGCCGTTCGGCCGATTCGCGAATCGAGGGCCGCAGCTGCCCGTCGCGCGAGCCCTGGGATGGAGCCTGACCGATGATGCGCCTGAGCCGATGGACCTGCCTGCCAGTGCTGCTGCTGCTGATGCACGCGGCGCCGGCGCAGATTCCCGGCTTGCCGTCCAAGCCCGACGCGGCTGCGGCCAAGCCGGCCGAAGCGAAGGGCGTTGCGATCGCCGAGATTCCGCAGAGCGCCGAAGAAGACGAGGCGTTTGCGCTTGAGGTGGTCGAGCGCAGCGCCAGTTTCGACAACTCGGCGGGGCTGGTGAAGGAGCTGGCCGTCCTGAAGCGCGATCTCGGCGTGCTCGAGGCCAAGATCCACGGCGAGCGCCTGGCGGCGCTGCCGCTGGCCAACCTGGAAACGCTGGACCGCTACTATCGCTTCGTCGACGGTGAGCTGCGCGCCCTGCAGTCCGAAGTGCAGAACGGCCTGCGCCCGACCACCGAAGCCGCGGCGGAGATCGTCAAGCGGCGCAAGCGCTGGCTGGACACGCGCGAAGCGATTGCCGCCGACCAGCTGCCCACGCTGACGCAGCGCATCGACACGCTGTTGAAGAGCTTTGCGCAGGCCGAGAAGGCGCTGGCGCAGCCGCTCAGCCAACAGCTGGCACTGAGTCGGGACACCGCGGCCGTGCTGGGCCGTACCGGCAAGGGCATGAGCGCGGTGCGGGCCCAGATCGCTGCCATCGACCGAATGCTCTGGCAGCGCGACGCCCCGGACCTGTTCAGCGCGCTGTCCCAGTCCGATCCGGCACAAAAGTTCAGTGCGGGCGAGCTCGTCGAGGACCTGCGCGCCGCGATCGAATTCATGAACGAATTCGACCATTCCTACGGGGCCATCGACAACGGCATCCTGTGGCTGGGCCTGCTGAGCCTGCCGCTGTTCGTGCTCGTGTCGTGGCGTGCACGCAAGGCCATTGCCGCCAACCCCGCATTGACGCATCACTCCCGGGCGCTGACGCGGCCGGTCTCGACCTGGCTGCTGCTGAGCCTGGCCGCGCTGATGGTCATCAGCTTCCTCGGTCCGACGCGCATGCTCATCGCGCTGCTCGCGCTGGCCTGGCTGCCGATCATGCGGCTGCAGCCCGAACGCATGCGCAGCCTGCTCGGCGGCTGGATCTACCTCAGCGGTGTGTTCCTGCTGTTTCACCTGCTCGGTCAGCTGATCGGCGGCCTGACGCTGCCCTACCGGCTGGTGGTCCTGCTCAACGGGCTGTTGATGCTGGCAGCGCTGGGCGGCCTGCTGTGGCGCTTGCGGCGCGCCGGGGCCGCGCCGCACGGCCGTTTGCGGCGCACGGTGCATCTGCTGGCCGTGGCCGGCAGCGCTGCCCTCATCGTGGCCGTGGTGGCCAACCTCGCGGGCAACACCACGCTGGCTGCGATGCTGACCGATGCCACGCTGATCAGTGCCTACCTCGGCCTGTTCCTGCTGGCTGCCGGCAGCGTGGTGCGCAGCTGGACGGCCTTTGTGCTGCGGGCCGCGGCCGAGAAGCTGATGGCCAAGGCCAACCAGGCCGGCGGCCTGATGCAGGTGGCGTCGCGGCTGTTCGACTTCGGCCTGATGCTGGCCTGGCTGTACGGCACGCTCGACGCATTTCGCGTGCTGCGGCCGCTGCAGGCGTGGCTGGAGGCCGCCTTCGCCTGGAAGCTCGAGTTCGGCAAACTGTCGGTCACCGTCGGCGGCACGGTGCTGTTCTGCCTCTCGGTCTACCTGTCGTTCTGGGTGGCGAAGACGGTGCGCAGCGTGTTGTCCGAGGACGTGCTGCCGCGCATGAGCCTGCCGCGCGGCGTGGCCAACAGCGCCTCGACCATGACCTACTACCTGCTGTTGATGCTGGGCCTGATGTTGGCGCTGGCGGCGGCCGGCTTCGAGGTGTCGCAACTTGCGCTGGTGCTGGGCGCGCTCAGCGTCGGCATCGGCTTCGGCCTGCAGACGGTGGTCAACAACTTCGTTTCCGGCCTGATCCTGATGTTCGAGCGGCCGATCCAGCCGGGCGACACTGTCGAGCTGTCGGGCACCGTCGGCACCGTGCGCGACATCGGCATGCGCGCCACCACCTTCACCACCTTCGAAGGCGCCGACGTGGTGGTGCCCAACGGCATGCTGCTGTCCGAAAAGCTGATCAACTGGACGCTCAGCACCAACACGCGGCGCATCGACATGCCCGTGGGCGTGGCCTACGGCAGCGACCCTGAAAAGGTCCGCACGTTGCTGCTCGATGTGGCGCAGCGCACCGAGCGCGTGGCGCAGCAGCCGCCACCGATGGTGCTGTTCACCGGCTTCGGCGCCAGCTCGCTGGACTTCAGCGTGCGTGCCTGGACCCACTTCGACGACCATCCAGCCGTGCGCAGCGCGCTCGGTCTGGCCATCCACGCAGCGCTGCGCGACGCCGCCATCGAGATCCCGTTCCCGCAGCAGGACCTGCACCTCAAGAGCGTCGAGCGCGCGGTCTTCGAGCGGCTGCAGCAGGGCGGGGCAGAGCCCGCGCCTGGTGCGTCTGGATCGACGCCTGCGCCGTAGCATCGCTGCGCACTCCGCTGCAGCCCGGCCGGAAACGTCCATGCCCGTTCTGGACGACCCTCGAGGGCTGTGCGTCGCCGAGCGCAGGCCGCTCGCTTGGGGGGCAGGGCATGATCCGGGCTCGGGATGGGCCTGTGGCAGCACTACCTGCTGCGACACGCAGCGACAAGGCCGACATCTGCCTCAGCCGCGCACGCGCAGGATGCCGCCGAAATAGGCCGCCAGCTCGTCGCGGGCCTGCAGCGGGAGGATGTGGCCCACGTACTGATCCGGGCGCACGATGACGATGCAGCCTGCGGCCCGGTCGATGCCGCGCGCCTGGAAGATGTCCTCGCCCCGCTCGAGGCCGGTACAGAAGATCTTCTCGTAGTCGCACAGCCCGTAGCGCCCCACTGGCGGACGCAGCAAGCTCGGCATGACTGCGAAGTCCAGCGCGCGAAAGCCCTGCTGGAAGACCGCTCGGGTGTCGATCACGGCATCCATGTCCTCACCCGGCGCGGTGTGGCGGCGCAGCGGCGAGGCCGGGTCGTGCTCGAGCCAGTCGCACAGCCGTGCCACGGCGCCACCACGGCCGCCCGCATCGCCCGCCGGGGCGAAGAGGAACAGCCGCAGGCGCGCGTCGGCCTCGATGCAGTGGCCCAGCTGCATCGGCTTGGCGTCGGCCAGACGGACGACGGGGGCAGAGTGGAAGCGCTTGCCGATGGGCAAGCCCGTGGCCAGGTGCTGGTGCGTGGCCGCGCCGGTCAGTGCGCCGGCTTCGTACTGGATGGTCAGGCCGCAGGTGAAGGGCAGGTTGTTGACGAACTCGCGCGCCACGCGCGGCAGGCCGTCGCTGGCATCGTCCTCGGCCAGGCCGCCGACGACGCGGGCCCACTGGTGATCGAACTCCACCAGGCCCTTGGCCGCGGCGCGGCGCTCGCCGGAGTAGCTGTGCAACAAGGCGGCGTCGGCGCGGCCGCTCAGCACCGAGATCAGCTTCCAGCCCAGGTTGAAGGTGTCGCCCATCGACACGTTCATGCCTTGGCCGGCCTTGGGGCTGTGGGTGTGGCAGGCATCGCCGGCCAGCATGACGCGCGGTGCGCGGATGGCCACCTGGTCTTCGGGCACGTCGTCGAACTTGTCGGTCAGGCGGTGGCCGATCTCGTAGATCGACCACCAGACGACCTCCTTCACGTCCAGTGCGAAGGGACTGAAGATGCGCCGGGCCTTGGCGATGATGTCCTCGGCACCCATGCCGCGGTCGGCGGCGCGCTCGTGCTCGGCCAGCTGGTCGAGTTCGACGTACAGGCGCACCAGGTGCCCGCCCTCGCGTGGCAGCACCATCACGATGCCTTCGTCGTGCGAGCGTACGAAGGACTTCATGCGCCAGTCGGGAAAGTCGGTGACGGCCAGCAGGTCCATCACTCCCCAGGCCTGGTGCGCCGCATCGCCGTGCAGCGCGCCGCCGATGGCGCTGCGCACGGCCGAGCGTGCGCCGTCGCAGCCGATCACGTAGTTGGCCCGCATCTGCGTGGTCTGGCCCTCGCGGCCGGGCGCAGTGTGCTCCAGCGTGACGGTGACCGGGTATTCGGCGGCGCCGGGGTCGACGACCAGGCCGGCCACCTTCAGGCCGTAGTCGGGCTCCAGCCGGGTGGGCGCGTGGCGCATGAGGTCGAGGAACATGTCGTGCACGCGCGCCTGGTTGATCAGCACGTGGGGCATTTCGGAAGTGCCGTCGGGCACGTCCTGCACGCGGGCGACGCGCGTCAACGCAGCCTGTGCGCCGGGCGCCCAGAAGGTGGTCTCGTTGATCCACACCGCCTCGCGCATGACCTTCTCGGCGAAGCCGAAGGCCTGGAACATTTCCATCGAGCGCACGCTGATGCCGTCGGCCTGGCCCTTTTCCATCGGCGTGAGCTTGGGCTCGACCAGCATCGTGCGGATCTGCGGCACTTGGGCCAGTTGCGCGGCCAGGCACAGGCCTGCCGGCCCCGAGCCGGCGATCAGCACGTCGACCGTCGCGGGGAGCGGGTCGCCCGCACGGCGGCAGCCCAAGGCTGAGGGGTGAACATCGGGATCGCCGGGTTTGAAACCGTCGCGGTGGTATTGCATGGCGCCTCCTTCGGGCTGTTGTCTGGATTCGATATGTTTGCATATGATATGCATACATACTAAAATCGTCAAACGCATCGGCAGCTACGCCGGTGGCGGGGCGCAAGCGGCAGCGGACGAAAGGCAAGGATGGACAGGATCGAAATGGCTGGGCACCTGATCCGGCGGCTGCACCAGCAGTCCACGCAGGTCTTCCAGGCGCGCACCCAGGCCGCCGGCTTCGAGCTGACCTCGGTGCAGTTCGCCGCGCTGGACGCGATTGCCCAGCAGCCCGGCATCGACCAGGCCAGCCTGGCCGCGACCATCAGCTTCGACCGCGCCACGATCGGCGGAGTGATCGACCGCCTGGAGCAGAAAGGGCTGGTGCGGCGCGCGGTCAGCGCGCACGACCGCCGCGCGCGCCAGCTGCAGCTGACGGCCGAGGGCAGGCAGCTGCTCAAGGCCATCCGCCCGGTGGTGCAGCTCTTGCAGACCGAGATCCTGGCGCCGCTGTCGGCCGCGGAGCGCGCCGCCTTCCTGGCCCTGGCGCACAAGGCGCTCGGCCTGGGCTGAGCGTGAGCCGGCAGCCGCCTTTCAGGCGACGCCGCGCTGGCGCAGCGCGGCAATCTGCTCGTCGCTGAGCCTCAGTTCGCGCCACACCGCGTCGGCATCCTCGCCCAGGTGCGGTGCCGGCGTGCGCAGCGCGCGCGGTGTGGCCGACAGCTGGACACGCTGCCCGGCATGTCGACCGCATGGCCGTCGCGCCCGGGCTGGCGCAGGATCATGTCGCGGGCGCGGCAGTGCGGGTCCTGGTGGTCTTTGGCGCTGCAGACCTTGCCGGCGGGCATGCGCGCTGCGCCCAGTGTGGCCAGCGCGGCGTCCACGCAGCGCTGCAAGGTCCAGGCCTCGATGGCGCCGTCGATCTCGGCCACCAGCGCCACGCGGCCGGCGTTGTTCGCCAAGTCGCGTGCGGCCCGCGGGTCGATCACACGCAGGCGCTGCAGCGGGCCGGCACGAGTGGCGGGGGTGTTTGCATGGGCTTCGGGGCGGCGCTGTTCACCATGCGGCGCCGAACTGCAGGCGCAGAACCTCGATCTGCGCCTCGCCCAGCGGCTGTGGCCGCGGCTGGCACAGCAGCCACAGCCGCGCCGTTTCTTCCAGCTCCTCGAGCACCGCGCTGGCCTCGGCCGGGCTGCGGTGCCAGACGTTGGGGCCCAGGCGGTCGAGCATCACCGCGCGGATCGGCGTGCCGCGCGCGGCCATCGCCGCGATGCGCTGGGCCACCAGTTCGGCCACCTGCGGGTCGCCGGGGCGGTGGTAGGCGATCAGCGGCACATGGCCGACCTTCATCACGAAGTAGGGCGTGATCGGCGGCAGGATGTCGTCGTCACTCCACACGCCTTGCAGCGTCAGCGCCACCAGGTGCGTGCTGTGCGTGTGGATCACGCAGCGCGCCTCGGGCGCGGCGGCATAGATGCGCCGGTGCAGCGCCAGGGTCTTGCTGGCGCGGTCGCCGGCGATCGGTTCGCCCGCCGCATTCACGTGGGCCAGGCGCGCCGGGTCCAGCGTGCCCAGGCAGGCGTCGGTGGGAGTGATCAGGAAGCCCTGGTCCAGCCGCACGCTGATGTTGCCGGCGGTGGCGTGCACGTAGCCGCGCTCGAACAGCGAGCGGCCGACGCGGCAGATGTCCTCGCGGGCCTGGTTCTCTTCGCTCACAGCAGCTCGAAGGCCCGGCTGAAGAAATCGGTGCCGCCGAAGTTGCCCGACTTCAGCGCCAGGTGCAGTCCGGCCGGCCGCGAGGGCGTGGCGCAATGGCACCAGGGCACGCCCGGGTCGATCTGCGGCCCGATGCGCAACTGAGTGATGCCCAGGGCCTGCACGCAGGCGCCCGAGGTCTCGCCACCGGCGACGATGAGCTGGCCGACGCCGGCTTCGACCAGGCCGACGGCGATGCGCGACAGCGCCTGTTCGACCAGCGCACCGGCGCGCTCGGCGCCCAACTGCTGCTGCACCGCGTGCACCGCGTCGGGCTGCGCCGTGGCGTAGACCAGCACCGGGCCGCTGGCCAGCCGCGGCTGCGCCCAGGCCAGCGCGTCGGCGGCCAGGTCGCGCCCCGCGGCCAGCTGCAGCGGGTCCACCGCCAGCGCCGCGCCGCCGGCCGCGATGAAGGCCGTCACCTGCGCGTTGGTCGCGGCCGAACAACTGCCCGAGACCACGGCCTTCGTGCCTCCGGACTTCGGCAACTGGGCTGCGCGGGCATCGGGGGCCAGGCCGTGCTGCGCCGGTATGCCGATGGCCAGGCCCGAGCCGGCCACCACCAGCCGCAGCCCCGAAGTCGCCCGGGCCAGCGATGCGCAGGTCGTCGTCGTTCAGTGCATCGACCACCGCCAGCGTCACGCCCTCGGCGCGCAGCGCCGCGATGCGCTGGCCGATGGCCGCGGCGCCCTGGGCCACGCAGCGATAGTCGATCAGGCCGACGCGGCGGCCCGCCGTCGCGGCCAGCTGGGCCTGCATCACGCGCACCAGGTTGGCGTCGGTCATCGGCGTCAGCGGATGGTTCTTCATCGAGCTGTCCGACAGCAGCAGGTCGCCGACGAACAGGTGGCCCTTGAAGACGGTGCGCGCGTTCTCCGGGAAGGCGGGGGTGATGACCACGAAGTCCGCACCCAGTTCGTCCATCAGCGCTTCGGTGACCGGGCCGATGTTGCCGCGCGGCGTGGAGTCGAAGGTCGAACACACCTTGAAGTAGATCTGCGCGGCACCCTGCGCCCGCAGCCAGCGGGCGGCGGCGAGCGACTGCTCCACCGCTTGGTCAGAAGGCGCGGTGCGTGACTTCAGAGCCACCACCACCGCGTCGGCATCGGGCACCGGACTGGACGGACCGGGCACGCCGATGACCTGCACCGTGCGCATGCCGGCGCGCACCAGGTTGTTGGCCAGGTCGGTGCCGCCGGTGAAATCGTCGGCGATGCAGCCCAGTTTGAGTGTCATGCTTTAGGCTCCGGAAGCTCGATGCCGGGGAAGATCTTGATCACGGCGCTGTCGTCCTGCTGGGCAAAGCCGGCGGTCGAGGCCTGCATGAACATCTGGTGTGCGGTGCTCGACAGCGGCAGCGGAAACTTGCTGGCGCGCGCCATGTCGAGCACCAGGCCCAGGTCCTTGACGAAGATGTCCACCGCCGACAGCGGCGTGTAGTCGCCGGCCAGCACATGGGCCATGCGGTTCTCGAACATCCAGCTGTTGCCGGCGCTGTGCGTGATGACCTCGTACAGCGCCGCCGCGTCCACGCCCTCACGCAGACCCAGCGCCATGGCCTCGGCCGCGGCGGCGATGTGCACACCGGCCAGCAGCTGGTTGATGATCTTCACCTTGCTGCCGGCGCCGGCCCGGTCGCCCAGGCGGTAGACCTTGGCGGCCATGGCCTCGAGCACGCCGCCGCATCGGGCATAGGCCTCGGGGCGGCCCGCGGTCATCATCGTCATCTGGCCGCTGGCGGCCTTGGCGGCACCGCCCGAGATGGGCGCATCCAGGTAGAGCAGCCCGCGTTCGGCCAGACGCGCCTCGAGCGCGGCCGACCAGTTCGGGTCGACGGTGGAGCACATCACGAACACGCCGCCGGCCGGCAGCGACGCGGCCACCTGGCCGCTGCCGAAGAGCACGTCCTCGGTCTGCGCGGCATTGACGACCACCGACACCACCACCTCGCAGCCCTGGGCCAGCTCGGCCGCACTGGCGCAGGCGGCGCCGCCATCGCGGGCAAAGCCCTCGGCCACGCCGGGCCGCAGGTCGAACACGCGTAGCTGGAAACCGGCACGTCGCAACGACTGCGCCATGCCCTGGCCCATGGCTCCCAGTCCGATCACGCCGACGACAGGCTTCATGCGGTGTACTCCGTGCGCGCGCCACGAGCTTGGGCGCTGCGGCCGATCACGGTATCACGGCGCCGTGCGCTGCAGCTTGCGCACCACCTTGCTGTGCACCCAGCCCGACGGTGCGCTGGTCCATCTGCAGGAAGTGTGCGCTCTTCAGGTGGGCCTGGATCGCGGCTTCGTCGTCGTACAGCTCGTACAGGAAGAACAGGTCAGCATCGGCCGGGTCGCGACAGACGTCGAACTGGCGGCAACCGGGCTCGGTCTCGCGCGACGCGCGCGCGTTCTCTTCGATCGCGACGGCGAAGTCGCGGACGAACTCGGGCTTGATGCGGAATTCGACGACGAGTGCTTGCATGATGTTCAAAGCGATTGCAGCCAGCGCGGGAACCACAGCGACAGCCATGGGATGTAGGTGATCAACAGCACGACGGTGAAGGTGGCGACCATCAGCGGCCACAGGTAGCGCGTGATCTCGCCGATGCCGGCATGCGCCAGCTTGGCGGCGACGAACAGCGTGCCACCGACTGGTGGCGTATACAGCGCGATCGCCAGGTTGGCGGTCATCATCACGCCGACATGCACCATGTCCATGCCGAAGTGCTTGGCCAGCGGCAGGAACAACGGGGCGCTCAGCAGCATCGCCGGCAGCGGCTCGATGAAGATGCCCAGCAGCAGCAGGCAGATGTTGAACAGGATCAGGAACATCCACTGCTCGGTGGCCACCAGCTGGATCCAGTTCGCCATCTGCACCGCCACCTGCTCGACGGTGATGAGCCAGGCCATCGCGCCGGTGGCGCCGATGACCAGCATCACCGTGGCGCTGGTGGAAAAGGCGTTCAGCATCAGCTGCGGAATGTGCCGCCAGCTCAGGTCCTTGTAGTAGAACAAGGACACCGCCAGGCCATAGAACACCGCCACCGCCGCCGATTCGCTGGGCGTGAACTTGCCGCTCCAGATGCCGCCGATGATGATCAGCGGCATCAGCAGGGCCGGCCCGGCGTCCTTGGCGGCGGCCCAGATCTGCGCCGGCGTGGAGCGGTCCTCGCCGTTGTCCACGCCGCTCTTCTTGCCGTGCCACATGCACATCACGATCAGCGCCACCGCGGTGGCCAGCGCCGGCAGCAGGCCGGCCATCGACAGCGTGCGCATCGACACGCCGGAGATGAAGGCATAGACCAGGAAGGGGATCGACAGCGGCATCAGCAGCGCGATGGTGCCGGCCACCGCCAGCAGCGCCCCGGCAAAGCCGCGCGAGTAGCCGCGGGCCACCATCGCCGGGATGACCAGCGAGCCGATGGCCGCGGTGTCGGCGATGGCCGAGCCCGACACGCCGCCGAACAGCGTGCAGCTGATGACCGTGACCACGCCCAGGCCGCCGGGCAGCCAGCCGAAGAGCACGCGCGCGAACTCGACGATGCGCTTGCCCACGCCGCCTTGCGCCAGCAGCTCGCCGGCAAAGATGAACAGCGGCACGGCCAGCAGGATGAAGGGTTCGACCCCGCCGATGAAGGACAGGAAGATCGTCTCCAGCGGATGGCCCAGGCCTTGCAGCGCGATGATGCCGGTGGTGGTGATGAGGATCGAATACAGCAGCGGCACGCCGGCCAGCGCGATGGCGAAGAAGACGCCGAACAGGGTCAGGGCCAGCATCTGCTCTTACTCCGACTTGGGATAGCGCATGTCGCGCGGCACGCCGCGCGCGATCTGCCACACGTCCCAGGCAACGAACAGTGCCATCAGGGTGCAGCCCACCGCCATGCCCATGTACTGGAAGGCCATCGGCCACTCCAGCACCGTGAGCTGGTTGCCCCAGTTGGCATTCACCAGCGACCAGCCGTAGCGCACCAGCACGACCAGCATCGCCAGGCAGGCCGACTGCACGGCCAGGTCGGCCCAGCGGCGCTTGACCGGCCCGAGCTTGTCGATGAACTCGGTGATGGTCATGTGCGCACCGCGCTGCGCGGCGCAGGCGCCACCCAGGAAGGTGACCCACACCATCAGCAGCTCGCCGAACTCGGTGACCCAGGCCAGGTCCTTGTGGAACAGGTGCAGGCAGACGTTGATGAACACCATCGTGGCCATCACGGCGCCGATGGTGATCACCACCCAGTCCACCGTCCGCCCGAGCAGGCGCATGGGCAGTGGTGCCGGGGGCACCGGCTTGAGCATGGGCGTCGCCTGCATGGCTGTGCTGGGCGCTTTACTTGGTGGTCTTGCGGATGGTCTCGGCTTCGGCCAGCACCTTGTCCACGTCGGCACCGTACTTCTCGCGCGCCTTGTCGTAGGCCGGCTTGACAGACTGGCGGAAGGCGGCCATGTCCGGCTTGGCGTTGACCTTGGCGCCACGCGAGGCCATCTCCTTCAGCTGGTTGTCGTCGTTGCTGGAGATCATCTCGCGGCTGAACTTGCCGGCGATCTTGGCAGCTTCGGTCACCGCCTTCTGGTCGGCGGGCGACAACTTCTGCCAGGTCTTCTCGCTGATGGCCAGCGGGATCGGGCTGTACACATGGTTGGTCAGCGTGATGTTCGGCGCCACCTCGTAGAACTTGTTCGAGTAGATGGTGTCGATCGGGTTCTCCTGGCCCTGCACCGCGCCCTGCTGGATGGCCAGGTAGACCTCCGGCAGCGGCATGATCTGGATCGTGAAGCCCATCGCCTCCAGCGACCAGCGCATCATCTCGTTCGGGAAGGTGCGCAGCTTCATGCCCTTGGCGTCGGTGGGTGAGTTCAGCGCCGCCTTCGTCGTCATGTTGCGGAAGCCCGCCTCCCAGGTCGACAGGAAGCGGAAGCCCTTGGCCGGCGCCTTGTCGAACTGCTCCTGCAGCCACTTGCTCTCGTCGTAGAAGCGCCAGCCTTGCTTGTAACCCTCGACGATGAAGGGCAACATCGTCAGGTTCAGCGTGGGCACGTGGGGCGCATACGACCCGGTCGCCGACACGGTGAAGTCGATCCCGCCGAGGCCCAGCTGCTCGATGTTCTTCGGGTCGTTGCCGAGCTGGCTGCAGCAGTAGATCTGCACCTTGTAACGGCCCTGCGTCAGCTCCTCGACCTTCTTCGCGAAGATGTTGGCCGAGGCCTGGCGTGCGCCGGCCTGCTGGTCGGTGTGGCTGAACTTGAGCACCGTCTGTGCGGCGGCCGGCAGCGCAAGGGCAGCTGCCAGGGCGATGGCGGTCAGGCCCATGGTTTTCTTCATCACGGTCTCCTTCAGGGGTGGTGGGGATCGAAGCCGGCCATCGGCACCCTGCGGCCGCTGGCATGCGAGTGGTAGGCAGCCGCCTGCACGTGCAGGTTGGCCAGGTAGTCGCGCGCGCCGTTCTCCAGCGGCGCGCCTTGACGCAGGTGCGCCAGCACGTGCGCCTGCAGCGCGGTGCTGGCGCCGCCGAAGGCGCCACGAGCGGCGCCGTCGTCGTAGGCATGGGACGCTTCGGCGCCGCCGTGTGGCTGCCACCACAGGCGGGCCTCGCCGTCCAGTCGCATCACGCCGCGTTCGCCTTCGAGCCACATCTCGCCCATCGTGCGGCGCAGGTTCGTCGCCGGGTGGCCGTTGAGCCGGTTGCCGTCGAACAGGCCGGTGCGTTCGTCGTCGTACTCGAACAGCAGCACGCCGGCATCCTCGCCGGCGATCACCGGGTTCAGCCGGCGCAGCCGGGCCGTGACGGCACGCACCTCGCCCATCAGGAAGCGGAAGGTGTCGATGAAGTGCACCGCGGTTTCGCGCACCAGGAACTCGGGCATCTGCTGGAAGTAGGGCTGGCGGTCCAGGTAGGCCTCGGGGCCCTGGCCGTCGCCGGGGCGCAGGCGGAAGGCGATGCCGTGCACGCGGCCGAAGAAGCCGGCGTCGATGCAGCGGCGCAGCTCACGGAACCAGGGCGCGAAGCGGAAGTTCTCGTGCACCACCAGCGGCACGCCGGCGGCTTCGGCCAGCGCGGTCATCGTCTCGGCCTGCTTCAGGTCGATGCCGAAGGGCTTCTGGCAGATGGTGGGGATGCCGCGTTCGATGGCCGCGCGCACGGCTTGCTCCTGCGCCACCGGCGGCAGGCACACGTCGACCAGCGTCGGCCGTTCGGCGTCGAGCATCGCCGCGATGTCGCCGTAGCACCTGGGCACGCCGTAGCGCCGCGCCAGCGCCTCGGCGTTCTCGACGTGGCGGTTCGCGATCGCGACCAGCGGCGCGCCGGCATCGCGCCAGCCCTCGACCTGGAACTGCGACCAGTAGCCGGCGCCGATCATGACCACGCGCTCGCTCATCTCACAGGCCCTCCACCACGGCGCGCACGATGTCGGCGGTGCTGCTGCTGGCCGCCGAACTCGCGCGGCCGCACCTCGCCATTGGCGAAGGCCGCAGCCAGCGAGGCCTCGATGGCGCGTGCACCCTCCGAAAGCGCGCCGTCGCCATGGCGCTCGGCCAGCCAGTCGAGCATCATCGTGGCCGAGAGAATCGTGGCCGTCGGGTTGGCGATGCCTTGGCCGACGATGTCCGGCGCCGTGCCGTGCGCCGGCTGGAACAGCGCGTAGTCGTCGCCGATGTCGGCCGAAGGCGCCATGCCCATGCCGCCGGCCAGCGCGGCGATCAGGTCGGACAGGATGTCGCCGAACATGTTCTCGGTGACCAGCACGTCGTAGGCCCAGGGCTTCATCACCAGGTTCAGCGCCATCGCGTCGACGTAGGCGTGCTCGACCGGCACGTCGGGAAAGGCCTTGGCGCGGTCGTCGAACACCTGGCGCCAGAAGGCCATCGAGGTGAAGACATTGGCCTTGTCGACGTTGGTGACACGCCCGCGCAGGCCCCGCGCCTTGCGCTGGCGCGCCAGGCGCAGCGCGAAGTCGCACACGCGCGCGGTGCCGCGGCGCGTGATCTTCATCGTGTCGTAGGCCGCCTGGGCATCGCCCTCGCCCTCGATGCGGCCGCGGCCGCGGGCGAAGAACAAGCCCTCGGTGCTTTCGCGCACCAGCACCAGGTCGACCCGCGCGGCACGCGGGTCGGACAGCGGCCCGGGCAGGCCGGCAAAGCTGCGGATCGGCCGCACGCCCGCATACAGGTCGAGCGCGAAGCGCAGGTCGAGTTGCGGAATGATCTCGGTGCCGTCCTTGGCGCGCACGTGCGGCAGGCCCATCGCGCCGAACAGGATGGCGTCGGCCTTGCGGCAGGCCTCGAGCGTGGCCTCCGGCAGCGCCACGCCGCTGTCGAGGTAGTGCTGGGCGCCGGCAGGGTGGTCGACAGTTTCGAAGCGCCGGCCGATGCGCGGCTCGACCGCGTGCAGTACCTGCAGCGTCGCGGCCGTGACTTCACGGCCGATGCCGTCGCCCGGCAGCACCGCGATGGAGTAGGAGGTCTTGCTCATCGTGCCCTTACATCTGCGCCAGCTTGAAATGCTCGAAGATGGTCACCAGCTCGCGGTTGGCGCGCTCGCGGTGGGCGCGCGTCACGGCCGCGGCGCCGGCGGCGTCGCCGGCGCGCAGCCGCTCGACCATCTGCATGTGCTCCTGGGTGGAGTTGACCGGCTTGGGCCGCAGGCGCAGCGTGAACATGCGTGCGCGGTGCGCGCGGTCCCAGTAGTTCAGCACCGTGGCCTGCAACTGGCGGTTGCCGGCCAGGTCGACCAGGTGCGCATGGAAGCGTTCGTCGGCCGTGGCCCAGGCTTCCAGGTCCTCGGCCTTCAACGCCTTGTCCATGGCCTTGGTGGCATCGACCAGCGGCTTCAGGTCCTTGTCGCTCGGCTTGCGGCTGGCCAGCAGTTCGGCGGCCATGCATTCCAGGGCGGTCAGGATCTGGTAGATCTCGCGCATGTCGGTCGGCGACACCGGCAGCACGCGCATGCCGTGGCGCGGGATCACCTCGACCAGGCCATCGGCCTGCAGCCGCATCAGCGCCTCGCGCACCGGCGTGCGGCTCATGCCCAGCGCCAGTGCCACCTCCTGCTCCAGCGCGCGGTGGCCGGGCGGCCAGAGGTTGTCGAGGATGCGGCGGCGGATCTGCGCATAGGCCGCTTCGACCAGCGAAAGGCCTGCGGTGCTGCCGGGCAGCCTCATCCGAAGCTCCAGTGCGTCGGCGCCACACCGGCCACCGGCAGGCGCAGCGTGGCCAGACGATCGCCGAGCAGGCAGCCGAGCACCCCCGTGCGGCGGTCGGCGCCGGCGAAGGCGATGCTGGAGATGTTGCGCAGGCTGCGGCTGGGCGCGCCGTCCAGGTGCGGCCGACCCATCGTGCCGGCTTCGAACGCCGCCTCGACCCAGGCCAGGTGCGCGGCATCGGCTTCTTCCAGCCAGACGGTGGGCTGGCCATCGGGAGCGACTCGGATCAGGCGGTTGCTGACGATGCTGACGATCCAGGCGTGGCCTTCTTCATCGAAAGCCAGGCCGTCGGGGAAGGTTCCGGGGCCGAACTCGGTGACCACTTCCTTGGCACCGAGCGACCCGTCGTCATGCAGCGCAAAGCGCGACAGACGGCGTGCGAAGGTCTCGTTGACATAGAGCCACTGCCCGCTGGGGTGCACGGCGACCTCGTTGGTGTAGCCCAGGCCGTCGGCGACGATGGCGGCGCCGCGCGCGTCGACGCGCACGATGAAGCCGTCGTCGCAGCTGCGCCGGTAGCCCAGTGCACGCGGCTTGAGTCGCGTGCTGACGGTGACCCAGAAGCGGCCTTGTTTGTCCTCGACGACGAAGTTGGTCGGCGGCAGGTCGACGCCGTCCACCTGCAGCAGCCAGGGCGCCACCTGGCCACTGCGCTGCAGGTGGAACACGCCGCCGTCGTCATTGCCCAGGTGGGTGAGCAGGAAGCTGCCGTCGCGCAGCAGCGCGATGCCGTTGGGCTTGAGCGCCAGGCCGTCGGGGCCCGGGCCGGCGTAGAGCACCTGGCCGCCATCGGCGCGCAGATGCGCCACGCCACCGCGCCAGTCGGCCGTGAACAGGTCGCCCGCGGCGTTGGCGAGCACGCATTCAGGCCGCACCAGGCCTTGGCCGACGAAGACCAGCGACGCCAGTGGCGCCAGCCCAGCGCCGTCGGTCGCCACCGTTCCGTGTGAATGGGTAAACGCATCCATTAATGCATACGTTAATGGATTCGACGAACACTGCCATCCGGGGCAACCCTGGGGCGGAAGGCAGGGGGCGCGCCGGCGGATTGCCGCGCGCGGGCTCAGCTGGGCGTGTACGCCAGCCGCACGTAGATGGGCGCGAAGGCCTCGGCCTGCGTCACCTCGAGCAGGCTCTCGCGCGACAGTTCGAGCAGCGCGATGAAGGTCACCACCAGCACGCCGATGCCGCGATCAGGATCGAAGAGATCCTGGAACTCGACGAAGCGCCGGCCCTGCAGCCGTTTCAGCACGATGCTCATGTGCTCGCGCACCGACAACTGCTCGCGCGTGATCTTGTGGTGCTGGTTCAGCTTGGCGCGCTTCAGGATGGCCAGCCAGGCTTCGCGCAGGTCTTCGGCGCTGACGTCGGGAAAGCGCGGCTCGATCGACTGTTCGATGCTCACCTGCGCGCGCAGGAAGTCGCGGCCCAGCAGCGGCAGCGCGTCCAGCTTGGCGGCGGCCAGTTTCATCTGTTCGTATTCGAGCAGCCGGCGCACCAGCTCGGCGCGCGGATCGGCCACCTCGATGCCGTCGGCCGTCTTCTTGGGCGGCAGCAGCATGCGCGACTTGATCTCGATCAGCATCGCTGCCATCAGCAGGTACTCGCTGGCCAGTTCCAGGTTGCGGCGGCGGATTTGTTCGACATAGTCCAGGTACTGCCGCGTCACGTCGGCCAGCGGGATGTCGAGGATGTTGAAGTTCTGTCGCCGGATCAGGTACAGCAGCAGGTCCAGCGGGCCTTCGAAGGCTTCGAGAAAGACCTCCAGCGCGTCCGGCGGGATGTACAGGTCCTGCGGCAGCTTGAACAGCGGCTCGCCGTACAGGCGGGCCAGCGCTACCTGGTCCACCACCTCCGGCGAGGGTGGCGCTGCCGGCTCGGCCAGCGCCAGCGCTTCTTCGGCGCTCAACCCGGCCTCAGTCGGTCTTGGTCTGGTAGACGTAGGGTTGCTGCGGCACGCGCGCATCGCCCCAGTCGGCCAGCGCCTGGCGGTCCAGCGCGCGGTCCCACAGCAGGGCGCGCCCGGCGCGCTGTTCGGCCTCGAGCGTGGGCTTCTTGGCCTTCAGCTCGTCGATGAACATCGACACCTCGGACTTGTAGGGCGCACGGGCGAAGAAGGACATGGTGGGGGCTGCTGCGAGAATGGGACCCACCCATTTTAGCGGGCGACCACTCGCATGACCGAGATCGAGCTGAAGTTCCAGGTGCCCGTGGAGCGCCGGGCGGCTCTGGCCAAGGCGGTGGCTACTGCGACGGCCAGGCGCGTGTCGTTGCGCGCGCGCTACTTCGACACCGCCGATCGTCGCCTGGGCGGTGCCGGGCTGGCGCTGCGCGTGCGCAAGGAAGGCCGCCGCTGGGTGCAGACGCTGAAGGGCGCCGGCGACGGCATCTGGCAGCGGCTGGAGCACGAAGTGCCGCTGCACGTGACGCCCGGTGTGATGCCGCCGGCCGACCCGGCGCTGCACGACGGCACGCCCGCCGGCGACGCGCTGCGCCAGGCCCTGGGCGACGGTGAGCTGCTGGCCATCTACGGCACCGAGGTCACGCGCACCCAGCGCTTGCTGCGTGTGCCCGGCTGCGTGGTCGAGCTGGCTTTCGACCAGGGCGCGTTGACCGCGGGCGAGCGCCGCTGGCCGCTGTGCGAGCTGGAGTTCGAGCTCAAGAGCGGCGAGGCCGGCGCGCTGGTGGCGGTGGCGGCGCGCTGGGTGCAGCGCTTCGGCCTGACGCTGGACACGCGCACCAAGGCCGAGCGCGGCGACCGGCTGGCGCGCGGCGTGCGCCTGGGCGCCCCGGTGAAGGCGCAGCCGCTGGCCCTGCCGGCCGACGTGGACTGCGACGCCGCGCTGCGCCGCGTCGTCGGCAACTGCCTGCAGCAGGTGCTGGGCAATGCCTCGGACCTGGCACACGAGACCGACACCGAGCCGGAGCACCTGCACCAGCTGCGCGTCGGCCTGCGCCGGCTGCGCACGGCGCTGCGCGAGCTGGGCCCGCTGTCGCCGGCGCTGCCGGCCGACTGGGGCGAGCGCGCTGGGCACGCTGTTCGGCCGGCTGGGCAGCGCGCGCGACCGCGATGCGCTGGCGCAGACGCTGCTGCCGGCGCTGCACAAGGCCGGCGCCGACGACCTGCAGCTGCCGGTGATCGAGGCCGAGCCGGCGGCCCGCATCGCGCTGCGCGAGAGCGCGACCACGCTGCTGTGGCTGCAGCTGGTGGCCTTTGCCGCCGGCTCGGCCGTGTCGGCGCAGGCTTTCGTGCCGGCGGTGCGCCAACGCCTGGCGCGGCTGTTCAAGCAGGTGCGCGCCGACGCCGCGCGCTTCGACGCGCTGGACGACACGGCACGGCACCGGCTGCGCAAGCGCGTCAAGCGGCTGCGCTACCTGAGCGAGTTCGTCGGCGCGTCTGTTCGGCGCGCGCGGCTGCGCGGCTTCCTGAAGCGGCTGGCGCCGGCGCAGGAGGCGCTGGGCGACTTCAACGACGTGCTGCGTGGCGCGCGCGCTGTTCGAGGACGCCGCGCGCGGACGACCCGATGGCGATGTTCGCGCTGGGCTGGCTGGCGCACGAGCGCGACGACGCCATCGCCCGCTGCACGCGGGTGCTGGCGCCGCTGCGCCGGGCCGAGCCCTTCTGGGACTGAAGCACCGCGGCGGCGTTCAGGCCGCGTCGGCTCGGAACGGGTCCGCGGCCGCGGCGACGTTGGGCACGATGGCATCGGCACCGAGCGTCGCCTCGAAGCCCGAGCGCGCGGATCAGCGACAGCGGCTGCTCGTTGACGTCGGCCAGCACCAGCGCGATGCCGCGGCGCTGGAGCACGCGGTGCAGCTGCTGCAGCGCTTCCAGGCCCGAGGTGTCCATCGAGATCAGGCGGTGCATCTCCAGCACCACGGCGCGCGTGCCTTCGGGCAGCTGCGCCGGCAGCGCCTCGATCTTGCCGACCGCGCCGAAGAACAGCGAGCCGAACAGCTCGAACACCCTCACGCCCGGCGGCAGCTCGCCGTGCGCATGCGGCCGCACGCGGAACAGCGTGCCCATGCGCCAGATGAAGAACACGCAGGCCAGCACCAGGCCCGACCTCGACCGCCACCGTCAGGTCGAAGACCACGGTGAGCACGAAGGTGCCGACCAGGATGGTGCGGTACTGCGGGCTGAAGTGGCGCAGCCGCGCGAACTCGTGCCATTCGCCCATGTTCCAGGCGACGAACATCAGGATGCCGGCCAGCGCCGCCAGCGGCACGTGCACCGCCAGCGGCGCGGCCAGCAGCACCACCGCCAGCAGCGTCAGCGCATGCACGATGCCGGCGATGGGCGAGGCCGCACCGGCGCGCACGTTGGTGATGGTGCGGGCGATGGTGCCGGTGGCCGGGATGCCGCCGAAGAAGGGCACGACGAAGTTGGCCACGCCCTGCGCCATCAGCTCCTGGTTGGGGTCGTGGCGCGGGAACTCGGTGGCGTTGTCGGCCACGCGCGCGCACAGCAGCGATTCGATGGCACCGAGCATCGCGATCGTCAGCGTCGGGATCAGCAGCTGCTTGGCGGTGGTCCAGCTCAGCTCGGGCAGTGCAAAGGCCGGCAGCGACTGCGGGATGCCGCCGAAGCGCGAGCCGATGGTCTCGACCGGCAGGTTGAACAGCGCCGTGGCGAGCGGTGGCCAGCACCAGCGCGATGATGGTGCCCGGCAGGTGCGCGCTCAGCCGGCGCAGCTTGCCCCACAGCCCGGTCGGTGCTGCGGCATGGTGTAGGACTTGGGCCACAGCACCACCAGCGCCAGGCAGGCCGCGCCGATGGCCAGCGCCGTCGGGTTGAGGCTGGCGGCGTGCGTGCCACAGCGCCTGGATCTGCGCGAAGAAGTCCGAGGGCATCTTGTCGATGCGCAGGCCGAACAGGTCCTTCAGCTGCGACAGCCCGATCAGCACCGCGATGCCGTTGGTGAAGCCGATGATGATCGGCACCGGCACGTAGCGCACCAGCGCGCCCAGCTTGAACAGCCCCATCACGAACAGCAGCACGCCGGCCAGCGAGGTGGCGATCAGCAGGTTGGCCAGGCCGTAGCGTTCGACGATGCCGTAGACGATGACGATGAAGGCGCCGGCCGGCCCGCCGATCTGCACGTTGGAGCCGCCCAGCGCGCTGATCAGGAAGCCGGCAATGATGGCGGTGAAGATGCCGGCCTCGGGCTTGACGCCCGAGGCGATGGCAAAGGCCATGGCCAGCGGCAGCGCGACGATGCCCACGGTGAGCCCGGCGCCGACATCGCGCCCGAACCGTCGCGCCGTCGTAGCCCTTCAGCGCATCGAGCAGGCGGGGGCGGAAGCGGTGCAGCTGCATGGCCGCCTCAGCGCCGGGCAGCCGCGGGACGAACGCTCGGGTTGTGGCGTGCTGCCGCTGGGCACGTAGCGACGCCGTGCCGCGTCAGGTAGTCGCGGATCAGCTGGCGCACCACCTGCGACGGCGTCAGGTCCTGCTGCGCGCACAGCGCCTCGAACGCGGCCTTCTTGGCCGGATCGATCAGCAGCGTGAGTCGGGCGGTCTTCAGTTCCATGGTCGCTGGTATGTTAATTGTATGTGCGTCATATGCGCATCATACGCGCATCGTATGCGTCGTTCGGCGTTGCGCGCTGTGCGGACGGCGTGGGGCCGCGGCTCCAACGGGTCGGCTTTGGTGATGCGGCAAAGCCGGCGCAGCAGCAGGGTCGCTCGCCCGCGACGTGGGCCGGCGCTCGCGGGGGATCGCGCATAGCGCTGCGCAGCCGACGGCGCGACGCCGGCTTGTGCACACAACAGACAGTCGGCTCGCGGGTGGCGACCCGGCTCCCGCAGATCGCCACAGCGACCGCCGGGCTACGGCCCCTCGAAGCTGCGCCCCTGCGTCCTCCGTCAGGCTGCTGCTGCTTCCAGCCCGTGCTCGAAATGCGCGCGCATCAGCGCACGTGCGCGCTCGGGGTCGTGCTCGGCGATGGCGTCCATCAGCGCGCGGTGTTCGGCCAGCGAATCGGCTCAGCCGCCCCTGCTTGAACAGCGAGTGGTGGCGGTTGAGCTTCATCACCTTGCGCAGGTCGGTGACGATCTGCATCGCCCAGCGGTTGCCGGCGATGTCCAGCAGCGCCATGTGGAACTGCTCGTTGGTCGGCGAAGAAGGCGTCGCGCTGGCGCACCTGCTTTTCCAGCCGCGCGTGCAGCTGCTGCAGCTGCGCGCGCTGCGCGGCATCGGCATGTTCGGCCACCTGCGCCGCGGCGTCGCTCTCCAGCAGCGCCAGCAGGTGGTAGACCTGCGACACGTCGTCGCGCGACACCTCGGTGACATAGGCGCCGCGGCGCAGCTTCATCGTCACCAGGCCCTCGACGGCCAGCACCTTCAGCGCCTCGCGCAGCGGCGTGCGGCTGATGCCGAACTCCTGGCTCAGCTTCATCTCGTCGATCCAGCTGCCCGGCTCCAGCGCGCGGCTGTAGATCTGCTGGCGCAGTCGGTCGGCCACCTCCTGGTACAGCGCGCGCGGCGCCAGCGAACGCGCCGTTCCGGGGCCGCGGGACCGGCGTGGGCGAGGACAGGGCACTCATGTCAGCGGCGCTATGTTCTGAATTCATAATTATGCATAATGTAGCCGCCGCGCGACCCGCTGCGGCAAGCCGGCCTTCAGAGTGGGCCGCCGACCGTGCTTTTGCGCGACACTTGATCTGATCGACGAGGCCGCGCGGCCGCGCGCTGCGGCACTGCATCTGGAGAAGAGCCATGTCCGAACCCGTTGCCCACCCTGCCGACTGCCGCCGACGCTCGCCGCCTGGGCCAAGGCCGCCGCCAAGTCGGCGCCGGGCGGCGACCTGGAGGCGCTGAACTGGGTCACGCCCGAGGGCATCCGCGTCAAGCCGCTGTACACCGCGGCCGACCTGCAGGGCCTGCCGCACGCCGACACGCTGCCCGGCTTCGCGCCCTTCGTGCGCGGGCCGCAGGCCACGATGTACGCGGTGCGGCCGTGGACCATCCGCCAGTACGCCGGCTTTTCCACCGCCGAGGAACGCAACGCCTTCTACCGCCAGGCGCTGGCCGCCGGCGGGCAGGGCGTCAGCGTGGCCTTCGACCTGGCCACGCACCGCGGCTACGACAGCGACCACCCGCGCGTCACCGGCGACGTCGGCAAGGCCGGCGTGGCCATCGACTCGGTCGAGGACATGAAGATCCTGTTCGACGGCATCCCGCTGGACAAGGTGAGCGTGTCCATGACGATGAACGGCGCGGTGCTGCCGATCCTGGCCGGCTACGTGGTGGCGGCCGAAGAGCAGGGCGTGGCGCAGGAGCAGTTGAGCGGGACCATCCAGAACGACATCCTCAAGGAGTTCATGGTCCGCAACACCTACATCTACCCGCCCGAGCCGACGATGCGCATCATCGGCGACATCATCGAGTACACGGCGCAGAAGATGCCGAAGTTCAACTCGATCAGCATCTCCGGCTACCACATGCAGGAAGCCGGCGCCAACCAGGCGCTGGAACTGGCCTTCACGCTGGCCGATGGCAAGGAATACGTGAAGACCGCGCTGGCCAAGGGCCTGGACGTGGACGAGTTCGCCGGCCGCCTGAGCTTCTTCTGGGCGATCGGCATGAACTTCTATCTGGAGATCGCCAAGATGCGCGCGGCGCGGCTGCTGTGGTGCCGCATCATGCAGGACTTCGGCGCCAAGAAGCCGAAGAGCCTGATGCTGCGCACCCACTGCCAGACCAGCGGCTGGAGCCTGACCGAGCAGGACCCGTACAACAACGTGGTGCGCACCACCATCGAGGCCATGGCCGCGGTCTTCGGCGGCACGCAGAGCCTGCACACCAACAGCTTCGACGAAGCCATCGCGCTGCCCACCGAGACTCAGCTCGCGCATCGCCCGCAACACGCAGCTGATCATCCAGGAAGAGACGCACATCACCAGCGTGGTCGACCCCTGGGCCGGCAGCTACATGATGGAGAAGCTGACGCAGGACATGGCCGACAAGGCGCAGGCCATCCTCGACGAGGTGGAGGCGATGGGCGGCATGACCCGCGCCGTCGATTCCGGCTGGGCCAAGCTGAAGATCGAGGCCAGCGCCGCCGAGAAGCAGGCGCGCATCGACTCGGGCAAGGACGTGATCGTCGGCGTCAACAAGTACAGGCTGAAGCAGGAAGACGCCATCGAGGTGCGCGAGGTCGACAACGTGCAGGTGCGACTGCAGCAGATCGAGCGGCTGAAGACGGTGAAGGCGAAGCGCGACGGCGCCCAGGTGGCGGCCGCGCTGCAGGCGCTGACCGCCGCCGCGCAGGACGGCAGCGGCAACCTGCTGGCCCTGAGCATCGCCGCGGTGCGCGCGCGCGCCACGGTCGGCGAGATCAGCGATGCGTTGGAAAAGGTCTTCGGGCGCCATCGCGCCGACATCCAGAAGGTGACCGGTGTGTATGCAGCCGCCTACGATTCCGCCGAAGGGTGGGACAAGCTGAAGGCCGAGATCGCGGCCTTTGCCGAAGCGCAGGGCCGTCGCCCGCGCGTGATGATCGCCAAGCTCGGCCAGGACGGCCACGATCGCGGCTCCAAGGTCGTCGCCACCGCCTTTGCCGATCTGGGCTTCGACGTGGACATCGGCCCGCTGTTCCAGACGCCGGAAGAATGCGCGCGCCAGGCCATCGAGAACGACGTGCATGCGGTGGGCGTCAGCACGCTGGCTGCCGGCCACAAGACGCTGGTGCCGGCGATCATCGCGGCGCTGAAGGCGCAGGGCGCCGACGACATCGTCGTCTTCGTCGGCGGCGTGGTGCCGCGCCAGGACTATGACTTCCTGTATGCCGCCGGCGTCAAGGGCATCTACGGTCCGGGCACGCCGATCCCGGCGAGCGCGAAGGACGTGCTCGAGCAGATCCGGGCGATGCAGTGAGCGAGCGGAGCGTGCAGGCGTCGCGCGCCGGCCAGGCGGAATTCGTCCGCTGGTTCGGGCCATTGCTCGACGCACTGCGCGATCTGGGCGGTTCAGCGTCGCCTCGCGAAGCGGTCGATCGCATCGCCGAGACTGGCCATACCGCCGAAAGAGGTCCGCGACCTGCGCGGAGTGATGGACGGCAGGGCCGAGAAGGGCATCTTCCTGACGACGAGCGCCTTCAGCACCAACGCGCGCGCCGAGGCGGAGCGGCCAGGTGCAGCACCGATCGAGCTCGTAGACGGCGTCAAGCTCTTCGACATGTTCAAGAAGTCCGAGCTGGGGTTGAAGCCGCGGGTGGTCCATGACGTTGATCCCGCGTTCTTCGAGCAATTTGGTTGAGATCCAGCGGTGAACCTGCTCCCGCCCGGAGACGCTGCCTTGCGCGACGAGGTCCTCGACCGCGCCGCGCCGATGCGCCAGCGCCGCGCCATCGCCAAGGCCATCACGCTGCTCGAATCGACGCGCGAGGACCATCGCACTCGCGCCGACGCCCTGCTCGACGCCTTGCTGCCGCACAGCGGCGGCGCCTTCCGGCTGGGCATCAGCGGCGTGCCGGGTGTCGGCAAGAGCACCTTCATCGAGGCGCTGGGCCTGTGGCTGATCGCACGTGGGCACCGCGTCGCGGTGCTGGCGGTGGACCCGTCGAGCAGCGTGTCCGGCGGCTCGATCCTCGGCGACAAGACGCGCATGGAGCAGCTGTCGGTGCACGAGCGCGCCTTCATCCGGCCCAGCCCGGCCTCGGGTACGCTCGGCGGTGTGGCCGAGAAGACGCGCGAATCGATGCTGGTGGTGGAAGCCGCCGGTCACGACATCGTCATCGTCGAGACCGTCGGCGTGGGCCAGAGCGAGACCGCGGTGGCCGGCATGACCGACATGTTCGTGCTGCTGCAGCTGCCCAATGCCGGCGACGACCTGCAGGCCATCAAGAAGGGCGTGATGGAGCTGGCCGACCTGGTGGTCATCAACAAGGCCGACATCGACCCCGACGCCGCGACGCGCGCGCGCGCGCAGATCACCTCGGCGCTGCGACTGATCGGCCAGCACGGCCAGCCCGAGCATGCGCACGCGTCGCTGTGGCATCCGCAGGTGATCCAGCTCAGCGCGCTGAAGAGCCAGGGCCTGGACGGGTTCTGGCAGCAGGTGAGCCGGTTCCGCGATCTTCAAACCGCCTCCGGACAGCTGGCGCGGCGGCGCCAGCAGCAGGCCAAGGCCTGGATGTGGGAGCGCATCGATGCCGGGCTGCGCGCCGCCTTCCGCCAGCACCCGGCGGTGCGTGCGGCGTTGCCGTCGGTGCTGCAGCAGGTGGGCGAGGGGCGGCTGATCGCCTCGGTGGCGGCGCGCCGGCTGTTGGGCGCGATGGGCCTGGGCGCGGCGGCGTCGGAGGCCGGCACATGACGCCTGCGGACCTGCAGCGCATCCGCAGCAGCCCCGGCTGGCGGCGCAGCCGCGTCGAGCTGTTCCACGACACCAGTGTCGGCAGTGTCATCGTCAAGGGCCAGCGCGCGCAGCGTCCGGCCTGGCGCTACCGGCTGCTCAATGGCCTGGCGCGGCTGATCCGGCTGCCGCTGCTGAAGGCCGCGCCGGCGCATGGCGGTGCGCGCGCGCAGCGCATCGAGGTCGACCGCCTGCGCCGGCTGGCCGCCGCGGGCGTGCCGGTGCCGCAGGTGCTGCACGCGGAAGACGAGTTCTTCGTGCAGAGCTGGCTCGGCGAAACACGGCTCGACCAGCTGCTGCGGCGCGGCGACGCGCTGGTCTGGTGGCAGCGTGGCTTGCGTGCACTGGTCGACCTGCATGCGCGCGACCAGTACCTGAGCCAGGCCTTCGCGCGCAACTTCATCGCCCGCGGCGATGCGCTGGCGATGATCGATTTCGAGGACGACCCGCTCGAAGTGATGACGCTGGAGCAGGCGCAGGCGCGTGACTGGCTGGCCTTTGCTGCATGCCAGCGCGCTGGCCTTCCGCAAGCGCTTGCCGGCGCCGCATGCCGAATGCGTTGCGCTGCTGCGTGCCGAACTGGCGCACGAGCGCGCGCCGGTGCGGCAACTGGTGTCCGACGCCGCGCGGCGCCTGCGCTGGGTGCAGCGCCTGCCGGCCGGTGACGGCCGCGGCTGGCGCCGGCACCTGGCGATTCTTCATGCGGCGGTGGGCCTGATGCGCGCCGCCGACCTGTCCGACGACAACCTGGCCACAGACCCGAAGGTGACCCATGCACGACATCATTGAACAGCTCGAAAAGAAGCGCGAGGCCGCCCGCCTCGGCGGCGGACAGAAGCGCATCGACGCCCAGCATGCCAAGGGCAAGCTCAGCGCGCGCGAGCGGCTGGAACTGCTGCTCGACCCGGGCAGCTTCGAGGAATGGGACATGTTCGTCGAGCACCGCTGTGCCGACTTCGGCATGGCCGACACCAAGGTGCCGGGCGACGGCGTGGTCACCGGCTACGGCATGATCAGCGGCCGGCTGGTCTTCGTCTTCAGCCAGGACTTCACCGTCTTCGGCGGTGCGCTGAGCGAGGCGCATGCCGAGAAGATCTGCAAGGTGATGGACCAGGCGATGAAGGTCGGCGCCCCGGTCATCGGCCTGAACGACTCGGGCGGTGCGCGCATCCAGGAAGGCGTGGCCTCGCTCGGCGGCTATGCCGAGGTGTTCCAGCGCAATGTCATGGCCAGCGGCGTGGTACCGCAGATCAGCCTGATCATGGGCCCGTGCGCCGGCGGCGCGGTGTACTCGCCCGGCGATGACCGACTTCATCTTCATGGTCAAGGACAGCTCCTACATGTTCGTCACCGGCCCCGAGGTGGTGAAGACGGTGACCCACGAAGAAGTCACGGCCGAGGAACTGGGTGGCGCCACCGCCCACACCGACGAAGAGCGGCGTCGCCGACCTGGCCTTCGAGAACGATGTCGAGGCGATCGCGCTGCTGCGCCGCTTCTTCAACTACCTGCCGCTGAACAACCGCGAGAAGCCGCCGGTGCGCCCCAGCGGCGACCCGGCCGAGCGGCTGGACATGAGCCTGGACACGCTGGTGCCCGACAACCCGAACAAGCCCTACGAGATCAAGGAGCTGATCTACAAGGTGGTGGACGACGGCGACTTCTTCGAGCTGCAGCGCGACCATGCCAGGAACATCGTCATCGGCTTCGCGCGCATGGACGGCCACAGCGTGGGCATCGTCGCCAACAACCCGATGGTGCTGGCCGGCTGCCTGGACATCAAGAGCAGCATCAAGGCCGCGCGCTTCGTGCGCTTCTGCGATGCCTTCAACATCCCGGTCGTGACCTTCGTCGACGTGCCCGGCTTCATGCCCGGCACCGCGCAGGAGTACGGCGGCATCATCAAGCACGGCGCCAAGCTGCTGTACGCCTATGCCGAGTGCACGGTGCCGAAGGTGACGGTGATCACGCGCAAGGCCTACGGTGGCGCCTACGACGTGATGAGCAGCAAGCACCTGCGCGGCGACGTCAACTTCGCCTGGCCGAATGCCGAGATCGCGGTGATGGGCGCGAAGGGCGCGGTCGAGATCATCTTCCGCGAAGACAAGGGCGACCCGGCCAAGCTGGCCGCGCGCGAGGCCGAATACAAGGCACGCTTCGCCAACCCCTTCGTCGCCGGCGCGCGCGGCTACATCGACGACGTCATCCAGCCGCACGAGACCCGCAAGCGCATCTGCCGCAGCCTGGCGATGCTCAAGGACAAGAAGCTCGACAACCCGTGGCGCAAGCACGGCAACATTCCGCTGTAGAGGTCCGAGATGTTCAAGAAGATCCTGATTGCGAACCGAGGCGACATGGGCCGACAGGCCCTTGCGGCGAAGCCAGATTGCATGGCGCGCGCAGCGCGCACAGGCGATTTCCACGCGGAGACCCATCGTGTTTAAGAAGCTCCTGATAGCCAACCGCGGGGAAATCGCCTGCCGCGTCATCAAGACGGCGAAGAAGATGGGCATCGCCACGGTGGCGGTGTACTCCGAGGCCGACCGCGATGCCCGCCATGTAGAACTGGCCGACGAGTCGGTGTTCATCGGCCCGGCGCCCAGTCGCGAGAGTTACCTGGTCGCCGACAAGATCATCGACGCCTGCAAGGCCACCGGTGCGCAGGCGGTGCACCCGGGCTACGGCTTCCTGTCCGAGAACGAGGACTTCGCGCGCCGCGTCGAGGAACAAGGCATCGTCTTCATCGGCCCGAAGCACTACTCGATCGCGGCGATGGGCGACAAGATCGCCTCGAAGAAGCTGGCGCTCGAAGCCAAGGTCAACACCATCCCGGGCTGGAACGATGCCATCGAGACGCCGGAGCAGGCGGTGCAGATCGCCAAGGACATCGGCTACCCGGTGATGATCAAGGCCAGCGCCGGCGGCGGCGGCAAGGGCCTGCGCGTGGCCTTCAACGACAAGGAGGCTTTCGAGGGCTTCAGTTCCTGCCGCAACGAGGCGAAGAACAGCTTCGGCGACGACCGCGTGTTCATCGAGAAGTTCGTCGAGAGCCCGCGCCACATCGAGATCCAGGTGCTGGGTGACGCGCACGGCAACATCGTCTACCTGCACGAGCGCGAATGCAGCATCCAGCGCCGCCACCAGAAGGTGATCGAGGAGGCGCCGTCGCCCTTCATCAGCGCGGCCACGCGCCAGGCGATGGGCGAGCAGGCGGTGGCTCTGGCCCGGGCGGTGAGGTACCAGAGCGCGGGCACGGTGGAGTTCGTGGTCGGCAAGGACCAGAGCTTCTACTTCCTGGAGATGAACACGCGGCTGCAGGTCGAGCACCCGGTGACCGAAAGCATCACCGGCATCGACCTGGTCGAGCAGATGATCCGCGTCGCCGCCGGCGAGAAGCTGCCCTTCGCGCAGGCCGACATCCCGCGCCGCGGCTGGGCCATCGAATGCCGCATCAATGCCGAGGACCCGTTCCGCGGCTTCCTGCCGTCCACCGGCCGGCTGGTGCGCTACCTGCCGCCGCCGCAGACCATGGAAGCTGCGGCACCGGTGCCCGAAGGCGGCGGCGTGCGTGTGGATACCGGCGTCTACGAAGGCGGCGAGATCCCGATGACCTACGACTCGATGATCGCCAAGCTGGTCGTGCATGGCCTGGATCGCGAGGACGCCATAGCCAAGATGCGCGAGGCGCTGAACGGCTTCGTCATCCGCGGCGTGGCCAGCAACATCCCGTTCCAGGCGGCGCTGCTGGCGCACCCGAAGTTCGTTGCCGGCGACTTCAACACCGGCTTCATCGCCGAGCACTATGGGCAGGGTTTCCGCGCCGAGGACGTGCCGCACGAGGACCCGAACTTCCTGGTGGCGCTGGCGGCGGCGGCCTACCGCCGCTACCTGGCGCGGGCCGCGGGCATCAGCGGCCAGTTGGCCGGACACCACGTGACCATCGGCGATGAATACGTCGTCGTGATCAGGGGCCAGCAGGGCCGTCACGAGCATGTGCCGGTGCGCTTCGAGGTGTCCGATCGGGTCGCACGGGTGCGGGTGGGGGTGGCCGAGCACACCTATGCCCTCGAAGGCCAGTGGCAGTTCGGCGGCATCCGCGCCATCGGCAGCTGCAACGGCAAGCCCTTCACCGCGCAGGTCGAGCGCCACGGCCTGTGGCTGCGCATCGACCACAACGGCCTGCGCATCGACGCGCAGGTGATGACGGCGCGAGCCGCCGAGCTGCTGCGCCGCATGCCCTTCAAGGCGCCGCCGGACATGAGCCGCTTCCTGCTGTCGCCGATGCCCGGGCTGCTGGCCGACATCGCGGTCAAGCCGGGGCAGGCGGTGCAGGCCGGTGAACGGCTGGCGGTGATCGAGGCGATGAAGATGGAGAACATCCTGACCGCCACGCAGGATGGCACCGTGGCCGAGGTGATGGCCGCCAAGGGCGAGAGCCTGGCGGTGGACCAGCCGATCCTGCGCTTTGCCTGAAGGAGCCGAGCATGAGCAGCAAGCCTTTCCGTGTCCTCGGCATCCAGCAGGTGGCCATCGGCGGGCCCGACAAGCAGCGGCTGAAGTCGCTATGGGTTGACATCTTCGGGTTGCAGGTGAAGAGCACGTTCGTCAGCGAACGCGAAAACGTCGACGAGGACATCTGTTCGCTCGGTGAAGGCGTGCATGCGGTCGAGGTCGACCTGATGCAGCCGCTCGACCCGGACAAGAAGCCGGCCGTCCATGCGACGCCGCTGAACCATGTCGGCCTGTGGATCGACGACCTGCCCAAGGCGGTGCAGTGGATGAGCGCGAACGGCGTGCGCTTCGCGCCGGGCGGCATCCGCAAGGGCGCGGCCGGCCACGACATCTGCTTCGTCCACCCGAAGGGCAACGACGAGTTCCCGCTGGGCGGCGAAGGTGTGCTGATCGAACTGGTGCAGGCGCCGCCGGAGGTGGTCAAGGCGCTGGCCTGAGGCTTGCGCTTGCCGCGCTGGTGGCACTGTCGGCAAGGCGCCGGCGGGTGCATTTACAGGTTCGAACCGGTGGCGGCGCGAAATCGCGAGAAAATGCTTGTTTTCCCGCCTGGTCCCGACGCATGAGCGCACGCACCCTGTACGACAAGCTGTGGGACGACCATGTCGTCCACACGGAAGAAGACGGCACCTCGGTGCTGTACATCGACCGCCACCTGGTGCACGAGGTCACCAGCCCGCAGGCCTTCGAGGGCCTGCGCCTGGCCGGGCGCAAGGTCTGGCGCACCAGTTCGATCGTCGCCACCGCCGACCACAACACGCCGACCACCGGCTGGGAGCGCGGCTACGACGGCATCGTCGACCCGACCAGCAAGCAGCAGGTCGTGACACTCGACGCCAATATCAAGGCCTTCGGTGCGGCGGCGTACTTTCCGTTCCTGGACAAGCGCCAGGGCATCGTGCATGTCATCGGGCCGGAGCAGGGCGCCACGCTGCCCGGCATGACCGTCGTCTGCGGCGACAGCCACACCAGCACGCACGGCGCCTTCGGTGCGCTGGCGCACGGCATCGGCACCAGCGAGGTCGAGCACGTGATGGCCACGCAGACGCTGCTGGCCAAGAAGGCGAAGAACCTGCTGATCAAGGTCGAGGGCCAGGTGCAGCGCGGCGTCACCGCCAAGGACATCGTGCTGGCCATCATCGGCCGCATCGGCACCGCCGGTGGCACCGGCACCACCATCGAGTTCGGCGGCTCGGCCATCCGCGCGCTCAGCATGGAAGGGCGCATGACGGTGTGCAACATGGCCATCGAGGCCGGCGCGCGCGCCGGGCTGGTGGCGTGGACGACAAGACGCTGGCCTACGTCAAGGGCCGGCCCTTCGCGCCCACGGGTGTGGAATGGGACCAGGCGGTGGCCACGTGGCGCACGCTGCAGTCCGACCCGGGTGCGCATTTCGACGCGGTGGTCGAACTCGACGCGGCGCAGATCCGTCCGCAGGTCACATGGGGCACGAGCCCGGAGATGGTGCTGTCGATCGAGGACCGCGTGCCCGATCCCGACAAGGAGAAGGATGCCGTCAAGCGCGGTGCCATCGAGCGCGCGCTGGCCTACATGGGCCTGGAGCCGAACAAGCCGCTGGCCGACGTTCACGTCGACAAGGTGTTCATCGGTTCGTGCACCAACAGCCGCATCGAGGACCTGCGTGATGCGGCCGCCGTCGTCAGAAAGGTCGGCGGCAAGGTCGCAGCCAACGTCAAGCTGGCGCTGGTCGTGCCGGGCTCTGGCCTGGTGAAGGCGCAGGCCGAGGCCGAGGGCCTGGACAAGGTGTTCAAGGCGGCCGGCTTCGAATGGCGCGAACCCGGCTGCAGCATGTGCCTGGCGATGAACGCCGACCGGCTGGAGCCCGGCGAACGCTGCGCCTCCACCAGCAACCGCAACTTCGAAGGGCGCCAGGGCAACGGCGGACGCACGCACCTGGTCAGCCCGGCCATGGCCGCAGCGGCCGCGCTGCAAGGCCATTTCGTCGACGTGCGTCGCCTCGTCTGACCCAAGGAGCTCAGGACATGAACAAAGTTTTTGTCTGCCTCACCGTGCTGGCGCTGCTGGCCGGCTGCAACACCATTGCCGGCATGGGCAAGGACATCTCGATTGCCGGCGACAGCATCGAGAACGCCGCCAAGAAGAAGTAGACGCCGATGCGAGCCTTCACCGTGCACCAGGGCCTCGTCGCCCCGATGGACCGCGAGAACGTCGACACCGACGCGATCATCCCGAAGCAGTTCCTGAAGTCGATCCAGCGCTCGGGCTTCGGCCCGAACCTGTTCGACGAATGGCGCTACCTGGACAAGGGCGAGCCGGGCCAGGACCCCGGTTCGCGCAAGCCGAACCCGGACTTCGTGCTCAACCAGCCGCGTTATGCCGGCGCGTCGGTGCTGCTGGCGCGGCGCAACTTCGGCTGCGGCTCCAGCCGCGAGCATGCGCCCTGGGCGCTGGAGCAGTTCGGCTTCCGTGCGCTGATCGCACCCAGCTACGCCGACATCTTCTTCAACAACTGCTTCAAGAACGGGCTGCTGCCGATCCAGCTGCCGGAAGCCCAGGTGGCGCAGTTGTTCGACGAGGTGAAGGGTTTCGTCGGCTACGCATTGACCATCGATCTGCCGCGGCAGGTGATCGTCAAGCCCGACGGCAGCGAATTGCCCTTCGAGGTCGAGGCCTTCCGCAAGTACTGCCTGCTCAACGGCTTCGACGACATCGGCCTGACGCTGCGCCATGCCGACAAGATCCGCGCCTTCGAAGCCGAACGCCTGGCGAAGATGCCCTGGCTGGCGCACCGCAATCTGGCCTGACACCGAAAACGATCGATGAAGATAGCCCTGCTGCCCGGTGATGGCATCGGCCCCGAGATCATGGCCGAGGCCGTGAAGGTGCTGAACGCGCTGGACCTGAAGTTCGAAACCGAAACCGCGCCGGTGGGCGGCGCGGCCTACGAAGCCGCCGGCCATCCGCTGCCCGAATCCACGCTGAAGCTGGCCAAGGAGGCCGACGCCATCCTTTTCGGCGCGGTCGGTGACTGGAAGTACGACAAGCTCGAACGCGCGCTGCGCCCCGAGCAGGCGATCCTCGGGCTGCGCAAGCACCTGGGGCTGTTTGCCAACTTCCGCCCGGCCATCTGCTACCCGCAGCTGACGGCGGCCTCCAGCCTGAAGCCGGAGCTGGTGGCGGGCCTGGACATGCTGATCATTCGCGAGCTCACCGGCGACATCTACTTCGGCCAGCCGCGCGGCCGCCGCATCGCGGTGGACGGGCATTTCCCCGGTGCCGAAGAAGCCTTCGACACCATGCGCTACAGCAAGCCGGAGATCGAGCGCATCGCCCATGTGGCCTTCCAGGCCGCGCGCCAGCGCAACAAGCGCGTCACCAGCGTCGACAAGGCCAACGTGCTGGAGACCTTCCAGTTCTGGAAGGACGTGGTCACCGAAGTGCACGCGCAGTATCCGGACGTGGAACTGGACCACATGTACGTGGACAACGCCGCGATGCAGCTGGTCAAGGCGCCGAAGAAGTTCGACGTGGTGGTCACCGGCAACATGTTCGGCGACATCCTGTCCGATGCGGCGGCCATGCTCACCGGCTCGATCGGCATGCTGCCCTCGGCGTCGTTGGACGCACGCAACAAGGGCCTGTACGAACCCAGCCATGGCAGCGCGCCGGACATTGCCGGCCAGGGAATCGCCAACCCGCTGGCTACAATCCTGTCTGCTGCCATGATGCTTCGCTACTCGCTCCAACAAGCCCAGGCTGCCGACCGCATCGAGTCGGCCGTCCAGCAGGTGCTGGCCAGCGGGTATCGCACGCCGGACATCGGGTCCGAGGGCACGCAGAAGGTGGGCACGCGCGAAATGGGCGACGCCGTCGTGGCCGCGCTGCGCACCAAAACCACCATTACCAAGAGCTAGACAGCTCGGTCTCGTTTCGCCCTTTCTGTATCCGGCGAACCGAGCCGGAACAGAAAACCTTCATCAATCAAGGGGCGATTCAAAATGGCAAAGCAGGTTCTCACGGGTCTCGTCGGCTGGCGCGGCATGGTCGGCTCGGTGTTGCTGGAGCGCATGCGCGCCGAAGGCGACTTCGCGCTGATCGAGCCGGTGTTCTTCTCCACCAGCAACGCCGGCGGCGCCGCCCCGGCCGAGGCAAAGAACGAGAGCAAGCTCTTCGACGCCTACGACATCGCCGCGCTGAAGCGCTGCGAGATCATCATCACCGCGCAGGGCGGCGAATACACCAAGAAGGTCTACCCCGAACTGCGCGCGGCCGGCTGGAAGGGCTACTGGATCGACGCGGCCAAGACGCTGCGCATGCAGGATGACGCGGTCATCATCCTCGACCCGGTCAACCTGAATGTCATCCAGGACGCCTTGAAGCGCGGCGTGCGCGACTACATCGGCGGCAACTGCACGGTCAGCTGCATGCTGATGGGCGTGGGCGCGCTGTTCAAGGCCGACCTGGTGGAATGGATGACCTGCACCACCTACCAGGCGGCCTCGGGCGGCGGCGCGCAGCACATGCGCGAGCTGCTGACGCAGTACGGCACGCTGCACACCGAGGTGCGCGACCTGCTGCACGACCCGGCTTCGGCGATCCTGGAGATCGACCGCAAGGTGGTGGCCAGGCAGCGCGCGCTGGGCGACGACGAGATCGCCCACTTCGGCGTGCCGCTGGGCGGCAGCCTGATCCCCTGGATCGACGCCGACCGCGGCGACGGCACCAGCCTGGAAGAGTGGAAGGGCGGCGCCGAGACCAACAAGATCCTCGGCCGCGGCCCGGGCTTCGGCACGCCGGCCACGCCGATCGACTCGATCTGCGTGCGTGTCGGCGCGATGCGCTGCCACAGCCAGGCGCTGACCATCAAGCTGAAGAAGGACGTGCCGCTGGCCGACATCGAGGGCCTGATCGCCCACGACAACGCCTGGGTCAAGCTGGTGCCGAACACGCGCGAGGCCAGCGTGCGCCAGCTCACCCCGGTGGCGGTGACCGGCACGATGGACATCCCGGTGGGCCGGCTGCGCAAGATGGCGCTGGGCCCGGAGTACCTCGGTGCCTTCACCATCGGCGATCAGCTGCTGTGGGGTGCGGCTGAGCCGCTGCGCCGCATGCTGCGCATCCTGCTCGAAGCCTGAGGCGTGCCGCAGCGATGCCGAAGTGGGCGTTGCCGCGGGGCAACAAGGTGCGACAAAGACCCGAAACGGCATGGTTTGCGCCCGAACATCAGCATTCGCATGAGCTTGTAAGCCTATATGCTTGTCAGCAATGTGATTTAGCTCGCACCGGCGTGGCCGGGCCGGGCTCGTGGGCGGGCCGGAATGGTCGATGTTGATGGGCAATGGAGATGGGCTCCAGTGCTCACCTTGGGAGACGCTTTGAAACATCGCAAGTTGAATGCAGGGCGCTTCGCGCTGAGCGGCTTGGCCATCGCCACCGCATGTCTGTGGGGCGTGAATGCGCAGGCACTCGGACTGGGTCGCCTGATCGTGCAATCGGCGCTGGGTGAACCCCTTCGCGCCGAGATCGACGTCACCAGTCTGACACCCGAGGAAGCAGGCACCCTGACATTGCGCGTGGCCTCGCCCGATGCCTACCGCGCTGCTGGCGTGGACTACAACTCCGTGCTGCCTGGCACTCGGGTGCAGATGATGAAGCGTCAGGATGGCCGCTCCTATCTGCGGGTGACCAGCGACCGCGCCGTGGTCGAGCCCTTCGTCGACGTGATCCTGGAAATGAACTGGGCCAGCGGCCGCCTCGTGCGCGAATACACGTTGCTGCTCGACCCGCCGGGCACACCGCGCAACATGGCGGCCGCCCCGGCGCCCAGCGTCGCCCCGGCCATCTCGGCAGCCCCGGCGCCGACGCCGACGCAGCCGTCTCCCCGTGTGGCCCAGGCCGCACCCCCACCCGGCGATGCTGCGCCTGCGCCCAGCCCGGAGCGCCGCGCACCGCCTCGGCCCGAGACGCCGGCGCCTGCACCCAAGGCTGCAGCCGTCCAGGCACCGGCAGTCGCTGCGGCGGGGGACCAATACCGCGTGCGCCCGGGCGATTCGCTCAGCCGCATTGCCAAGGGCGTGCAGCCGCAGAGTGTGTCTCTTGACCAGATGCTGGTGGCTCTGTTCCGCGGCAACCCGGACGCCTTTGTCGACAACAACATGAACCGGCTGAAGGCCGGTCAGATGCTCACCATCCCGGCGACCGAGGCCGTGCAGCAGGTCAGCGCACCCGAGGCACGCGAAGTGATCCGGGCGCAGAGCGCCGATTTCGCCGCCTACAGGCAGCAGCTGGCTTCGGGTGTGACCACCCAGAAGACCGAGGAACCAGCGCGTCAGGCCAAGGGCAGCGTGCAGGCCTCGGTGCAGGACAGCAAGCAGGCCGCTGCGCCGACGCCGGACAAGCTGACCTTGAGCCAGGGCGGGGTCAAGGCCTCCGCGCCGGAAGCGGCGGTTTCGAAGGACACCGAGAAGAAGGACGCCGCTACACGTGAGGCAGAGTTGTCGCGCAACGTCGCGGAACTGAAGCAACTTCAGGGTGAAGCTGCCAGCTCGGCCGCGCCGGCGCCGGCGGTCGCTGCAGCTGCGGCCACGCCCGTGGCTTCCGCACCGCCGGTGGCCACCGTGGCGGTCGCCCCGGTGGTTGCCGCGTCGGCTCCGGCCGTTGTGGCTGCCGCGCCGGCCGTGCAGCCGCCGCCCAAGGCCGTGCCGCCTGCCCCGGTCGAAGAACCCAGCTTGCTGGATTCGCTGCTCGACAACCCGATGGTGCTGCCGGGTGCCGGCGTGCTTGTGGCGTTGATCGCCGGCCTCGGCGCGTACCGCATGCGCGGGCGCCTGCGCAAGGGCGAGCGCGAAACCTCATTCCTGGAAAGCCGTCTGCAGCCGGATTCCTTCTTCGGCGCGAGCGGCGGCCAGCGCATCGACACCCACGATGCGCCCAGTGCCACCTCGTCGGCGTCGTCGATGAGCTACTCGCTGAGCCAGCTCGATGCCATCGGCGATGTCGATCCCGTCGCCGAGGCCGATGTCTACCTGGCCTATGGTCGCGACCTGCAGGCCGAGGAGATTCTGAAGGAGGCGATGCGTGCCAACCCGGATCGACTGGCGGTGCGTAGCAAGTTGCTCGAGGTCTATGCCAAGCGGCGGGACACCAAGGGTTTCGAGTTGCTGGCTGGCCAGTTGTTCGCATTGACCGGGGCCGACAACGAAGAATGGCACAAGGCTCAGGCACTGGGTCGGCAGATCGATGCCGACAACCCGCTGTACGCGCCGGGGGGCCAGCCCGACATGCTGGTGCGCGAAGGTGGCCGGTTGGTCGAACCACTCGACGCCACCACAATGCCCCAGTCGGTGCAGGCCAAGGCACCCGTGGGACCGATTTCCGAGCCGCTCTCCCTGGACGCGGCGCCGAACCTGGATCTCGAGCTCGACCTCAACCTGGCTGGCAGCACCCGCAGTGACGCGGCGCCCAGCGCATTGGAGGTGACCCGGCCGTTCACCACCGCGGCGGCGCTGTCTGACGACGCGCCGTTCTCGATCGATCTGCCGGGCCTGGAAAAGCCGCAGACCGTGGCGTCAGCATCGACTGCCGCCGCGGGTGGTTTGGACTTCGACCTGGGCGAGCTGACGCTGGACGACGACAAGGGCGGCGCCTCGTCGCGGCCGGCGCCGCTGGCGGCCGACGACGACTTTGCCGCGTCGCTGCCGTCCTTCGAGTTGAGCGACGACGATGCCGACCCGTTGGCGCGCAAGTTCGAACTGGCCGAGGAGTTCCGCCAGATCGGCGACATGGAAGGCGCTCGCGACCTGCTCGAAGAAGTCCTGGCCAGTGCCGAGGGCTCGCTGCGGACCAAGGCCCAGGGCATGCTCGACAGCCTGAACTGACCAGGCGAAGCAACGACGAAGGGCCCTGCGGGGCCCTTCGCGCTTTCAGGTGGCCTTGCCACACAATGCGTGCATGCCCGATCCGCAACCGCAGCGCCTGGCGCTTGGCCTGAGCTATCGCGGCACCCACTACCACGGCTGGCAGTCGCAGCCCGACGGCCGCACGCTGCAGGACCGTGTCCAGGCCGCCTTGTCCGAGTTCGCCGCCACCCCGATCAGCACTGTCTGCGCCGGGCGCACCGACAGCGGCGTGCATGCACTGAACCAGGTGCTGCATTGCGACGTGCCGGTGCAGCGCGACGCCTTCTCCTGGGTGCGCGGTACCAACCGCTACCTCGAGCGCGACATCGCCTTGCAGTGGTGCCAGGCGGTGGCGGCGGACTTCGATGCACGGCGTTCGGCGCTGGGCCGGCGCTATCGCTACCTGCTGCTGCAGTCGGCCGTGCGGCCGGCACTGGAGCACAGCCTGTGCGGCTGGAGCTTCAAACCGCTGGACGGCGAGTCGATGCGCGCCGCGGCGGCGTTGCTCATCGGCGAGCACGATTTCAGCTCCTTCCGCGCGGCCGAATGCCAGGCGCTGTCGCCGGTGAAGACGATGCGCAGCATCCGCATCGAGCAGCGCGGCGCCTACTGGCGCTTCGATTTCGACGCCAGCGCCTTCCTGCATCACATGGTGCGCAACCTGATGGGCTGCCTGCTGGTGGTCGGCGAGGGCCGCCAGAGCCCGGGCTGGATGGCCGAGGTGCTGGCTGCGCGCAGCCGCGACGCGGCGGCGCCCACATTCGCCCCGGACGGGCTGTACTTCGTCGGACCGTACTACGATGCCCGGCATGCGATTCCCGAACACACACCGGCCATGGACTGGCTGCCCTGATTGATGCGCACGCGCATCAAGATCTGCGGCCTGACGCGCGAGGCCGATGTCGACGCCGCGGTGATGGCCGGGGCCGACGGCATCGGCTTCGTGCTCTACGACAAGAGCCCGCGCCATGTCAACCCGGCGCGCGCCGCGGTGCTGGCGCGACGGCTGCCGCCCTTCGTCACGCCGGTGCTGCTGCTGGTCAACGCCACGCCAGCGCTGCTGCGCTCGGCGCTGGAGGCGGTGCCGCATGCGCTGCTGCAGTTCCATGGCGACGAGTCCGTGGCGCAGTGCCAGGCGCCGCAGCGCGCCTACCTGCGCGCCGCGCGCATGACGCCGGGCTTCGATTTGTTAGACTTTGCGTCGCGCTTCGCCAGCGCACAGGCCCTGCTGCTCGACACCCATGTCGAGGGTTATGGCGGGGGTGGAAAGGTCTTTGATTGGTCACTCATTCCTCCAAGCGTGCCCCTTCCGGTCGTTTTGTCTGGTGGGTTGAACGCAGCCAACGTGATCGACGGGGTGTGTCGCGTCCGGCCCTGGGCCGTTGACGTGAGCTCCGGCGTGGAAAGCGCCAAGGGCATCAAGGATGCCCAGGCGATGCGCCGGTTCTGCGATGCGGTGCGCGAGGCCGATGCCCGCATCACCGCCACACACTGAGGAACATCTTCGACATGCTGAACTATCAACAGCCCGATCCGAGCGGGCATTTCGGGCCGTACGGCGGCAGCTTCGTTGCCGAAACCCTGGTCCATGCACTGGACGAACTGAAGGCCGCCTATGCGCACTACCGCAACGAGGCCGCCTTCCTGGCCGAGTTCCGCAGCGAACTGGCGCACTTCGTCGGCCGGCCGAGCCCGGTGTACCACGCCGCGCGCACCAGCCGCGAACTGGGCGGCGCGCAGATCTACCTGAAGCGCGAGGACCTGAACCACACCGGCGCACACAAGATCAACAACACCATCGGCCAGGCGCTGCTGGCGCGGCGCATGGGCAAGCCGCGGGTCATCGCCGAAACCGGCGCGGGGCAGCACGGCGTGGCCACGGCGACGATCTGCGCGCGCTACGGCATGGAGTGCGTGGTCTACATGGGCAGCGAGGACATGAAGCGCCAGTCGCCCAACGTCTACCGCATGCACCTGCTGGGCGCGCAGGTGGTGCCGGTGGAATCCGGCAGCAAGACGCTGAAGGACGCGCTCAACGAGGCGCTGCGCGACTGGGTGACGAATGTCGAGAACACCTTCTACATCATCGGCACCGTGGCCGGCCCGGCGCCGTACCCGGAGATGGTGCGCGACTTCCAGAGCGTGATCGGCGAGGAGTGCCTGACGCAGATGCCGGCCTTGGCCGGACGTCAGCCCGACGCGGTGATCGCCTGCGTCGGCGGCGGCAGCAACGCGATGGGCATCTTCTACCCCTACATCAAGCACGAGGCGGTGCGCCTGATCGGCGTCGAGGCCGCGGGGCAGGGCATCGAAACCGGCAAGCATGCGGCATCGATCACCGCCGGCTCGCCGGGCGTGCTGCACGGCAACCGCACCTACCTGCTGCAGGACGACAACGGCCAGATCATCGAGACCCACTCGGTCTCGGCCGGCCTGGACTACCCCGGTGTCGGTCCGGAGCATGCGTACCTGCATGACATCGGTCGTGCCGAATACGTCAGCGTCACCGACGGCGAGGCGCTGGCCGCCTTCCATCACCTGTGCCGGGCCGAAGGCATCATTCCGGCGCTGGAATCCAGCCATGCGCTGGCCTATGCGATGAAGCTCGCGCCGACGATGCGCCCCGACCAGCACCTGCTGGTCAATCTGTCGGGCCGTGGCGACAAGGACATCGGCACCGTGGCCGACCTGTCGGGCGCCGCCTTCTATTGCCGGCCGTCGTGCCAGGGCCAGGCGGTCAAGGGTGCGCAGACCATCGAGGTGCGCGCATGAGCCGGATCGCGGGCACGCTGGATGCGCTGCGCTCGAGCGGCCGCAAGGCGCTGATCCCCTATGTCACCGTGGGGGACCCCTTTGCCGACGCCACGCCGGAGATCATGCGCGGCCTGGTGGCCGGCGGGGCCGACATCATCGAACTGGGCGTGCCCTTTTCCGACCCGATGGCCGACGGCCCGGTGATCCAGAAGGCCTCCGAGCGCGCGCTGGCCCGCGGCGTCGGCATGCCGCAGGTGCTGGAGGCGGTGCGCCGCTTTCGCCGCAGCGATGCAGCCACGCCGGTGGTGCTGATGGGCTATGCCAACCCGATCGAGCGCTATGACCAGCGCCATGGCGGCGGCGCCTTCATCGCCGCGGCGGCCGAGGCCGGCGTCGATGGCGTGCTGGTGGTGGACTATCCGCCCGAGGAATGCGAAGCCTTCGCCGCCAATTTGCGCCGGCATGGCCTGGACCCGATCTTCCTGCTGGCGCCGACCTCCACCGATTCGCGCATCCGCCAGGTCGGCCGGCTGGCCAGCGGCTACGTCTATTACGTCTCGCTGAAGGGCGTGACCGGCGCAGGCCACCTGGACACCGCCGGGGTGGCCGCCATGGTGCCGCGCATCCGCGCCCAGGTGACGGTGCCGGTCGGCGTCGGCTTCGGTATCCGCGACGCCACCAGCGCCTGTGCCGTGGCCGAGGTGGCCGACGCGGTGGTCATCGGCACCCGCCTGGTGCAGGTGCTGGAAGTCGAGCCGCGCGACAATGTCGAGCGCGCGGGCCGGGATTTCATCGCCGGCATCCGCGGCGCGCTGGACGAGATGACCCAAGGAGCCCAAGCATGAGCTGGTTGGAAAAGCTGCTGCCGCCGAAGATCCAGCAGAACGACCCGAGCGAACGTCGCTCGGTGCCGGAAGGTCTGTGGATCAAGTGTCCGTCGTGCGAGACGGTGCTGTACAAGACCGACCTGGAGCAGAACGTCAATGTCTGCCCGAAATGCGACCATCACCACCGCATCGGCGCGCGTGCACGTCTCGACGCCTTCCTCGACCCCGAGGGCCGCTACGAGATCGGCCAGGAGGTGCTGCCGGTTGACGCGCTGAAGTTCAAGGACAGCAAGAAGTACCCCGAGCGTCTGAAGGCCGCGCTCGAATCCACTGGCGAGACCGATGCGCTGGTGGTCTTCGGCGGCGCGGTGATGAGCGTGCCGCTGGTCGCGGCGTGCTTCGAGTTCGAGTTCATGGGCGGTTCGATGGGCTCGGTGGTGGGCGAGCGCTTCGTGCGCGGCGTCGAGACCGCCATCGAGCAGAAGGTGCCGTTCGTGTCCTTCACTGCCACCGGCGGTGCGCGCATGCAGGAGGGCTTGCTCAGCCTGCTGCAGATGGCCAAGACCAATGCCGCGCTGACGCACCTGGCTAAGGCGCGGCTGCCCTACATCAGCGTGCTCGCCGACCCCACCATGGGCGGCGTGTCGGCCAGCTTTGCCTTCATGGGCGACTTGGTGATCGCCGAGCCGAAGGCGCTGATCGGCTTTGCCGGACCGCGGGTCATCGAGAACACCGTGCGCGAGACGCTGCCCGAAGGCTTCCAGCGCGCCGAGTTCCTGATCGGCAAGGGCGCTCTCGACATGATCGTCGACCGGCGCCAACTGCGCCAGACCATTGCCCGGGCTCTGGCCATGCTGCAGCGCCAGAGCGCTGACGCTGTCGCCTGAACGTCTCCATTGTGGCGGCGCGAATGTCGCGGCCGTAGCTTCGCCGCCCATGTCCAGCCCCGCCACCCTCGACGCGTGGCTCGCGCACTGCGAGCGCCTGCATCCCAAGAGCATCGATATGACGCTGCACCGCGTCACGTCGGTGCGCGAGCGCTTGGGCCTTCGTTTCAAGGTGCCGGTGATCACTGTGGCTGGCACCAACGGCAAGGGCTCCAGCTGCGCGATGCTCGAATCCATTGCGCGCCATGCCGGCTACCGCACCGGGCTGTACATCAAGCCGCACCTGGTGCATTTCGAGGAGCGCTGCCGCATCAGCGGGCGCAGCGTGGCGGCCGAGGACCTGCTGGCGCACTTTGCCGCGGTCGAGCAGGCGCGCGGCGAGCTGCCGCTGACCTATTTCGAGTTCACCACGCTGGCCATCATGCGCGCGCTTTCGCTGGCCGAGCTGGACGTGGTGATTCTCGAAGTCGGACTGGGCGGGCGGCTCGATGCGGTCAACGCGGTCGACGGCGACTGCGCGCTGATCACCAGCATCGACCTGGACCACATGGACTACCTGGGGCCGGACCGCGAATCGATCGGCTTCGAGAAGGCGGGCATCCTGCGAGCGGGCCGGCCGGCGGTGGTCAGCGACCCGGTGCCGCCGGCCAGTGTGCTGCGCCATGCGGACGACATCGGCGCCGACCTGTGGCTGATGGGCCGCGACTTCAACCATGCCGGCGACCGCCAGCAATGGTCATGGCAGGGCCGCGGCCGGCGCCGCAACGCGCTGGCCTATCCCGCGTTGCGCGGTGCCAATCAGCTGCTCAACGCCAGCGGCGTGCTGGCCGTGTTCGAGGCCTTGCGCGATCGGCTGCCGATCACCGCCCAGGCGGTGCGCAGCGGCCTGGCCACGGTGGAGCTGGCGGGACGCTTCCAGATCGTGCCGGGACAGCCGGTGCTGGTGCTCGACGTGGCCCACAACCCACAGGCCGCGGCCGCGCTGGCATTCAACCTCGACCAGATGGGCTTCTACCCACGCACCCATGCGGTGTTCGGCGCCATGCGCGACAAGGACATCGCCGGCACGGTGGCGCGCCTGGCCGCGCTGGTGGATCGCTGGTTTCTGAGCGACCTGCCGGTGCCGCGCGCGGCTACGGCCGAAGAACTGGAGCGCATGCTGCGCGACACCGTGCCTGCGCTGGCCGAAGCGTCGAGCTGCCACGAATCGCCGTCCGCGGCGCTGCGCGCGGCCCTCGCTGCAGCAGACCCGGCTGATAGAATCGTGGTCTTCGGATCGTTCCTCTGTGTCGGTGGCGTGCTGAAGGATGGCGTGCCGCGCACACGCACTGCGCACAGCGGCTGAAGGCGTGGCTCGCGCAGCTTGCGGCGGCTCGCGCGGCCGGGGCGAGACCCTCTTGGAGCAGGCTGCCGGCAGCGCCGAACAGACCTGGGCCCTTCACCGTAGCGGACGCTAGCCAGTGCTTTCATTCCTCAAGCGCCAAGACAGCCCGGCCCCGGCGGGTGCCGTCGACGAAGCGGCGTCGGTGCAGGCCGCGCGCACGCGCGCCCGTCGCCGGCTGATCGGAGCGGCGGTGCTGGTCGGCGTGGGCATCATCGGTTTCCCATTGCTCTTCGAGACGCAGCCGCGGCCGATTGCGGTGGACATTCCGATCGAGATTCCGGCGCGCGACAACGTGCCGCCGCTGAAGCTGCCGCCGGCCAAGGGCGCCGCCACGGAAACGCCGCGCGCGGGCGGCCCGCTGGTGGCCGAGCTGCCGGCCGAAGCCGCGCCGCCTGCCACCCAAGCCCAGGCACCGGCAGCGGACGCAGCCGCACTGCCGGCGTCGCAGGCGCCGCGTGTGGAGCGTGTGGCCAGCGCCCCGGCTGCCGCCCCAGCCTCGGCCGCGCGTGCCGCGGTCTCGGCGGCGGACGACAAGGCCGAGGCGCAGCGTGCGCAGGCGCTGCTCGAAGGCAAACCGGTGGCGGCCGTCACACCACCGGCAGCCACCGCGTCGGAGCCGAAGGCCGGGCGCTTCGTCGTGCAGGCCGGTGCCTACAGCGATGCCGAGACGCTGCGCGAGGCGCGTCAGAAGGTCGAGAAGCTCGGCCTGAAGACCTACACCCAGGTGGTCGAAACTGAAACCGGCGCGCGCACCCGCGTGCGCGTCGGCCCCTTCGTCAGCCGCGAGGAGGCCGAGAAGGCCGCATCGCGCATCAAGTCCGCCGGGCTTGCCGCCAACGTCCTGAGTCTGTAATGGACCCACTCGGCTGGATTGACCTGACCATGCTCGGCGTGCTGCTGCTGTCGCTGGGCCTGGGCCTGTGGCGCGGCTTCGTGCTCGAGGCGCTGGCGCTGATGGGCTGGGTCGTGGCCTGGTTCGCCGCGCATGCGCTGGCGCCGGTCTGGGCGCCGCATCTGCCGCTGGGCGAACCGGGTTCGAGCGTCAACTACGCAGCCAGCTTCGCGGTCGCCTTCATGGCCGTGCTCATCGGCTGGGGCCTGGCTTCGCGGTTGCTGCGCCTGCTGGTCAATGCCACGCCGCTGCGCGGTGCCGACCGCGTGCTCGGTGCGGCTTTCGGCCTGCTGCGCGGTGTGCTGCTGCTGATGGTGCTGGCCACGGTGGTGGCGCTGACGCCGGCAGCCAGTTCGGAGCTTTGGGCCCGTTCGCAGGGCGTGCAATGGCTGGCGGTGGCGATGCAGGGCATCAAGCCGCTGCTGCCGCCCGACATCGCGCAGTTCCTGCCGGCTTGAAGACCACTGCATCGAAGGAAACCTGAACATGTGCGGGATCGTCGGTGCCATTTCCAAGTCGCCCGTCAACCAGCTGCTCTATGACGCGCTGCTGCTGCTGCAGCACCGTGGCCAGGATGCGGCCGGCATCGTCACGATGCAGGGCACCAAGTGCTTCATGCACAAGGCGCGCGGCATGGTGCGCGATGTCTTCCGCACGCGCAACATGCGAGCGCTGCCCGGCAGCATCGGCCTGGGCCAGGTGCGCTACCCGACGGCAGGCAATGCCTGGAGCGAGGAGGAGGCGCAGCCCTTCTATGTCAACGCGCCGTTCGGCATCGTGCTGGTGCACAACGGCAACCTGACCAACACCACGGCACTGAAGAGCGAACTGTTCCGCATCGACCGCCGCCACATCAACACCGAGAGCGACACCGAGGTGCTGATCAACATCCTGGCGCACGAGATCGAGGTCGCGGTGCGCGACCTGCCGCTCACGCCACAGGCGGTGTTTGCCGCGGTGGCGGCGGTGCACAAGCGGATCAAGGGCTCGTACGCGGTGATCGCACTGATCGCCGGCCACGGGCTGCTGGCCTTCCGTGACCCCTACGGCATCCGCCCGCTGGCCATCGGCCAGTTGCAGACGGACGAGGGCCCCGAGTACATGGTGGCCAGCGAATCGGTGGCCATCGAAGGCACCGGCCGGCACGTGTTGCGCGACGTGGCGCCGGGCGAGGCGGTCTTCATCGATGTCGACGGCCGGCTGCACACGCAGCAGTGCGCCGCCCATCCGACGCTGCACCCATGCATGTTCGAGTTCGTCTACCTGGCGCGTCCGGATTCGGTACTCGACGGCATCTCGGTCTACCAGGCGCGGCTGAACCTGGGCGAGACGCTGGCGCAGCGGGTCATTTCGACGATGCCGCCGAGCGAGATCGACGTCGTCATCCCGATCCCCGAATCGAGCCGGCCCTCGGCCATGCAGCTGGCGCAGAAGCTGGGCAAGCCCTATCGCGAGGGTTTCGTCAAGAACCGCTACGTCGGCCGCACCTTCATCATGCCGGGGCAGGCGGTGCGCAAGAAGAGCGTGCGCCAGAAGCTCAACGCCATCGGCGTGGAGTTCAAGGGCCGCAACGTGCTGCTGGTCGACGACTCGATCGTGCGCGGCACCACCAGCAAGGAGATCGTGCAGATGGCGCGCGAAGCCGGCGCGCGCAAGGTCTACATGGCCTCGGCTGCGCCGCCGGTGCGCTTTCCCAACGTCTATGGCATCGACATGCCGACGCGCGAGGAGTTGATCGCTGCCGACCGCAGCATCGAGCAGATCCGCGACTACATCGGCGCCGACGCGCTGATCTACCAGGACGTCGACGCGATGAAGCGCGTGGTCGGCGCGCTGAACCCCAGGCTCGACGGCTTCGAGGCCTCGTGCTTCGATGGCCGCTACATCACCGGCGACGTCTCGGTGGAAGACTTTGCCGCCATGCAGGCACAGCGCAGCGTGGCCCGCAACGACGACGAGGACAGCGCCGACGAACGCACCCGCCTGGCGCTGCACAACGCCGACAGCCCATGATGAGCGACAACGACCACGAGGCAGCGCGCCTGGCCCGCGCCCGGCTGCCAGAAGGCCTGCGCCCGCAGACGCTGGCCGTGCGCACTGCGCTGGCCCCCAGCCAGCACGGCGAGAACAGCGAGGGCCTGTTCCTGACCACGTCCTTCGTGCAGCCCGATGCCGAGACTTCGGCGCGGCGCTTTGCCGATATGGAGGACTTCACCTACGGGCGCACCAGCAACCCCACGGTGCGCAGCCTGGAGGCTCGGCTCGCCGCCATGGAAGGCGCCGAGGCCGCCGTGGCCACCGCCACCGGCATGAGCGCGATCCTGCTGCTGGTGATGGGCCTGCTGAAGGCCGGCGACCATGTGCTGTGCTCGCGCTCGGTATTCGGTTCCACCGTGAGCCTGTTCGCCAAGGAGTTCGCCAAGTTCGGCGTCGAGACGAGTTTCGTGTCGCAGACCGACCTGGCCGAATGGCGCGCGGCGATCCAGCCCAACACGAAACTGCTGTTCGCCGAGACGCCGACCAACCCGCTGACCGATGTGTGCGACATCGCCGCGCTGGCCGACATCGCGCATGCGGCCGGCGCGTTGCTGACGGTGGACAACACCTTCTGCTCGCCGGTGCTGCAGCGCCCGCTGGAACTTGGCGCCGACCTGGTGATGCATGCCGGCACCAAGTACCTCGACGGACAGGGCCGGGTGATGGCCGGCGCGCTGTGCGGTGCGCGCCGCCTGATCCACGACGTGTTCGGCCCCACGCTGCGCACGGCAGGCATGACGCTGTCACCGTTCAATGCCTGGGTGGTGCTGAAGGGCCTGGAGACCCTGGCACTGCGCATGAAGGCGCAGAGCGAGGCGACGCTGGCCGTGGCGCAGTGGTTGGAACGCCACCCGGCGGTGGCGCGCGTGTACTACCCGGGCCTGGAGTCGCACCCACAGCACGCGCTGGCGATGCGCCAGCAGTCGGGGCTGGGCGGCGCGGTGCTGTCCTTCGACGTGCGCGCCGAGGACGCCAAGGCCGCGCGCGCCAAGGCCTTCCATGTCATCGACAGCACCCGCGTGCTGAGCATCGCCACCAACCTGGGCGACACCAAGTCGATCATCACCCATCCCGCCACGACCTCGCACGGCCGGCTCAGCGAAGCGCAGCGCCAAGCCGCCGGCATTGGCCAGGGCATGGTCCGCGTGGCCGTGGGCCTGGAGCATGTGGCCGACATCACCGACGATCTGCAGCGCGGGCTGGGCAGCCTGTGAGCGCGCCGGGCCGCTCCCAAGCGCTCATCCCGCGGCGCGCTGCGCGAAGGGTATCCCAATGAGCGAGCCGGGGCGCTCCCAAGCCGATCCCGCGGCGCGCAGCGCGAACGGTGGCCCGCTGGACATGCCATGACTTCGATCGTCCGCACCCGCATCGCGCCATCGCCCACCGGCTTCCTGCACCTGGGCACGGCACGCACGGCGCTGTTCTCCTGGGCCTATGCGCGCCACTTCGGCGGCGAGTTCATCCTGCGCATCGAGGACACCGACGTCGCACGTTCCTCGCAGGAGGCGGTGGAGCAGATCGTGGCCGCGATGCGCTGGCTGGAACTGGAGCATGACGAAGGCCCTTTCTTCCAGATGCAGCGCATCGAACGCTACCGCGAGGTCATCGCGATGATGCTGGCCGCCGGCACGGCCTACCACTGCTACTGTTCGACCGAAGAACTCGATGCAATGCGCGAGGCGCAGCGTGCGCGCGGCGAGAAACCGCGCTACGACGGCCGCTGGCGGCCCGAGCCCGGAAAGACGCTGCCGCCGGTGCCGCAAGGCGTGCCGCCGGTGGTGCGCTTTCGCAACCCACAAGACGGCGTGGTCAGCTGGGACGATCTGGTCAAGGGACCGATCAGCATCAGCAACCGCGAGCTGGACGATCTGGTGATCGCCCGCGGCGATGCCGCGACGCCCGACGGCGTGGGCACGCCGACCTACAACTTCTGCGTGGTGGTCGACGACTGGGACATGCGCATCAGCCATGTCATCCGTGGCGACGACCATGTCAACAACACTCCGCGGCAGATCAACATCTTGCGTGCGCTGATCGGGCCGCACGGCGCGCTTCCTGTGTATGGTCATGTGCCGATGATCCTGGGCCCCGATGGCGACAAGCTGTCCAAGCGGCACGGCGCGGTCAGCGTGACGCAGTACGAGGACGAAGGCTACCTGCCCGAAGCCATGCTCAACTACCTCGCGCGCCTGGGCTGGAGCCACGGCGACGCCGAGCTGTTCAGCCGCGAGCAGCTGATCGCCTGGTTCGACGGCCACCACCTGGCAAAGAGCCCGGCACAGTGGGACCCAGCCAAGCTGAACTGGGTCAACGCCCATCACCTGAAGCTGCGCAGCGCTGCGTCACTGGCGGAACTTGTGGCGCGGCAGCTCGCGCGGCGCGGCATCGACGCCGCGACCGACGAGCACCTGGCGCGGTTGTGCGCGCTGTACAAGGACCGCTGTGCCACCACGGTGGAGCTGGCCGACTGGGTAGGCATGTACTTCGTCGATGTGCATCCTTCGGCCGACGATCTGGCGACGCATGTCACCGATGCGGTGAAGCCCGCGCTGACGAGCCTGCGCGGCCGGCTGGCCGACGTGGTTTGGGACAAGGCCTCGATCGCCGCGGCCGTCAAGGCTACGCTGGCCGAACACGGCCTGAAGATGCCTCAACTGGCCCATGCGGTGCGCGTGCTGGTGTGCGGTCGCACCCAGACGCCCTCACTCGACGCGGTGCTGGAGTTGTTCAAGCGCGAACAGGTGCTGTGGCGTTTGAGGAGCCCATAGAACTGCAGATATAATACGAGGCTGCTTGAACAGCGCAGGGTGAACAGCCTCGGGGGTATAGCTCAGCTGGGAGAGCGCTTGCATGGCATGCAAGAGGTCAGCGGTTCGATCCCGCTTACCTCCACCAAAGCCTTGTCGCAACGCGTGGTTCAAGCGGATGGATGTGTTTTCAAGTCCCCTTCGTCTAGAGGCCTAGGACACCACCCTTTCACGGTGATTACAGGGGTTCGAATCCCCTAGGGGACGCCAAGTTTTGGCAAGACTTGCGGACAGGTCGAGTGCCTGCTCCGGGATGTTGCCACCACGTGGAGTGGTAGTTCAGTTGGTTAGAATACCGGCCTGTCACGCCGGGGGTCGCGGGTTCGAGTCCCGTCCACTCCGCCATTGATTCCCAGGGGGTTGCGCCGAGACGCCGCAACCCCTTGTCGTTTCTGCCCTTCCTCGGAAATCGACCGCGCGCCAGCGCGGCCCGGCGCTGCTCGAAGACTTCATGCTGCGCGAGAAGCGCGGCGCACGGCGTGTTCGAACTGCACACCTCGCTGGACCGCTTCACCACGGCATCGCCGAGCTTCGCAGTCGCGTCGCCGGCCTCACGACAACCGCTGTCGGCGCGGCCGAAAGCAGCAATCAGCGCCGGCGCAGGGTCGGCGCCTGCCAGGTCGCGACGGCCTCGATCGGGTCGCGCAGCACGCGCCGCATGCGCAGCGCCGGTTCGCGATTGCGGTAGTAGCCGGGTAGCAGCCCGGCATCGCTGAAGCCCATGGCGCGGTAGAAGGCGCGCGCACCGGCATTGCCGGCGCGCAGTTCCAGGCTCAGTTCGGCAATGCCGGCAATGCGCGCCGAATCAAGCAGCCAGTACAAAAGGCGCCGCCCCACACCCTGGCGCTGACTGCTTGGGCGCACCGCAAGCAGCACCAGGTGGGCGCGCTCGTCGCCGAACTGCATCACCGCAAAGCCGGCCAGCGCCTGGCGGTCTGTGGCAACCGGCGCCAGCGTTTCGGGATGGCAGATCAAGCGGGCGATCTTGGCGGCGTCGTAGGTCCAGCCCAGTCCAGTCTCGATCAGATCGCGCGACATCTGCGCCATCGCCCGCGCGTCCGCCACCTGGGCGAGTCGAAGCTGGATCGATGCGGACGGCATGCGATGCATTCTGCCAACTTGACCGCTGTTCGTGCGGCTGCGGCTACAGTTCGCCGACCCACCTGCACGGAGCGCACAAGACGATGAACGGTGCCGAAAGCCTGGTCCGCACCCTGGTCGACAGCGGCGTCGACCTGTGCATCGCCAACCCCGGGACCTCGGAAATGCACTTCGTGGCCGCACTCGACAAGCTGCCGGGCATGCGTTGCGTGCTCGGCCTGTTCGAGGGCGTGGTCACCGGTGCGGCCGACGGCTACTACCGCATGGCCGAGCGCCCGGCAGCGACACTGCTGCACCTGGGCCCGGGCCTGGCCAATGGCCTCGCGAACCTGCACAACGCGAAGAAGGCGCGCTCGGGCATCGTCAACATCGTCGGCGAACATGCCACCTACCATCTCGCGCATGACGCGCCGTTGACCGCTGACGTGGCCGGCGTGGCTCGGCCGATGTCGGACTGGGTACACACCTCGACATCGTCGCGCGACGTGGCCCGCGACGGGGCCGTGGCAGTGCAGGTGGCGCGCACTCCGCCGGGCCGGATCGCCACGCTGATCCTGCCGGCCGATACCGCCTGGAACGAGGCCGATGCGCCGGCCCTGGCCCTGGCGCCGGCGGCGCGCCCGGCCTGCACCCCTGCGGCGCTGAAGTCGGCCGCGGCGGCCTTGCGCCATGGTGCTCGCTGCGCACTGCTGCTCGGCGGCGCGGGTGTGCGCGAGCCGGCGCTGCAACTGGCCGGCAGGGTCGCGGCGAGCACCGGCTGTGCGCTGCTGAGCGAATTCAACAGCGCTCGACTGCAGCGCGGCGCGGGCCACGTGGCCACGCAGCGCATTCCCTATGGGGTCGACAGCGCGCTGGCGCTGCTCGAGGGCTACAGCCACATCGTTCTGGTGGGGGCGAAGCCGCCGGTCGGCTTCTTCGCCTACCCGGGCAAACCCAGCCTGCTGGCGCCGCCGGATTGCGAGTTCAGCACGCTGGCCACGGTGGCGGACGACATCGTGGCTGCCTTGCAGGGCCTGGCCGACGAACTGGGCGCGAACAGGCTTGCGCCGATCCATGTAGCCGCGCTGCAGCGGCCGGCGCTGCCCACGGGCCCGGTCACGCTGGACGGCGTGGCTGCGGTGCTGTGTGCGCTGATTCCGCCGCAGGCCATCGTCGTCGACGAGGCCGTGTCCTCGGGCCGTGGCCTGGGGGGCCTGACGCAGGGCGCTGCGCCGCACGACTGGCTCACCAGCATGGGCGGCTCGATCGGCTACGGCCTGCCGGTGGCGGTGGGGGCCGCGCTGGCCTGCCCGGAGCGCAAAGTCATCGCGCTGGAAGGCGACGGCAGCGCGATGTACACGCTGCAGGCGCTGTGGACCATGGCCCGTGAATCGCTGGACGTGACCATCGTGGTGTTTGCCAACCGCGCCTACCAGATCCTGCGCGGCGAGTTTGCCAACGTCGGCGCCGGCGCCCCAGGTCAGCGCGCCACCGACATGCTGATGCTCGACCGGCCGGTGCTCGATTGGTGCGCACTGGCGCGCGGCCATGGCGTCGAAGCAGGGCAGGCCGCCGACCTGCAGGCCTTTGCCCGGCAGCTGCAGCGCGGCCTGGCAAGCGACGGCCCCTACTTGATCGAGCTGCTGCTGTAGGGCGCTGCGCTCAGGGCGGGGCCGGTACGCGCGCGCGGGCCAGGTAGACCGCGCCGGCCAGCATCGTCTGCCGCTCGGGTTCGCCGACCCGGCGGGCCAGCAACTGCCAGGGCCGGTGCAGTCCTGCCAGGGAACTGACCGAGCGCCGTGCCGCAGGCCAGACGAACAGGTTCACCGGCACGGCCCAGGGCGGTGCCCATTTCAGGCCCGAGGCGACCAGGGACGCTCCCGGCTTCAGGTGGCGCAGCACGTGGTCGAGCGCGGCGTCGCTCTGCATCACGTCGTGGGTGAAGTGCAGCAGCGCGGCGTCGGCCCGGCCGTCGATCGGGGCCTCTTCCGCCGGGGAGCACAGCAGCGTGACATTGCGCCAGCCGTGGCGCTGCACACGCGCTCGGGCCTTGTCGATCATCTGCGGGCTTTGTTCGATGCCGATGATCCGGCCGCTGGTGCCCACGGCAGCCTGCAGCAGTTCGAAGCTCAGGCCGGTGCCACAGCCGACATCGAGCACGGTGTCGCCAGCGCGCGGCGCGAGCCAGGCCAGCGCGCGGCGCCGCACCGGCTCGAACAACGCCAGTTCCAGATCGTAGACCGCGGCGCGGCGGCGGTATTGCTCCAGGGCGGCTGCCCGGTCGGGCGCGTCATTGCGGCTGCGGGACGCAGTCATGAAGCCCTCCAGCTGAGCTTGATTCCCGCCATTGTCGTCGCTGTGCGCGCTGCTGGACGGTTCTTGCAGCCGCGCCGGCCGTCGGCAGCGCCTGTCGCAAATTGGAAACGAATTGCGTCCAGTTCGACCACTGCCCGGGCGGTTGTCAACGACGGGACCCCCGCCGCGTTATCATGTTGCGCCGTGACAACCTCAGCGCGCTTGAGGTGAGAAGACACAGCGAACGTGCTGTCAAATCCCACTCCAGGCATCTGTGTAATCGCATGCCGATCAAACCCCAGGAGAACCTGACCATGAAGAAGACCCTCAGCTCGCTCACCGTGGCCGTGATTGCCGCCTTCGCTGCCCAAGGCGCGATGGCCCAAGCTGCTTCGTCGCCGTCTCGCGCCGACGTGAAGAAGGAAACCGCCGCCGCCAACAAGGCTGGTCAGATCCCCGGTACGGGCACCAGCAACGTGCCTGACGCCGCAGCAGGCCAGCAATCTCCGAAGGAGAAGGCTGCGACGTCGACCACCACGCGCGACGACCGCAAGAAGACCACGGCCGAGGCCAACAAGGCCGGAGCGATCCCGGGCACCGGCACCAGCAACATGCCTGACGCCGCTGCGGGCCAGCAGTCGCCAAAGCAGCAGGCCGCCACGTCGACCACCACGCGCGACGACCGCAAGAAGGAAACAGCCGAAGCCAACAAGGCGGGCACGATTCCCACGGGCGAAGCCGCGCAGCAATCCCCGAAGAAGTAATTCGGAGCATGAGCGCCGGTCGTCGGACCGGTGTCTGACTACACGGCGAAGGGCCTGGCGGCCCTTCGCCGTTTTCGCTTCGGGGTCCTGCCCGAGGCGTGCGGGCAGCAGCGGCCAGCAGCACGACCAGGTCGGTAATGTCGCGCGGCTTCACGCGCGCCGCGGCTGGGCCGGCAGTGCGCCTTCCAGCTGCAACAGCGCCTGCTTGCGCTGCAGCCCGCCGGCATAGCCGGTGAGCGAGCCGTCGCGGCCGAGCACGCGGTGGCAGGGCACGATGATGGACAGCGGGTTGCGGCCGATGGCCGCGCCGGCCGCACGCACTGCGCGCGGTGAGCCGGCCGCGGCCGCCACCGCGGCATAGCTGCTGGTGCGACCGGCCGCTATGTCGAGCAGCGTGCGCCACACCGCCTGCTGGAAGGGCGTGCCCTGGGCATCCAGCCGGACCTTGAAGCCGCCGCGCAGGCCGTCACGCCAGTAGCGCTCGAGTTCCTCGCGGGCCTGGGCGATGAACGCCTGTCGCGCATCGACCGGTGCGTCCAGCGGCCCCGGATGGTGCGCCTGGCCGTCGAACCACAGGCCGGCCAGGCCCTTGGCGGTGGCGGCCACGGTGATCGGGCCGAGCGGGGAATCGAGGCGCGCCTGCGCCACCAGGTTCTGCAGTTTCATGACTTGTCCTCCAAGGTCTGCCACAGGCCCATCACCCCATAGGCCCGCCAGGGCCGCCAGGCTTCGGCCCGGGTCTGCGCCTGGGCCACGTCGCGCGTGCCCAGTGCGTTGAGCACGCCGATGTCGGTGCCGGCAAAGGCATCGGGCCAGGCGAGCACGCGCATGGCGATCAGCTGCACGGTCCATTCGCCGATGCCGGGCAGCGCGCGCAGCGCGTCCAGCGTCGCCTGCAACGGTGCGCCCGGATGCAGTTCGATGCGCCCGTCGGCCACCTCGCGGGCCAGCGCCTGCAGTGCGGCCACCCGCTGGCGCACGATGCCCAGCCGGCCGATGCGTTGCGCTTCGGCGCCGGCGATCTCGTCGGCGCCGGGGAACAGACGGTCCAGGTCCGCGAACGGGGTGCCGATGCCCTGGCCCAGCTCGGCCACCAGCCGGCTCGCCAGTGTGCGCGCCGCGGCCACCGTGACCTGCTGGCCGAGGATGATGCGGGTGGCCGTCTCGAAACCGTCCATCGCGCCCGGCAAGCGCAAGCCCGCTGGCGGCGGCACCGGCAACGTCGCCAGGCAGGGGTCGATCAGCGACGGGTCGGCGTCCAGGTCCAGCGCATGGCGCAGCCGCTGCATGATGCCGCCCACGGCCGGCAGCAGGGCCGGGGCCACCCCCAGGTGCAGCTCATGGCGCTGCGGCACGAAGCGGCACAACAGCCAGCCGTGCAGCCACTTTCCGTGGTGCAGCCAGCGCAGCGTGCGCCGCAGCTCCAGACCACAGGCCGACTCGACGCCAGGCAGGGCGCGTTGCGCCAGGAAACGCATCACGCCGTCGATGTCGTAGGGCGGCCGGTAGGCCAGGCGCAGCGGCGTGGCGCTGTCGGGCCGGGGTTTCGCGTCGGGCAGGGCCTGCCTGCGCAACGCGCTGGGATTCATGCGGTAGCGCTGCACGAAGGCGGCATTGAAGCGGCGCAGGCTGGCATGCCCACTGGCCAGCGCCACCTGCGTCACCGGCATGTCGGTGTCGGTGAGCAGCTGCTTGGCCAGCAGCAGGCGCTGCGTGCTCAGGTAGTCGATCGGTGTCACCCCATGGGCCTGGCGGAAGATGCGCCGCAGGTGGCGGTCGGTCACTCCCAGCCTGGCGGCGATGTCCGGCAGGTACGGGTCGTTGCCGCATCGCGCCGCCTGCTCGATCAGCTGCGCCGCATGCTGGGCCAGCACCTGCGACGAATCGGCCAGCGACAGCCCCGGCGCCAATTCGGGCCGGCAGCGCAGGCAGGGCCTGAAGCCGCTGTTTTCGGCGCTGGCGGCGTTCGCGAAGAACTGGCAGTTGCGGCGCAGCGGCGTGCGCACCCGGCACACCGGCCGGCAGTAGATGCCGGTGGAGGTGACGCCCACGAACAGCCGCCCGTCGAAGCGGGCGTCGTGGGTTCTCAGCGCCAGGTAGGCGGCGTCGTCGTGCAAGGTCATGGTCGGAATCATAGGCCGGGCGGCCCGCGGCACTCGCCGTTTTCGGACCTGTGCTTCCTGCCGAAGCGTCATCCAGCGCTGCCTACAATCTGGCATCACCCCAGCAGGCAGCGCTCCCAATGCAGATCGATCCGTCCGTGTTCAAGGCCTACGACATCCGCGGCATCGTCGGGCGCAGCATCGACGAGGCCTTTGCCGAGCATCTGGGCCGCGCTTTCGGCTCCGAGGCGGTGGCGGCCGGCGAGCGCGCGGTGGCGGTGGGCCGTGACGGCCGGCTGTCGGGTCCGTCCCTGGCCGCGGCATTGATCCGGGGTCTGGCCTCCACAGGACTGGATGTGGTCGACCTTGGCGCCGTCACCACGCCGATGCTGTACTACGTGGCCGCCACGCGCGAGGCCCATGGCTGCCGCAGCGGCATCCAGGTGACCGGCAGCCACAACCCGAAGGACTACAACGGCTTCAAGATGGTGCTGGCCGGGCGCGCGATCTACGGCGCCGACATCCAGGGCCTGCGCCGGCGCATCGAGGCCGAGGCCTACACGCGGGGCGCCGGTCGCAGCGCGACGATGGACATCGCGGCCGAATACCGCGCGCGCATCGTCGGCGACGTCCGCCAGCAGCGGCCGATGAAGATCGTCGTCGATTGCGGCAACGGCATCCCCGGCGCGTCGGCACCCGGCATCCTTCGCGCGCTCGGCAACGAGGTCATCGAGCTGTACAGCGAGGTCGACGGCAACTTCCCCAACCACCACCCCGACCCGAGCAAGCCGGAGAACCTGGCCGAGCTGATCCGTGCCGTGCAGCGCAGCGGCGCCGAACTCGGCCTGGCCTTCGACGGCGATGGCGACCGGCTCGGCGTGGTCACGCGCGATGGCCGGATCATCTACCCCGACCGGCAACTGATGCTCTTTGCCGGCGATGTGCTGTCGCGCCACCGCGGCGCGTCGATCCTGTTCGACGTCAAGTGTTCGATGCACCTGGCACCGATGATCCGCCGCGCCGGCGGCGTGCCGCTGATGTGGATGACCGGGCACTCGCTGATGAAGGCCAAGCTCAAGGAGACGGGTGCGCCGCTGGCCGGCGAGATGAGCGGGCATATCTTCTTCAGCGAGCGCTGGTACGGCTTCGACGATGCCACCTACACCGCGGCGCGGCTGCTGGAGATCCTGTCGCGCAGCGCCGACCCGAGCGCGGTGCTGAACGCGCTGCCCACCAGCCACAGCACGCCCGAGCTGAACGTGCCCTGCGCCGAGGGCGAGCACCACCGCGTGGTGCACAAGCTGCGCGAGCAGGCGCAGTTTCGATGGTGCCACCGAGCTGATCACCATCGACGGGCTGCGCGCGGAGTACGCCGACGGCTTCGGCCTGGTGCGCGCGTCGAACACCACGCCGGTGCTGGTGCTGCGCTTCGAGGGCGACAGCCTGGGCGCGCTGCAGCGCATCCAGGCGCAGTTCATGGCGGCACTGCGCGCGGTCAAGCCCGACGCGATGATCGAGACGGCCGCCCATTGACGCTGCGGCCGCTGCGAGCCGATGACGCCCTGGCTGGCGCGAGTCGCCTATTCGACGCTGCTGCGCGCGCTGACGCCGGCCTACCTGCTGCGCCTGTGGTGGCGCGGGCGGCGTGAGCCGCTGTATCGGCATGCGCTGACCGAGCGTCTGGGTTTCGGCTACCGCGCCGCCGTGCCGGGCGCGCTGTGGCTGCATGCGGTGTCCTTGGGCGAAACACGCGCTGCCGCTGCGCTGGTCGATGCGCTGCGTGCGCAGCGCCCCGGCTTGCGCCTGCTGCTGACTCATGGCACCGCCACCGGCCGCGAGGCCGGCCGCTCGCTGCTGCGCGACGGCGACATGCAATGCTGGCTGCCGTGGGATACGCCCGGTGCGGTGCGCCGCTTCCTGCGTCACCACCAGCCGGCCGCGGGCGTGCTGATGGAAACCGAGATCTGGCCCAACCTGCTGCGCGGCGCCGCGGCCGAGCAGCGTGCCGATGCTGCTGGCCAATGCCCGGCTCAGCGCGAAGAGCCAGGCCAAGGGCGAGCGCATCGGCGCGCTCGTGCGGCCGGTGGCCGGCATGCTGGCGGCCGTGCTCGCGCAGACCGAGGCCGACGCGCAGCGCCTGCGCAGCTTCGGCGCCAGCCGCGTGCAGGTCTGCGGCAACCTGAAGTTCGATGTCAGCCCCGATCCCGCACTGCTGGCCAGTGGCTTGCGGTGGCGCCAGATGCTGGCGCGGCCGGTGGTGCTGGCCGCGGTCACCCGCGAAGGCGAGGAGATGCCGCTGCTGCAGTGCTGGTCGACGCAACAAGCGCCGCGCCCGCTGCTGCTGCTGGTGCCGCGCCACCCGCAGCGCTTCGACGCCGTGGCCGACATGGCTGCGGACCTCGGCTTCAAGCTGCAGCGGCGCAGCGCCTGGAGCGAATCGCCGTCCGCGCAGGCCCTGGTCGCCGATGTATGGCTCGGCGACTCGATGGGCGAGATGCCGCTGTACTACGCCGCTTCCGACGTGGCGCTGCTCGGCGGCAGCTTTGGCCCCTTCGGCGGGCAGAACCTGATCGAGGCCGCGGCCTGCGGCTGCCCGCTGGTGATGGGCCCGCACACCTACAACTTCAGCGAGGCGGCCGAACTGTCGCTGGCCGCCGGCGCCGCGCTGCGCGTGGCCGATGTCGAGCAGGGCGTGGCCCGGGCCGTGGCGCTGGCGCGCGATCCGGCGCGCGAGCAATGGGTGCAGCGTGCCTTCGGCTTTGCCGCTGCGCACCGCGGCTCGGCCGAGCGCATGGCGCGCGAGGTGCTGAGGGCGGCCGCCGCACGGCTGTCCTGAGGCCGGTGCCCCTACTTGGCCAGCAGGCTGTTCACCGCCAGCAGGTCGTTCGGGGTCAGCTGGCCCGAGGCCTGGCGCAGGCGCAGGCTGTTGACGAGCACGTCGTAGCGCGACTTGAACAGGTCGCGCTGTGTCTGGAACAGCTGCGTCTGCGCGTTGAGCACGTCGATGTTGACGCGCACGCCGACCTTGTAGCCCAGCTGCGTGGCTTCCAGCGACAGCCGGCTCGATGATTCAGCGGCTTCCAGCGCCTTGACCAGCGCCTCGCCCGATTGCACGCCGAAGTAGGCCACCCGCGTGTTCTGCGCCACGGTGCGGCGCGCGTTCTCGAACTCCTCGCGCGAGCGCTGCTCCAGCGACACGGTTTCCTTGATGCGGTTCTGCACCGAGCCGCCGGTGTACAGCGGCCAGTTCAGCTCCACGCCGATCGAGCCGGTGCGCGTGGTGCCGGGAAGGATCTGGTTCGACGAGCCGCTGGCGTGGTTCGCGCCGAAGGTCGCCACCGCGTCCACCGTCGGCAGTTCACCCGCCTTGGCCTTGTTGATCTCGAGCTGCGCCAGTTCGTAGGCAACGCGCGCGCGGGTGACCTGCGGGTGCAGGGTGTCGGCCATCGTGACCCATTCCTCGACGTTGGCGGGCACGATCGTCGGCAGCACCACCGGCGTGATCAGCGGCAGCGGATCGATGTTGCGGCGCCCGACCAGGTAGGCCAGCGCGATGCGCCGGTTGATCAGGTCGTTCTCGGCGGCGATCTCCTGCGCGGTGGCCAGGTCGGCGCGGGACTGCGCCTCGCGCGCGTCGGTGATGGTGGCCGTGCCGACCTCGAAGTTGCGCTTGGCCGAGGCCAATTGCTCCAGGATGGCGGTCTTGCTGGTCTTGGCCAGCGCGACGGTGTCCTTGGCCGCCAGCACGTCGAAGTAGGCCTGCGTCAGGCGAATGATCAGGTCCTGCTCGGCCGCCTCGAGCTCGGCCTTCGAGGCGATCAGCGAGCGCTCGGCCTGCTCCATCGACGCCTGGTTGGCCTTGTTGAACAGCGGGTAGCGACCGTTCAGTTCCGTCTGCAGGGCGTTGTTGCTTTCGTAGTCGCTGCGCGGCAGATCGATCTGTCGGGTCACGCCCCTGAGGTTGGCCGTCACCGTGGGCAGACCCAGCGCCTTCGCCTGGGCGGCGCGGTACTCGGCCGCCTCGGCCTGGGCGCGCGCCGCCAGGTAGGTGGCATCGTAGGCCCGCGCCGCCTCGTACAGAGCGCTCAGGCCTTGCGAGTGCGCGGCGCCGCACAGGCTCAGTGCCAACAGCAGCGGCCCGAGCAGCAGTTTCACTCTGGGGATCGGATTGCACTGCCAGGTCATCGTGTTCACCTTGTGCGATGAAGCGTTTGCAAAAGTCTTGCACGGGCCTGTCCTGCAAGGCACAGGTGCATCGCCACGCTCACGCCAACGACACGGGGTGCACGCGTCGCGCGACGCAAGGCGGGCAATCCGGCTCAGAAGCTGAACCGGTCCGACTCCGGGAAGCCGCTCAGCCGCGGCGCCACGGTGTCGAACAGGTCGGTCTGCGACCACGACGCCGCGTCGGCTCGCGTGAACAGCCGCGCCCGCATCACCGGCTCGTCGCCGACGATGGCCACCAGCCGACCGCCGATCTTCAACTGCTCCAGCAGCGCTTGCGGCACCGCGGCCACCGATCCCGACAGCACGATGGCGTCGAAGGGCGCGTCGCCACTCAGGCCCCTGCAGCCGTCGACGCAGCGCACCGACGCGTTCATCACCGCCGCGCCGCGCAGGTTGTCCCTGGCCATGCGCGCCAGCGTCTCGGAGATCTCCAGCGTGATCACCTGGCGCGAGCGGTGCGCCAGCAGCGCGGCCATGAAGCCCGAGCCGGCGCCGATCTCGAGCACGCTTTCGTGGCGCTGCAACTGCAGCTCCTGCAGCAGCCGCGCCTCGACGCGCGGTGCCAGCATGCACTGGCCGTCGGGCAGCGGCAGCTCGGTGTCCACGAAGGCCATCGAGCGCAGCGTGGCCGGGACGAAGTCCTCGCGCTTGACCACGGCCAGCAGCGACAGCACGCCCGGGTCGAGCACGTCCCAGGGACGGATCTGCTGTTCGATCATGTTGAAGCGGGCTTGTTCGATGTTCATGCGCGATTCCATGGGTGCGGCCGGGCGTGGCTAAATTCTAGGTTGCCGTGCCCTGCGGCAGCCCGGCGGGCCGGCCGGACCAGCGGCGCCGTGCCCAGTGCGACAGGTCGTCCAGGTAGCAGTAGATCACCGGCACCACCACCAGCGTCAGCAGCGACGAGGTGATCACCCCGCCGATCACCGCCTGGCCCATCGGCGCGCGCTGCTCCGAGCCTTCGCTCAGGCCCAGCGCCAGCGGCAGCATGCCGAAGATCATGGCCAGCGTGGTCATCAGGATCGGCCGCAGCCGCACATGCGCCGCCTGCAGCAGCGCGGCCGTGCGCTCCATGCCCTGCTGCTGCGCGCGGATGGCGAAGTCGATCAGCAGGATGGCGTTCTTCGTCACCAGCCCCATCAGCATGACGATGCCGATGATCGAGAACATGTTCAGCGTCGAGCGGAAGATCAGCAGCGCCAGCACCACGCCGATCAGCGTCAGCGGCAGCGAGCTCATCAGCGCCAGCGGCTGCAGGAAGCTGCGGAACTGGCTGGCCAGGATCATGTAGATGAAGATCACGCCCAGGCCCAGCGCCGACAGCGCATAGGCAAAGCTCTCCTGCATGTCCTTGGTCGAGCCGCCGAAGCGGTAGCTGTAGCCCGGCGGGAAGGCGGTGTCGTCGAGCACGCTGCGGATGTCGGCCGCCACCTGGCCGGCGGCGCGGCCGGACACGTTGGCGGTGATCTCGACCTCGCGGTTCATGTCGCGGCGGTTGATCTGGTTGGCGCCGCGCGTGGGCACCACCTCGGCCACCTGCGACAGCCGCACGATGCGCGGCGAGCCGTCGGCATTGCTGCCGATGGCCAGGCCCAGGCGTTCGATGTCGCTGGCGCGCACGCGCGATTCGGGCGTCAGCCGCACCTTGACGTCGTAGTTCTGGTCGTCGTCGGCGCGCCAGTTGCCCAGCGTCTGGCCGGCCACCAGCGCGCGCAGCGCGCTGGTGATGGCGCCGACGCTCAGGCCCATGTCCGAGGCGGCGTCGCGCTTGACGCGGATCGACAGCTCGGGCTTGTTCGGCTTGGAGCTGCTGTCCAGGTCCACCAGCCCGGGCACGGCGGCCAGACGCGGCATCAGCTGGGCTGTCAGACGCTCCAGCTCGCGCAGGTCCGAACCCTGCAGCGACAGCTGGATCGGCTTGTTGCCGCCCACCGCGTCGAGCAGGCCGACATGCGTCACGGTGATGCCGGGGATCGAGGCCAGGCGCTCGCGCAGCGGCACCGACATCTGGTCGACGTTGAGCGGGCGCTGGTGGCGGTCGACCAGGCGCACGAAGATCTGCACCTGGTTGCGGCCCAGCACCTGGCCGGTGTTGAGGGTGGCCACGGTGTACAGCACCTCGGGCTGCTCGCGGATGATGCGCTCGACCTGGCGCGTCTTGGCTTCGGTGACCTCGAGCGACGAGCCCACCGGCGTATGGAAGTTGATGAAGGTCTCGGAGAAGTCGGCCTTGGGCACGAACTCGGTGCCGATCAAGGGCAGCAGCGCAAAGCTGGCGACGAAGGTGGACAGGGCCATGCCCAGCGTCGCCAGCTTGTGGCGCAGCGACCAGTCCAGGATCGCGGTGTAGCCGCGTGCCGAGCCAGCGTGCGAAGTCGTCCACCGCGCCGGTGATGCGGCCGATGCTGCGGTCGTACAGGCTCTTGCGCGGATGGGGCGTGCCCTCGGCATGGATGGCCGGGTCGTGCCACACGCTGGACAGCATCGGGTCGAGCGTGAAGCTGACGAACATGCTGATCAGCACGGCGGCGACGATGGTGATGCCGAACTCGTGGAAGAACTTGCCGACGATGCCGCCCATGAAGCCGATCGGCAGGAACACCGCCACGATCGACAGCGTGGTGGCCAGTACCGCCAGGCCGATCTCCTGCGTGCCTTCGCAGCGCGGCGTCGTGCGCGTTCTTGCCCATCTGCACATGGCGCACGATGTTCTCGCGCACCACGATGGCATCGTCGATCAGCAGGCCCACGCACAGGCTCAGCGCCATCAGCGTGACCATGTTGATCGAGAAGCCGAACATGTACATGAACAGGAAGGTGCCGATCAGCGCGATCGGCAGCGCCAGCCCGGTGATCACCGTCGAGCGCCAGGAATTCAGGAACAGGAAGACGATGCCGATGGTCAGCAGTGCGCCTTCGAGCAACGTGCGCTGCACGTTCTTCACCGAGACGCGGATCGGCCGCGAGTTGTCGCGCACCACATCCAGCGCCGTGCCCTTGGGCAGCTGCGGCCGAAGCTGCGTGACCACCGCATTCAGGCCGTCGACCACCTCGATGGTGTTCTCGCCCTGCGACTTGCGCACGTCCAGCACCAGCGTGCGTTCGCCGTTGAACAGCGCCAGGTTTTCCAGCTCCTCGGGCCCGTCGACCACGTCGGCCAGCTGCCCCAGCCGCACCGGTGCGCCGTTCTTGCGAGCGACGATGATCTGTGCGAAGTCCTCCGGCCGCTTGATGCGCGCGTCGATCTTCAGCACCTGCTCGGTGGAGGGGGTGCGGAGCAGGCCGGCGGGCAACTCCTGGTTCTCGGCGCGCACGGCGGCCAGCACCTGCTCGACGCTCAGGCCCATCGCGTCCATGGCCGCTGGGCGCAGGTAGATGTTGATCTCGCGCTTGCGTCCACCGACCAGCGTCACCGAGCCGACGCCGCGCACGTTCTCGAGTCGCTTGCGCACCACCTGGTCGGCGAAGGTGGTGAGTTCCTGCTGGCCGCGCGAGCCGTCGGGCGAGGTCAGCGACAGCGTGTAGATCGGCCGGCTGGCCGGGTCGAAGCGCGAGACGCGCGCCTCCTTGACCTCCTCGCGCAGCAGCGGGCGGATGGCGGCCACCTTCTCGCGCACGTCGTCGGCGGCCTTGCGTCCGTCCATGTCCAGGTTGAACTGCACGATCACCACCGAACTGCCCTCGTAGGAGCGCGAGAACAGCTGGTTGACGCCGGCGATGGTGTTGACCGCCTCCTCGACCTTGCGCGTCACTTCCTGCTCGACGATCTCCGGCGCTGCGCCGGGGTAGTCGATCTGCACCACCACCGTCGGGAAGTCGATGTCCGGGAACTGGTCGACCTTCAGCCGCTGGTAGCGAGAACAGCCCGAGCACGACGAAGGCCAGCATGACCATCACCGCCATCACCGGGTTGCCGATCGCGACGCGGGTGAACCACATGGCTGAGGGTGCTGAGTCAGCGCAGGACGCCGGCCGCCGACGCGCCAGCGCGTGGTGCGTCGGCCGGCGTGGCCATCGACTTGTCGTCACTCACGCGCACCGTGGCGCCGTCGCGCACCGCGCCCAGGCTGCCGGCCAGCACGCGGTCGCCCTCGGCCAGGCCTTGCAGCACCTCGATCGCCTCGTCTGTGCCGGACTGGCCGCGCTGGCCCAGGCTCAGCGTTTGCTGCGCCACCCGCTTGCCGTCCAGGCGCAGCGCGTAGGGCTGGGCCTGGTCGCTGCGCACTGCGCTCAGCGGCAGCAGCAGCGCCTGGCGGCGTTCCAGCTCGATCCTGCCGCGTGCAAAAAGGCCCTGCCGCAGCGACGGGTTCGGTTCCAGTTCCAGGTAGGCGATGACACTGCGCGAGCCGGCCTGTGCACTGGGGTTGATGCGCAGCACGCGCGCGGCCACCGGGCCGTCGATGCCGTCGACATGGAGCTGGGCCGTGGCGCCGACGCGCAGTTGGCCGGCGTTCTCGGGCGCCACGCTGGCCTGCAGTTCCAGCCGCGACAGGTCGACGATTTCCAGCAGCTTGGCGTCCACCGGCACGCGCTCGCCCGGCTGCACCAGGCGCTGCGCGATCAGCCCGGTGATCGGTGCGCTGACGGTGGCGTCGGCACGCGCCTTGCGCGCCAGCTCCACGCCGGCGATCGCGGCCTGCAGCGTGGCCTGTGCGCCGGCTTCGGTGGACACGGCGTTCTCCAGCGCGGTGGCCGAGATGAAGCCCTGTGTCACCAGCGAACGGCTGTTCTGCAGCGCGCGCTGGGCAATGTCGAGCTGGGCCCGCGCGGCCTGCGCCTGCTGCTCGGCCTGGCGCAGCCGCCAGTCGAATTCGGTGGTGTCCAGCTGGGCCAGCACCTGGCCGGCACGCACGCGGTCGCCCTCGCGCACCGCCACCGACTTGAGCTCGGCCGCGACACGGGCCTTGACGAAGGCGCTGTTCACGGCCACCAGGCTGCCCGAGACCTCCAGCGTGCGCACCAATTCGGCCTTGCGCACTGCCAGCAGGTCGCCGGCGGCCAGCTCCAGCACCGCGACCGTTTTCGGCGCGGTAGCGGCCTGCGCCTGTTGTGCCTTGCGCGCAACCAGCACCCGGCCGACACCGGCTGCCATCGCGGCCAGCAGCAGCAGCGCCAGCGTCAGTTTGTGCCAGCGCTTCACGTCGGCACGCGCTGCAGCTTGGCGGCTTGAGGCACCGTGCGCCCGGACACATGCAGCAGGCCGTGCAGCATCAGGTCCAACTGGGTGTCGATCAGCATCGTCGGATTCATGTCGAGGCCCAGCACCGGGCAGGCTCCGATCGAGTGTCTGTGCAGCGCCTGGAACAGCATCGGCGCGATCAGGGTGTGCGTGGCCTCATCGACCGGCACCGCGCGAAACTCGCCGCGGTCGATGCCGCGCCGCAGCGTGCCCGAGATCAGCCGGTGCGCCGGCAGGATGACCTCGTCGGTGTAGAACTGTGCCAGCTCCGGGAAGTTGCGCACCTCGGCGAAGATGATCTTGAAGATGCCGCCGGCATGGGTGTCGCCGACGCGCTGCCACCAGGCCTGCATCAGCCGGCGCAGCAGTTGCGCACTGGGGCCGTCGAAGTGGTCGGCGATCTGCTGGCCTTCGGCAATCAGCGAAGAGATGTTGTTGCGCACCACCGCCTTGAACAGCTCTTCCTTGCTCGGGAAGTACAGGTACAGCGTGCCCTTGGACACCCCGGCGCGCTGCGCCACCTCTTCGCTGCGCGTGGCGCTGAAGCCCTTCTCGACGAACAACTCGAGCGCGGCGTCGAGCAACTCCTGCGGGCGGGCCTGCTTGCGGCGCTGCCGCACGGGCGTGGGAGAAAGTGTGGGCATCACTAAATGACTGTCTGGTCAGTAGTGTACCCGCAGGGCCCCAGGCAGCGTCACACAGGCAGCGTCGAACACCGCGCCACACGCAGCGCCATCAGCCAGGGCCATCCGACCCGGGCGTCGTTCGACACAGAGCGCCGTCTGGGCGTCGCAGCGGTAAAGAAGCGCAAAGCGCAAGGCCTGCTGGCGCGGTCAGAAGTGTGCGGTCCCTAGAATCCGCGCCATGAAGACTTCGCGTTGGGTCGGTGCGGCGCTGCTCTTGGCCCTGATCGGCGCGGGCGGCTGGTGGTTCTTCGTGCGCGTGCCCGAGCCGCAACTGACTTTTCGCACCGGCAAGATCGAACGCGGGCCGTTGCAGGCCGCGGTGTCGGCCACCGGCACGGTGACGCCGGTGCGGCAGGTGCAGATCAGCTCTCAGGTGTCCGGCCAGATCAAGGAGCTGTTCGTCGACTTCAACACCGAAGTCCGCTCAGGCCAGCTGATCGCGCAGCTCGACCCGGAGACCTTCGAGTACCGCGTGCGCCAGTCCACCGCCGACGTCGAGGCCGCGCGCGCCTCGGTGCTGACGGCGCAGGCCAACGTGCAGAGCGCGCTGGCCCAGGTGACGCGCGCGCAGGGCGACCTGGGCGAGGCGCAGCGCGACGAGAAGCGCAAGCAGGACCTGGTGGCGCAGAACTTCATCTCGCCGGCCGAGCTGGACACGCGCCCGGTCGAAGCAGCGCGTCGCTGGCCGAGTGCGCTGAAGGTGGCGCAGGCGCAGGTGGACGTGGCGCAGGCGCAGGCGCAGAACGCCCAGGCCATCGTGCGCGCAGCGCGAGGCGCAGTTGCAGCAGGCGCGGGTCGACCTGGAGCGCACGCAGATCCGCTCGCCGGTGGACGGCATCGTCATCAAGCGCAGCGTCGAGGTCGGCCAGACCGTGGCCGCCAGCCTGCAGGCACCGGAGCTGTTCGTCATCGCGCGCAACCTGTCGGACATGCAGGTCGAGGCGGCCATCGACGAGGCCGACATCTCGCGCGTGCGCGACGGCCAGAAGGTCAGCTTCAGCATCGATGCCTTTCCCGGCCGCAGCTTCGAGGGCGCGGTGCGCCAGGTGCGCAAGGCCGCGGTGTCGGCGCAGAACGTGGTGTCCTACACCGTGGTGGTGGGCTTCTGCCAACCCCGGCTCGCTGATGCTGCCGGGCATGACCGCCAACGTGCGCATCATCACCGACACGCGCGACAACGTGCTCAAGGTGCCGAACGCGGCGCTGCGCGTGCGCATCGCCGGCATCGAGCCCGAGGCCGCGGCATCGGCAGCGCCGGGCAACGGCGCGCTCGGCCGTGCGCACCGGCAGCTTCAGCCTGTGGCCGCAGGCCGTGGCGCAAGGCGCGACCGGCCGCCCCGGTGCCTTGCGCGAACGGCTGGTCGAGGGCCTGCAGCTCGATGCGGCCCAACAGGCGCAGCTCGATGCGGTGCTGGCCGAGATGCGACCGGACTTCATGGCGCTGCGCGACTTCCCCGAAGCGCAGCGCGCCGCCGCGCGCGAGCAGCTGATGGCCAAGCTGCGCGGCCGTATCAATGCCTTCCTGACGCCGGCGCAGCGCGAGGCCTATGTCAGGCTGCAGGCGCAGGCGCGTGGCGGCGCGGCCTGCCGAGGCTGCCGCCACGCCCCCGACCGCGCTGGCGGCGCCTCCCGCCGCGGCAGCGCGCGGCCGGTCCCGGCCGCAGCGCCTGCGCCGGCCGCCGCCCCGGCTCGCGAGCCGGCCAAGGCCGCCGCACCGGCCGCCGCCGCCGCGCCGCCCGAGGTGCCCGCCAGCGGGCCGCTGAGCGATTTCCGCAAGCGGCTGATCGACGAACTGGGACTGACGCCGGAGCAGACGGCGCAGGTGGACGCGGTCATCGCCGCGCAGCGGCCGCGCTTTGCCGAGCTGCGCAACCTGGCCGAGTCGCAGCGCGGCAAGGCGCGCGACCGCATCCTGGCCGACATGCGCGCGCTCATCGGCGAGCAGCTCACGCCCGAGCAGCAGCCCAGGTACCAGAAGCTGCTGGTCGAGCTGGCCGGCCGCCAGAGCACGCGCGGGCGCATCTACCTGCTGGCCGAAGACGGCAAGCCGCGCGCCTACAACGTGCGCCTGGGCATCAGCGACGGCGTGATGACCGAGCTGCTGGTGGCGCCGAACTCGCCCGATGCCGGCGTGCTGGTCGAAGGCGCCACCGTCATCACCGCGGTGGTCACGCCCGCCAGCAGCGCCGCGCCGCGACAGGCGACGCCGGCCGCACCGGGCCCGCGCCTGTTCTGAAGCGGCATGGCGCTGATCGAAGCCCGCTCGCTGGTCAAGACCTACCGCATGGGCGAGCAGGTGGTGCAGGCGCTGAACGGCGTGTCGCTGGACATCGACGCGGGCGAGTTCGTCGCCATCATGGGCGCGTCGGGCTCGGGCAAGAGCACGCTGATGAACATCCTGGGCTGCCTGGACCGGCCGAGCTCGGGCACGCTGCACCTGGCCGGCGAGGAGGTGGACGGCCTGGACGGCGACGCGCTGGCCTCGATCCGCAACCGGCGCATCGGCTTCGTGTTCCAGCAGTTCAACCTGCTGCCGCGCACCAGCGCGCTGGACAACGTGGAACTGCCGATGGTCTATGCCGGCGTCAAGCCGGCCGAGCGGCGCACGCGCGCGCTGGCGGCGCTGCAGCGCGTCGGCCTGGGCGAACGTGCCGCGCACACCCCCGCCGAGCTGTCCGGCGGCCAGCAGCAGCGCGTGGCGATCGCGCGGGCGCTGGTGAACCAGCCGGCGCTGATCCTGGCCGACGAGCCCACCGGCGCGCTCGACACGCAAACCTCCGAAGACATCATGCGGCTGCTGTCCGAGCTGAACGCGCAGGGCATGACCATCGTCATGGTCACGCACGAGGCCGACATCGCGACCTGGGCGCGGCGGCGCGATCGTCTTTCGCGACGGCCGCATCGTCGAGGACGCTGCAGCCGCCGCGCGGCTGCAGCTCGACGCGCTGCGCCAGCGCGCAGCTGCCCGAGGTCGCCATGAACCTGCTGACCGCGCTGCTGTCGGCGCTGCGCGCGCTGGGCACCAACTGGCTGCGCAGCATGCTGACGATGCTGGGCATCATCATCGGCGTGGCCGCGGTGATCACGATGATCGCCATCGGCGGCGGCGCGCAGCAGCGCGTCGAAGAGCAGATCAAGAGCCTGGGCACCAACATCATGCTGGTGCTGCCCGGCGCGCAGACGACCGGCGGCGTGCGCCTGGGCGCGCAGACCGGGCAGACGCTGACCGAGGAGGACGCGCGCGCCATCGCCGCCGACGTGCCCGAGGTGCAGGCCGCCGCGCCCAGCCTGCGCACCGGCGCGCAGGTGGTGGCGGCCAGCGCCAACTGGAGCACCACCGTCATGGGCACCACGCCCGACTACCTGGAGGTGCGCGACTGGCCGCTGGCCGCCGGCCGCAGCTTCGAGGAGGCCGAGCATGGCCGGCTCGGGCAAGGTGGTGGTGCTGGGCCAGACGGTGGCGCAGCAGCTGTTCGGCGACGACGACCCGATCGACCAGGTGATCCGCGTGCGCAAGGTGCCGCTGCAGGTGATCGGCGTGCTGGCGCGCAAGGGCCAGAACTCGATGGGGCAGGACCAGGACGACGTCATCGTCGTGCCGCTGTCCACCTACCGCAACCGCATCCAGGGCATGAGCGCCGGGCGCATCAAGCGCGTCGGCGCGATCAGCGTCAAGGTGCGCGAAGGCCAGAGCATGCAGGATGCCAGCGACAAGATGCGCGAGCTGCTGCGCCAGCGGCATCGCCTGCAAAGCGGCGCGGACGACGACTTCAGCATCCGCAACCTGACCGAGATGCTGCAGGCGCAGGAGGAATCGAGCCGCGTCATGGCCATGCTGCTGGCCGCGGTGGCCGGCGTCAGCCTGGTGGTCGGCGGCATCGGCATCATGAACATCATGCTGGTCAGCGTGACCGAGCGCACCCGCGAGATCGGCCTGCGCATGGCGGTGGGCGCGCGCTCGCGCGACATCCTCGGCCAGTTCCTGATCGAGGCGGTGACGCTGAGCCTGGTCGGCGGCGCCATCGGCATCGTCATCGGCATGGCGGCCACCTGGGCCATCGGCTCGTTTGCCGGCTGGCAGGTGCTGCTGTCGGCCGAGTCGATCCTGCTGGCCGTGGGCTTCTCGGCGGCGGTGGGCGTGTTCTTCGGCTTCTATCCGGCGCGCCGCGCGGCCGCGCTGCTGCCGATCCAGGCCTTGCGCCATGAATAACCTGGCGCGGCGCGCACTGTGCTGCATGGCGCTGTGCGGCCTGTGGTTGCCGGCCTGCACGGGCTGGGCATGCCGGGCAGCATCACTTTCAGCGAGCACGAGTTGCAGGCCCAGCTGGCGCAGCGCTTTCCGATCCAGCGCAGCCTGCTCGACCTGTTCGAGCTGCGTCTGTCCGATCCGCAGTTGCGCCTGGATGCGCAGGCCAAGCGCTTGTCCACCGAGTTGAAACTGCACGCCACGGACACACGCTCGGGCCGCAGCCTGCGCGGCCGGCTGGGGCTGGGTTATGCGCTGCGCTTCGAGCCCAGCGACCACAGCATCCGGCTGGTCAGGCCTCGGGTCGAGAGCTTCGACTTCGACGCCGGGCCCGGCGCCGCGTTGCGCCGCGACGAGGCCACGCAGCGCATGGTCATGGCGCTGGCCGAGAGGCTGCTCGACGACCTGGTGCTGTACCGCGTGCCGGCGCAGCGGCTCGCCCTGCTGCGCGCCATCGGCTTGCGCCCCGGCACGCTCAGTGTCACGCCGGCCGGTCTCGAGATCACGATCGAGCCCGACCTGCCTGTGCCTGCGTCCGGGTCTGCATCCGGGTCTGCGTCCGCGCCGTCGAAGTAGGCCCGTATGATCCGCCGCTTTGGGCAGGCAGCGGTGCTGCCGAAGGGCGAATCGCGTTGGACATCCTGCTGCTGGGCAAGGCCGCGATCATGGGCGTGGTCGAGGGGCTCACCGAGTTCCTGCCGATCTCGTCCACCGGCCACCTGATCCTGGCGGCGTCGCTGCTGGACTTCACCGGCGAGAAGGCCAAGGTCTTCGACATCGCCATCCAGACCGGCGCGATCTTCGCCGTCATCCTGGTGTACTGGCAGCGCCTGCGCGATACCGCCGCGTCCTTCGGCTCGGACCCGCGCGCGCGCCGCTTCACGCTCAACGTGCTGATCGCCTTCGTGCCGGCGGTGGTGCTGGGGCTGCTGTTCGGCAAGGCCATCAAGGCGCACCTGTTCAACCCGACGGTCGTCGCCAGTGCCTTCATCGTCGGCGGCTTCGTCATCCTGTGGGCCGAACGCCGCCCGGCCAGCGCGGTGCGCATCCAGCAGGTGGACGACATGACGCCGTGGGACGCGCTCAAGGTCGGGCTGGTGCAGTGCCTGGCGATGGTGCCCGGCACCAGCCGATCGGGCGCGACCATCATCGGCGGCATGCTGCTCGGCCTGAGCCGCAAGGCGGCCACCGACTTCAGCTTCTTCCTGGCGATCCCCACGCTGATCGGCGCCGGCGCCTACAGCCTGCTGAAGGAACGTGCGCTGCTCAGTGCCGCCGACCTGCCGCTGTTCGGCGTGGGCCTGGTGTTCTCTTTCGTCAGCGCATGGGTCTGCGTGCGCTGGCTGCTGCGCTACATCGCCAGCCACGACTTCGTGCCCTTCGCCTGGTACCGCATCGTCTTCGGCGCGCTGGTGCTGATCACCGCCTGGACCGGCTGGGTCGACTGGCGGAATTGACCCCCGAAGCGCCTGCGGCACTCCCCGCAGGGGGCGCCACCTGCGGCCCGGCAGAGCCGGTTCCGCGGTGGCTGCTGGACACAAGCGATGTGAAAAGTGTCCTCAACGCTTGAGAAACAGCAGGTCCCACACGCCGTGGCCGAGCTTCAGGCCGCGCACCTCGAACTTGGTCAAGGGCCGCCAGGCCGGCCGCGGCGCGTAGCCGTCGGCCGTGTTGCACAGCGCAGGCTCGGCCGACAGCACCTGCAGCATCTGCTCGGCATAGGGCAACCAGTCGGTGGCGCAGTGCAGATAGCCGCCGGGGGCCAGCCGCGTCGCCAGGCGCTGCACGAAGGCCGGCTGGACCAGCCGGCGCTTGTGGTGCCGCTTCTTGTGCCACGGGTCGGGAAAGTAGATGTGCACGCCGGCCAGCGACCGCGGCGCGATCATCGTGTCCAGCACCTCGACCGCGTCGTGCTGCAGCAGGCGCAGGTTCGTCAACTCCATCTCGCCGATGCGCTTGAGCAGCGCGCCCACGCCCGGCGCATGCACCTCGATGCCGATGAAGTCGGTGCCGGGCAGCGCCGCGGCAATCTGCGCGCTGGCGTCACCCATGCCGAAGCCGATCTCCAGCACCGTCGGCGCCTCGCGTCCGAAGAGCGCGGCGAAGTCCAGCGGCTGCGCGCGATAGGGCAACACAAAGCGCGGGCCCAACTCGTCCAGCGCGCGCTGCTGGCCCGGGCCCATGCGCCCGGCGCGCCGCACGAAGCTGCGGATCGCTCGCTGGGCAGGTGCTGCGGCGGTGTCGGTCATGGCCGGCAGGGCAGGCGACGGCTGCGCCTCAGGGGCGCGCCGCGCCGGGCAAGCCGGCAAGCAGGTCGAAGGAGCCCCTCGATTCGAAGCGCGCACCGCCGAAGCTGCCGTCCGACAGCTTGCCGCGCGCGACGAATTCGATTCTCGGGTTGTCGCCGCTGGCCAGGCTGATGAGCTGGCGTGCCACCGCAAAGGCCGACACCGTCACCGGTACCGCCAGCACCGTCTCGCCGAAGCGCGGCACTGTCCCGCTGGCATCGCTGACGCCGCTGGCGAAGTCCATGTCGCGCAACTCGAGCGTGAGCGCCACGCCGTCGAAATTGACAGGCGCATCGTTCGGGTTCTGCACCCGCAGCTTGACCGCCATGCGCAGCTCCATCCCCTGGCTGGGCAGCGCTTCCACGCCGGCCAGGCTGATCCGCAGCGGCTCCGCTCCGCCCAGCGAGGCGCAACCCGCCAGCAACAGCAGACACGACAGCCAGATGAGCAGCAGCTTGCGCATGGTTTTCGGCCCGGTGGCGGGCGGGAAGGGCGCGAGTGTAGCCCGCACGCATCCGCTAAACTTCGCGCCGCGCGGGTGTAGTTCAATGGCAGAACGGCAGCTTCCCAAGCTTTAGACAGGGGTTCGATTCCCCTCACCCGCTCCAGACATGCAACGCCCTCCGATGACACAGCCGCTGCATGTACTTTGGGTCGGCACCTCGCCGCCGGACCTGTCCGCAGCGGACTACGGGCCCTACGAGTTGCATGCCTGTGCCGCGCTGGACGATGCCGCGCAGGCGCTGCGCGATGCCGCGCACGATGCACTGCTGTTCTGGCTGGCACCCGGCATGGCGCAGGGCCTGGCCGACTGGCAGGCGCTGTCGCATGCGGTGCTGGACGCGGCGGTGGTGGTGGTGGCGAGCGACCTGAGCCCCGGCCTGGCCTTGCAGCTGACGCAGCGCGGCGTGCAGGACCTGTTGCCAGAGGCCTCGGCCGATGCGCAGACGCTGGCGCGCGTGCTGCGCCTGGCGGTCGAGCGCAAGCGCCTGGAGCGCGCCGCGCGCAAGGCCTATGCCACCGACCTGTCCACCGGCCTGCCCAACCATGCGCAGTTGCTGGAGCACATGACGCACCTGCTGGCGCTGCGCGAGCGCGAGCCGGCGCCGATGGCGCTGCTGGTGCTGCGCATCGAGGGGCTGTCGACCACCGAACGCGCCTTGGGCAGCGAGGCGGCCAACGTGCTGCGGCGCAAGCTGGCAGTGCGCGTGCGCGCCGGGCTGCGCGCCAGCGACGTGGTGGCGTCCATCGGCAACGATGCCTTCGCGGTGCTGCTGGCGTGGATCGACGCGCCGCGCGACGCGATGCGCGTGGCCTCCAAGCTGGCCTTGTCGTTGCAGCAGCCCTTCAACGTGGCAGGGCGTGAACAGACGGTGGCGGTGGCCTTCGGCGTGAGCCAGTATCCGGAGCATGGCCGCCAGGCCGACGAACTGCTGCGCCGTGCCATCGGCCAGGCCACCGCCATGGTGTCAGCGGGGCGGGGCGGTTATGCCAACCGCGTCGAGCGCGGCGCGTCTGCGGCGGCCAACGACGAGGGGCCGGAGACACTCTGAGCCGCCGGCGCCGCTTCTTAGCTTTACTTCTGGATGTCGCCCAGGCACAGGTACTTGATCTCGACATAGTCGTCGATGCCGTGGTGGGCGCCTTCGCGGCCCAGCCCGCTCTGCTTGACGCCGCCGAAAGGCACCTCGGCCGTGGAGATCAGCCCGGTGTTGATGCCCACCATGCCGTACTCCAGCGCCTCGCCGACGCGGAAGATGCGGCCGATGTCGCGGCTGTAGAAGTAGCTGGCCAGGCCAAATTCGGTGTCGTTGGCCATCTCTATCGCTTCGGCCTCGGTCTTGAAGCGGAACACCGGCGCCACCGGACCGAAGGTTTCCTCGCGCGCGCACAGCATGTCCGGCGTCACCTCGGCCAGCACCGTGGGCGTGTAGAAGCGCTCGCCGATGCGCGTGCCGCCGACCACCAGCTTGGCGCCCTTGGCCAGCGCGTCGGCCACATGCGACTCGACCTTGGCCATCGCCTGCGCGTCGATCAGCGGGCCCTGGTTGACGCCGGGCTCGAAGCCGTTGCCGACCTTGATGCCGGCGGCCTTGCTCGGCCAGCTTGGCGACGAAGGCGTCGTAGATGCCGTCCTGCGCATACAGCCGGTTGGCGCAGACGCAGGTCTGGCCGGCGTTGCGGTACTTGCTGATCATCGCGCCTTCGACCGCGCTGTCCAGGTCGGCATCGTCGAAGACGATGAAGGGCGCGTTGCCGCCGAGTTCCAGGCTCAGCTTCTTGATCGTCGGTGCACATTGCGCGGCCAGGATGCGGCCGACCTCGGTGCTGCCGGTGAAGGACAGATGGCGCACCACGTCGCTGCCGCACAGCACCTTGCCGATGGCGATCGAGTGCTTCGGCATCGGCGCGTCAGGATGTTCAGCACGCCGGCCGGCATGCCGGCGCGCTGCGCCAGCTCGGCCACGGCCAGCGCCGACAGCGGCGTCGCCTCGGCCGGCTTGATGATCACCGGGCAGCCGGCGGCCAGCGCCGGGGCGACCTTGCGCGTGATCATCGCGATCGGGAAGTTCCACGGCGTGATCGCCGCGCACACGCCGATCGGCTGCTTGATGACCAGGAAGCGCTTGTTGTTGTCGGTGGTGGGAATGGTCTCGCCGTAGATGCGGCGCGCTTCTTCGGCAAACCATTCCAGGAAGCTGGCGCCGTAGCCCACCTCGCCCTTGGCCTCGGCCAGCGGCTTGCCCTGTTCGGCGGTCATGATGCGCGCCAGGTCGTCGGCATGCTGGTGCAGCAGCGCAAACCACTTCATCAGCACCGTGGCGCGTTCCTTCGCGGTCTTGGCGCGCCAGGCCGGCCAGGCCTTGTGGGCGGCGGCGATGGCGGCCTCGGCCTCGGCCGGCGCCGAGGTTGGCGACATCGGCCAGCCGCTGGCCGGTGGCCGGGTCGTGCACCTCGAAGCGCGTGGTGCCCTTGATCCAGTCGCCGCCGATCAGCGCATCGGTCTTCAGCAGGCTCGGGTCGTTCAGCAGGGTCAGCGGGCAAGTCTTGGCGTCCATGGGCGTTCTCAGCGCAGTTCGATTTCGATGAACACCACCTCGTGGTCGGTGTTGTTGATGACGTTGTGCTCGACGCCGGTCTGCCGCGTGTAGGACTGGCCGGCCACCAGTGGCGCGCGGCGTTCGCCTTCGGCTGTTTCCAGCAGCAGTTCGCCGTCGGTCGTCGGCACCACCACGTAGTCGTGGGCATGCCGATGCCAGCCGGTTTCGGCGCCGGGCGCGAAACGCCATTCGGTGACGATGACGCGCGGGTTGTCGATCTGCACGGTGGCTACGGCCTGCGGTCGGGACATGGCGTGCTCAGTTGAAGGCTGCGATGCCGGTGATCGCCCGGCCGAGGATCAGCGCATGGATGTCGTGCGTGCCCTCGTAGGTGTTGACCACTTCCAGGTTGACCAGGTGGCGGGCCACGCCGAACTCGTCGCTGATGCCGTTGCCGCCCATCATGTCGCGGGCCAGCCGCGCGATGTCCAGCGCCTTGCCGCAGCTGTTGCGCTTCATGATGCTGGTGACTTCCACCGACGCCGTGCCCTCGTCCTTCATCCGGCCCAGGCGCAGGCAGCCCTGCAGCCCGAGCGTGATGTCGGTCAGCATGTCGGCCAGCTTCTTCTGCACCAGCTGGTTGGCCGCCAGCGGCCGGCCGAACTGCTTGCGCTCCAGCGTGTACTGGCGCGCGCGCTCGTAACAATCCTCGGCCGCGCCCAGCGCGCCCCAGGCAATGCCGTAGCGCGCGCTGTTCAGGCAGGTGAAGGGACCCTTCAAGTCCGCGCACTTCGGGGAAGGCGTTCTCCTCCGGGCAGAACACTTCGTCCATGACGATCTCGCCGGTGATGCTGGCGCGCAGCCCCACCTTGCTGTGGATCGCCGGCGCGCTCAGGCCCTTGGCGCCCTTGTCGAGCACGAAGCCGCGGATCTGCCCGCCATCGTCCTTGGCCCAGACCACGAAGACATCGGCGATCGGCGAATTGCTGATCCACATCTTCGAGCCCGACAGCGAGTAGCCGCCCGGCACCTTCTTGGCCCGCGTGACCATGCTGCCCGGGTCGGAGCCGTGGTTCGGCTCGGTCAGGCCGAAGCAGCCGATCCACTCGCCGGTGGCCAGCTTGGGCAGGTACTTCTGCCTGGTGGCTTCGTTGCCGAATTCGTTGATCGGCACCATCACCAGCGACGACTGCACGCTCATCATCGAGCGGTAGCCGGAATCCACGCGCTCGACCTCGCGGGCGATCAGGCCGTAGCAGACGTAGTTGAGGGCGGCACCGCCGTAGGCCTCGGGGATGGTCGGGCCCAGCAGGCCGAGTTCGCCCATCTCGCGGAAGATGGCCGGGTCGGTCTTCTCGTGGCGGAAGGCTTCGACCACGCGCGGGGCCAGGCGTTCCTGGCAGTAGCTGCGCGCGGCATCGCGCACCGCACGTTCGTCGTCGTTCAGCTGCTGGTCCAGCAGCAGCGGGTCGTCCCAGTGGAAGCTGGCGTTCTTCGTGGCCATGGTCAGATTCTCCGTTCAACACAGCGACTTGAGCGTATCACCCAGGATCGCCATGCCTTCGTCGAGCAAGGCGTCGCTGGCGGTCAGCGGCACGAGGATGCGGATGACGTTGCCGTACACCCCGCAGGACAGCAGGATCAGCCCGCGCTTCGCGGCGTCGGCGACGATGGCCTTGGCCAGGTCGGCATCGGGCTGGTGCACATCGCCGTTCTTGAAGAGTTCGATCGCCACCATCGCGCCCAGGCCGCGCACGTCGCCGATGCCCTTGTGCTTCGCGGCCAGTGCCTTCAGGCCCGGCCGTCAGGCGGCCGCCGACGGCGCGGCTGCGCTCCAGCAGCTTGTCCTTCTCGAACACCTCCAGCACCGCCAGCGCCGCGGCGCAGCCCAGCGGCGAGCCGGCATAGGTGCCGCCCAGCCCGCCCGGGGCGGGGGCGTCCATCACCTCGGCGCGGCCGACCACGGCCGAGATCGGGAAACCGCCGGCCAGGCTCTTGGCCAGGGTCACGAGGTCGGCGGCCACGCCCATCTGCTCCATCGCGAAGAAGGTGCCGGTGCGGCCGGCGCCGGTCTGCACCTCGTCGGCGACCAGCAGGATGCCGTGCTGGTCGCACAGCTGGCGCAGCCGCTGCATGAAGGCCGCGGGCGCGACGTAGAAGCCACCTTCGCCCTGCACCGGCTCGATGACGATGGCCGCCACCTGCGTGGCCTCGATGTCGTTCTTGAAGATGCTTTCCACCGAGGCGATGGCCGCATCGACGGACACGCCGTACAGCGCATTCGGGAACTGCGCATGGAACACGCTGCCCGGGAAGGGGCCGAAGCCCAGCTTGTAGGGCGCGACCTTGCCGGTCATGCCCAGCGTCATCATCGTGCGGCCGTGGTAGCCGCCGGTGAAGCAGATCACCCCCGGCCGGCCGGTGTGGGCGCGGGCGATCTTGACCGCGTTTTCCAGCGCCTCGGCGCCGCTGCTCAGCAGCAGCGTCTTCTTGGCGAAGTCGCCCGGCGCCAGCGCGTTGAGCTTCTCGGCCAGCGCCACATAGGGTTCGTAGGCCAGCACCTGGAAGCAGGTGTGGGTGTACAGCTCGAGCTGCGCCTTGACCGCGGCAATCACGTCCGGATGGCGGTGGCCGGTGTTGAGCACGGCGATGCCGCCGGCGAAGTCGATGTAGCGCTTGCCTTCCACGTCCCAGACCTCGGCGTTGTCGGCGCGCGCGGCGAAGATCTGATGGGTGTGGCCGACGCCGCGCGCCACCGCGGCGTTGCGCCGGGCCATCAGCTCGGCATTGGTCTGGTGGCTCAGTTCGGGGTGGGCATCGCGTTGCATGGCAGGGTCCTGTCGTGACGATGGCCCATCGTGCCACAGCAGCCGCCGGCGGCGGCAGGCCCGGGCAGGCCGGCCTGCGCGCTAGAATCTGGTTGATTCAACCAGATCGTGGAAGCCGCCCGATGAGCACGCAGACCATGGGCCTGTTCGAGGCCAAGACCCACCTGTCGGAACTCGTCGCCCGCGTCGAGGCCGGCGACGAGGTGGTGATCACGCGCCACAACAAGCCGGTGGCGAAGATCGTGCCCATCGGCCGCGAGCGCCGCGCCGGCGCGCTGCGCCGACAGGCCGCGATCGATGCGTTGCAGGCCTTCGAACCGATCCGCCTGGACGGCGACCCGCCTGGACGATCTGATCGAGGCCGGCCGCACGTGAAGGCCGTCGATGTCGCGCCCGACACGGTCGTGCTCGACGCCTCCTTCGTGCTGCGCTTCGTGCTGCACACCGACGCACCAAGGCCGCACCCCGCCGGGCTGCAGGCGCTGCGCGACTGCGAGATCGATCGTCCCGGCGCTGTGGAATGCCGAGGTGGCCAATGCGCTGCTGCACGCCGAAAGGCGCGGCGCGGCGACGGCGGCGCGCATCGGCGAGGCGCTGTCGGCCATCCTGGCATTGGCCCCGGGCGTGGACACGCAGGTGGTCGACGTGGTGCGCAACCTTGAATGCGCCCGCGCCTACGGCCTGAGCGCCTACGACGCCCAGTATTTCGAGCTCGCGCTGCGCCGCCGCGCCGCGCTGGCCACCTATGACGCCGAGATGATCGCCGCCGCACCGCGCGCGGGTATTCGGCTGTATCCGCAACCTGAAAAGCCGCGCACCGGCGCGAAGAAGCCATGAACGCCTCCGACATCCGCTCCACCTTCCTGAAGTTCTTCGAATCGAAGGGCCACACCGTCGTCGCTTCGAGCCCGGTGGTGCCAGGCGACGACCCGACGCTGCTGTTCACCAACGCCGGCATGAACCAGTTCAAGGACGTGTTCCTGGGCTTCGACAAGCGGCCGTACACGCGCGCTGCGACCAGCCAGAAGTGCATCCGCGCCGGCGGCAAGCACAACGACCTGGAGAACGTGGGCTACACCGCGCGCCACCACACCTTCTTCGAGATGCTGGGCAACTTCAGCTTCGGCGACTACTTCAAGAAGGACGCGATCCGCTATGCCTGGGAACTGCTGACCGAGGTCTACAAGCTGCCCAAGGACAAGCTCTGGGCCACGGTCTATGCCGAGGACGACGAGGCCTACGACATCTGGCTCAAGGACATCGGCCTGCCCGCCGAGCGCATCGTGCGCATCGGCGACAACAAGGGCGGCCGCTACATGAGCGACAACTTCTGGATGATGGGCGACACCGGCCCGTGCGGCCCGTGCAGCGAGATCTTCTACGACCACGGCCCCGAAGTCGCCGGCGGCCCGCCGGGCAGCGAGCGAGCAGGACGGCGACCGCTACATCGAGATCTGGAACAACGTCTTCATGCAGTTCAACCGCGACGACGCGGGCGTGATGCACAAGCTGCCCAAGCCCAGCGTGGACACCGGCATGGGCCTGGAGCGGCTGGCGGCGGTGCTGCAGCATGTGCACGAACTACGAGATCGACCTGTTCGTGCACCTGCTGGCCGCGGCCAAGGCGGCGGTGGATGCGGCCGGGGCGGCAGACTGCGACAAGGACGCGCCCGAGCCTGAAGGTCATTGCCGACCACATCCGCGCCTGCGCCTTCACCGTGGCCGACGGCGTGATCCCCGGCAACGAAGGCCGCGGCTACGTGCTGCGCCGCATCGCGCGCCGCGCCATCCGCCACGGCTACAAGCTGGGCGCGCGCAAGCCCTTCTTCCACACGCTGGTGGCGGCGCTGGCCGACGAGATGGGCGAGGCCTATCCCGAGCTGAAGCGCGACAAGCTGCGCATCACCGAGGTGCTGAAGCAGGAGGAGGAGCGCTTCTTCCAGACCATCGCCAACGGCATGGAGATCCTGGAGAGGCGCTGGCTGGAGGCCGTCGGCGGCAGGCTGAGCGACGGTGCATCGACGGCGAAACCGCCTTCAAGCTGCACGACACCTTCGGCTTCCCGCTCGACCTGACGGCCGACGTCTGCCGCGAGCGCGGCGTCACGGTCGACAGCGCCGGCTTCGACGCGGCCATGGAGCGCCAGCGCGAGCAGGCGCGCGCCAAGGCCAAGTTCAAGATGGCGCAGGGCCTGGAGTACGACGGCGCGGCCACCGCGTTCCACGGCTACGAGCACCTGGTGTGCGAGCACTCCCACGTCACGGCGATCTACATCGACGGCTCGCCGGTGCAGCGCGCACGCGCCGGCGACGACGTGGTCATCGTGCTCGACCACACGCCGTTCTACGCCGAGAGCGGCGGCCAGGTCGGCGACAGCGGCGAGCTGCGCAATGCGCGTTCGCGCGTGGTCGTCGAAGACACGCTGAAGATCCAGGCCTCGGTCTTCGGCCACCACGGCCGCATCGTCGAAGGCGAGGTCGAGATCGGCGATCAGTTGATTGCCCGAGTCGACGCCGAACGCCGCGCGAAGACCGTGCGCAACCACAGCGCCACGCACCTGATGCACAAGGCGCTGCGCGAGGTGCTGGGCGCGCACGTGCAGCAGAAGGGCACGCTGGTCAACGCCGAGCGCACGCGCTTCGACTTCGCCCACAACGCGCCGCTGACCGACGAGCAGATCCGCCAGGTCGAGCAGCGGGTCAATGCCGAGGTGCTGGCCAACGCGCCGGTGAAGGCGCAGGTGATGCCGATCGAGGCCGCGCAGAAAGCCGGCGCGATGATGCTCTTCGGCGAGAAGTACGGCGACGAGGTGCGCGTGCTCGACATCGGCACCAGCCGCGAGCTGTGCGGCGGCACGCATGTGCAGCGCACCGGCGACATCGGCCTGTTCACCATCGTCGCCGAAGGCGGCGTCGCGGCCGGCGTGCGCCGCGTCGAGGCGCTGACCGGCGACAACGCGCTGGCCTACGTGCAGGGCCTGGAGAGCACGCTCGGCGGCGTGGCCGGCACGCTCAAGGTGCTCAAGCCCGAGGTGCCGGCGCGTGTCAACGCGCTGCTCGACCAGGTGCGCGGCCTGGAGAAGGAGCTCGACGCGCTGAAGGGCAAGCTGGCTTCGACGCAGGGCGACGAACTGCTGGCCCGGGCGGTCGACGTGGGCGGCATGAAGGTGCTGGCCGCCACGCTGCAGGGCGCCGATGCCAAGGCGCTGCGCGAGACGCTGGACAAGCTGAAGGACAAGCTGAAGAGCGCGGCCATCGTGCTGGCCACGGTGGACGGCGGCAAGGTGCAGCTGGCCGCCGGCGTCACGGCCGACCGCATGGGGACGATCAAGGCCGGCGAGCTGGTCAACTTCGTCGCCCAGCAGGTGGGCGGCAAGGGCGGCGGCAAGCCCGACATGGCCATGGCCGGCGGCACCGATCCGTCGAAGCTGGCTGCGGCGCTGGATTCGGTGCGCGGCTGGGTGGCCGAGCGGGTCTGAGCTGCAGCTCCGAGCGGCGCCAGCGCTCAGCGCGCAGGCGGTCGAGGCGGCTGGCGGTGCGGCCAGGCGCTTGCGCAGTGCCTCGCAGTGGTCTTCCTGCGGCGTGTAAACGGCAGGGCGCCACTCGTCGCTCACCAAGCCGGAGGTGGCCTCGCCGAACATCACCACCCGGACTTGGAGTGTGGCGTCGGTCCTGGCCAGGAGCCTGGGCACGCCGCGATCGCGCGAGGCATGTTGCGCGCCGGTGAGCAGCAGCACCGTCGAACCCGCTGGGGCGCTGTGCAGCGCCTCGACGGCGACGCGGGCCATCGCCTGGTCGCGGGCGATCTGGATGCGCACCATGCCGGGTTCCTGCGACGCCGGCAGCAGCTTGCAGTGTCCGTTGCGCACGGCATCGGTCAGCAGCCCCTGCACTTCGGCGTCGACCAGCGCGTCCAGCGAGGTGTCGGCCATCGCGCCGCGCATGGCTTGTCGCGGCAGGTTGCCGCCCAGCACCGGCACCCCGGCGCGCACCGCGTTCATCACCACCGCCGCATAGGATTCCCAGGGCCAGCCCTTCCATTGCAGCGCGTCTCGCACCTCGGCCTCGCTGGCATCGCGGGCCAAGGCGTTGGTGCGCTGCGGCTGCTCGGCCATCTCCAGCACCACCGCGCCGAGTTGGCCGCGTTCGGCCAGCGTCTGCACTTCGGCGGCCACCTGGCGCTGCTGGTCGGGCTGGTCGTGCTGCTCGCCGAAGATCAGCAGCCGCGCCGCCGCGGGCGACGCCGGCAGCAGCAGGGCGCAAAGCATGATGGCGGCGCATCGCGATGGCAGGAATGGCATGGCCTGCAGTGTGCGACAAGTGGGCATCCATGGCGGGCCGGGCCGCGGACCGACCCCGCTGCGGCCATGCCATCATGCGCCTGCACGGCTTGAGCGACCGACACCGCGCCATGAAACCCCGCGACAGCAGCGACGCCGACATCCAGGCACTGGAGATGCTGTGCGAGCGCCTGTCCGGCTTCGACGAACGCGTGTCGCCGGAGTGGCTGGACGGCTGCATGGCCGCGCTGCTGGCCGGGCCGCGCGCGATGACGCCTGCACAGTGGCTGCCGCGGCTGCTGGGCGACGCCTGGGAGCGCACCTTCGCCGACCCGCAGGACGTGCAGCAGGCGCTGGACACGCTGCACCGGCGCTGGAACGTGCTGGCCTCGCAACTGGATGCGCAGGCGCTGTTCGACGAGCCGGACTTCCTGCGCCTGTCGCCGCTGCTCGGCGACTACGGCAGCGAGGCGCGCGATGCGCTGGTCGCCGAAGGCAAGCTCACGGCCGAGCAGGCCGAGGACTGGCCGCTGATCGGCGAACTGTGGGCGCTGGGTGTGCTGGAAACCATCCAGGACTTTGCCGACGACTGGGTGGCCCCGAGCGAGCACGACGAGGATGCCGCCTGGTACGACGGCAGCCTGCGCGCGATCGAGGCGTTGACGCAGCGCGATGCAGCGCAACTCGCTGCCGACCTGCAGCTGCGCTATCCCGGCCAGCAGCTCAGCCGCGACGAGCTGGTCGACGAGGCCTGCCTGGCGCTGCAGGACCTGCGCTGCTACTGGGTGGACCATGCGCCGCGCCACGCGCCGCGCCGCGTCGAGCCCAGCCCGGGCCGCAACGACCCCTGCCCCTGCGGCAGCGGCAGGAAGTACAAGAAGTGCCATGGCGCCGGCGACGGCACCGCCTTGAGCTAGAGTGCGCGCCATCATGAGCGAACCCCTGGACCTGCAAGGCCGCCACATCGTGCTCGGCCTGAGCGGCGGCATCGCCTGCTACAAGTCGGCCGAACTGGTGCGCGAGCTGCAGCGCCACGGCGCCAGCGTGCAGGTGGTGATGACCGAAGCCGCGAAGCAGTTCATCACCGCGGTGACGATGCAGGCGCTGTCCAACCGCAGCGTCTACACCAGCCAGTGGGATGCGCGCGAGGCCAACGCCATGGCGCACATCAACCTGACGCGCGAGGCCGATGCGGTGCTGGTGGCGCCGGCCAGTGCCGACTTCATGGCCAAGCTGGCGCAGGGCCGTGCCGACGAGTTGCTGAGCCTGCTGTGCCTGGCGCGCCCGATCGAACGCTGCCCGCTGCTGCTGGCCCCGGCGATGAACCGCGAGATGTGGGCGCACCCGGCCACGCAGCGCAACGTCGCGCAGCTGCGCACCGACGGCTGCACGATCCTGGGCCCGGCCGCGGGCGACCAGGCCTGCGGCGAAGTCGGCGACGGCCGCATGCTCGAAGCCACCGAGCTGTGCGAGGAACTGGTGGCCTTCTTCCAGCCCAAGCGGCTGGCCGGCAAGCGCGTGCTGATCACCGCCGGCCCCACCTTCGAGGCCATCGATCCGGTGCGCGGCATCACCAACCTGTCCAGCGGCAAGATGGGCTTTGCCATCGCCCGCGCGGCGCAGGAGGCCGGCGCCGTGGTGACGCTGGTCGCGGGCCCGGTGCACCTGACCACGCCGCGCCACGTGCAGCGCATCGACGTGCAAAGCGCGCTGCAGATGCACGACGCGGTGCTGCCGCTGGCGCCGCGGCACGATGTCTTCGTCGCCACCGCGGCGGTGGCCGACTGGCGGCCGGCCGAATGCGGCGCGCAGAAGATCAAGAAGGACGGCAGCGGCCGCGTGCCCGGCATTCCGATGACCGAGAACCCCGACATCCTGGCGGCGGTGGCGCGGCTGCCGGACCGGCCCTACTGCGTGGGCTTCGCCGCCGAGAGCCACGACCTGGCGCAAGCACGCACGCGAAAAGCGACTGCGCAAGAACGTGCCGCTGATCGTCGGCAACATCGGACCGGCCACCTTCGGCCGCGATCGACAACACGCTGCTGCTGGTGGACGAACACGGCGAGCGCGAGCTGCCCAGCGCCAGCAAGCTGCATCTGGCGCGCGCGCTGGTGGCGCGAGATCGCCGCGCGGCTGGAGGCCAGGCAGCCATGACCACGCATCGAGATCAAGCTGCTCGATGCGCGCATGGCCGAGCACCTGCCGGCCTACGCCACGCCGGGCAGCGCCGGGCTGGACCTGCGTGCCTGCCTGGACGCGCCGCTGGTGATCGAACCAGGGCAGGCGATGCTGATCCCGACCGGGCTGGCGATGCACATCGGCGACCCGGGCCTGGCGGCGATGCTGCTGCCGCGCTCCGGCCTGGGCCACAAGCACGGCATCGTGCTGGGCAACCTGGTCGGCCTGATCGACAGCGACTACCAGGGCCCGCTGATGGTCAGCTGCTGGAACCGCGGCCGCGAGGCGTTCACGGTGCAGCCGATGGAGCGCATCGCGCAGATGGTGATCGTGCCGGTGGTGCAGGCGCGCTTCCAGCGTGTCGAGGCCTTTGCCGAATCCTCGCGCGGCGAGGGCGGCTTCGGCTCGACCGGCAAGCACTGAAGCTCAGTGCGTCGGCGTGCCCGGCGGCGCGGTGTTCAGCACCGTGAGGCCGGCCGTGCCCAGCGTGCCGGCCGCGATCTCCTCGTCGCTGGCCTCGCGCACGTCGCGCACCTCGAGCTTCAGGCGCAGCGCCATGCCGGCCAGCGGGTGGTTGCCGTCCAGCACCACGTGCGACGGGTAGATCTCGGTCACCGTGTACAGCACCTCGGCGGGCATGTCCGGGGTCACGCTGCCCGCTGGCAGGCCCTCGAAGTGCATGCCGGTTTCCAGCTGCTGCGGGAACAGCTCGCGCGCTTCGAAGCACACCAGCTCGCTGCGGTAGTCGCCGAAGGCATGCTCTGGCTCCAGGTGCAGGTGCGCCTCGTGACCGGCCTCGTGGCCGAGCAGTGCTTCCTCGACCTTCGGCAGCAGGTCCTGGCCACCGTAGAAGAACTCCACCGGCTCGGCCAGTTCGTCGATCACCTCGCCCGTGGTGTCGGACAGCGTCCAGCTCAGGCTCAGCACGCAGGGGGCGGCAATCTTCATCGCGCCATGATCGCATACCGGCCATCGCCCGCGCCTGCCGCCGCGACGCGCTTGTTGGCCACAATCGGGCGATGGACCTGAAGCTTTCATTGCCGCTGCTGGGCGGGCTGTCGCCGCAGCAGTTCATGCGCCGGCATTGGCAGAAGAAGCCGTTGCTGGTGCGCCAGGCGCTGCCGGGCGTGGCCGCGCCACTGACGCGGCCGGAGCTGTTCGCGCTGGCCGCCAGCGAGGCGGTCGAATCGCGCCTGGTGGTGCATGGCGCCGCTGGCTGGACGCTGCGCCACGGCCCGCTGCCGCGGCGTGCGCTGCCGCCGCTGTCGCGAGCCGGCTGGACGCTGCTGGTGCAGGGGCTGGACCTGCACGTGCAGGCGGCGCACGAGTTGCTGTCGCGCTTCCGTTTCGTGCCGGACGCGCGGCTGGACGACCTGATGCTGTCCTATGCCAGCGACGGCGGCGGCGTCGGGCCGCACCTGGATTCCTACGACGTGTTCCTGATCCAGGTGCATGGCCGGCGCCGCTGGCGCATCGGCCGCGCCAGGGATCGCACGCTGGTCGACGGCCTGCCGCTGAAGATCCTGCGCCACTTCGAGCCCGAGCAGGAGTGGCTGCTCGAGCCCGGCGACATGCTCTACCTGCCGCCGCTGTGGGCGCATGACGGCGTGGCGGTCGGCGAATGCATGACGGCCTCGGTGGGCTTTCGCGCACCGGGGCCGGCCGAACTGGCGCGCGAACTGCTGGCGCGGCTGGCGCAGGACGTCGAGCCTGCAGCAACGCAGCGCCTGTACGGCGATGCCGGCCAGGACGCCACGTCCGCGCCCGGCAGCCATTCCGCCGGCGTTGCAGGCCTTCGCCGCCCAGGCGCTGCAGGCCGCACTGCGCGACCCGCAGGCGCTGGACCGTTGCCTGGGCGAATGGCTCACCGAGCCGAAGGCCAGGGTCTGGTTCGACGCGCCGCCGCGGCAGCCGGCGCTCGGCGGCGGTCTGGTGCTGGACCGGCGCACGCGCATGATGTACGACACGCGACATGTGTTCATCAACGGCGAGTCCTTCCGCGCCAGCGGGCGCGACGCGCGGCTGCTGCGGCAGCTCGCGGACCGGCGGCGCCTGTCCGCGGCCGACCTGTCCGGCCTCAGTGCCGAGGCGCGTGCCACGCTGGACGACTGGGCCGACGCCGGCTGGTTGCAGGGGGTGTGAATGGACGGCGATGACCGCCCGCCGCCGCCGCAGGCCATCGATTCGCGCAGCGGCTTCGTCGATGCGGTGCATGAGGTGCTGGACCGGGCCATGACGCAACGCGCGCGGCGCATGCTCTGGGCCGACAGCGATTTCGCCGACTGGCCACTCGACGACCCGGCCCTGCTGCAGCGGCTGACCGACTGGTTGCGCCTGCCGCAGCGCCACTTGGTGCTGCTGGCCAGCGACTACGAACTGCTGCGCCGGCGCCATGCGCGCTTCGTGGCCTGCTATCGAATCTGGTCGCACGCCATAACCGCCTTTGCCCCGACCGAGGACGATGTGGCAGAGCTGCCGTGCCTGCTGCTGGCCGATCGCACGGTGCTGGTGCAGCTGTTGGACAAGGTTCACTGGCGTGGCTGGATCAGCACCGAGCCGGCATCGCTGCGCCTGGCGCGCGAGCAGACTGACGCGCTGCTGCAACGGTCGACAAGCGTCTTTGCCGTGACGACGCTGGGTCTATAGGGAAATCCATGGGCCGCTCTATAATTGCAAGCTGGGCTGACCAAACTGTTGCCGGCCTTTGCATGAGATGTCGGGCCTTGCCTATCGCGCAACGGACCCGCGCGAGAACCGATCCGTTTCCCATCAAACTCTCAGAGGAAGATATCCCATGAACAAGTCACTCGTGTTGGCCTCGCTGGTTGCCGCCGTTGCCCTGGCCGCTTGCGGCAAGAAGGAAGAAGCGCCTGCTGCCGCGCCCGCTCCTGCCGCTGCTCCGGCGCCGGCTCCGGCTCCGATGGCTGCAGCGTCGGCAGTCGACGGCGGCGCTTCGGCCCCTGCCTCGGCCGCCAAGCCCTGATCGACTTTACGCTTGCAGGACAAGACAAAGCCGCCCTCGGGCGGCTTTGTCGCTTCTGGGCTGAGGAGGCTATTTCAGTTCGTCGGCCAGCACCGCGACGATGCGCTTGCTGTTCTCGCCGGCATCGGGCGCGCCTTGTGAGTTGAGCACGGACACGAGGGTCTTGGTGCCTTCGCTCTTCAAAGACACCTGGTACTTGAGCGCCGCCGCGCTGGTGTCGGTGCTGGCACCGAACAGCTTGGCGAAGAAGCCCGGCGTGGCCTCCTGGCCGGCGGTCTTCGGGTCGACATAGCGCACGAAATACAGGCCCGCCGTGCGGTCACGGTCCTCGACGGTGAAGCCGGAGCGGTCGAGCGCAATGCCGACGCGGCGCCAGGCGCGGTCGAGGCCGTCATCGACCTCGAGCGTGGCGGCCGGCTTGTCGGCCAGCACGCGTGCGCGCTCCTTCGCCGGCGGGGCGGAAACCGGATTGGCCAGCGCATTGCTCGCCACCGTTTCCGTGGCCCCCAGCTTGACCAGCAGCCGCGCCAGGATCTCGTTCTCGAGATCCGGGTCACTGGGCCGCGGCTCCCACTTGGTGTAGTCCTTCTGTGGATTGGTGTAGACCTCGATCATGCCCCTGTGGGTGACGAAGACCTCGCTGCCATTGGGCGTGCGCTCGATGCGCGTGCGGTACTGGTCCATCTCGCCGGTGGAGTACGCCGAGTCGAGCAAGGAACCAAGGGACTTGCGGATGAAGTCCTGCGGCAGCTTGGCGCGGTTCTCGGCCCAGTTGGTTTCGAGCACGCCGGCGGCTGCATCGTTCTTCGTCAACGTGAACCCCAGGTCCTGCCAGAAGCTGACGATCAGCGGCCAGACCTGCTCGGGCGGCTTGGGTACGCTGAGCCAGCGCCGGTGTTCGTCCTTCTCGACACGATAGCCGGCCACTTCGCCCGGCGCGACCAAGGGTGCGCTGGTGCGTACGGCGGTGCCAGCGGCCGGCATGGCGCTGGCGCTGATCGTGCCGCGCTGCTGCTGGTAGCGCCCGTCGCGCTGCAGCTGCGCCAGATCGGGCGGCACCTCCAGAGGGTTCATCTTGGTGGCTGCGCTGCGGTAGTCGACGCGCTCTCCCGAGAACAGGCCGCCCGAGCAGCCGCTCAGCGCAGCAGCCAGCATCAACGTGCTCAGGACAGAAGGCTTGCCACCAGGTAGACGGTTCAATTCGGATCTCCGACGTGCCTCGTGCGGCACGCGATACAGGCGTGAGTTAGGGCAGGGCCGGCGGCGCAAGTTCCCGCAGCGACGCGTCACTGCAGGCCGCTGTCGAGCAGCGCCTGCGCCACGGTGGCCTGACCGGCCGCCGTCAGCGGCGTGATCGGCAAGCGCACCGCGGCGCCGCACAGCCCCAGCTGCGCCATGGCCCACTTGGTCGGTGCCGGGCTCGGCTCGCAGAACAGGTCGCGGTGCAGCGCCAGCAGTCGCAGGTGGATCTCGGTGGCGCGGCGCACCTGGCCTTCGATGGCCGCCATGCACAGCTCGTGCATCAGCCGCGGCGCCACGTTGGCGGTGACGCTGACGTTGCCGCGGCCGCCCAGCAGCATCAGCGCCACGGCGGTGCCGTCGTCGCCGGAATACAGGCTGAAGCTCTTGGGCAGGCGCTTGACCAGCCAGGCTGCGCGCGCGATGTCGCCGGTGGCGTCCTTCAGGCCGACGATGCCGTCCACCTGCGCCAGGCGCACGACGGTGTCGTTGTGCATGTCGGCCACGGTGCGGCCGGGCACGTTGTACAGCACCATCGGCAGGTCCACCGCCTCGGCCACGGCGCGGAAGTGCTGGTAGAGGCCTTCCTGCGACGGCCGGTTGTAGTAGGGCACCACCGACAGGTGGCAGTCGGCGCCGACCGACTTGGCATAGCGCGTCAGCTCGATCGCCTCGCTGGTGGCGTTGGCGCCGGTGCCGGCCATGATCGGCACGCGGCCCGCGGCCTGCTGCGACGGCGACGCGGATGATCTCGCAGTTCTCTTCCATCGACACGGTCGGCGACTCGCCGGTGGTGCCGACCACGCCGATGCAGTCGGTGCCCTCGGCGATGTGCCAGTCGATCAGGCGGCGCAGCGCAGCGTAGTCGACGCTGCCGTCTTCGTGCATCGGGGTGACCAGGGCGACGATGCTGCCAACGATTGGGTTCATGCGCTTTCCTTGCGAATCGGGCGATTTTACGCGCCCGAGGCCGGCCCCTCGCAAAGCGGGTAGCGCCGGTCCGGCGTGCCGTCGGCCACCGCGGCGATGCGCTGCACATAGCGCGGTGGCGGCTGCAGGAAGCCGTCCTCGTAGGCGACGATGCGCAGGCCGCGGGTCACATCCAGCAGCTCGCCGTGGCGCAGCAGGAAATCGGGCCGCGTGGGCTTGCCGACGCTCTGGTTGCCGTCGGCAAAGGTCTCGTAGATCAGCACGCCGCCCTCGGCCAGCGCGGCCAGCAGTGTCGGGCCACAGCGGCCGCCACAGGTAGTTGGTGACGACCACCGCATCGAAGCGCTGCGCCCGCCAAGCGGCCAGGGCGCGCCTTCCAGGTCGGCCACGAGGACCCGCGCGATGCCGCGCAGCGGCTCCAGCGCCGCCGCATCGCGGTCGACGCCGGTGACGGCAAAACCCTGCGCCGCCAGCCAGCGCACGTGGCGGCCGCTGCCGCAGGCCAGATCGAGCACGCGGCCGCCCGGGCGGATCAGCGTGGCCCAGCGGCGCACCCAGGGCGAGGGCGCCGCCAGTCCGCCGTGCGGCGGGTCAGAAGCAGGCCCAGACACGGTTGGCCAGGTCCACCGCCAGGTGCGGGATTCAGGTAGCTGAGAAACACCGCCGCCAGCACCGCCGCCAGCCAGCAGTCCCACGCCGATGCGCGCGCCGCGCGGCATCACGCCGGCTGCGGCACGGGCCGCACGATCGGGGTTTCGCGCACCGGCCAGTTGACCAGCGCCGCGAACACGCCCAGGGCCACCGAGATCCACCAGACCACGTCGTAGCTGCCGGTGGACGTCGTAGAGCTTGCCGCCCAGCCAGGCGCCGAGGAAGGAGCCGAGCTGGTGGTTCAGGAAGACGATGCCGCCGAGCATCGACATGTACTGCACGCCGAAGATCTGCGCCACCACCGCGTTGGTCGGCGGCACGGTCGACAGCCACAGCAGGCCCATCGCCGCGGCGAACAGGTACACGCTCCAGGGCGTGAGCGGCGCGCTGATGAAGACCACGATGACCAGCGAGCGCAGCAGGTAGATGGCCGACAGCAGGCGTGGCTTGGAGACGCGCTGGCCCAGGCTGCCGGCGAGGTAGGTGCCGAAGACGTTGAACAGGCCGATCAGCGCCAGCGCCGTGGTCGCCACCCCGGGCTCCAGGCCGTGGTCCTTCAGGTAGCTGGGCATGTGCACGCCGATGAACACCACCTGGAAGCCGCAGACGAAGTAGCCGGCCGTCAGCAGCCTGAAGCCGTTGTGGCCGAAGGCCTCGCGCAGCGCGGCGCGCACGCTCTGCTGCGGCCCGGCATGGGCGCGCCGAGCGCGCGGGCTCGCGCAGCCCGAAGGCCAGCGGCAGGATCAGCAGCGCCATCAGGCCCAGCACGAACAGCGCGTTCTGCCAGCCCCAGCCGCCGATCAGCCAGTTTTCCACCGGCACCATCAGGAACTGGCCGAAGGAGCCGGCCGCCGCGGCCACGCCCATGGCCCAGGAGCGCTTCTCGGGCGCCACGTTGCGCGCGATGACGCCGAAGACGATGGCATAGGTGGTGCCGGCCTGCGCCATGCCCAGCAGCAGCCCGGCGCTGCCGGTGAAGGCCAGTCCCGAGGTGGCCAGCGCCATCAGCACCAGCCCGCCGGCATAGAGCAGGCCGCCGACCAGCAGCACGCGGAAGGCGCCGTAACGGTCGGCCACCATGCCGGCCAGCGGCCCGCACAGGCCCCAGGCCAGGTTCTGCACCGCCATGCGCGAAGGCGAAGGTCTCGCGCGACCAGCCGCGGTCCATCGTCATCGGCTGCAGGAACAGGCCGAAGCCGTGGCGGATGCCCATCGACAGCGTCACCACCGCGGCGCCGCACAGCAGCACCTGGGTCATCGACAGGCGCGCGGGCGTATGGACGGCGTGCAAGCTCATGCGGCCGAATCTAGCGCAAAGCCGGCGGCGCCCGCGCCTGCGGCTACAGTGCGGCGCATCGAACGGAGGAGATGCCGTGAAGGTGCTCGTGCTCGGCAGCGGCGTCATCGGGACCAGCGTCGCCTACTACCTGGCCCGCGACGGCCACGAGGTGCAGGTGCTGGACCGCCAGGACGGGCCGGCGCTGGAGACCAGCTTCGCCAATGCCGGCGAGGTCTCGCCCGGCTACTCGGCGCCGTGGGCCGGGCCGGGCGTGCCGGTGAAGGCCATCAAGTGGATGCTGATGCAGCACAGCCCGCTGGTCATCTGGCCGCTGCTCGACCCGGCGATGTGGCGCTGGGGCGCGACGATGCTGGCCAACTGCACGCGAACGCGCCTACGCGCTGAACAAGAGCCGCATGGTGCCGATCGCCGAATACAGCCGCGACTGCCTGAAGGCGCTGCGCGCCGAGACCGGCATCAGCCTACGACGAGCGCGCGCAGGGCACGCTGCAGCTGTTTCGCACGCAGAAGCAGCTCGACGGCATCGGCGGCGACGTCGAGGTGCTGCAAGCAGTACGGCGTGCCCTACGAAGTGCTCGACCGCGACGGCTTCGTCAAGGTCGAGCCGGCGCTGGCGCTGACGCAGCACAAGTTCGTCGGCGCGCTGCGCCTGCCCGGCGACGAGACCGGCGACTGCTTCAAGTTCAGCAACCGGCTGGCCGAGATGGCGCAGGCGCTGGGCGTGAGCTTCCGCTGGCGCACGCACGATCCACTCGCTGGAGCGGCAGGGCGGGCAGATCAGCGGCGTGCGCACCGATGCCGGTCTGATGCAGGCCGACCGCTACGTGCTGGCGCTGGGCAGCTAGTCGCCGCTGCTGCTGCAGCCGCTGGGCCTGCGCATCCCGGTGTATCCGGTGAAGGGCTACTCGATCACCGTGCCGATCAGCGATGCCGCCGTTCGCGCCCGAATCGACCATCATGGACGAGACGCACAAGGTGGCGGTGACGCGGCTGGGCGAGCGCATCCGCGTCGGCGGCACGGCCGAACTGGCCGGCTACAGCCTGAAGCTGCGCGAGGCGCGGCGCGCCACGCTGAACCATGTGCGTCACCGACCTGTTCCCGAAGGGCGGCGACCTGTCCAAGGCCAGCTTCTGGTGCGGGCTGCGGCCGATGACGCCCGACGGCACGCCGATCGTCGGCCCGACGCCGCTGGCCAACCTGCTGCTCGCCACCGGCCACGGCACGCTGGGCTGGACCATGGCGGCCGGCACCGGGCGTGTCGTCGCCGACCTGGTGTCGGGCCGCAAGCCCGACATCGACATCGAGGGCCTGGCGATGGCGCGCTACGGCCGTTGAGGCCGGGGCCGCTGCCTACAATCCGCCGCCATGGCAAAACAGGGAACGTACGGCGAAGCCTCGATCCGGGTGTTGAAGGGCCTCGAGCCCGTCAAGCAGCGGCCGGGCATGTACACGCGCACCGACAACCCGCTGCACGTCATCCAGGAGGTGATCGACAACGCGGCCGACGAGGCCCTGGCCGGCTTCGGCAAGCGCATCGCGCTGACGCTGCATGCCGACGGCAGCATCAGCGTCGACGACGACGGTCGCGGCATCCCCTTCGGCCTGCACCCCGAAGAGCAGGTGCCGGTGGTCGAGATCGTGTTCACGCGGCTGCATGCCGGCGGCAAGTTCGACAAGGGCGCGGGTGGTGCCTACAGCTTTTCCGGCGGGCTGCATGGCGTGGGTGTCAGCGTGACCAACGCGCTGGCCAAGCGGCTGCAGGTGACGGTCTGGCGCGACGGCCAGGTGGCATCGCTGGCCTTCGGCGGCGGCGACGTGATCGAGCCGCTGGCGCTGCGCAAGGCGCTCGCCAATGATCGCAAGCAGGGCACCTGCGTGCGCGTCTGGCCCGATGCGAAGTACTTCGACAGTGCCGAGTTGCCGAGGCACGAACTGATGCACCTGCTGCGCAGCAAGGCGGTGCTGATGCCCGGCGTGACGGTGGCGCTGGTGCACGAAAAATCGGGCGAGATGCAGACCTGGCTCTACCAGGGCGGCCTGCGCGACTACCTGAACCAGAGCCTCGCCGCCGAGCCGCTGATCCCGCTGTTCGAAGGTGAGCAATACGCCACTGGCAACGAGACCGAGAACTTCGCCGAGGGCGAGGGCGCGGCCTGGTGCGTGGCCTTCACCGAAGAGGGCACCACGCTGCGCGAGAGCTACGTCAACCTGATCCCCACGCTGGTCGGCGGCACGCACGAGGCCGGGCTGAAGGACGGCCTGTTCGGCGCGATCAAGGGCTTCATCGAACTGCATGCGCTGGCACCCAAGGGCGTCAAGCTGATGCCCGAGGACGTGTTCTCGCGCGCCAGCTTCGTGCTCAGCGCCAAGGTGCTGGACCCGCAGTTCCAGGGGCAGATCAAGGAACGGCTGAACTCGCGAGACGCGCTGCGCCTGGTGTCGGCCTACGTCAAGCCGGCGCTGGAGCTGTGGCTGAACCAGCATGTGGAGCTGGGCAAGAAGCTGGCCGACCTGGTGATCCGCCAGGCGCAGACACGCCAGCGCGCCAGCCAGAAGGTGGAAAAGCGCAAAGGCTCGGGCGTGGCCGTGCTTCCGGGCAAGCTGACCGATTGCGAGAGCCGCGATCTGAATCTCAACGAGGTGTTCCTGGTCGAAGGCGATTCGGCCGGCGGCAGCGCCAAGATGGGCCGCGACAAGGAGACGCAGGCGATCCTGCCGCTGCGCGGCAAGGTGCTCAACTCATGGGAGGTGGAGCGCGATAGGCTGTTCGCCAACAACGAGATCCACGACATCGCGGTGGCGGTCGGCGTGGACCCGCACGGGCCGAAGGACGAGCCCGATTTCAGCGGCCTGCGCTACGGCAAGGTGTGCATCCTCAGCGATGCCGATGTCGACGGCTCGCACATCCAGGTGCTGCTGCTCACGCTGTTCCTGCGCCACTTCCCGAAGCTCATCGAACGTGGCCATGTCTACGTCGCCAAGCCGCCGCTGTTCCGGGTGGACGCGCCGGCACGCGGCAAGAAGCCGGCGGCGAAGATCTATGCGCTCGACGAAGGCGAGCTCGAGGCCACGCTGGACAAGCTGCGCAAGGAGGGCGCGCGCGACGGCAGCTGGTCGATCAGCCGCTTCAAGGGCCTGGGCGAGATGAATGCCGAGCAGCTGTGGGACACCACGCTCAACCCGGATACGCGCCGGCTGCTGCCGGTGGCCTATGGATCGACGGGTTTCGACGCGACCGTGCTGTCGCTGACCAAGCTGATGGGCAAGGGCGAAGCGGCGGCCCGCCGCGAGCTGATGGAGCTGCACGGCGACGCGATCGAGGTCGACGTCTGAGCAAACAACGCGCCGCATTCGGCCGCAAGGAGTCATCGACTCCATGGCGGCGCACCGCGGCCGGTGGCTGCAGCCCGGGCGAGCGGGACCCGCCTGAGCGGCGTGGGCCCTCAGTACGATTGCAGGGAACTGCCGGCGCCGCTGGCGGCGGGGACACCGCGATGGACGAAAGCCTCTTGCGCAGGGCCGGTGCTGATCCGGGAAAACCGCTGACCGGCGCACGTCGGGCTCCAAGGCGCCAGGATTGCCGTCGCGCACGCCACCTGGATCGTGGTCTAGTGCATCGATCGCTGGTTATCGGATGAGCGCTCGCGGCCGTTCGATCACGCGCCAGCTGATGCTGCGCGTCGCCCTCGCCGGGCTCGCGCTGGGGGTCGTCGTCGGCACGGCAACCTGGCTTCTCGAGCGCCGCCGGATCGCGACCGCGATCGAGGAGCGCGCGGCGCTGGGGGCCGAATTGCTGCGCATGAGTGTGCGTCGGCTCGTGTGGTCTGCCGGTGAACCGTGGCAGCGGATGGTGCCCCAGGCGCTGGACGAACTCGCCAGGGGCGTTCCTGCCGGCGAGCTGGGCCGTTTCGCCTTCGTCGAGGTTCTCGATGCCGACGGCCGGGCGCTGGCCAGCGCGCAAGACGATGTGCCCGCCGGGTTGGTCGCGCTGGCGCGAGAAGGCGGTTTCAAGGCACGTGCCCAAGGCCTGGAGCTGGTGCGGATCGGTGGCAGCACGCATCCCGGCGCGGTGGCCATCACAGCGCCGGTGGTCGACGCCGCGGGCGTCAGGCTGGCGCAGGTCGACGCGATCTTTGTCGTCGCGCCGCGCGTCCTTGCCGAGGCTCGAGGCCGGCTCGCGTGGGCGATACTGACCGCGGTGGCGATCGTCTTCGCGACCACCTTGCTCATCTATCCCATCATCGCCCGCTTGGTTCAACGTCTGAGCGAGCTGTCGATCCAGCTCCTCGACGCCAATCTCGATACGCTGCGCGTCCTGGGCAGCGCGATTGCCAAGCGCGACAGCGATACCGACGCCCACAACTACCGCGTCACGATCTATTCGGTGCACCTTGCCGAGGCGAGCGGCGTCGCCGGCGCTGTCGTCCGCCGGCTCATCAAGGGCGCCTTCTTGCACGATGTCGGCAAGATCGGCGTGCGCGACGACGTCCTGCTCAAGCCGGGCCGGCTCGACGCGCAGGAGTTCGAGATCATGAAGACGCATGTCACGCACGGTTTGGAGATCATCGCGAGCTCGCGGTGGCTGCGCGACGCCGCCGAGGTGATCGGCGGCCACCACGAGAAATACGCCGGCGCCGGCTACCACCATGGCCTGCGCGAGGAGGCGATTCCGCTCACCGCGCGCATCTTCGCCATCGCCGACGTGTTCGATGCGCTCACCTCGGAGCGGCCCTACAAGCGCCCGATGACCGTCGACGCGTCGATCGCGATCCTGAAGCACGACGCCGGCAAGCACTTCGATCCTGCCCTCGTGACGCGTTTCGAGGTCATCGCCAGCGACCTGCACGCGCGTTTCGCGAACCAACCCGAGGCGGCGCGCAGGGAGCTCGCGAACATCGTCGATCGCTACTTCAAGTCCGATCTCGGCGTGGTGCTCGAAGAGGCCGCTGCCGGTCACTGAGCGGCACGCACTTTTCGGCAACGCCGGCGCCTCGGCCCGATGCGATCCGCACGCGGCCGTCGCACGCGTCGGGTGCCGCTTTGCAGGCCGGGCGACAGGCGACAGGCCCTCAGGTCGGTCTCGCTGGGCGTGGCCTATGGCGTGGTCTTCGAGGCGCTGCGCCGGCTCGACCTGGAGCCGAGCGGCGCCAGTGTTCCTGCCGTCGGTGATCGCGGGGGAGTGGACCGGCTGCGGTGCGCTCACCTGCCTGGAACCCTCACGACCCGGCTGTCGCGGTCGGCTACATGCCGGCGTAGTTCGGCCCGCCGCCGCCCTCGGGCGTGACCCAGACGATGTTCTGCGTCGGGTCCTTGATGTCGCAGGTCTTGCAGTGCACGCAGTTCTGCGCGTTGATCTGCAGCCGGTCGCTGCCGTCGTCGTTCTTCACGAACTCGTACACGCCGGCCGGGCAGTAGCGCGCTTCGGGCCCGGCGAAACGCGCCAGGTTGATGCCCACCGGCACGCTCGCGTCCTTCAGCGTCAGGTGCGCCGGCTGCTGCTCCTCGTGGTTGGTGTTGCTGATGAACACGCTGGAGAGCCGGTCGAAGGTGAGCTTGCCGTCGGGCTTGGGGTAGTCGATCGGCGTGCATTCGGCCGCGGGGCGCAGCGCCACGTGGTCGGGCTGGGTGCGGTGGAGCGTCCACGGCGGCGCACTTGAAGCCCAGCTTGGGCAGCAGCCATTGTTCGATGCCGGTCATCAGCGCGCCGATCAGCGCCCCCTTCTTGAACCACTGCTTGAAGTTGCGCGAGCCCTCGAGTTCCTCGAACAGCCAGCTGGCCTTGAAGGCTTCGGGGTAGCCGCTCAGCTCGTCGTGCGCGCGTCCCGCCTGCAGCGCGGCAAAGGCCGCCTCGGCGCAGAGCATGCCGCTCTTCAGCGCCGCGTGGCTGCCCTTGATGCGCGCCGAATTCAGGTAGCCGGCATCGCAGCCGATCAGCGCGCCGCCCGGGAAACACCGTCTTCGGCAGGCTCAGGATGCCGCCGGCGCAGATGGCGCGCGCGCCATAGCCGATGCGCTTGCCGCCTTCCAGGTGCGCGCGGATGCTGCGGTGCGTCTTCCAGCGCTGCATCTCCTCGAAAGGGCTGAGCCAGGGGTTGCTGTAGTCCAGCCCGACCACCAGGCCGAGCGTGGCCTTGTTGCCCTCCAGGTGGTAGAGGAAGCCGCCGCCATAGGTCTGGCTGTCCATCGGCCAGCCGGCGGTGTGCACCACCAGGCCGGGCTTGGCCTTGGCCGGGTCGATCTCCCACAGCTCCTTGATGCCGATGGCGTAGCTCTGCGGGTCGCGGCCGGCATCGAGCTGGTACTTCGCGATCAGCTGCTTGCCCAGGTGGCCGCGCGCGCCTTCGGCAAACAGCGTGTACTTGCCGAGCAGTTCCATGCCCAGCTGGAAGCTGTCGTTCGGCTCGCCGTCCTTGCCGATGCCCATGTTGCCGGTGGCCACGCCGCGCACCGCGCCGTTGTCGGCGTACAGCACTTCGGCGGCGGCGAAACCGGGGAAGATCTCCACGCCCAGGCCCTCGGCCTGCTGCGCCAGCCACTTGCACACGTCGCTCAGGCTGATGACGTAGTTGCCCTGGTTGTGCAGGCAGCCGGGCACCAACGCGTCGGGCACGCGCGCGGCGCTGTCCGGCTTGAGGAAGAGCACGTCGTCGCCGCTGACCGGCTGGTTCAACGGCGCGCCCAGTTCCTTCCAGTTGGGAAACAGCTCGTTCATCGCGCGCGGGTCCATCACCGCGCCGCTGAGGATGTGCGCGCCGGGCTCGGAGCCCTTCTCCAGCACCACGACCGAGACTTCCTTGCCCGACCGCGGCGGCCAGTTGCTTCAGCTTGATGGCCGCAGCCAGGCCCGCCGGTCCGGCGCCGACCACGACCACGTCGTACTCCATCGACTCGCGCGGACCATGGGTTTCGAGGATCTGCTGGGGGGTCATGGTGTGGAACGCTCCAAGGGGGTTGCGCCTGCGATTCTAGCCGCGGCAGGCACAAAATAGAACGATCGTGCTATTTTGTCCGTGATGCGATCTTCGGCGCTCAGTCGCGGGCGCTGTGCGACAGGCCCGGCGCGGGCTGCGTGCTATCGTCGATCGCGACCATTGGCGAGGAGAAATGCATGAGCTACAACATCGACCTGTCGGGTCGCGTGGCGCTGGTGACCGGGGCGTCCAGCGGCTTGGGCGCGCAGTTCGCGCGCACGCTGTCGAAGGCCGGCGCCGGGGTGGTGCTGGCGGCGCGGCGCATCGAACGCCTGAAGACCCTGCGCGCCGAACTCGAGGCCGAAGGCGGCGACGCGCACGTGGTCACGCTGGACGTGACCGACACCGACAGCATCAAGTCGGCGATCGCCCACGCCGAGACCGAGATGGGCACGATCGACATCCTGGTCAACAACTCGGGCGTGAGCACCACGCAGAAGCTGGTCGACGTCAGCCCCGAGGACTACGACTACGTGATGGACACCAACACGCGCGGCGCCTTCTTCGTCGCGCAGGAGGTGGGCAAGCGCATGATCGCGCGCTCGCTCGGCGCCGCGCCGGGCACCTTCATCGGCGGGCGCATCGTCAACGTGGCGTCGATGGCCGGGCTGCGCGTGCTCAGCCAGATCGGCGTGTACGCGATGAGCAAGGCCGCGGTGATCCACATGACGCGGGCGATGGCGCTGGAGTGGGGCCGCTTCGGCATCAACGTCAATGCGCTGTGCCCGGGCTACATCGACACCGAGATCAACCACCACCACTGGCAGACCGAAGCCGGCCAGAAGCTGATCAACATGCTGCCGCGCAAGCGCGTCGGCCAGCCGCAGGACCTGGACGCGGTGCTGATGATGCTGTGCGCCAATGAAAGCCGCTTCGTCAACGGCGCGGTGATCTCCGCGGACGACGGCTACGGAGTTTGAGAGCGATGCGCGCGCTGACGCCGCTGGAGGCGCGCGTGCTCGGCGTGCTGGTGGAAAAGCAGCACACCGTGCCCGACACCTATCCGCTGTCGCTGAATTCGCTGGTGGCGGGTGTCAACCAGAAGACCGCGCGCGAGCCGGTGATCAATGCCACCGAGGCCGAGGTGCTGACCGCCGTCGACGGGCTGAAGAGCCTGAGCCTGGTGTTCGAAGGCAGCGGCAGCCGCGTGGTGCGCTTCGAGCACAACATGGCGCGCGTGTTCGGCCTGCCCGCTGCGTCGGTGGCGCTGCTGACGCTGCTGATGCTGCGCGGGCCGCAGACCTCGGCCGAGCTGCGGCTGCACTGCGAGCGGCTGCACCGTTTTGCCGACATCTCGTCGGTCGAAGGCTTTCTCGACGAGCTGGCGAGCAAGGAGCCGGCGCGGGTGCTCAAGCTGCCGCGTGCGCCGGGCGCGCGCGAAGCGCGCTGGGCGCACCTGCTGTGCGGCGAAGTGGCCTTCGACACGGCTGCCGCGCCACCGGCCGAAGGCGGCGTGTCGGCCGGCGAGATCGCCGCGCTGAAGGCCGAGCAGGCGCGCCTGGCTGTCGAGCTGGCGCAGTTGCGCGCGCTGGTGCAGCGCATGGCCGCCGAGCTGGGCATCGACGCCGCCTGAGCCGCCGCGGAGCCCGGCCAGTGCGCTTCGACATCCCCGAGCAGAAGAAGCTGGTCCACGAGATGGTGATGCCCATCCGCTGGGGCGACATGGACGCGATGGGCCACGTCAACAACACGCTGTACTTCCGCTACATGGAGATCATCCGCATCGAGTGGCTGCACGGCGTGGCCGGCCCGCCCGACATGAACGGCGAGGGCTTCGTCGTCGCCAATGCCTTCTGCAACTTCCTGCGCCAGCTCGAGTACCCGGGCGAGATGCTGGCCAGGCAGTACGTCGCCAACCCGGGGCGCAGCAGCTTCGACACCTTCGTCACGCTGGAGCGCAGCGATGCGCCGGGCCTGCTCTACGCCACCGGTGGCGCCACCGTGGTGTGGGTCAACATCCCGCAGCGCGAAGTCGGCGCCGTTGCCCGAGCGGCTGCGGCAGCTGCTGTCATGAGTGTCGATGTCGAGGCGCGGCGCGCCTGGGTGCGCGAAGCCGTCCGGCGCATCGAGGCCGACTATCCAGCGCAGCAGCGACACGCACCTGATCCCGCTGGCGCTGCCCGGGTTTGCCGGCATCGAGCTGTACCTGAAGGACGAGTCCAGCCACCCCACCGGCAGCCTGAAGCACCGGCTGGCGCGCAGCCTGTTCCTGCACGCGCTGTGCAACGGCTGGTTGCACGAAGGCTCCACCGTGGTCGAGGCCTCGAGCGGCTCCACCGCCATCAGCGAGGCCTATTTCGCGCGGCTGCTCGGCCTGCCCTTCGTCGCGGTGATGCCGCGCGGCACTTCGCCCGAGAAGGTGGCGGCGATCGAGTTCCACGGCGGGCGTTGCCACCTGGTGGACGACCCGACCACGATCTATGCCGAGAGCCAGCGCCTGGCGGACGAACTGAAGGGCCACTACATGGACCAGTTCACCTTCGCCGAGCGGGCCACCGACTGGCGCGCCAACAACAACATCGCCGAGAGCATCTACCTGCAGATGCAGCGCGAGACGCATCCCTGCCCGGCGTGGATCGTGGCCAGCGCCGGCACCGGCGGCACGCTGGCGACCATCGGCCGCTACGTGCACTACTGCCGGCACGACACGCGGGTGTGCGGCGTCGACGCCGAGCATTCGGTGTTCTTCGACCACTACGTCAGCGGCGATGCGCGGCTGACGCTGGAGCGCGGCTCGCGCATCGAAGGCATCGGCCGGCCGCGCGTCGAGGCCTCGTTCGTGCCCGGCGTGCTGGACGCCATGGTCAAGGTGCCCGATGTGTGGAGCCTGGGCGCGATGCATGCGTTGAGCGCGCGCCTGGGACGCCGCGTCGGCGGCTCCACCGGCACCAACCTGGTGGCGGCGCTGGCCTGTGCGCAAAGCCTGAAGGAACGCGGCGCCGGCGGCTCGATCGTCACGCTGTTGTGCGACGACGGCCAGCGCTACCTGCACAGCTATTTCGACGACGACTGGCTGCGTCAGAACGACCTGGAATGCGGCGCACATGCCGACGCGGTTGGCGCACTGGTCGACCGCGGCGAATGGCCCGCTGAACTGCGTCGCAGCTTGCGGCTGGCCGGGGACCTGAACCTTCAGCCAAGGCCGGTACTCGAGGAGATTTCCCCGTGACCGAGCTGGCCCTTCTCACCTGGAACTGGCGATGGACATCCTGGCCGCGCCGTTGCGCGCCGTCGCCCCGCTGGGCCGCGTGCACGCGGCGTGGCGCGATGCCGGCGTGCCGGCGCCGCGGCCGCGCATCGCGGTCATCGCCGATGACCCTGTGGCCGAGGTGGTCGCCAGCGTTCGCGAGCAGTTCGCCCGGTTGGTCAAGCGCTGGGATCTGCTGATCTGCCCGGTGGCCACGACGGCGGCCTTCAAGCAGAACCAGCAGGCTTTCGCTGGTAGCGCATGGTGCAAGTGAACGGCTGCGACCAGCCGAGCACCACCCCGCTGTTCCGGGCCGGCTACACCAACCTGTGCGGCCTGCCGGCCACGGCGGTGCCGCTGGGGTTGTGCGACGCCGGCCTGCCGATCGGCGTGCAGGTCGCGGCCCGGTCTTCGACGATCCGGTGTGCCTGCGCCTTGCGCGCTGGCTCGAGGCCGAGTACCGCGCCTTCGTGCCGCCGCCAATGGCGGTGGCGGGTCGAAGCACGATGCTCGCGCCGTTGCATTGCAGGCCGCGTCAGACGCGGCAGGGCAGGTGCCCGATGCGAATCCGCATTCGATCGAACAGGAGCCGGATCGATATGCGTCAACGGCTGCGGCCGGCGCACAGCGGCTGCTTGCGAGAAGCCGCTTTCATTCCCTGTTCAGCGCATCGCGACGGGCGGTACCCGCCAGTGGCTCATGCTGCGGCGGTCGGCCCTTCGGTCCGACTACACTGCGGCCCTGGCGCTTGCAGGCGCCAGGGCGTTCGCCAGGCACGGAACAGTCCGCAGGGACTGTTCCGTGTCCGGGCTCACTGCATCGCGCCAGGGTCGTGCCGCACAACTCGCTACGCGCTTGCGCGCTGCGCTCGAACAGCTGCGGCAAGTCAGATCTCGAAGCGCGCTGACGCGCGCCGACACTGGCACTGCGCTCCTCGCCGCCGCACGAATCGCCTCTGCCGGGTACCGCCCGCCGCGAGTTCGTGGCATGGGCTGTTGGGGTCCGAACACCACGGGCGTTGCCGCGAAGCCGGTGCAGGGCAGGCCGCGATGCGCCTGTGCGGCGCCGAGAAGCGCAGTGACCCTGGCCGCGCGCGCAGCGCGCTTCAACAACATACTTGGCGCGTCTGTCCGAGCGCAGCGCGCAAGCGCGTAGCGAGTTACGCGCCAGGCCAGGGTTGCGAGCATCGCAGGGCAGTCGGCGTAGCCGACCGCCGCACCGAAGCTTCGCGGCCTGCCCTGCGCCGGCTTCGCCGTCACAGACATCACGCACAGCGGACATTGATGGACCGCTGTGCGCCGAGAGCCGCCATTCGGCTTGTGTCGGTGGCCTGGGGTTCCGTATCACGCGTTGCCCTGTCGCGCCACCGTGCGCGCGGCGCGCTCGCTCAAGGCGCCGGGAAAGTACAGCGCCGTCAGGCTGGGCGTGTGCACCGGCACGAAGCCTTCGCGCTGCGGTGTCGCACCGGCAAAGCGGCGCCAGTCGGACTGCCGGTGGATCTGGTCGCAGGTTTCGAGCAGGCCGATGGTCTCGCGGTCGCCGAGCAGCACGCCCTGCACGCGCAGTCCGAGCTGGGCCTTGGCCTGGTCCAGCCGCTGCAGCATGGCCGTGGTGCAGCCGAACTCGCCGTCGCTGACGATCAGCAGGTCGGCGCTGTGCCAGCGCCCGCCGTGCACCAGCTCGAGCACGCGCTCCAGCGGCGCCTGCAGGTCGGTGCCGCCGTCGAAGCTGCTGCCGATGAAATCGAGCAGTTGGCGCAGGCCGTCGCGGCCGAGCTCGAGCTCGGCTTCGATGATCTCGCCCGGCCCGCCGAAGGCGATCAGACGGCAGGCCCGTTGCTCGCGTTGCGCCACGCGCAGCACCTCGAGCACTACCGCCTTGGCGATGTTCTCGGGCGCGCCGCGCATCGAGCCCGAGGTGTCGACGCAGACCAGCATCGGGCCGCGCTGCAGCGATTGCAGCGACGGCTCGGCCGCCTGCGGCCGCTGGTCGCGCCGCCGGGTCGGGCACGGCGTCGAGCAGCACGGCCTCGGTCTCGTAGGTGAGCAGCCGGCTTTCGGCCAGGCGCGCGCGCCACAGCTTGTGCAGCACCGGGTGGCGGATCTGCAATGCCTCGCTCGACAGCATGCGTTCGATGCGGTCGGACTGGCGGATGCCCTTCAGCTCGCCGGGCGCGTCGGCCAGGCGTGTCTCGCGCAGCGCCACCGGCTGGGCGCGCGGCGCGCGTGGCTGGGCTTGCGGCTGAGACGTGGGCGGCAGGCCCGGGTGCGCCTCGGCGCGGCCGAGGCGGCGGATGAGCTTCGGCCAGCGGCTGCAGGTGCGGCAGCAGCGCGGCGATGCGTTGCGCCTCGTGCCACTCGCGCGAGTTCAGGTGGCCGCGCAGCTCGTCGCGGCGCATGTTCGGCAGGTCGCCCAGGCCCTGCAGCAGGGCCAGCATCTCTTCCCAGCCGGCTCGGTCGCCGCTCCACTCGGCGCGGAACGCGTCGCTGGCCACGGCGATGGCCGCATCACGCGCCAGGCGCGGCAGATGATCGGCAATGCGGTCCAGGTGCCACAGCAGTGTGCGCAGCACTTGCATGCACCAATGGCGGGCTGGCGCGGCACAACGCGGGCAGGCCGAGCTCGCCGACCACCGCGCGCAGCGCATGCAACGCTGGCGGGTCGCCGAAGTCCCAGGCCGTGTCGGGAAGGTCGCCGCCCAGCAAGGCCTCGTGCCAGCACCGCAGGTCGTGCAGGCGCTGGCCGCAGTCGCCGGCCGCGCTCACCAGCGCCGGCAGCCAGAGCTCGCGCGGCAGCGCCTGCAGTCGGTCATAGGGGGCGTCGAGGTCGCGCATCGCGGCGCCTGCGATCGTCTCGCGGGATCAGGCCGACAGCGGCACCGGCTGCGGCGCGTGCTCGTGGCCCGAGCCGTCGAGCGGCAGCGCGGCGAAGCCCTGCCGCGTCGCCTGCAGGCGATGGACGAAGCCGTCGAGCCGCTGCAGCGTGGCCGCTTGCGTCGCACCCCAGTCGGCGGCCAGAGCGCCTGGCAGCCACACTCGGCCGGCCAGCGCGCGGCGCGTGGCCTCGGCCTGTTGGCGCAGCGGCGCCAGGTGTGCCATGCGCGCGCTGCAGCACCTCGTCCACCTGGGCCAGTCGCGCCGCCACGTGGCCGGCGCTGTAGCGCTTGCGCGCGAAGGCCTCGAGCGCGTCGCTGGTCATGCGCAGCATGCCGGTGTCCGTCGTGCCGCCCAGGCTGCGCGCCAGGGCGATCTTGCCGGCGCCGCCGTCGTCGGCGTCGTTCTCGATGCTCTGCTCGATTTCCAGCTGCTTCTCGAAGGCCTCGACGGCACGGCCGAGCCAGGGCGCGTCTTGCGGCGCGGCCTGCGCCACCTGCTCGACGAACCACTGCTGCAGCGGCACCACCTGTGACGGCTCGGCGGCCAGCGCATAGGGCGCGAGCCACAGATCCCAGGTATCCAGCGCAGCGCCGGCCCTCGCTGAGTGCCGCCGTGCGCATCAGGCCGATCAGCTGGCGCCAGCGGCGGTCGGACACGGCAATGCCGCGCTGCGCGACCAGCGCCGCGCAATGCGTGCAGTTGCTGCAGCACCTCGTCAGGCAGCGCGACGCGCTCGCGCTCGGCGCGCAGTGCCTGCAGTTCGGCGCGCTTCAGCGGCTGCATCGGCGCGTCCGTGTCGTCGGGCAGACGCAGCAATGCCTCGAACGCGCCGTCGCTGACGGCGGCCACCGGCACGCGCAGCAGGAAGCGGTCGTAGAAGGCGTGCAGCGCCTCGTCGGCCGGCACCTCGTTGCTGGCGCCGATGACGCTGACCAGCGGCGTGCGCGCGCGCCCGGTGCCGTTGTCGAACTCGCGTTCGTTGAGCAGTGTCAGCAGCGCGTTCAGGATCGCCGAGTTGGCCTTGAAGACTTCGTCGAGAAAGGCGATGCCGGCGGTCGGCAGGTAGCCGGCGGTCAGGCGCTCGTAGCGGTCGTGCTCCAGCGCCTTCAGCGACAGCGGGCCGAACAGTTCCTCGGGCGTCGAGAAGCGCGTCAGCAGGCGCTCGAAGTAGGGCGCGTCGTCGAAGGCCCGGTGCAAGCGCCGCGCCATGGCACTCTTGGCGGTGCCGGGCGGCCCGATCAGCAGCACATGCTCGCCGGCCAGCGCCGCCAGCAGGCACAGCCGCACCGCTTCGGCGCGTTCGAGCAGGCCATGCTCCAGCGCGGCCAGCAGCCGCTGCAGGCGTTCGGCGCTGGGCAGGGCGGGGGTATTCATGCGCGGATTGTGGCGCCCCGCACACTCACCGGGCGACCGCCGCTGCGCGACGCGGCGAGCGCCCCTTCGGCGCAGCTGCGGCCAGGCTTGCGTCGGCCATGCACGTTCACTCCGACAGCAGCCGGTTGACGAGTTCGGCACTCGTCGCCGCGGCGTACTTGCGCATCAGCCGAGCCCGGTAGACGTCCACCGTGCGCGGGCTGATGGCCAGGCGCTTGCCGATCAGCTTGCTCGTCAGACCGTCGATCAGCAGTGCGGCGATCTCGCGTTCGCGCGGCGTCAGCTCGACACGCAGCTGGCGCCGCGACGACAGGTCCTCGAAGGCCCAGATGCCGGCGGCATGCGGCTGTCGGGCATCGAGCGCACGGCCGGTGACACGGCACCAGAACAGCTCGCCCGCCTGCGCGCCGGCCACGCGCTTCATCACCCGGTCGTCGGCATACCAGCCGTTGGCATCCAGGCTGGCGACGATGCGCTGCCCGGTGCGTTCGTACTCGTCGTGCGTCGGGTACAGCAGTTCGAAAGACTGTCCGACCAGCCGCTCGCGCGTGGCGCCGAAGATCGCCAGCGCCTGGCGGTTGCAGTCGATCATCAGCCGCTCGCGCGACAGCACCATGCCGATCGGCGCCAGCTCGAAGGCGGTGCGGTAGTCAAGTGCCTGCGGCATGTGGGGCGCGACGGGGACTCCATCAGGGTGTGGGTCTTGGTGGCGTGCACCGCCACCCGTGCCGCGCCCGAGTCGACTGGCGCCCGGCACAGAAAGCGGGTGTGCAGATCCGGCTTGCTCGGCCACAGCGCGACGACCGGGCCCGCAACGCCGGTGCAGGGCGTCGATGTCGATGGCGGGGTGCTGGGTCATCGAAGCTCCTGCCCTGGATTAGTCAATTCTACGTAGTGAGCACTCAGGGCATTACGTAGTACCCTGTGCGCCTGCGACAAGGCGGCCATTGCTGCCGAAGGATCACGGCATGAGAAAGATCTTCCCGAGCGCGCCCGAGGCGCTGAAGGGCATCGTCCGCGACGGCCAGCTGATGGCCGTCGGTGGCTTCGGGTTGTGCGGCATCCCCGAGGCGCTGATCGCCGCGCTGCGCGACAGCGGCGTCAAGGACCTGACCGTCATCTCCAACAACGCGGGCGTCGACGGGTTTGGCCTCGGCCAGCTGCTGGAAACGCGGCAGATCAAGCGCATGATCTCCAGCTATGTCGGCGAGAACAAGGAGTTCGAGCGCCAATACCTGGCGGGCGAGCTGGAGCTGGAATTCACGCCGCAGGGCACGCTGGCCGAGAAGCTGCGCGCCGGCGGCGCCGGCATCCCGGCGTTTTTCACCCGTACCGGCGTGGGCACGCTGGTGGCCGAAGGCAAGGAAACGCGCGAGTTCGACGGCAAGACCTACGTGATGGAGCGCGGCCTGGTGGCGGACGTGTCGCTGGGCAAGGCGTGGAAGGCCGACACCAGCGGCAACCTGATCTTCCGCCGCACGGCGCGCAACTTCAATCCGGCGGTGATCATGGCCGGCAAGATCAGCGTGGTCGAGGTCGAGGAGATCGTGCCCACCGGCAGCTTCGACCCGGACGCGATCCACCTGCCCGGCATCTACGTGCACCGTCTGGTGCTCAATGCCCAGCCGGAGAAGCGCATCGAGAAGCGCACCACCAAGCAGAACCCGAAGGGATAACCATGATGCCCCTACGCTCGTTTCATTCGCTGCCCGCCAAGGGGGTGCAAGCCTCCTACGAGACGGCTCGGAAGGAGGCTTGACCATGCCCTGGACGCACGATCAGATGGCCGCGCGCGCGGCCAAGGAACTGCAGGACGGCTACTACGTCAACCTGGGCATCGGCTTGCCGACGTTGGTGGCCAACTTTGTCAGCCCGGACATCGAAGTCTGGCTGCAGAGCGAGAACGGCATGCTCGGCATCGGCCCCTTTCCGGACGACGCCGAGGTCGACCCCGACCTGATCAACGCCGGCAAGCAGACCGTGACCACGCTGCCGGGCACCAGCATCTTCGGCAGCCACGACAGCTTCGGCATGATCCGCGGCGGCAAGATCAACATGGCGATCCTGGGCGCGATGCAGGTGACCGACAAGGGCGACCTGGCCAACTGGATGATCCCCGGCAAGATGGTCAAGGGCATGGGCGGCGCGATGGACCTGGTGGCTGGCGTGAAGAGCGTCATCGTGCTGATGGAACATGTGGCGCGCAAGAAGGACGGCAGCTTCGACTTGAAGATCCTGCCCAAGTGCACACTGCCCCTGACCGCCGTGGGCGCGGTCGACCGCATCATCACCGACCTGGCGGTGCTCGACATCACGCCGCATGGCCTGAAGGTGGTGGAGATGGCGCCGGGCGTGACGCGCGAGGAGTTGCAGTCCAAGACCGGCGTGCCGTTGCAGTAGCGCCGACGCCGCGAGTGCGCCGCGCCGCATGCCAGCGCGCTTGAAGGCGACGAATGCCTGGCGCGGCTGGGCCGGGCTGGCGCCGATTGCGACCCATTGAGCCTGACCACCAGCCCCCGGACGGCCTGGGGTTCGCGCATCCTGGCCGAAGCAGGCGCTTGCCTGGCCGGGGGCTGCCGGCTGAAAACCCGTTGATCGACTTCTGCTGCGTCCCGCGCGCGACACGTCCGGCACGCCGGCGGCCAACCGGGCGCCACCGCGCAAGCGGCCGCGCTCGGGCATGAGCCGCACGCCGGTCCTCGAACGCGACGGCAACCGGCTGCAGTTGGTGGCCGGCGCGACGCTCGGGCCGATGATCATTCGCTCGAAGGGCCAGGCCGGCATGGACGCACCGCGGTGGGCCATGGACGCCGGAAATGGGCCGCCATCCGGCCAGCGCGCGGGGCAGGCGCTGTGCGAGCGCGGCCACCGCGTCCTCGAGGCCGATTTGCCCATCGGGCTGCCGATTGGTGCGCTGCGCCGCCGGCACGCCGCAAGGCGCTGCCGATCCGCGCAAGGAAGGCGTCGCCCGCGGCGATTGATGGCACCGTCGCACGCCAGTCACAAGCAAGGTGCAAAATGCGCGGAATGGCCGTGCTTTCGGTCACGACGCAGCCGGCGGCACGCGAACACGGGATTGATGCTGCACGGCCGCTGTGCGAGCCTGAAGCCGATGCAATCAGCGCGTTTTTCTATGCAACCCACAAGGGCACCCAGACCATGACCGAATTGGGCGACAGCCTCGAACGCATGAGCTTCGTGCAACTGCTGCTGCTGTTCGGCTTCGTCACCGGCTATGTGGTGGCACTGGGCGGGCTGTTCGGCAATACGGTGCGGCTGCGCGCCGCCGCGCTGGCGCTGCTGCAGGCGGTGGGCTTCGTGGTCCTTACCGACCCGTGGGTGCATGGCGCCTTGCTGGTGGTCTTCGTGGTCGCGGGGCTGGGGCTTTTCGTCATGCTCAGCTGGATGCTGGCGCGCTTGCTGGCACCTCGCCAGTTGCCGCTGCCTGTGGCTGCGCAGGCCGAACCCGCGCCCGACGCCACGACACAGCCGCCGCCGCAACCGCCACGCCATGCCGATGCGCTCGGTGCCGCGTCGCAGCTGAGTGCACGGCGCGCCCGCGCCTCGCGCTAGGCGCCTGGCCCCTCGAAGCCCACGTTGAAGTCGTTGCGACCGGTGCGGTCGTGGCCGCGCAGCAGCCACAGCGGCCGCGTCGCAAAGGCCACCGGCACGCCGGAACGGCCCTGCACCGGATCGAGATCGCGCTCGAACACCGAACTGCCCGGCATGTAGCGCAGCGCCACGCCGGTGCGGCGCTGGGTGGAGCGGTTGGCTTTGGCGCCGTGGATCATGTAGACGTCGTGCATCGACATCTGCCCGGGCTGCAATTGCAGGTCGACCGCGCTGGCAGCATCGAAGCTCTCTTCGGGCAGGCGTTGCTGCAAGGCCAGGTCCTGCCGGTCCTCGTGCAGGTGCGGGTGGCTGGTGCGCGCCAGATGCGAGCGCGGGATCACGCGCAGGCAGCCGTTTTCGGTGGTCGATGGGTCCAGCGCCACCCACACGGTGCAGGTGGCCAGCGGTCGGATCGGCCAGTAGTGGCCGTCCTGGTGCCACGGCGTCTCGTGGCCGTCGCCGGCCGGCTTGCAGAACACATGGCAGCCCCAGAGGATGATGTCCGCTCCGATCAGCTGCTCCACCGCGTCCAGGATCTGCTCGTGGCGCGCCAGCGCCAGGAAGGCGGCCTGGCCGCGCACGCCCTCGGCATTGGCCCGGCCGCCGCGGCCCGAAAGGTGCGCGCTGACCAGTTTCTCCGGGCGCACGCCGGGGTTGTCCCGGATCAACCGGTCCAGCGCCTCGCGCAGGTTCTCCACCAGCAACGCGTCCAGCCGAAACGACGGCACCAGATAGCCCAGCTCATGGTACTGCCGCACTTCGGCATCGCTCAGCAGTGGCATCGCCTCAGCCCCTCAGGAACAGCGTGACCAGCGGCTCGTCACCGACCTGGCGGCTCCAGTGGCCATGCAGCTTGTCGTCGAAATGGGCACCGGCGGGCAGCGTGTCGGCCGAATAGAAGTGTTGGCCCGGCGCGAAGACGCGAGAGCTGCCGTCCTGCAGGCCGATTTCCATGCAACCCGACAGGATGAACACCCACTGCGGCGTGCCAGTGCAGTGGAAGCTGCTGCGAAAGCCTGCCGGACTGTGGCGCAGCTGCCAGCCGTCTGAAGGCCACAGCGCCGACAACCGCGCCTGCGGCGTGCCTTCGTCGAGGGCGACGCGTTCCTCGCGGAAGCGTGCGCGGCCGTCGCTGTCTGTGTAGAGCACGGTCTTTTGGAATTCAGGCATGGCGGAACGCTCCTGTTGCACGATGCCGTCGACGATCTGCTGCGGCGTCTGCACCACGTCGAAGGCGAGGGCGGCCTCGTCGGGCTGCGGCGGCTGGAGCGTGGCCATCTGGCTGTCCAGCAGTGACGGCGGCATGTAGTGGTTGGTGCGCGCGGCGATGCGTGCGGCCAGCAATTCGCGGCTGCCATGCAGGAACACCAGCACGAGGTCGGGCGCGCCTTCGCGCAGCACATCGCGGTAGCGGCGCTTCAGCGCCGAGCAGGACAGAACCACGCCCTCGCCAGCGGCGCGGGCCTGGGCCAGCCGCGTGCTCAGCGCCGCCAGCCAGCCCTGCCGGTCGGCATCGGACAGCGCTTGGCCGGCGGCCATGCGCGCGACGTTCTGCGGCGGGTGGAAATCGTCGCCGTCTAGGTAGGTGGCGCCGCGTACCTGCGCCAGCAGGCGGCCGACGGTGCTCTTGCCGCAGGCGCTGACGCCCATCACCACATGGATGCGCTCGCGCAAGGCTTCAGTCGATGCGCTGGCCGCTGCCTTCATCGAACAGGTGCGCCTTGGCGCCGTCGATCACCAGGCCGATGCGCTCGTCCGGCTGCACCTCCGTGCGGCCGTGCAGCACGACGATGATCTGCGCGCCGCCGACTTCGAGCAGCAGTTCGGTCTCGGCCCCGGTCGGTTCGACGACGATCACCTTGGCGGCGATTCCCCGGTCAGGCGTGCTCAGACCGATGTCGCCGGGACGGATGCCGTAGTGCACCGCCTGCCCATCAAGGCCTTGGGCCAGCTCGCCCACCGGCCAGGCATTGCCCTGGGCCTCGACGAAATTGCGCCCGTCGCGGCGGCGCAGCATGCCTTTGAAGACGTTCATCGCCGGCGAGCCGATGAACTGCGCGACGAACAGGTTGCCCGGGTGGTCGAACAGCTCCAGCGGCGTGCCGATCTGCTCGACGATGCCGTCGTGCATGACGACGATGCGGTCGGCCATGGTCATGGCCTCGATCTGGTCGTGCGTGACGTAGACCGTGGTTGTCTTCAAGCGCTGGTGCAGCGCCTTGATCTCGGCGCGCATCGCCACGCGCAGCTTGGCGTCCAGGTTGGACAAGGGCTCATCGAAGAGGAAGACCTTAGGGTCGCGCACGATGGCGCGGCCCATTGCCACGCGCTGGCGCTGGCCGCCGGACAGCTCGCGCGGGAAGCGGTCGAGCAGCGCGTCCAGGTTCAGGATGCGCGCGGCGTTGGCGACACGATCGCCGGTGGTCTTGGTGTCGGCCTTGCGCAGCTTCAGGCTGAAGGCCATGTTGTCGCGCACCGTCATGTGCGGGTACAGCGCATAACTCTGGAAGACCATCGCGATGTCGCGGTCCTTGCTCTCCAGGTCGTTGACGACCTTGCCGTCGATCATGATCTCTCCGCCGGAGATCTCTTCCAGCCCGGCGAGCATGCGCAGCAAGGTGCTCTTGCCACAGCCGGATGGTCCGACCAACACGACGAACTCGCCGTCGGCGATGTCGAAGCCGATGCCGTGGATGACCTTGACCTTGCCGTAGGCCTTTTCGATGCTGCGGAAGGAAACCGATGCCATGGAATGCCCGTTTCGAGTCAGGGGGCGCCGTCGCCGCGGCCCGTCGAGCAGCCCCTGCGGAACCGGCTTTGCCGGGCCGCTGGCGTTGTCCCCTCGAGGGGGAGCGGCGAAGCCGCTGCGGGTGTGGTCACGATTTCACTGCGCCGGCGGTGAGGCCGGACACCATGTAGCGCTTGAAGGCGTAGTAGATCGCCGCCGGCGGCAGCGCGTAGATGAAGCCGGTGGCCATCAGCAGTTCCCACGGCGAATCGTCGGCGGCGAGGAAGTTGCCCAGCGCCACGGCCAGCGTCAGTTGCGTCTCGTTGCTCAGCAGCAGGAAACCGTACAGGTATTCGTTCCACGCCAGCAGCAGCGCGTAGGTGCCCACGGCCACCAGCGACGGCACCATCAGCGGCAGATACACCAGCCGGAACAGTTGCAGCGGCGTCGCACCGTCGATGCGCGCGGCTTCATCCAGCTCCCACGGCAGCTTGTCGGACGCCTGCTTCAGCACCCAGATGCAGTACGGCGAGGCGATCGTCACCATCGCCAGCACCAGTGACCAGCGGTTGTTGAGCAGACCGTAGGTGGCCATCGTCTTGTACATCGGCACTGCCAGGAACGCGGCCGGGATGAAGTAGGTGAACAGCGCCAGGTTCATCACCGTGCGCCCGCCGCGCACCTTGAGCCGGCTGATGGCGAAGGCCGCGGTGGTGGCGATGAACAGCGTGATCAGGCCCACTGCCACCGCGATCCACAGCGAATTGCCGAGCTGCAGCCAGAAGTGGTTCAGGTAGAAGTGCTCCTGCTTGAACACGTGGCCGAAGTTCTGCAGCGTCGGATCCTTCGGCCACAGCCGGCCCGAGGTGGCTTGGTCGCGCGGCGAAATCGCGAACAGCAGCATGTGGTAGACGGGGATGATCGTCCACAGCAGCACCGGGATGCCAACCAGCAGCAGCTTGGCTTCGGTGGTGACGGTGCGCCACTTCACTTGGACAAGCGCTTCATCATGAAGTAGACGATCGGCAGCACCAGCGGCATGCTGACGACGATCGCCGTCATCGCCAGTTCCAGTTGATCCAGCCGCAGGTAGCGGATGCCCAGCGTGGCCAGCACGTGCGTCAGGTCGGCCGGGCCGCCGCCGGTGAGCAGGTAGACGCTGTTGAAGTCGCCCAGCGTCCAGATCGTCGACAGCAGCGTGGACGTCAGGTAGAGCCCCTTCATCGACGGCCACGTGATGTAACGGAACTTCTGCCAGTCGGACGCGCCGTCGACGCTGGCGGCTTCGTACTGCTCGGCCGGGATGGCCATGCGCCCGGCCAGCAGGATCAGCGTCCAGAAGGGCAGGCTCTTCCAGATGTGCATCAGCATCGACAGGCTCAGCGCCAGGGTCGGATCGTTCAGCCAGTTCGGCCCGTCCAGCCCGGTCAGGCGGAAGATGGTGCTGTTGATCACGCCCCACTCGGGGTTGAGCATGAAGCGCACCGACAGGATGGTCGGAATCGACGGCACCGCCCAGGGCAGGATGAAGAGCACGGCCAGGATCTTGATCCACCAGCGCGTGTGCAGGAAGAAGCCCGACAGGTAGAGCGCGATCATCATCTTGATGTTGATCGCCACCACCAGGAACACGATCGTGTTGATCGCGGTGCGGAAGAAGATCGGGTCTTCGAAGAGCTTGGCGTAGCTCGCCGGGCTGCGCGCCAGCCACAATCCGTAGCCCACCGGGAACAGCACGAACACCAGGAACACGAGCAGGTACGGCACCACGAACAAGCGGCCCCAGAAGACCCAGGTGCCGAGGGGCTTGCGGGGCCGCGGGGTGGCCAGTGTGGCGGTGTTCAAGGGGAACCTTCGGCCTGTCGCGAGCAGCAGGCCAGACGCGACATCAGTTGGTGACGACCTTGATGCGCGCAATCATCTCGTCCACGGCCTTGTCCACCGGCACCTTCTCGCTGAGCACGCGGTTCATCGCCTTGGCCCAGACGTTCTCGTTGTTCAGCACCGTGAACTTGTAGTTCTTCGTGAATTCGAAGGACGTCGTGCCCGATGTGAACTGGTTGTAGACCACCAGCCGGTGTGGGTCGTTCTTCCAGAACGCGCTCTGCTGGCCGGCCTTGGTCACCGGGAACCAGCGGCCGAGCGAGCCTTCGACATAGGGGGTCAGATTGGCGTCGTCGAGCATGAAGCCGACGAAGGCCTTCGCGCCGGCCTTGTTCTTCGCGTCCTTGAAGATCACGCCGGTCTTCACCGCCGAGCGGTAGGTCATCTTCGTGCCGTCGGGCCTGTTCGGGAAGGCAGCCGTCGCGATCAGCTCGGTGTAGTTCTTCTTGGCCTGCGCGCGCTGCGCTTCGGTCAGCGTGGCGTTGTTTGAATCGTCCAGGAACTTGGCGACGATCGAAATCGTCGCGTTGTGCGTCAAGACGATCGTCTTGTTGTGGAAGGCACTGTTGTTGTCCGGGTCCTTCCAGGCCGTCGCCGACGGCGGCGTGCAGCCCTTGCTGTACACATAGGTGTAGTCGGTCATGGCCTTGATCAGGCCGTCGCGCACCGCCGGGTCGTCGACCAGCACCTTGCCCGAATCGCTGACCAGCTTGACGTTGTAGGCGTCCATGAAGGTCAGGAACGAAAAGAACGAGTCGCTCGAATCGACGCCCATCGGGAAACCGGTGGAAAAGCCGCGCTGCCCGGTCTTCTGGCGATAGGCGGGTTGCACCTTCTCGCACCAGAACTCCCAGTAGCCTTTCCAGTCCTTCGGCAGGTCGCTGTCCTTGAACCCGGCTTCGGCGAGCATGTCCTTCCAATATTGGATGTGCATGGTCTGCTGGCGGATCGGGTACGCGTAGTAGGCGCGCGTCTTGGCGACGTCGTTGTAGAGGAAGGTGGTCGACAGCGCCTGCGGCTCGAACTTGTTGCGGATCGGTTCGATGATGCTGGTCACGTCTTCCAGCTTGCCTTCGTGGGCCCACTTGGCCGTGGCCTGGAAGTCGTAGACATCGCCGTAGGCGACGTCGGGCGGGTTGCCGGCGTCGAGCGCGGCCACGGTCTTGGGGATGATCTCCTGCGGCGCGTACAGCGACAACTCGATCTTGTACTTCGGGTACTTGGCCTCGAACTTCTTGATCGCGGCGTACAGCGCGTCGTCCTCGGCCTTGTAGAAGCCCTTCTGCCACCAGACGAGGAGCTTTTCCTGGGCCTGGGCAAAGGCGGGGCTGGCGGCGACCCAGGCACCAGCGAACAGCGCGGCCGCTGCAATCTGCTTCAGCTTCATCGTGATATCTCCATGCGTTGATTCGTTGCCTGCAGGGCCATGCTCGGCCGCTGCAACGCGCGGATCATAGGGTCCGCCGCAATCCGACAACACCGGAAGTACCCTTGCGCGGCGCCGTAACCGCGCCGTAACCCGAAGCGCCGGTTCAGCGGCCGCGCCAGACGGGGGCGCGCTTTTCCAGGAAGGCGGCAATGCCTTCGCGACTGTCTTCCGAGGCGCGTACGTTGGCGGCGGCCTCGGCACTGAGCTGCCAGGCCAGCGCATCGGCGTCGTCGATCGACTGGTTGATGACGCGCAGGCTTTCGCGCACCGCCACCGGGCTGTTGGCGCAGAGGGCTTCGGCCAGCGCCAGCGCGGACTCGAGCGCGGCACCGTCGTCGCACAGTTGGTTGACCAGGCCCAATGCATGGGCGCGCTCGGCGGCTATCGGCTCGCCGGTCAACACCATCTCGCGCGCCAGGTTCAGCGGCAGCGCCCGGGCGCCGCGGAACACGCCACCGTACAGCGCCAGCAGCCCGCGCTTGACCTCGGGCAGCGCAAAGCGTGCGCGGCGCGAGGCCACCACCAGGTCGCAGGCCAGCACCATCTCGAACCCGCCGCCGTAGGCCAGGCCATCGACCGCGGCGATCAGTGGCTTGCGCCGCTGGCGCCGGATCAGGCCATAGGGGCCGCCGCGATCGGTGTTGTTGCGGTCAGGGTCGGCCAGGTCGCTGCCGGCGCTGAAAGCGCGGCCGTTGCCGGTGAGCACGCCGGCCCACAGTTCGGGCTCGTCCTCCAGCAGGTTCATCGCCGCGTCCAGGCCGAGCGTCATCGCGTGATCCATGGCATTGAGCTTGGCGTCGCGGTCCAGGCGAATCAGCAGCACACGGCCGTGGCGTTCGGTGACGACGGGCATGGTTCAATTCCCTCCGGCCGTATCGAAGGTGCCGAGTGCCCCCACGGGAGCCAGCGAACGAAGTGAGCGTTGGGGCCCCATTTCAGTACCCCGGCGGCGGCTGAAAACCGCCGATCAGCCCGGCCAGCTGCTCGGCCAGCCAAATGGTGCTCAGGTCGGCGAACTCCGGAGCGACGATCTGCATGCCCACCGGCAAGCCCTCGGCCGTCAGGCCCACCGGTGCCACGGTGGAGGGCAGGAAGGACGCGGTGGCCAGCCCGGCCCAGAACAGCTGACCGAAGTAGGGGCGCTCGACGCCGTTGATTCGCATCGTGCGTGCCGGCAACGGCTCGCTCTGGTCGTGCGGGAACGCGGCGGTGGCGGTGATCGGCATCAGCATCAGGTCGTAGCGACCGAAGAAGTCGTGCCAGGCCCAGCGCAGGTGTTCGCGCTGCTGGTGGGCGTCGAACACCTCCTTGAAGCTGGCGGTGGAAGCGCGCAGCGCCATGGCGTGCTCACTCAGGTCGTCGTCGCGCAGCCGGGTGCGCGCGGCCACCAGCTCGGCGTGGTCGGTGCGGCGCGCTGCCATGTTGGCCTGCAGCAGCAGGCTGTAGACGCGGTGCGCATGGGCCGGGTCGAAGTCGGGCCGGGCCTTGAAGTCGAGCTTGGCACCCGCCTTGGCCAGCGCGCGTGCCGCGGCTTCGATGCGGGTCTTGACGCTGTCGTCCACCGGGGCGATGGGCTCTTCCAGCCAGACGGCGACGCGCAGGCCCTTCAGCACCTTGGGCGGTGCCGGCAGCTTGTACTGCAGACCGCGAGCGTTGAGCGCATCCGGACCGACGGTGAGTTTCAGCGCCAGCGCCAGGTCGCCGGCGCTGCGCGCCAGCGGGCCGATCACCGACAGGTCGGCCTCGGCGCCGGGCCTGGGTGCCAGGCTGTGGCCGCGTTTGGGCACGATGCACCAGGTGGACTTGTGACCGTACACGCCGCAGTACGCAGCTGGATTGCGGATGCTGCCGCCGATGTCGCTGCCGTATTCCAGCGCGCTCAGGCCGGCGGCCATCATCGCCGCACTGCCGCCCGACGAGCCGCCCGGCCCGCGCGTCAGGTCCCACGGGTTGTGGGTCGTGCCGTAGACCGCGTTGTAGCTCTGGAAGTCGGCCAGGTTCAGCGGCACGTTGCTCTTGCCGAAGACCACCGCGCCGGCCGCCTTCAGCCGCTGCACGGCCAGCGCGTCGGTCGTGGCCGCATGGTCCTTGCGTGGCAGGTGGCCCCAGGTGGTGGGCTGGCCCACCAGGTCGAAGCTCTCCTTCACCGTCATCGGCAGGCCGTGCAGCGGGCCCCAGAGCTCGCCCTTGGCCAGCGCGCGGTCGGCGGCACGGGCGCGGTTCATCGCTGACCTGCGGTCGTCGACCACCAGTGCATTCAGTGCCGGGTTGAAGCGGTCCACGCGCTCGAGATAGGCCTTGAGCAGCTCGACGCTGCTCACCTGGCCTTTGCGCAACGCTGCGGCCTGCGCGCTGGCCGAGCCGAAGGGGAATGACTTCAAAGCCATGTTCATCGCGTCACCTGCGGGTCCAGAGGGTAGATCGGCCGGCGCAATCGTTCGAAATGGTGCTGACCATAGTCGGAAGTACACACGCCGACCCCGGCGCATTCGACCACGGCCTTGGCCAGGTGCGACATGCCTGCGCGCCAGTGGATGCGGCTCTTCAGCATCACGTAGCGCTTGTGCATCGGGTCGATCCCCAGCGACTGAGCAGCGTGTTCACGTCGAAGGGCTCGACATGGCGCGAGAACAGCACGATCTCGACCTGGCCCGTGTCCAGCACCACCGCATGGCCCATGTCCTGCTGCGTGCCGGCGGCCATCGGGCCCTTGGCGCGGTACTTGCCGTCGACGATGGTCTTGACGCGGCCCGTCACCTGCAGCGGCTCGCTGGGCTCGGGACACATCGGCATCTTCTGCTTGCCGCCGATGGACAGCGTGAGCGTCGCGCCGATGCCAGTGGCTATGCACTGCTGCACCGCCTGAGGATCGAAGATGCCGAAGGCCGCCACGTTGTCCAGCCGCTGACGGATGATCTCGGCCAGCACGCGCGTGGTGTCCATCGGCCCGCCGCTGGCGGCGTTGTCGTAGTGGTCGAGCAGGAACACCGGCCCTTCGGCCATGGCCTTGGCACGTGCCACCGATTGTTCCAGCGGTTCGAGCTTGTAGACGAAGGCCTCGCGCTGCGCCCAGGCCGCGTCCAGCAGATCGTCGCGCAACCGCTCGGCCAACGCGATGTCGTTGTCGGTGGTGACCACCACGCTCAGCCCGGCGTTGCGGATGTCCGCATGCGGGAAGCCGACGAACAGGCTGGCGCACAGCGCGCCTTCGGCCTCCATCGCCTTGCAGCGCGCCTGCAGCGAGCGGTTGGGCTCGTCGGCCGTGCCCTGGCGCATCACGTGCGGCAGCATCGGCAGGTTGCCCCAGGCCGTGGTCGGCTTGGCCTGGCCCTTGAGCATGCGCATCAAGGCGTCGCCGGCGCGCCGGCCGGTGCCGTACATGTCGACATGCGGATAGGTCTGGTAGCCGGCGACGACGTTGGCATGCACCACCATCTCGGGGTACAGGTTGGCGTGCATGTCGTAGCCGACGGCGATCGGCGTGTTCGGGTCGATGGCCCGGATGCGCGACAGCAGCGTGCCTTCGCCGTCCTCGAAGCTGCGCGTGACCATCGCACCGTGCAGGTCGAGCAGGATGCCGTCGTAGCCGCCGCGCTGGACCGCGGCCAGGATCGGCGCGCAGATGGCCTCGTAGGCCGCGTCCTCCACCGGGCCGCTGGGCCAGGCATCGGCGGCGATGGCCAGGTCGAACTCGGCGCCTTCGCGTTCGGCGATTTCGATGTACGCGCCGGTCACGGTGCCGGTGCCGCGGTAGGCGGCAATCGCCGCCGCGCCGCCGTCTGGCGCCTGGCCGCCGGCACGCGAGAAGCGCGACAGGTCGGTCAGCACCGGCGAGAAGGTGTTGGTCTCGTGCTTCATCATTGCGATCAACAGTCGCACGATGTCTCCCTTTTGGATCGAGCCTGGCCGCGTCAGGCGACGGCGGTGCCGGCCCGGCCGAAATCGAAATCCCGTCCGGGCGCTGCGTTGAACAGCGCACGCGTGTACTCGTGCTGTGGTGCGCCGAAGACCCGGTGCGCCGGGCCGTACTCGACCACCCGGCCCTTGCTCATCACGGCCAGGAAATCGCACACCTGCGAGGCCACGCGCAGATCGTGGGTGATGAACAGCATCGCCAGATTCAGCCGTGCCTTGATTTCCTCGAACAGCTCCAGCACCTGCGCCTGCACCGAAACGTCGAGCGCCGACACGGCCTCGTCGGCGACCAGCAGCTCCGGATCCATCATCAGTGCGCGCGCGATGCACAGGCGCTGGCGCTGGCCGCCGCTGAACTGGTGCGGGTAGCGGTCCAGCGCGCTGTCGTCCATGCGCACCAGCTTGAGCAGCCCGCTCGCCTTGGCCCTGGCCTGGTCGCGCCGCATGCCGTAGTTCATCGGTCCTTCGACCATCGCCTGGCCCACGGTGCGGCGCGGGTTCAGCGAACGGTACGGATCCTGGAAGACGATCTGAACGCGTTTGCGCAACGGGCGCAGCGCGCGGTGCGGCATCAGCGCGATGTCGTCGCTGCCGAGCTTGATGTGCCCGGCAGTGGGGTCGATCAGCCTCACCACGCAGCGCGCCACCGTGCTCTTGCCCGACCCTGATTCGCCGACGATGCCCAGCGTCTGCCCGCGGCGGATGTCGAAATCGACGTCCACCGCTGCAAGCACCGTGCGTGCCTTGCCGAACCAGCCCTTGTCCACGTAGGTCTTGGCCAGGCCCTTGGCCGACAGCACCACCGGTGCGCTCTGATCGTTGGTCTTGGCGTGCAGATGCAGCGTCGGCACCGAGCCGATCAGCATCCTGGTGTAGTCGTGCCGCGGGCGCTGCAGCACGTCGTGCTTGCTGCCCACTTCCACCAGGTCGCCCAGGCGCAGCACCGCCACGCGGTGCGCCAGTTCGGCCACGACGCCGAAGTCGTGGGTGATGAACAGCACCCCGGTGCCATGCCTGCGCTGCAGCGCCAGAATGAGCTCCAGCACCTGCTTCTGCGTGGTGACATCGAGTGCGGTGGTTGGCTCGTCGGCGATCAGCAGCACCGGCTCGAGCACCAGCGCCATGGCAATCATGATGCGCTGGCGCTGCCCGCCCGACAACTGGTGCGGGTAGCTGGCCATCATGCGCTCGGGCTCGGGCAGCAGCACCTCCTCGATGATGGCGCGCACCTTCGCGCGGCGCTCGCCGGGGCTGAGCTTCGTGTGTTCGGCCAGGACCTCGTCGATCTGGTCGCCGCAGGTCATCACCGGGTTCAGCGCCGTCATCGGCTCCTGGAAGATCATCGACATCCGCGTCGCGCGCAGCTCACGCAAGCGCGCCAAGGGTGCATGCGTGATGTCCTCGCCCTGCAGCAGGATGCGCCCGCCGGTCACCGGCAACTGCTTGGGCAGCAGGCCCATCACGCCCTGCGCGATGACGCTCTTGCCCGAGCCCGATTCGCCCACCAGGCAAACGATCTCGCCATGGCCGACGCTGAACGAAACCCTCTGCACGGCGGTGGCGCGGTCGCCGCCCTTGGGCAGCGCGATGGTGAGGTCGTGCACCTCGAGGATTGGCGTCTTGTCGGCCCCTTGCCCGGCGGCTACGCCGGGCGATCCCCCGAGGGGAACGACGCCCGCGGCTTCATGCTCGCCTGCGCGAGCATGGACGGGCGGAGTGCCAGCCCCGTCCCGGGGCTGGCGTGGGCCGGCTTGGGGCGGCGCGGCGCTCGGCCCGCTTGTGCTGTTCATACTCTTTTCGCCATCTTCGGGTCGAGCGTGTCGCGCAGGCCGTCACCCAGGATGTTGACCGCCAGCACCGTCACCGCCAGGAACAGGCCGGGGAAGAAAATGTTGTGCGGGTACTGGTTGAACTGCGCGCGGCCTTCGGCCATCACGTTGCCCCAGGTGGGGATGTCCGGCGGCAGCCCCACGCCCAGGAACGACAGGATGGCCTCGACCAGGATGCCCGAGGCACAGATGAAGGTGGCCTGCACGATCAGCGGCGCCACGGTGTTGGGCAGGATGTGGCGCCACATGATCCATGGCGTGGGCGTGCCCAGCGAGATCGCCGCTTCGACATAGGGCTCCTCGCGGATGGTCAGGACCAGCGAGCGCACCAGCCTCGTGACGCGCGGGATCTCGGGGATCGCGATGGCGATGACCACGGTCAGCAGGCTGCCGCGCCACATGGCCACCAGTGCGATCGCGATCAGGATCGCGGGGATGGCCATCAAGCCGTCCATCACGCGCATCAGCGGGCCGTCGAGCCAGCGCAGAAAGCCCGCCATCAGACCGAGCAGGACGCCGAAGGCCAGCGCGACGACGGCCGTGGCCACGCCGACGATCAGCGACACCCGGGTGCCGTACATCACCCGGCTGTAGATGTCGCGCCCGAAGCTGTCGCTGCCCATCAGGAAGCGGTGCTGCAGCGTCTCGCCTTCGAGCGTGGTGATCTCGCCGCTCTCGCCGGGCGTCAGGTCGCGGCTGGCGGGGTCGAACAGCGACGGATCCACCGTGCCCAGCCAGGGCGCGGCCAGGGCCACTGCCAGCAGCAACAGCAGCGCGATGCCGCCCAGGCGCACCGAGCCGTTGCGCCGCACCCGCTGCCAGGTGCCGGGCATCGCGACGAGGGTCGCCGATTCGACCGACAGCGTTTCGAAGTTCGCCGGCTGTGTCATGGCCGCCTCAGTAGCGGATGCGCGGGTCGAAGAACACGTAGGACAGATCGACCAGCAGGTTGATCATCACGTAGACGAAGCTGAAGAAAAGAATGACGCCCTGGATGGTGGGGAAGTCGCGCGCCAGCACCGCGTCGACCGTCAGTCGGCCGAGGCCCGGGATCGCGTACACCGATTCGGTGACCACCACGCCGCCGATCAGCAGCGCGATGCCGATGCCGATGACGGTGACGATCGGCACCGCCGCGTTGGCCAACGCGTGGCGCATCAGCACCTTGGTTTCGGGCAGGCCCTTGGCGCGGGCGGTGCGGATGTAGTCCTCGCCCAGGGTGTCGAGCACGCTGGCGCGCGTGACGCGTGCGATCAGCGCGATGTAGACCACCGACAGCGTGATGGCCGGCAGCAGCAGTTGATACAGCCAGGGACCGACGCCTTCGGCCAGCCGCTTGTAGCCCTGCACCGGCAGCCAGCCGAGCTTGAGGCTGAACAGCCAGATCAGCAGGTAGGCCAGCACGAACACCGGCAGCGAGAAGCCCAGCACCGAAAGACCCATCAACGTGCGGTCCAGCGCACCGCCGAAACGCCAGGCCGCCAGCACGCCCAGTGGCACCGCCACCCCGACCGCGATGCTGATGGTGATCAGCGCGAGCGACAGCGTGGGTTCCAGGCGCTGGCCTATGAGCGTCGTGACCGGCATCTTGTAGTAGTAGCTCTGCCCGAGGTCGCCGCTGAGCATCTGCCCGGCCCAGATGGCGAACTGCTCGGCAATGCTGCGGTCCAGGCCCAGCGTGGCCCGGATCATCGCGATCTGCTCGGTGTTGGCCGCATCGCCGGCAAGCACCGCTGCTGGATCACCCGGCGTCAGGCGCAGCATCAGGAACACCAGCACCGCCACCACCAGCAACACCGGAACGGTCGACAGCAGGCGGCGAAAGAGGAAGTTCAGCATCGGCGAAAGCATGTGCGCCGGCGGCCGCAGGCCCGCACGGGTGGGGCGGTGCTGCGAACCGATCGGGCCCGCAGCGCGCGCGAGCGCAAGCCGTCGCCGACGCTGCGGCCCGCGGGCATCAGTCCTTCTTCAGGTTCCAGTAGATGTTGCCGTTGTGCACGAAGAAGCCGCTGATGTTCTTGCGTGCCGCCACCGGCTGGTCGTACTCGCCCAGGATCGCGTGGGTACCGATCTCGAACATGCGCGCGTGCATCTGGTCGGCCAGCTTCTTCTTCGTTGCGTCATCGGTGGCGCGCATGAACTGGTCGCGCAGGACCACCAGCTTCTCGTCGGTGGCCCAGCCGAACCAGGTGCTCTTCTCGCCGCGTGTGTCCGTCGTCGGGTTGGCGATCGGGCTCCACACGTCGAAGGCCTGCCAGGCGGTCAGGAACATGTGCCAGCCGCCCTTGTCCGGAGCGTCCTTCTTGGCGCGGCGGCCGACCAGCGTCTGCCAGTCCATCGCCTGCAGGTCGACCTTGAAGCCGGCCTGGCGCAGCAGCTGCGCCGCCACGTCGGGCAGCTTCTGGATGCTGGCCAGGTCGGTGGGCTTCATCACCACGATGGGCGTGCCGTCGTAGCCGCTGGCCTTGAGCAGGTCCTGGGCCTTCTTCATGTTGCTCTTCATCTGCAGGTCGCTGCCGGCGGTGCTGCCGTAGGGCGTGCCGCAGATGAAGATGCTGCCGCAGGGCTTGTACAACTCCTTCACGCCCACCTGGGCGCGCAGGAAGGCATCCTGGCTGAAGGCGGCAATCACCGCCTGGCGCACCTTCGGGTTGTCGAAGGGCTTGTGCAGGTGGTTGAAGCGGGCCATGTACTGAAGCCCCTTGTTGGACCACACGGGGATCTGCACCGACTTGTCGGCCTTCACCGCCTCGTAGTGATCGAAGGGCAGGTTCTCGATGATGTCGACCTCGCCCTTTTGCAGTGCGCTCACCTGCGCCTGCGCATCGCGCAGCGCCAGGTTCCATTCGACGCGGTCGACGTACACGCCGCTTGCCGCCGGTGGTGCCCGAGGGCGGCTCGCTGCGCGGCACGTACTTGGTGTTCTTCAGGTAGACGGCCTTGTCGCCGGGCTTGAACTCGTCGCGCTTGAAGACGAAGGGGCCCGAGCCGATGTGCTCCTCGATCTGCTTGAAGGCATCGGTTTCGGCGATGCGCTTGGGCATGATGAAGGGCACGTTGGAGCTGGGCTTGCCCAGCGCCTCGAGCATGAAGCCGTTGGCCTCGCCGAGGAAGATGCGGAAGGTATCCGGCGTCGGCGAATCCATCTTGGTGACGAACTGCATCAACGCCGAACCCATCGCGTCACGCTTGCCCCAGCGTTGCAGGCTGGCGATGACGTCTTCGGCGGTGACCGGCTTGCCGTCGTGGAACTCCAGGCCCGTGCGCAGCTTGAAGGTCCACAGCCGCTTGTCCGGGCTTTCGCTCCAGCTCTCCACCATCTGCGGCTTGACCTTGCCGTCGGCGTCGGTGCCGAACAGGGTGTCGTAGATCATGTAGCCGTGGTTGCGGCTCATGTAGGCGGTGGTCCAGATCGGATCGAGCACCGCCAGGTTGGAGTGCGGCACGACCTTGAGCACGCTTTGCTGCGCCATCGCCGGCAGCGCGAGCAGCGACGCGCTGCACAGGGCCGCCGCGAACAGGCTGTCTCGGACTACGGAGTTCAGTTTCATGGGGGTGCCTTGGTCTCGGACATCGCAGGGTGGGTCGGCTAGCACGATCGGTGCCATGGACCCGCGCAGCCGGCGCACGGCCACGGGCGCTGACAGCCGGAAGGATGCACCACTTTGCACAGCGAAGCGCCCGGGCCGTCATGGGGGCTTTCCCCAGTCCAGCGGCGCGTGCCGATTGCAGCACGTCCGCGTGGTTATAGTGAAGCGCAAACGGGCGCCTGTCGCGTCCGCAGTTCGCTTCGCAACGGGAGACTCGTCAATGGATGCTCCGGCTCCGGTGGTGCTGGTGGGTGGTGGCCATGCGGCCGCGGCCTTCGTCAACAGCGTGCGCCGCGCCGGCTATGACGGTCCGTTGGTGCTGATCAGCGAGGAGCCGGTGCTGCCCTATCACCGCCCGCCGTTGTCCAAGAAGTACCTGTCCGATGCGCTGAGCGTGGAGCAGATCCTGATCCGCGCGGCTGCCTGGTACGACGAACAGAAGGTCAGCCTGCGCCTGGGCATGCGCGTGCTTCGCATCGACCGCGCGGCTCGCCGCGTCGAGCTGGCCGACGGCAGCGCGGTCGGATACAGCCAACTGGTGCTGCTGACTGGCGCGCGGCCGCGCCGCCTGCCGGCCGACATCGGCGGCGAGCTGCAGGGGGTGCTGGTGATGCGCAGCCTGGCCGATGCCGATGCGCTGGCGCCGCAGCTGGTGGCCGGGCGGCGGCTGCTGGTGATCGGTGGCGGCTACATCGGGCTGGAGGCGGCCGCCGTGGCCGCCACCAAGGGCCTGCAGGTGACGCTGCTCGAAGCCGCGCCGCGCATCCTGCAGCGCGTGGCCGCGCCAGCCACCGCGGACTACTTCCGGGCGCTGCACCGCGCACGCGGCGTCGACATCCGCGAAGGCGTGGCGTTGCGCCGGCTGATGGCCGAGGGCGAGCGCGTCTGTGGCGCCGAACTCCAGGACGGCCAGAAGATCGTCGCCGACGTGGTGCTGGTCGGCATCGGCGTGCACCCCGATGTCGAGTTGGCCGAAGCCTGCGGCCTGGCCATCGACAACGGCATAGCCGTCGACGAGTTCTGCCGCAGCTCCGACCCGGCCATCCTGGCCGCCGGAGACTGCTGCAGCTTCCCCTGCCGCGGTCGGCGCATCCGGCTCGAATCGGTGCAGAACGCCAACGACCAGGCCGCCGTCGCCGCGCACACCGTGGCCGGCAAGGACATGGCCTATGCCGCGCTGCCCTGGTTCTGGTCGGATCAGTACGACACCAAGCTGCAGATCGCCGGCCTCAACCAGGGCTACGACGACGCCATTGCGCGGCCGGGCAAGACCGAGCGCAGCCTGTCGGTCTGGTACTACCAGGGCGACAGCCTGCTGGCCGTCGACGCCATCAACGACGCGGCGGCCTACGTCACTGCGAAAAAACTGCTCGAGCGCGGCGCCAGCGTGCCCAAGGCCGCCGTTCGCGACCCGGCGGCGCAGTTCAAGGACTGGCTGGCCTGATTCGGCGCGCCAGGCTGCTCCGCGCATGGTCGATGCCACTGCCCTGCAGCACGGCCTGGACGCGCTGGCGCCACGGCTGCGTGCGGGCGGTATTGGCGTGTCGGCACTGCAGCGGCTGACTGGCGGCGCCAGCCAGGAGACCTGGTCCTTCATCGTGCATGCCGCAGGGCAATGGCGAGTTGCCGATGGTGCTGCGCCGCGCGCCAGAAGGTGCGGCCCAGCGCGCGGCCGGCAATGCCACGCTGGATGCCGAAGCGCGCATCATCGACCAGGTGGCGCGCGCCGGTGTGCCGGTGCCCGCGGTGCCGCTGGTGCTGCAGCCTGCCATGGGCCTGGGCGAAGGTTATGTCATGCAGCACGTGGCCGGAGCGACGCTCGGCAGGCACATCGTCGATGACGCCCGGTTGGCCGGCGCGCGCGAGCGGCTGGCGCGGCAATGCGGGCAGGCGCTGGCGCGCATCCATGCCGTGGACACGACGCACCTGCCGCCGCTGCGTCATGCCCCGGCAGCCGACGAACTGGCCTACTACGAGGCGCGGCATCGCAGCCACGCCAGTGCGAGGCCGGTGTTCGAGCTGGCGCTGCAATGGCTCAAGCGCCACCGCCCGCCCGAGCTGGCGCGCTTGTGCCTGGTGCACGGCGACTTCCGCAACGGCAACCTGGTGGTCGATGAAACGGGTTTGCGCGCCGTGCTCGACTGGGAGATGGCCCATCTCGGCGACCCGATGGAAGACCTGGGCTGGATCTGCGTCAACTCCTGGCGCTTTGGCCGACACGAACTGCCGGTGGGCGGCTTCGGCACGCGCGAGCAGCTGTTTGCCGGCTATGTCGAGGCCGGCGGCGCGCTGCAGGCCGACCGCGTGCACTACTGGGAAGTGTTCGGCACGCTGAAGTGGGGCGTGATCTGCGAGGGCATGGCGCAGGCCTACCTCAGCGGCGCCGAACGCGACGTGGAGCGGGCCACCATCGGCCGGCGTGCGTCGGAGGCCGAGATCGACCTGCTGTGCCTGCTGGCGCCGCAGGCAGTGAGGCCGGCCTGATGCAGGACAAGCCCAACCCCGACGAGCTGCTGGCCGCGGTGGCCGGCTATCTGCGCGAGCAGGCCTTGCCGCAGCTGCAGGGCCAGGCCGCGTTCCATGCCCGCGTGGCCGCCAATGCGCTGGACATCGTGCGCCGTCAGCTGGCACTGGCGCCCGTCGCCGAAGCCGCCGAAGTCGAGCGCTTGCGCACCCTGCTCGGCACCGCGGGCAGCCTGGACCCGTTGAACCGGCTGCTGTGCCAGCGCATCGCCAGCGGCGCGATGGGTTTGCACACGCCCGGGCTGGCCGAGCACCTGTGGCGCGTGACGCTGGACAAGCTGGCGGTCGACCAGCCAGGCTACGAAAGCTATCGCCGCGTGTGCCCGGCGCCCGCCACCCCTGACCCCAAGGACCGCTGACGTGGACTTCGACCTGCCGCTCGACCTGCAGGCCTACCTGCGCGAGCTCGACGCCTTCATTGCCGAACAGATCACGCCGCTGCAGGCGCGCGACGACCACCAGCGCTTCTTCGACCACCGCCGCGAATGGGCGCGCACCGACTTCGACAACGGCGGCCTGCCGCGGCCCGAATGGGAGGCGCTGCTCAAGCAGGTGCGGCGCCTGGCCGATGCCGCCGGCCACCTGCGCTTCGCGCTGCCGCGCGAAGTCGGTGGCCGGACGGCAGCAACCTGTGGATGGCCGTCATCCGCGAGCACCTGGCGGCCAAGGGCCTGGGGCTGCACAACGACCTGCAGACCGAACATTCGATCGTCGCCAACAACCCCTTCGTGCTGATGCTGCGCGACTTCGGCACGCCCGAGCAGCAGCGTGAGTTCATCGACGGCATGCTGAACGAACGCTATCGCGTCAGCTTCGGCCTGACCGAGGCCGCGCACGGCTCCGACGCCACGCACATGGAGACGAGCGCCGTGCCCGAGACGCGCGACGGCGTCGCCGGCTGGCGCATCGACGGCGAGAAGATGTGGACCACCGGCATGCACGCCGCCAGCCACTGCCTGCTGTTCGCACGCAGCAGCGGCCAGGCCGGCGACGCGCGCGGCATCAGCGCCTTCGTCGTGCCGGCGCAAGCGCCGGGGCGTGAAGATCGAGGAATACCTGTGGACCTTCAACATGCCCACCGACCATCCGCGCGTCAGCTTCAGCGACGTGTGGGTGCCGGACAGCGCGCTGCTCGGCCCGCTGGGCGGCGGGCTGGCGGTGGCGCAGCACTTCGTGCACGAGAACCGCATCCGCCAGGCGGCGTCCAGCCTGGGCGCGGCCGACTACTGCGTGCGCGAGAGCGTCAAGTACGCGCGCGAGCGCAAGCCTTTCGGCGAGGATCTGGCGCGCAACCAGGGCATCCAGTTTCCGCTGGTCGAACTGGCGACGCAGGTCGAGATGCTGCGCCTGCTGATCCGCAAGACCGCCTGGCAGATGGACCAGATGCCCAAGCCCGAGGTGGAAAAGCGCCTGTCCGACAAGGTCTCGATGTGCAACTACTGGGCCAACCGGCTGTGCTGCGAGGCGGCCGACCGTGCCATGCAGGTGCACGGCGGGCTCGGCTATTCGCGGCACAAGCCCTTCGAGCACATCTACCGCCACCACCGCCGCTACCGCATCACCGAAGGCGCGGAGGAGATCCAGATGCGCAAGGTCGCCGGCCATCTGTTCGGCTACATGGGCGCGAACAAGTTCTGACGCTGCCGCGCATGGACCCCAGCACGCCCGATATCGACGACATCCGCGCCGCCGCGGCGCGCATCGCCGGCCAGGTGGTGGCCACGCCCTGCCTGCATTCGCGCACGCTGTCGATGCTGTGCGGCTGCGAGGTCTACCTGAAGTTCGAGAACCATCAGTTCACCGCGTCGTTCAAGGAGCGCGGCGCGCTCAACAGGATGGCGCAGCTGACGGCCGATGAATCGGCGCGCGGTGTGCTCGCGGTGTCGGCCGGCAACCATGCGCAGGGCGTGGCCTATCACGCGATGCGCATGGGCGTGCCGGCGACCATCGTCATGCCGCGCTTCGCGCCGGCGGTGAAGGTGGAGAACACGCGCCGTTTCGGCGTCGAGGTGGTGCTGCACGGCGACACCTTCGACGAGGCGCGGCTGCACGGCCTGGCGCTGGCCGAAGCGCGCGGCCTGACGCTGGTGCATCCCTACGACGACGCGCACGTGATTGCCGGGCAAGGCACGATCGCGCTGGAGATGCTGGCTGAACTGCCGCAGCTGGATACGCTGGTCGCGCCGGTCGGCGGCGGCGGTTTGCTCGCCGGCATCGCAGTGGCGGCGCAGGCGCTGCGGCCCGATGTGCAGCTCTACGGCGTGCAGGCCGAGCGCTTCCCGCCGGTGTGGAACGCGCTGCACGGCGGCGAGCACGAATGCGCGCAGGCGACGGTGGCCGACGGCATCGCGGTCAAGTCGCCGGGCGCGCTGACGCTGCCGTTGCTGCGCCGGTACCTGAGCGATGTGCTGCTGGTCGGCGAGGACGCAGATCGAGCAGGCGATGCTGATGCTGCTGGAGATCGAGAAGACGGTGGTCGAAGGCGCGGGCGCCGTCGGCTTGGCGGCGCTGCTCGGTCAGCGCGAGCGCTTCGCCGGCCGCCACGTCGGGCTGGTGCTGAGCGGCGGCAACATCGAGCCGCTGATGCTGGCCGAGATCATCCACCGCGGCATGGTCAAGTCGGGCCGGCTGGTGCGGCTGCGCTTCGACGTGCGCGACGTGCCCGGCACGCTGGCCGAAGTGGCGGCGGCACTCGGCCGGCTCGGCGCCAACATCGACGAGGTGCAGCACCAGCGCGCGTTCAGCTCGCTGTCGGTGGAGCGCGCGCAGATCGAGGTCGTGGTGCAGACGCGCGGCGACGCGCACGTGGCGCAGATGCTGGATGCGCTGGGCGCGCAGGGCTATCGCGTCGAACGTGTGGCCTGAAACGGAGAACGGGATGAACGACGGCATCACGCGGCGCGACATCGCCGCCAACGGCATCACGCTGCACATTGCCGAGCTGGGGCAGGGGCCGCTGCTGCTGCTGTGCCACGGCTGGCCGGAACTGGGCTATTCGTGGCGCCACCAGATGGCGCCGCTGGCGGCGGCCGGCTACCGCGTCGTCGCGCCCGACATGCGCGGCTACGGCGGCAGTTCGGCGCCGCAGGCGATCGATGCCTACGCGATCACCGATCTGGTCGGCGACATGGTCGCGCTGGTGGCGGCGCTCGGTGAGACACGCGCTGCGATCGTCGGCCACGACTGGGGCGCGATGGTCGCGTGGAGCGCCGCGCTGATGCGCCCGGACCTGTTCCAGGCGGTCGCCGCGTTGAGCGTGCCCTTCCGCGCGCGCCACCCGCCAGGCGCCGCCGCTGGCGCTGCTGCGCGCCGACGGCCGCGACGACTTCTACTGGTTCTATTTCAACCGCGAGGGCGTGGCCGAAGCCGAGTTCGAGCGCGACATTCCGTCGGCGATGCGCCGCGTGCTGGTCTACGGCTCGGGCGACGCGCCGGCGGGCCGCGCGCTGGGCCTGATGGTGACGCCGGGCGGTGGCTTCCTCGACGGCAGCGACGACCCGGCCGAACTGCCCGCCTGGCTGCAGCGCGGCCGACATCGAGGTCGTACGCCGCGGCCTTCCGCAAGAGCGGCTTTCGCGGCGGCTTCAACTGGTACCGCAACCTGGACCGCAACTGGGCGCTGACCGCGCCGTTCCAGGGCGCGAAGATCCAGCCGCCGGCGCTGTTCATCGCCGGCACGCGCGACGGCGTCATCGCCTCGAAGATGGGCCGCAAGCATCTCGAGCAGATGGACGCGTACGTGCCGCAAGCTGCGCGGAAAGCTGCTGATCGAAGGCGCCGGCCACTGGATCCAGCAGGAGCGGCCGGCCGAGGTCAACGCCGCGCTGCTGCGTTTCCTGGCGGCGGACTATCCAGCCGAGCAGGCGTAGACTGCCAACTGGTTAACCATCTCATGGAACCAGGATGACCATCAAGGAAGTGCCGGTCTTCGAAGCCAAGACCCGGCTGTCGGAGCTGCTGGATGCGGTGGCCAAGGGCGAGCAGGTGACGATCACCCGCCGTGGCGTCGCCGTGGCCCGGCTGGTGCCGACGGCGGCCCCGCGCCGCGCGGCCGCGAGCCAGCGCCAGCATGTGGCCGAGACCTTCGCGCTGCTGCGCGAGCAGCGTGCCGGAGTCAGGTTCGACGTGCCGTTGCGCGAGGTCATCGCCGAAGGCCGCGACTGAACTTCGATGCCCTTCGTGCTCGACAAATCGGTGTCCTGCGGCTGGTTCCTGGAGAACCAGGCTTCGCAATACACCGAGGCGATCGCCCGGCGGCTGGAGGAAGACCACGCCGTGGTGCCTGCGCTGTGGGAGCTGGAGCTGACCAACGTGCTGCGCACGGCCTGCGTGAGAGGCCTTTGTGACGCACAGGCGGCGCAGCAGACGGTGCAGCGCATCGTCTCGTTGCCGATCCGGGTGGACCGCCAGCCGGTGCGTCCCGGCGAGACGCTGGCGCTGGCGCTGCGCTTCGGCCTGAGCAGCTACGACGCCTGCTACCTGGAACTGGCCTTGCGGCTGCAGCTTCCGCTGGCCACCGTGGACGGGCCGATGCGAGCCGCAGCGCTGGCCAGCGGCGTGGGCGTGGTGTCGCCGGCGTGAAGCGAGCATCCGCAGTGCCGCCCGCCAACGGTGTGCGCGCCGCCAAGCAGTCGCGCAGCCAGGCGAAGCACCAGGCCCTGCTGGAGGCAGGCCGCCGGCTGCTGGATGCGCACGACCTGGGCACGCTGTCGGTGGCGCAACTGACGCGCGACGCCGGCATGTCGGTGGGCTCGTTCTACTCGCGCTTCGAGGACAAGGACGCCTGGTTCGCCGAGCTGCTGCGCGTCACCGGCGAGCGCGCGCTGCAGGACACGCAGGCGCTGCTGGTTGGCCGCCGCTTCGCGCAAGCGAGCAACCAGCGCAAGGTGGCGCTGATCGTGCGCCACGTCGTCGCGATCCATCGCGAGCACCGCGGCATCTTCCGCGCCGCGCATTCCGATTCGGCGCGCTCGAAGCTGTACTGGCCGCAGCTCCATGCCTACGGACAAAGGCTCGCCGACGCGGTGGTTCAGGCGCTGGCTCCGCAGTTGCAGCAGGTGCCGGCTGCGCAGCGCCGGCTGCGCGTGGGCATCGCGCTGCAGCTGGTGTTCGGCACGCTGGTCAACGCGGTGCTGCACAACCCGGGGCCGATCGGCTTGCACGACAAGCGCATGGAAGCCGAACTGAGCCGGGTGTTCCTTTCGACCGTGCGGCTGGATTGACGGCCCTCAGCCCGGAATCCGCACGTTCAACTCGCTGATGCCGCGCACGAAGTTCGACAGCAGCCGCTTCGGCGCGCCGGTGACCTCGATCACCGGGAAGCGCTTCAGGATCTCCTCCCACAGGATCTTCAGCTGCAGTTCAGCAAGGCGGTTGCCGACGCAGCGGTGGATGCCGAAGCCGAAGCTCAGGTGCTGGCGCGGGCGAGGGCGGTCGATGACGAAGGCTTCGGGGTTGTCGATCGCCTGCTCGTCGCGGTTGCCCGACAGGTACCACATCACCACCTTGTCGCCCTTCAGGATCTTCTTGCCGGCCAGCTCGACATCCTGCAGCGCGGTGCGGCGCATCATCGGCAGCGGCGTCTGCCAGCGGATGATCTCCGGCACCATGCTGTCGACCAGGCCCGGGTTGGCGCGCAGCTTGGCCCATTCGTCCGGATAGCGGCTCATCGCCAGCAGCCCGCCGGTCATCGAGTTGCGCGTGGTGTCGTTGCCGCCGACGATCAGCAGCACCAGGTTGCCCATGTACTCCAGCGGCGGCATGTTTCGCGTGGCCGGGTTGTGCGCCAGCATCGATACCAGGTCGTTCTTCGGCGGCGCATTGACGCGCTCGTTCCACAGTCGCGTGAAGTACGCGAGCATCTTGCCGAGTTCGGCCAAACGCGCCTCCTGCGATTCGACGACGTGGTCGACCTCGGGCACGGAGGTCGACACGTCGGACCACCAGGTCAGCAGTTGGCGGTCCTCGAAGGGGAAGTCGAACAGCGTGGCCAGCATCTGCGTGGTCAATTCGATCGACACACGCTGCACCCAGTTGAATTCCTCGTTGCGTGGCAACTCGTCCAGCACTTTCGCGGTGCGCGCGCGGATCGTGTCTTCCATCGACGCCAGGTTGTGCGGCGCGACGATGGGACTGACCGCCTTGCGTTGCTCGTCGTGCTTGGGCGGGTCCATCGCGATGAACATGTGCAGCCGCTGCTTCACGTCCGGTGCGTTCCACAGCGCGATGCCGCCCTGGGTGTAGTCGGACGAATAGACGCCGTGGTTCGTGTCCACGGCCATGATGTCCTTGTACTTCGTCACCGACCAGAAGCGGCCGTAGAACGGGTTCTCGGTGAAGTGCACCGGGTCGTCGCGACGCAGCCGCGCGAAGTAGTGGCCGACGGTGTCTTCCTGGAACAGCCGCGGCTTGCTGACGTCGATCTGATCGATCGGCATCGAGAAGGCTTCTTCGCGGGCCAGCGCCTGGAGTTCAGCGTCTTGAGTCGGTGCGTTCATGGTCTCTCTCCGTTCACTGTGGTGCGGGGCGCAACGTCGCAGTCAAGCAGACGCCGCGGATCCGGCTTTGCCGGGCCGCAAGCGGCGCCCCCTCGAGGGGGAGCGCCGAAGGCGCTGCGGGGGTGGGCCACATCAATGTTGCCCGTCGGGCATGCGCAGCACGATGCCGTCCAGCGCGTCACTCATGTCGATCTGGCAGGCCAGGCGCGAGTTGTTCTGCGTGCCGGCGGCGAAGCTGAGCATGCTTTCCTCCATCTCGGTGCGCGTACCGGTCTTGCCCAGCCAGTCGGGGTCCACGAAAACGTGGCAAGTGGCGCAGGCACAGGCGCCGCCGCAGTCGGCATCGATGCCGGGCACGTTGTGGTCGACGGCGGCGCGCATCAGCGATACGCCGTTGCTGGCGTCGACCTCGTGGCGCGTGCCGTCGTGTTCGAAGAAGATGACTCTGGGCATGGTGCTTCCGGGTGTAGGGGTGGGGCGGGCGCGGACGGCGCATCATAGAAAAATTCGAATCGCAGTTCAAGTTTTACGCGTGGCCGCGTCTTGCTGCACTGCCGCATGAATGGCTCGCCCTACACTGCATCGACAAGACCCCCGCAGACCGGTGACGATGCATCCTTCGATCCATGCGCGCAACACGCCCGACAAGCCGGCCTACCTGATGGCCGGCAGCGGCCACAGCGTCAGCTATCGGCAACTCGACGAAGCCTCGAATCGCCTGGCGCACCTGCTGCGCCGCCTCGGCGTGGGTCACGGTGACCGCATCGCGCTGATGCTGGAGAACCATCCGCGCTACTTCGAGATCTGCTGGGCGGCGCAGCGTGCCGGCATCATCTACACCGCCATCAGCAGCCGCCTGACCGCCGGCGAGGCGGCCTACATCGTCGGCGACTGCGGCGCCAAGGTCTTCATCACCTCGATGGCGCTGGCCGCTCAGGCGGCCGAGCTGCGAGGCCGGACGCCCACACTGCAGACGCGGCTGATGCTCGACGGCGTGATCGACGGCTACACGGCCTACGAGGTGGCCGTCGACGACTGCCCGGCCACGCACATCGCCGACCAGGCGGCCGGCGGCGACATGCTCTATTCGTCGGGCACCACCGGCCGGCCCAAGGGCGTGTTCGTGCCGCCGGAGTCGACCGACATCGCCTACGTCAGCTCGCTGCTCAAGGTGTGCATGGGGCCGTTCGGCATGGGTTCGGACACGGTCTACCTGTCGCCGGGTCCGCTGTACCACGCCGCGCCGCTGCGTTTTGCCATGGCGGTGATGCGCCTGGGCGGCACGGTGGTGGTGATGGAGCACTTCGACGCGGCCGAGTTCCTGCGCCTGGTGCCGCGCTACCGCATCACCCACACCCAGGTGGTGCCGACGATGTTCGTGCGCATGCTCAAGCTGCCGGACGCACAGCGCCTGGCGCATGACCTGTCGAGCCTGCGCATCGCCATCCACGCGGCCGCGCCGTGCCCGGTGCCGGTGAAGCAGCAGATGATTCAATGGTGGGGCCCGATCGTCTGGGAGTACTACGCCGGCACCGAAGGCATGGGCATGACACTGGTCGGCTCGGCCGACTGGCTGACGCACCCCGGCACGGTCGGCCGCGCGGTGGTGGGCGTGCTGCACATCTGCGACGACGACGGCAACGAGCTGCCGCCGGGCGACAACGGTGGCGTGTACTTCTCCGACGGCAAGGCTCTTCGAATACCACAACGACCCGGAGAAGACCGCCGCGGGCCGCAATGCCAAGGGCTGGACCACGCTGGGCGACATCGGCTACCTGGACGCCGAGGGCTACCTGTACCTGACCGACCGCAAGGCCCACATGATCATCTCCGGCGGCGTGAACATCTATCCGCAGGAGGCCGAGAACCTGCTGGTCACACACCCCGAGGTGCTGGACGTGGCGGTGTTCGGCGTGCCCAACGAGGAGTTCGGCGAAGAGGTCAAGGCGGTGGTGCAGCCGCGTGACATGGCGCAGGCCGGCAAGTCGCTGGAGACGGAGCTGATCGCCTTCTGCCGCGAGCAGCTGTCGGCCATCAAGTGCCCGCGCTCCATCGACTTCCTGGCCGAGCTGCCGCGCCACCCGACCGGCAAGCTTTACAAGCGGCTGCTGCGCGACAAGTACTGGGCCGGCCATCCGTCGAAGATCGTCTGAGCGTCCATGATGCAGGTGACCACTTCGCCGGTGTTCCGCAAGGTGGCGGTGATGGGGGCCGGCGCCGTCGGCAGCTTCTACGGTGCGATGCTGGCGCGTGCCGGCCACGCGGTGACGCTGATCGGCCGGCCGGCGCATGTGCAGGCCATCCAGCGCGACGGCCTGCAGCTGGAGATGGCCGGGCAGCGCCACGTGGTGCGGCTCGACGCGCACAGCGACACGGCCGCGCTGGCCGGGTGCGACCTGGTGCTGTGCTGCGTCAAGTCGGGCGACACCGAGGCCGCGGCGCTGCAGATGGCGCCGCACCTGCAGCCCGGCACCTTGCTGATGAGCCTGCAGAACGGCGTCGACAACGCGGCGACGCTGGCCCGCCATGTGCCCTGCCGCGTGGTGCCGGCGGTGGTCTACGTGGCGGTGGCGCTGGGCGGCGCCGGCGTGGTGCAGCACTTCGGCCGCGGCGACCTGGCCATCGGCGCCATGCCCGGCGGCACCCGATCGTCGGTGCCCGAATGGCCCACCTTGCAGGCCGTGGTCGATTTTTTCGCCAGCGCGCAGGTGCCGGTGCGTATCGTGCCCGACGTGGCCGTGGAGCTGTGGGCCAAGCTGCTGGTCAACTGCGCCTACAACGCCATCTCGGGGCTGGCGCAGCTGCCCTATGCGCGGCTGGCCGCGCTGGCCGACATCCGCGCGCTGCAGCAGGACATCGTGCACGAGGTCATCGCGGTGGCGGCGGCCTGCGGCGTGACCCTGCCGCTGCAGGCCTCGCTGGACGCGGTGACGAAGATCGCCGCGAGCATGCCGCAGCAGCTGTCGTCCACGGCACAGGACATGGCACGGCGCAAGCCCAGCGAGATCGATCACCTCAACGGCTTCATCGCCCGGCGCGCTGCCGAACTGGGCGTGCCGGCGCCGGTGAACCGCACGCTGCAGGCCCTTGTGAAGCTGGTCGAATCGGGCTACGACGCGCCATGACCGCGCCCGGCCGCAGCTTGCCAAGTGCCCGGACCCAGGCGCGCTGCGCGGGGATCCAGCCGTGACGGCGCTGCCCGAAGCCTTTTCGCAGGCCCTGCGCGAGCTGGGTCTGGCCGGCTCGGCGCCACTGAGCGGCGAGCCGCTGACCGGCGGCGTGTCTTCCGACATCTGGCGCATCGACACCGAGCAGGGGCCGATCTGCGCCAAGCGCGCCTTGCCCACGCTGCGCGTGGCGGCCCTGTGGCAGGCGCCGATCGAGCGCAACGGTTTCGAGGCCCGCTGGATGCAGGTCGCGGACGAGGCCGTGCCCGGCAGCGCGCCGCGGATGCTGGGCCAGCATCCGCGGCTGGGCGTGCTGGCCATGGAGTACCTGCCGCGCCCGCTGTGGAAGCAGCAACTGCGTTTGGGCGATGCCAGCCTCGCCACCGCGCAGGCCGTGGGCCAGACGCTGGGCCGCATCCATGCCCACAGCGCGGCGCGGCCGGCGCTGGCCGCCGACTTCGCCAGCCAGGCCATCTTCTTCGACATCCGCCTCGAGCCCTACCTGCTGGCCACGGCCACGGCCCACCCCGACCTGGCCGGGCCGCTGCGCGCGCTGGTGCAGGCCACGCAGGCGCAGGCCAAGGCGCTGGTGCATGGCGATGTCAGCCCGAAGAACATACTGGTCGATGGCCAGCGGCCGGTGTTCCTGGACGCCGAATGTGCGGTCTGGGGCGATCCGGCCTTCGATCTGGCTTTCTGCCTGAACCATCTGCTGCTCAAGTGCCTGTGGACGCCGGCTGCCGCGCCGGCCTTCCTGGACTGTTTCGACGCGTTGCGCCTGGCCTACCTCGCGCAAGTGGACTGGGAGCCGGCCGACGCGCTGGAAGCGCGTGCCGCGCGCTTGCTGCCGGGGCTGCTGCTGGCCCGGGTCGATGGCAAGTCGCCGGTCGAATACCTGGTCGACGAGGGGCCACGCCAGGTCGTGCGACGCGTCGGGCGCGCGCTGCTGGCACGGCCTGTCGATCGCCTGAACCACGTGGCGCAGACCTGGCGCCTGGAGATTGCCGCATGACCGATACCCGCATCCAGTTCATCCACGCCCGCCGCGTCTGGGACAGCCGTGGCCGGCCGACCGTGGAGGCCGAGATCGGGTTGCACGACGGCAGCATCGGCCGCGCCATCGTGCCCGCGGGCGCATCCACCGGCACGCGCGAGGCGCTGGAGCTGCGTGACGGCGGCGCGGCGTTCGGCGGCCTGGACGTGCAGCGTGCGCTGGCTCATGTGCGCGGCGAGATCGCCGCGGCGCTGGCCGGCCAGGATGCCGCCGACCAGGCCGCGCTGGACCGGCGCCTGATCGAGCTCGACGGCACGCCGGCCAAGACCCGGCTCGGCGCCAATGCCACGCTGGCGGTGTCGCTGGCCGCGGCGCATGCCGCCGCGGCGTCGTCGCGACAGCCGCTGTACCGCTACCTGGGGGGCGACGACGCCACGACGCTGCCCATGCCGCAGATCCAGATCTTCGGCGGCGGTGCCCATGCCGGGCGGCGTGTCGACGTCCAGGACTTCATGGTCGTGTGCCCCGGCGCGGGCAGCTTCGCGCAGGCGCTGGAGTGGACGGCCGAGGTCTACCGCGCGGCCGGGCAGCTGATGCAGCGACGCGGCTCCTTGCACGGCGTGGCCGACGAAGGTGGGTGGTGGCCGGATTTTGCGAGCAACGAACAGGCGCTGGAAACGCTGCTCCAGGCCATCGAGACGGCAGGCTACGCGCCCGGCGAACAGGTGGCGATCGCACTCGACGTGGCGGCCTCCGAGTTCGGCCGCGACGGCCGCTATCGGCTGGCACTGGAAGCACGCGAGCTCGATGCCGACGGTTTGATCGAGATGCTGCTGCGCTGGATCGAGCGCTATCCGATCGTTTCCATCGAGGACCCGTTGGCCGAGGACGACCTGGACGGCTTCGTGCGCTTCACCCGCGCCGCGGGCCGCAAGCTGCAGATCGTCGGCGACGACCTGCTGGTGTCGAATGCGGCGCTGCTGCGCGAAGCCGCGGCCGCCGGCGCCGCCAACTGCGTGCTGCTCAAGCCCAACCAGCGCGGCACGCTCAGCGAGACGCTGGCGTGCTGGCAGGCGGCGCGCGAGTTGGGCTTTGCCGGCATCGTCTCGGCACGTTCCGGCGAGAGCGAGGACACCAGCATCGTGCATCTGGCCATCGGCTGGGGCGTGGGCCAGCTGAAGGTGGGCTCGTTCGCGCGCAGCGAACGCATGGCCAAGTGGAACGAGGCGTTGCGCATCGAGCAACGGCTGGGCGAACGCGCCCGTCTTGCCGGTGCCGGCGTCTTCGGCCGCAGCGCTCGGCCTGTCTAACGACGCGGCTTGCCGCGGCCCATCAGGCGGTCGAGCAAGGTGCCCTGCGGCCGCGCGGCCGGGTGGCTGCGCATGACCATCAGCGCCGAGGTCAGGTACAGCGCATTCAGCAGTCGGCAGGCGCGGTCGGTGCTCATGCCTGGCCAGCGGGCGATGTCGCGCAGCGACGCCGATTCACTTCGAAGCCGGTCGGCCGCCGGGCCCAGTGCGCCGGGCGCGAGCAGGCGGTCTTCGCGCGACAACGTCACCCGGTAGGCGGCATGGCCTGCAATCTCGGACAGCAGATCGTTGCGCGGGCCGTTCAGCGCCAGGTTCCACAAGAGCGGCTTCAGCGGGTGGTAGTGCTCCATGCGGCCAACCCGCTCGTGCATCCAGTGGCCCGGCGGGCGCAGGCCCGGCGCGTCGCAGGACAGGACCTTCAGCGCCGCCAGGCCGTCGTGCCTGGCCAGTACCATGTCGCGCGGCGAGTGGTAGACCAGTTCGGTCGGGAACACCGTGACGGGCCAGGCGAGGTCTTCGTACTGCAGGCAGATCAGCGCCGCCTGGCGGTGGCGCATGCAGGCAGCCAGGATCTCCAGCACGTCGCCGTCCTCGCGCCGGCTTTCCAGCTGGCGCAGGTCGGCCAGCATCGTGGTCGGCAGCAACGTGGGTTCACCCAACTGGGCGAACACGCTCGAGCTGCGCTCCAGGCGCATGCGCTCATAGGCACTGATGCGCCAGAGCGTGGAATCCAGAAAATCACGCATGGTCCGGTATCCCCTGGCCCGTGGGCCGAAGGGGGATTCTGCCGGAGATGGTCGGCGGAATCGTGTCTGAACGTGTCAATCCCACGCCCGTGCGCCAATCGCTGGGCGTGGTGCCGGTCCATTGCCTGAAGGCGCGGGCGAAGCTCTTCTCGCTGCGGTAGCCCAGCGGGTGGGCGATCTGCTTCACCGGCTGGTGGGTGCGGCCAAGCAACACCTGCGCGCGGCTGCAGCGCACGTCGTCCTTCAACGACTGCAACGACGCACCTTCCTGGCGCAGGCGGCGGTGCGGCGTGCGCAACGACACGTTCAGCGCGCGCGCCGGACCGTCGGCATGCTGCGCGTCGGCGGCGGGGTGGTGCAGCAGTTCGCGCACGCGCTGCACCAGCAGGCGGTCGCGCCGGTACTGCAGCACCGTCAGCGGCAGCGCATGCTGAAGCATGGTGCGCAGCGCGCGCTCGTCCAGGCGCAGCGGCAATTGCAGGTAGTGCGTAAGTAGTGCGTGTCGAAGCTGAAGCCGGCCCGTGCCTCCTCGAAGCGCACCGGCCCGGGAACGAGCAGCGGGTAGGTCGCGTCATGCGGCGGGGCGGCGACAGGGAGGGCGACCTCGCGCAGCGCGATGCGCGATCCACCGCCCAGCAGGCATGGCCGTGCACGTAGCGCAGGCTGGTGAGAGGGCAGAATTCGCGAAGGCTGCCCAGGTCGCGGCGTTCGTCGATGACCAGCGTGGCCACCGGGACGTCGTCGCTCAGGCGCAGCAGGATGTCGTCGGTGCGCAGCCGGTGGTGTCGGCACCAGCGCTTCAGCGCGACACGCAGGTTGGGCGCGCCCAGCGAGGCGCGGCACAGCAGCCGGTCGCTGCCCCAGGGCAGCCGGCGCGAGAACCGGCCCAGCGCCGCGTCGTCGAGTTGCCGCATCGCCGTGCTGCACAGCAATTCGAACTGCGCGGCGGTGACGCGGGCCTCGGGCCGGCGCAGCAGGAACGGCGCGATGTGCGCCCGTCGCAGGGCTTCCGTAGGGTCGGCGCCATGCCGCTCGAAGCCGCCCACCATCGCCTGCACGAAAGCGAGGGGCGTGGCTGGGCGGCCGGCCGGGTGGCGTCGGCATGGGCTTGGGGCACGGGTCCAGTTTGTCCTGGGTTGGCACGATATGCAACCAATCTGGCGCCAAAGGCGAAGCCGATGCCCTTAAGCTTCGGCATCGAACTCGGGGCGGGACCCAACCGGGCGACAGCAGGAGATGGCATGGACACCTCCTACCCGATGAACCGACGCTGTGATGTGCGACAGGCCCGACGAATACCGCTTAGCAAGGAGAAGGGGGGAGGCGACTGGGTGGGGCCTCGCATCGCACGGCATCGAGTGCCAAAGTGAAGTTCCTGAATGAACTTCGCTGACGGAGGCCCCGAATGGATCGTACGACTTACGGTTTGGACATTGCAAAGAACGTGATGCAACTGCACTGGGTTGATGCCGAGACGGGCGAGATTGGTCGCAAGAAGCTGGCGCGGGCCAAGCTGGCGGCGTACTTCGCGCCGCTGCAGCCGGTGCGCATCGTGATGGAAGCGTGCGGCAGCGCGCACCACTGGGCACGCGTGCTCGGCGGGCTGGGCCACCAGGTGGAGCTGCTGCCGGCTGGCGCAGGTGCGAGCGTTCGTGCGCAGCAACAAGGACGATGCGGCCGACGCGCGGGCGATCTGGGTGGGCGGCGCAGCAAAGCGACATCCGGCGCGTGCCGCAAAAGAGCGTCGAGCAGCAGGCGGTGCTGTCGCTGCACCGCACGCGCTCGCACTGGGTGAGCGTGCGCACGGCCACGGTGAACTCGCTGCGCGGGCTGCTGTACGAGTTCGGCGTGGTGCTGCGCGGCGGGCGCAAGGCGGGGCTGAAGGCGCTGGCCGAGCAGCGCGCGGCGATCGACGAGCAGATCCCCGCGACGATGCGCACACTGGTGGACGGGCAGTTGCAGACGCTCGAGCAGATCGGCCAGCGCATCGATGCAGCTGGAGCGCGAGATCGCGGCGCTGCAAGAGCAGCTCAAGGGCGCGCGCGAACTGGACCGGGTGCCCGGCATCGGCGTGCTCGGCTCGAGCGGCGCTGGCCGCCACGCTGGGCGATGCCAAGGCCTGGCGCTCGGGGCGGGAGTTCTCCGCCAGCCTGGGGCTGGTGCCGGCGCACGCGGGCACGGGCGGCAAGGTGCGCATCGGGCATCTGTCCAAGCGCGGCGACCCGTACCTGCGCACGCTGCTCATCCACGGCGCGCGCTCGGTGATCGAGCACGCCAAGGACAAGCCCAAGTGGCTGCAACAGCTGCTGGCGCGCCGACCGCTGAACGTGGTGGTGGTGGCGCTGGCCAACAAGATGGCACGCACGGCCTGGGCGCTGATCGCTCATGGCCGGGCGTATCAGCGGGATTGGACAAAGCGCCAAGCCCGGGAGCGGTGCCGCGCAAGCGGCGGCCGCGTAGATCAACCAACCGAAAAGGAGTGGACGCCGCAAAGAGTGCGTGAGTCGAGTCGATGAAGTGATGGCAAAGCGGTCGGACCGCGGGCCGGGTAAAGCTGAATGTCGTGCAGCGTCGAACCAGCCCGAGCACGGAGATGAGCACCGGCCTCGCGAATGACCATCAAGGCCAGCGGCGGGCTTGCCCGGACTGCACCAGTAGGCCGGATGTAAGACCGCAGTCGTATCCGCCGAGTCAGAACTTCAAGAACTCGCTTGCCACACGGGAGGTGTCCATGTAAGACAGGCATGGCAGCAGCAGACGAAGGTGAGGGCGGCATTGCGCCTTGGGCGGGTTTGTCGCAGGTGCGCGGCGACACGCAGGCCGTGCTGTCCGAGCAGACCATTGCGTCGCTCCTCGCCGCTACGGTGGCGCGCTGGGGCGAGCGGCCGGCGGTGCTGTTTCGCGAGCAGGGCGTGCGCTGGAACTGGCGCGAGTTCGCTGCCGTGGTCGACGAGCTGGCGGCCGGCCTGCTGGGCTTGGGCCTGCAGAGTGGCGATCGCCTCGGCATCTGGTCGCCGAACCGCGCCGAATGGCTGGTGACGCAGTTCGCCACCGCGCGCATCGGCGTCATCCTGGTGAACATCAACCCGGCCTACCGGCTGTCGGAGCTGGAGTACGCGCTCAACGTGTCAGGTTGCCGCGCCATCGTCACGGCCGAGCGCTTGAAGACATCGATGTACCTGCAGATGCTGCAGACGTTGGCGCCGGAACTGGCGCACAGCGAAGCCGGCGCGCTGAAGGCGGCCAGGCTGCCGGCGCTGCAATGGGTGATCCGCATGGGCACCGACGCCACGCCCGGCATGCTGAACTTCGACGCGCTGCTGGAACGCGGTCGCGCCAGTTTGCAGCGGCAGCCACTGGACGAGATCAGCGCGCAGCTGAGCTGCTTCGACGCCATCAACATCCAGTTCACCAGCGGCACCACCGGCAACCCCAAGGGCGCGACGCTGACGCACCACAACGTGCTGAACAACGCGCGCTTCATCGCCCAGTGCATGCGCTTCAGCGAGGCCGATTCGCTGTGCATTCCCGTGCCGCTGTACCACTGCTTCGGCATGGTGCTGGCGGTGCTGGCCTGCGTGTCCAGCGGCGCGCGCATGGTCTTTCCCGGCGAGGCCTTCGAGCCGCTGGCCACGCTGCAGGCGGTTGCCGAGGAGCGCTGCACCGCGCTGCACGGCGTGCCGACGATGTTCATTGCCGAACTGGACCATCCGCGCTTCGCCGAGTTCGATCTGTCCAGCCTGCGCACCGGCATCATGGCCGGCTCGCCGTGCCCGATCGAGACCATGAAGCGGGTGGTGTCGCAGATGCACATGGGCGAGATCACCATCGCCTACGGCATGACCGAGACTTCGCCGGTGTCCTTCCAGAGCAGCACCACCGACCCGCTGGACCGGCGCGTGTCGACGGTGGGCCGCATCCAGCCGCGACTGGAGGCAAAGGTGGTCGACCCGGGAACCGGCCAGGTGGTGCCGGTGGGCGAGAAGGGCGAGCTGCTGGTGCGCGGCTATTCGGTGATGTTGGGCTACTGGGGCGACGAAGCGCGCACGCGCGAAGCCATCCGCGACGGCTGGATGTTCACCGGCGACCTGGCCACGATCGACGCCGAGGGCTACTGCAACATCGTCGGCCGTGCCAAGGACATGCTGATCCGCGGCGGCGAGAACGTCTACCCGCGCGAGGTCGAGGAGTTCCTGTTCCGCCACCCGAAGGTGCAGTCGGTGCAGGTCTTCGGCGTGCCCGACCCGAAGTATGTCGAGGAGGTCTGCGCCTGGATCACGCTGAAGCCTGGTGAACAATGCACCGAGCAGGAGATCCGCGACTTCTGCCGCGACCAGATCGCCCACTACAAGGTGCCGCGCTACATCCGCTTCGTCAACGAGATGCCGATGACCATCACCGGCAAGGTGCAGAAGTTCGTGATGCGCGAACGGATGATCGAAGAGCTTGGCCTTGCTGTGGCCAAGACCGCCTGAACCCCGGAGCCCCCTATGACATCCTTGACCACCGGACTGAACTTCGCGCTCGGCGAGACCATCGACATGCTGCGCGACAGCGTGCAGTCCTTCGCCGCCGAGAAGATTGCGCCGCGCGCCGGCGCCATCGACCGCGACAACCAGTTCCCAGCCGATCTGTGGCGCAAGCTCGGCGAACTCGGCCTGCACGGCATGACCGTGGGCGAGGAATACGGTGGCAACCAGATGGGCTATCTGGCGCACATCATCGCCATGGAAGAAGTGTCGCGCGCCTCGGCCGCGGTGGGGTTGAGCTACGGCGCGCATTCGAACCTGTGCGTCAACCAGATCCACCGCAACGGCACGGCGGCGCAGAAGGCGAAATACCTGCCCAAGCTGGTCAGCGGCGAGCACGTCGGCGCGCTGGCGATGAGCGAACCGAATGCCGGGTCCGACGTGGTCAGCATGAAGCTGCGTGCGGAGCTGAAAGGCGACCGCTACCTGCTCAACGGCAGCAAGATGTGGATCACCAACGGCGGCGATGCCGACACGCTGGTGATCTATGCCAAGACCGACCCGCACGCCGGCGCGGGCGGGATGACCGCCTTCATCGTCGAGAAGGGCGCAAGGGGTCTGAGCTGCGGCAGCAAGCTCGACAAGCTCGGCATGCGCGGCAGCAACACCTGGCCGCTGTTCTTCGACGACTGCGAGGTGCCGGTCGAGAACGTGCTCGGCGGCGAAGGCAAGGGCGTCAAGGTGCTGATGAGCGGCCTGGACTACGAGCGCGCGGTGCTGTCCGGCGGGCCGCTGGGCATCATGGCGGCGTGCATGGACGTGGTGCTGCCCTACGTGCACGAACGCAAGCAGTTCGGCCAGAGCATTGGCGAGTTCCAGCTGATGCAGGGCAAGATCGCCGACATGTACAGCACCTGGTCGGCCTGCCGCGCCTACGTGTATGCGGTGGGCCAGGCCTGCGACCGCGGCGACCATGCGCGCACGCTGCGCAAGGACGCGGCCGGCGCCATCCTGTACTCGGCCGAGAAAGCCACCTGGATGGCCGGCGAGGCGATCCAGGCGCTGGGCGGCAACGGTTACATCAACGAGTTTCCTGCCGGCCGGTTGTGGCGCGATGCGAAGCTGTACGAGATCGGCGCTGGGACGTCTGAGATCCGGCGCATGCTGATCGGCCGCGAGCTGTATTCCGAATC
>CAWFQP010000024.1:0-34433 GCA_963818005.1 uncultured Pseudomonadota bacterium
CCGACATGCTCCTGGCCGGCGCCACTGGGCTGATCGGCCGCGAGTTGACCCAGCTGCTGCTGGCCCAGAACCCGCCCGCGACTCTGCACGCGCTGGTGCGGCGCGTACCCGATGCGGCCGATCCGCGCCGTTTGCACTGGCTGACGGTGGACTTCGCCCGCCTGCCGGTGCTGCCGGCGGCGCAGGACGCGTGCTGCCTGGGCACGACGATCAAGGTGGCGGGCTCGCAGGCGGCCTTCCGCGCCGTCGACCACGATGCCGTGCTCGCCTTCGCGCGCGCCGCCGCGGCGGCCGGCGTGCGCCGCTTCGCGGTCGTCTCGGCGCTCGGCGCCGACGCGACGTCGCGCCGTTCTACAACCGCGTCAAGGGCGAGATGGAGCGGCGCTGCGCGACATCGGCTTCGCAGCGTCGTCATCGCGCGGCCCTCGCTGCTGGCCGGCGACCGCGCAGCCTGGCGCAGCCGCCGCGCCTGCGGCGAGCGGCCTGGCGCTGGCGTGGCGCGGCCGCTGGCGGCGCTGATCCCGCAAGGCGGGGCGGCCGATCGAGGCGCCACGGTGGCGCGCGCGCTGCTGCGCGCGCTGCGCCGAGGCGCGGCCGGGCGTGCACGTGCTCGACTCGGCCGAGCTGCAGGACCTGGCACAGGAGCCTTCGCCACGAACGCATGAACATCACCTTCCTCGGCGCCGCCGACGGCGTCACCGGCTCGCGCCACCTGGTCGACATCGGGCGGCGGCAGCGCCTGCTGCTCGACTGCGGCCTGTTCCAGGGCTTCAAGCTGCACCGCGAGCGCAACTGGGCACCGCCGCCGGTGCGCTGCGCAGGCTCGACGCCGTGGTGCTGAGCCACGCCCACCTGGACCACAGCGGCTGGCTGCCGGCGCTGGTGAAGCACGGCTTCCGCGGGCCGATCTACGCCAGCGCCCGCCACCTGCGACCTGGCCGGCGTGCTGCTGCTCGACAGCGCCCACCTGCAGGAGGAAGACGCGCGGCGCGCCAACCGCTACGGCTACTCGCGCCACGCCAAGGCGCTGCCGCTGTACACCGCGGCCGACGCGCGGCGCGCGCTGGCGCAGTTCGTGCCGCTGGCGCCCGGGCGCGAGCAGCCGAGATCGGCACGCGCCGTCAAGCTCACGCCGGTGGGCCACCTGCTCGGCGCCTGCGCGGTGCGCTGGAGTCGCGGCAGCGAACGGCTCGTCTTCTCCGGCGACCTCGGCCGCGCGGACGACCTGCTGATGCCGCCGCCGCAGCCGCCCGGCGCCGACGTGCTGATCGTCGAGTCGACCTACGGCAACCGCAGGCACCGCGCGAGGACGACGCCGGCGCGCGCTGGCCGGTATCGTGCGCCACACGGTGCAGCGCGGCGGCTCGGTGCTGCTGCCGTCGTTCGCCGTCGGCCGCGCGCAGGCGCTGCTGCTGCGTGCTGCAGCGGCTGCGCGCGGCCGGCGCGATCCCGCGCGAGCTGCCGATCTTCCTGGACAGCCCGATGGCGCGCGAGGCCACCGCGCTGTACCGCCGGCACCGCAGCTGCTGCGCGTCGGCGCGCGCGAGGTGGCGCGCTGCGCGACGGCGTGCGCATGGTCGCCGACGGCGCAGCAGTCGATGCGGCTGTCGCGCTCGCGCTACCCGCGCGTCATCATCTCGGCCAGCGGCATGGCCACCGGCGGGCGCGTGCTGCACCACCTGAAGGCGATGGCGCCGGACCGCGCCACACCATCGTGTTCCCCGGCTTCCAGGTCGGCGGCAGCCGCGGCGCGCGCCTGGTGGCCGGCGAGACGCGAGGTCAAGATCCACGGCGAGTACGTGCCGGTGCGCGCCGAGGTGCAGCCACCTGCAGGGCTTCTCGGGCCATGCCGACGGCGACGAGCTGCTGGACTGGCTGCGCGGCTGCCGGCGGCCGCCGCGCGCAGACCTTCGTCGTGCACGGCGAGCCCGACGCCGCCGACGCGCTGCGCATGCGCATCGAGCACGAGCTGGGCTGGCGGTGCGCGTGCCGCAGCACGGCGAGAGCGTCGAGGCCTGAGCCTCAGACGAATACGCGCTCGCGCAGCCACTTCGTCGCCACCCACTTCTCGCCCGCCAGCACCGGCGCGCCGCCATGCAGGGTGCTGGTCGACTCTGGGGCCGGTCGTAGCTGAAGAACACCGCGCAGCCCTTCACCGGCGCGACCTCGAGGCCGACGTCGGGGAAGGTGGTGGCGCCGCCGCGCTCGGGCGCGTTCAGGTACATCACCAGGGTGGCCACGCGCTGGCCGCCGCGCTCGAGCACCGTCGCCGTGCCGGGCTGCGCCGGGTCGAAGTAGTCGTGGTGCGGGCGGTACTGCGCGCCCGGCCGGTAGCGCAGGATCTGCAGGCCTTCGCCGTGGTCCGCCGGCCAGCGCAGCAGCGCGGCGATGCGGCGCTCGATGCGCGCGATCAGCGGCGCCTCGCCGCGCTCGAAGAACATGCCGTCGCTGGTGCGCGCGGCGTTGACCTCGCTGCCGCCGGTGCGGTGGTCCACCGTCTCGGAGCGCGCCAGCCGCGGCCGCGCCAGCTCGATCAGCGCGTCGCACTCGGCGTCGCTCAGCAGGCGGCCGAAGACCACCACGCCGCGGCCGCTGCAGCGTGGCCAGCACCTGCACCGGGTGGTCGGTCAAGCAGCACGCCCGGCGAGTGGGTCAGATCGGGTTCGGGCACCGGTCGGGCCGGACGGGCGGGCCGGCGCGGCAGCGTCTGCGCCAGCGCGGCGCGCGCCACGGCATCGTCCCAGCCGCTGGCGTGCATGGCCTGCAGGATGTCGTGGGGCTGGGCAGCCGGCCCGGTCCCCTGCGCGAGGATCCACTCGCGCAACTCCTGCGTGGTCGCCTGGGCCGGGATCTGGGTCCAGAACAATGTCGTACTGCTCCGGGTTCAACGAAGGCTCGGTGCTCAGCGAGATCGGCTTGCCGATGAACTCGCTCAAGCCCGCCAGGTGCACGCTCTCCTCGTCGAGGAACATCTCCACCACCGCAGCGCTGGCGACGATGCGGAACTCCTTGGGATTGAATTGCCGCGCCTCGCGCAGGATCTCGCGCAGGATGTCGTAGCACACGCTGCGTGCGGTCTTCACCTGGCCGCGGCCTTCGCACGTCGGGCAGGGTTCGCACAGCATGTGTGCCAGGCTCTCGCGCGTGCGCTTGCGCGTCAGTTCCACCAGCCCCAGCTGCGAAAAGCCGCTCACCGTGGTGCGCGTGCGGTCGCGCGCCAGCTGCTTGCGAAACTCGGCCAGCACCGCCGCCTGATGGTCGTCGCGCGCCATGTCGATGAAATCGATGATGACCATGCCGCCCAGGTTGCGCAGCCGCAGCTGCCGCGCGATGGCGCCGGCCGCCTCGAGGTTCGTCCTGAACACCGTGTCCTCGAAATTGCGCGCGCCGACGAAGCCGCCGGTGTTGACGTCGATGGTCGTCATCGCTTCGGTCTGGTCGATGACGAGGGTGCCGCCGCTCTTCAGCTCCACCTTGCGCGCCAGCGCGCGCACGATCTCGTCCTCGATGCCGAACAGGTCGAGGATCGGCCGCTCGCCGCGGTATAGCTCGAGCTTGGCGGCGCTGCGCGGCATGTAGGTCTCGCCGAAGGCCTTGAGCTTGTCGTACTGCAGGCCCGAGTCGATGCGGATGGCCTGCGTGGCTTCGTTGTTCAGGTCGCGCAGCACGCGTTCGGCCAGGCTCAGGTCCTGGTGCAGCAGCGTGCCCGGCGGATGGCCTTGCGCACGCTCGCGGATTGCGGCCCAGGTCTTGCGCAGGTAGGCAATGTCGTCGGCCAGTTCGGCGTCGCTGGCCTCTTCGGCATTGGTGCGCAGGATGAAGCCGCCGCCCTTGCCGTGTTCGCCCTCGCCCAGCAGCGCATGCATGCGTGCGCGCAGTTGATCGCGCAGTTCGGCCGAGCCGATCTTCTGCGAGACGCCGATGTGCTTGTCGTGCGGCAGGAAGACCAGCATGCGCCCGGCGATCGACACCTGCGCCGAAAGCCGTGCGCCCTTGCTGCCGATCGGGTCCTTGATGACCTGCACCGTTAGCGACTGGCCTTCGAAGATCTGCCGCTCGATCGGTGTGGCCGCGGCCTCGCCGCGCGCGCCGCTTGCCGCCCAGCCGCCATTCGCCGGCGGGTTGAGGTCGGCGACGTGCAGGAAGGCGGCGCGATCCAGCCCGATGTCGATGAAGGCGCTCTGCATGCCCGGCAGCACGCGCGCCACCTTGCCCAGGTAGACGTTGCCGACCAGGCCGCGCTCGAACGCGCGCTCGATGTGCAGTTCCTGCACGGCGCCGTTCTCGACGATGGCCACGCGCGTCTCCTGCGGGGCCCAGTTGATGAGGATGTCCTGGTTGGCCATGGGTCCTGAGTCTATGGGACAGCCACGCCGGCCGCGCGCAGCAGCACCGCGGTCTCGAACAGCGGCAGGCCCATGATGCCGGAGTGGCTGCCGTCGATGTGCTCGATCCAGGCCGCAATGGCACCCTGGATGGCATAGGCGCCGGCCTTGCCGAAGGGCTCGCCGCCGGCCACGTAGGCGTCGATGGCCGCGACCGGCATGGCGGCGAAGCGCACGTGCGAGACCTGCAGCGCGGCACGGGTGCGCCGGCCGTCGTGCACCGCCACCGCGGTGAGCACGCGGTGGGTACGGCCCGACAGTTGCCGCAACATGGCGGCGGCCTCGGCCGCATCGGCCGGCTTGCCCAGGACTGCGCGGCCCAGCGCCACGGTGGTGTCGGCGCACAGCACGGGCGCCGGCGGCAGGCCGCGGCGTCCGAGCCGGGCGATCGAAGCCTGCAGCTTGGCGCGCGTCACCCGCTGCACGTAGGCCGCCGGCAGTTCGCCGGGCTGCGACGCCTCCAGCGCCTCGGCGTCTTCTTCGGCGCCGGGCAGCAGCAGTTCGTGCGCGGCACCGATCTGCAACAGCAGTTGGCTTCGGCGCGGGCTCTGCGAGGCCAGGTACAGCGTGGTCTGGGTTGCGGGCATCGCGCCATTGTGGCGGCGCGGCACCCGCGGGCCGCGTCAGTCGTCGTGGTCGTGGTCGTGGTGATCGCGGCCCGCGCCCTTGGGTCCGGTGCAGTGCCAGCTGGACGCGCTCTCGACGTCGCCGCGACCCTTGTAGCGCGCCACCTGCGGGTAGGGGCACAGCGGCCGCGTGCGCGTCGGCGACCAGGCGGCCGGCACTTCGGCGTTCGCGCCGCCGGGGTTGCCGGCGCCGCGTGCCTGCGCGATCAACGCGCCCGGCTCGATGCCCCGCTCCACCCAGGCCACCAACGGCGTCAGCGCGTCGAACTGGTCGGTGGCCGGACCGCCCGAGCAGTGGCCCATGCCGGGCACGCGGTACAGGCGCGCGAAGTCGTCGGCGCGGCCGCCGCTGCTGCGGTCGATGCCGCGATACCAGCGCTCGGTGTCGGCCACCGAGAAGATCGGGTCGCTGACGCCGTGGTAGGCGATGATCTTCGCGCCCCGCTCGCGCACCGCGTTCATGTTGAGCGCGTTCGGCGGCGTCATGAAGGACATGGCCGCTTCGGTGTAGGTGGCATTGGTGGCGAACAGCTGCGGTCCAGGCGGTGTCGATGTCCAGGCCCAGGCTGAAGGCCGGCCCGTTGGTCAGCGCGTCGCGTGCTCGGCGGCACCTTGAAGATCACGCCGACCGCGCCCGAGTCGAGCACCAGCGGCGCAGTGAACTCCCAGAACGGGATGCCGCCGCCCGCGATGCCGCTGTCGTACGGGAAGGGCGCGTAGAAGGGCCGGCCGTTGCACAGCGTGGCGCCGCTGAAGATCGGCGCGATCGCCGTCTTCTGCGCCATCGACAGGCAGCTGCCGTCGCGCGCGCCCGGGCAGGTGGGCACGTCGCGGTCGAGGTCGAACACGCGCTGGCAGGTGCGCGGTGTCCTGCACCAGGCCGTCGCGGGCGCCGTCGAGACGGTCGCAGCGCGCCAGCACGGCGTCGGCCAGCACGCGGCGCTCGGCCGCGGTGAAGGCGGTCTCCAGGCCCGGCGGCGTGGCCGGGTCGCCGGTGGCCACGGTGGCGTAGCGCTGCGCGCCGAAGATGTTGGCCAGCGCCGCCAGCGGCAGGTTGTAGCCCGGCGCGCCGGCGAGGTAGCCGTCGTAGTCCTGCGTGTAGCGTGCGGCGGCCACCAGCGTGTGGCGCCCGCCGTTGGAGCAGCCGCCGAAGTACGAGCGGTCCGGCCCTTTGCCGTAGGCCAGCGGCAATGGCCTGCTTGGCCATCGGCGTCAGCTTGCCGACGGCCTGGTAGCCGTAGTCGAGCCGCGCCTGCGGATCCAGGCCGAAGGCCGGGCCGCCCTGCGCGTTGCTGTGGCCGGCGTCGGAGCTCAGCACCGCAAAGCCCTGCAGCAGCGGCGTGGTCAGCGGCGCCGCCGCCGAAGCCTGCGTTGGCGGTGACCACGGCGCCGTCGATGCCGCCATTGCCCTGGTGGAAGAAGCGGCCGTTCCAGGCCACCGGCAGGCGCATCTCGAACTGGATCGAATAGGTCTTGCCGTCCACCGGGCTGAGGTGCTCGAAGGAGCGGCCGGTGATGCGGCAGTGCGCGGGCACCGGCGCGCCGGCGACCGACAACGCGCCGGCGGCCACCGTGGTGGCGCCGGTGATGGTGGTGCTGCCGTCCAGGCCGGCCAGACGCCCGGCCAGCGACTCGCAGGTGCCCACCAGCGTGGCAGGAGTGGCCGGCGGCAGCTGCGGCAGCTGCCGGCCGCGACCATGGGCGTGGGCTGCGGTGGCGAGCAGCACGGCCAGCGTGACGCTGCCGGCCCGCGCCGCCAGGCGCGCGTGGGAAACTTGCATGGTGTCCTCCTGTGGAATGCCGGCGCGGGCCGGGCGGGAGGCGCCGCGGGCGCCTTGGATCGGAATCCTAGTGAACGATATGAGGTACAAGGATGAGGCGTTTCCCTAGGTGAACCCGCTCAAATCGATCATCAGACTGAACCAAAGATGCCTTCCCCCGTCGCAGGGCGGCCGTGCCGCCGGCCGACCGCACGCCCGCCGCCGCGCTCGACGAGGCGGCGCTGCTGACGATCATCGGCTACCAGTTGGCCCAGGCCGCGGTGGTCACCGATCGTGTGTTCGTCGAGCAGGTCGGCGGCCCGCAGCAGTTGCGCCGGCTCGAGTTCACGCTGCTGGCGCTGCTGCATGGCAATCCGGGCGCGACGGCGCGCCAGCTGGCGCGCGCGCTGGCCGTCACCCCGCCCCACATCGCCGCGGCGGTGGAGCGGCTGGCGCAGCGCGGGTGGCTGGAGCGCGAGCGTGGCGAGCGCGATGCCCGGCTGCAGCACCTGACGCTGACCCGTGCCGGCGCCGCCGCCATGGAACGCGCCATACCGGCCCTGCAACGCGGCGAGGCCGAGGCGCTTGCGGGGCTGAGCAGTGCCGAGCGTGCGATGCTGGCCGAGCTGCTGCACAAGGCGGCGCGCAGCCGCCGAGCTTGAACTCGCCGGCCCGGCCAAGCCAGGCGCCTACTCTCGGTGGTAAGGGTGACCCTGCAGCAGGGACCCGGCGCGGTACAGCGCCTCGGCCAGCAGCACGCGCACGAAGGCATGCGGCAGCGTCAGGTCCGACAGGCGCAGCGTCTCGTCGGCAGTCGACTTCAGCGCGGCATCCAGCCCGTCGGGCCCGCCGATCAGGAAGGCCACGTCGCGGCCCTCGGCGCGCCAGGCGCGCAGCCGCTCGGTCAACTGCTGCGTGGTGGTCGACAGGCCACGCTCGTCGAGCACGACGCGGCGCGCGCCCTTGGGCAACGCGGCCTCGAGACGCTGCGCCTCGGCGGCCATGCATTGCGCCGGCGTGCGCGCAGCTGCGCGGCTCGGCCTTCAGCGCCTTCAGCTCCAGCCGCATCTCCGGCGGGAAGCGCTTGGCGAAATCGGCCCAGGCGGCATCGGCCCAGGCGGGCTGGCGCTGACCGATGGCCAACACCAGCAGCTTCATGCCCGGCGCTTGGGCGCTGCCGCCTTGCGCGCCGGGCTCTTGCGCGCGGCCGGCTTGGCCGCCACCCCCTTGCGCAGCGTGCCGGGCTTGGCGCATCAGGCAGCGGGCGGACGCCGGGCGCCGGCACGCTTGTTTGCCGGCACCTTGGCCGGGGCCTTCTTCGCCGGCGCCAGGTAGCGCGCCGAGACGCTGCCCCCGGCGGCGTGCGGCATCTCCTCCGAAGCCTTGACCAGCTTGACGCCGTGCGTGTCGCCGAGTTTCATCTTCACCGGCTTGCCACCCCAGAGTTCCTCGAGGTGGTAGTACTCGCGGATGGCCGGCTGCATGATGTGCACCACCGCGGCGCCGCAGTCGACGATGATCCATTCGCCGTTTTCCTCGCCTTCGGTGCGCATCACCTGCAGGTCGCGCGAACGCACTGCGTCGCGCACGCTGGCCGCCAGCGCCTTGGTCTGGCGGTTGCTGGCGCCGGTGGCGATGATCACGCGCTCGAACAGCGGCGACATCGCCTCGGTGTTGAAGACCACGATGTGCTGGGCCTTGACGTCTTCCAGCCCATCGACGATGGCGCGTTGCAGTTTGCGGATGTCCATTCAGCTCCCGGCCACTGCCTCGGTAGAGGCGATGTTGATGAATATAGAGCGCCACTGCGGTGCGGCACCAGTGCGGAAATGTCCAGGCCGGCGGCCACGCGCCGACGGATGTCGGTGGCCGACACCGCCATCGGCGGCAGCGCCAGGGCCACGTGCGGCGCGGCCCGCACGCGCGCATCGACAGCGCTGTGCGCGTCGGGGCGCTGCGCCACGGCCAGCGTCACGCGCGCCAGCAACTGCTCGAAGCCGACGCCAGGTGTGCAGGTCCGGCGTACTGGTCCTGGCCGATCACCAGGAACCAGCGTGCATCGGGCTCGTCGGCCTGCAGCTCGCGCACCGTGTCCAGCGTGTAGCTCGGCCCCGGGCGCTGCAGTTCGCAGCGTTCCAGCACGAAGCGCGGCTCGCCGTCGATGGCGAGACGCAGCATCGCCTCGCGGTGCGCTGCCGGCGTCAACGGCACGCGGCCTTCTGCCAGGCCTGGCCCGACGGGCACCCAGCGCAGCTCGTCCAGCTGCAGCTCGGCCAGGGCCTGCCGGCCCAGCGCCAGGTGCGCGTTGTGCACCGGGTCGAAGCTGCCGCCAAACAGGCCGATGCGCTTCGTCAGTCCAGCCAATCGCGCACCGGCAGGAAGTCGCTGTACAGCCGCGCTTCGGCCGAGCCCGGCTCGGGCGCCCAGTCGTAGCGCCAGGTCACCAGCGGCGGCATCGACATCAGGATGCTTTCGGTGCGCCCGCCGACTTTGCAGCCCGAAATGCGTGCCGCGGTCGAACACCAGGTTGAACTCGACATAGCGCCCACGACGGTAGAGCTGGAACTCGCGCTCGCGCTCGCCGTGGGCGTGGCACGGCGACGCTGCACGATCGGCAGGTAGGCCGGCACGAAGGCATCGCCCACCGCACGCATCAGCGCGAAGCTGCGCTCGAAGCCACCTTCGGCAAAGTCGTCGAAGAACACGCCGCCGACGCCACGCGCCTCGTTGCGGTGCTTGAGGAAGAAGTACTCGTCGCACCACTGCTTGAAGCGCGGGTACTTGTCGCGCCGAAGGGCGCCAGCGCGTCGCGGCAGCAGCGGTGGAAGTGTTTTGCGTCGTCTTCGACACCGTAGTAGGGCGTCAGGTCCATGCCGCCGCCGAACCAGCACGACCGGCGCCTGGCCCGCCGGCAGCGCGGCGAACATGCGCACGTTCATGTGCACCGTCGGCACATGCGGGTTGCGCGGGTGCATCACCAGCGACACGCCCAGCGCCTCGAAGGGTGCGCCGGCCAGTTCGGGGCGGTGCTGCGTGGCCGAGGGCGGCAGCGCCTGGCCGCTCACATGGCTGAAGTTGCAGCCGGCGCGCTCGAACACCTGGCCCTGCTCCACCAGGCGCGACAGCCCGTCGCCCTGCAGCGCGCCGCCGCCGGCGCGCGTCCAGCCGTCGCTGAGGAAGGGCTTGCCGTCTTCGGCCTCGAAGGCGCTCGACGATGCGCTGCTGCAGGCCCGAGCAGGTAGTCGCGCACCGCGCGCTGTCGGAAAGCGGGTTCTGGCGCTCATCGCTTGACGGCACGGTGGCCGATGTCGGTGCGGTGCAGCGCACCGTCGATGTGGATGCCTTGCAGCGCCGCATAGGCGCGCTGCTGCGCCGATCTTGACCTTCTCGCCCAGGGCGGTGACGCACAGCACGCGCCCGCCGTTGACCACCAGTTGACCGCCCTGTTCGGCGGTGCCGGCATGGAACACCATCAGGTCCTCGGCCGGCAGCCGGCAACCCGGTGATGGCATCGCCCTTGCGCGGGCTCATCGGGTAGCCGGCGGCGGCCACCACGACGCCGAGCGCGACGCGGCGGTCCCATTGCAGTTCCGACCTGGTCGAGCGTGCCGTCGGTGGCCTGCAGCAGCACCTCGAGCAGGTCGCTCTTCAGGCGCATCAGGATCGGCTGCGTTTCGGGGTCGCCGAGCCGGGCGTTGAATTCCACGCGTGCGCGGCTGGCCCTGGGCGTCGATCATCAGCCCGGCATAGAGGAAGCCGGTGAAGGGCACGCCGTCGCGGGCCATGCCGGCCACCGTGGGCAGGATGATCTCGTGCATCACCCGCGCATGCACGTTCGGCGTGACCACCGGCGCCGGCGAATAGGCGCCCATGCCGCCGGTGTTCGGGCCCGGCGTCGCCGTCGAGCAGGCGCTTGTGGTCCTGGCTGGTGGCCAGCGGCAGCACGTTCCTGCCGTCGCACAGCACGATGAAGCTGGCCTCCTCGCCTTCGAGGAACTGCTCGATCACCACCCGCGCGCCACCGGCGTTGTGCGACACGCCGAGCTTGTTGTCGACCAGCATCCAGTCGATGGCCTCGTGCGCCTGCTCCAGCGTCGTCGCCACCACCACGCCCTTGCCCGCGGCCAGGCCGTCGGCCTTGATGACGATCGGCGCGCCCTGCTGCTCGCACGAAGGCATGGGCCGCGGCCGCGTCGTCGAAGGTGGCATAGGCCGCGGTGGGAATGCCGTGGCGCTGCATGAAGTCCTTGGCGAAGGCCTTGGAGCTTTCCAGCTGCGCGGCCGCGCGCGTCGGCCCGAAGATGCGCAGACCGCGCTCGCGGAACAGGTCGACCACGCCGGCGGCCAGCGGCGCCTCCGGGCCGACCACGGTCAGGCCGATCTTCTCGGCCTGGCGCAAAGTCGGCCAGTGCCTTCAGGTCGGTGATGGCGACGTTGTCCAGCTGCGGGTCGCGCGCCGTGCCGCCATTGCCCGGCGCCACGTAGACGCGCTGCACGCGCGGCGACTGCGCCAGTTTCCAGGCCAGCGCGTGTTCGCGCCCGCCGCCGCCGATGACCAGGACCTTCACTCGTCGATCACTGCGTTGTGGAACACGTCCTGGGTGTCGTCCAGGTCTTCCAGCACGTCGAGCAGCTTGCGCATGCGCACGGCGTCCTCGCCCTGCAGTTCGATCTCGTTCTCGGCGCGCATGGTCACGCCGGCCACCTCGGGCTTGCAGCCCGGCGGCTTCCAGCGCGGCCTTGACCTTCTCGAAGTCGGTCACCGCGCACAGCACCTCGATCGCGCCGTCGTCGTCGGCGATCACGTCGTCGGCGCCGGCTTCCAGCGCCACTTCCATGACCTTGTCCTCGTCGGTGCCGGGGGCGAAGATCAGCTGCCCGCAGTGGCGGAACTGGAAGGCCACCGAGCCTTCGGTGCCCATGTTGCCGCCGTACTTGCTGAAGGCGTGGCGCACCTCGGCCACCGTGCGCACGCGGTTGTCGGTCATGCAGTCGACGATGATCGCCGCGCCGCCGATGCCGTAGCCCTCGTAGCGGATCTCCTCGTAGTTCAGGCCTTCCAGCGTGCCCGAGGCCTTGTCGATGTTGTACTTGATGCGGTCGGCCGGCATGTTGGTCGCCTTGGCCTTGTCGACCGCCAGGCGCAGGCGCGGATTCATGCCCAGGTCGCCGCCGCCCTGGCGCGCGGCGACCGTGATTTCACGGATCACGCGGGTCCAGATCTTGCCGCGCTTTTCGTCCTGGCGGCCCTTGCGGTGCTGGATGTTGGCCCATTTGGAATGTCCGGCCATGCGTGTGCTTCTCCTTGGGCCCGGCGCGAGGCGCGGGCAATGGGCAATGTTCGTTAGACTGACATTCTACTTTTCGCCTCTTCTACGTCCCTTCGTACCCTCACCGGAAAGCGCGCCCATGGCCGACCCGATCCTCGTCGCCCGCCACGGCGACATCGAATGCCACCTGCTGCCGGCCCTGGCCAACCGCCACGGGCTGATCACCGGCGCCACCGGCACCGGCAAGACGATCACGCTGCAGACCCTGGCCGAAAACTTCAGCAAGCTCGGCGTGCCGGTGTTCATGGCCGACGTCAAGGGCGACCTCACCGGCATCAGTCAGGCCGGCAGCGTGCCGGCCAAGATGGCGGCGGTGCTGAAGGAGCGCGGCATCGAGCCACCCGGGTCCGTGGCCTGCCCGTGCACGCTGTGGGACGTGTTCGCCGACGACAAGAAGGCGCAGGGCCACCCGGTGCGCGCCACCATCTCCGACATGGGCCCGCTGCTGCTGGCGCGCATGCTGGCGCTGAACGAGACCCAGGCCGGCGTGCTGAACATGGTGTTCAAGATCGCCGACGACAACGGGCTGCTGCTGCTCGACCTGAAGGACCTGCGGGCGATGCTGCAGCACGTCGGCGACAACGCCGCGCAGTTCAAGACCGAATACGGCAACGTCAGCACGGCCAGCATCGGCGCCATCCAGCGCGGCCTGCTGCAGATCGGCGAACAGGGTGGCGACCGCTTCTTCGGCGAGCCGATGCTGGACATCGCCGACTTCATGCAGACCCAGGATGGCCAGGGCGTGATCAACATCCTGGCGGCCGACCAGCTGATGAACAGCGCCGCGGCTGTACGCCACCTTCCTGCTGTGGATGCTCAGCGAGCTGTTCGAGCAGCTGCCCGAGGTCGGCGACCTGGACAAGCCCAAGCTGGTGTTCTTCTTCGACGAGGCCCACCTGCTGTTCAAGGACGCGCCGGCGGCGCTGGTCGAACGCATCGAACTCGTCGTGCGGCTGGTGCGCAGCAAGGGCGTGGGCGTGTACTTCGTGACGCAGAACCCACTCGACATCCCCGATACCGTGCTGGCGCAGCTGGGCAACCGCGTGCAGCATGCGCTGCGCGCCTTCACGCCGCGCGACCAGAAGGCGGTCAAGGCGGCGGCCAGCACCATGCGCGCCAACCCCGGGCTCGGACATCGAAACCGCGATCACCGAGCTGGCGGTGGGCGAGGCGCTGGTCAGCTTCCTCGACGAGAAGGGCCGGCCCAGCGTCACGCAGCGGGTCTACGTGCTGCCGCCGGGCAGCCAGATCGGGCCGATCACGCCCGAACAGCGCACCGCATTGATCCAGGGCTCGCTGGTCGCCGGCACCTACGAGAAGACGCAGGACCGCGAATCGGCCTACGAAAGGCTCAAGGGCCGGGCCGAGGCCAGCGGCGAGGCCGCGCAGCAGATCGGCGCCAAGGGCGGTACCGCGGGCGCGGCAGCCCAGGACGGCGGCATGATGGGCGAACTGAAGGACCTGCTCTTCGGCAGCACCGGCCCACGCGGCGGCAAGCGCGAGGGCCTGGTCGAGAAGGCCGCCTCGTCGGCCGTGCGCAGCATGGGCTCGGCGGTGGGCCGCGAGATCTTCCGCGGCGTGCTCGGCGGGCTGCTGGGCGGCGGCAAACGGCGCTGAGCACGCGGCCCGCACGTTCGATTGCACAATCGGCCGCATCCCACACCCCGAGGCCGGCCGTGCAAATACTGAAGTGGTTGGTGTTCGGCACGGCCGCCCTGGCGGTGGTCGTGCTTCTGGCCGCCCAGCTTGGCGCCTTCAGCAGCCACATGCCGGGCCACATGGGCGTGCGCGACGGCCGCCTGCGGGCGCCGTCGAAGACGCCCAACAGCGTCAGCAGCCAGGCCGACCTGTGGGTGCGGCACCCGATGCAGGACTACGCGCGCATCGCGCCGCTGGCGCTGAAGGGCGGCGGCCCGGCGACGATGGCGCAGCTCAAGCGCATCGTCGCAGCCCTGCCCGGCGCCAAGGTGGTCGAGTCGCGCGACGACTACCTGTACGTGCAGTTCAGCACCCGCTGGATGAAGTTCGTCGATGACGCCGAGTTCTGGTTCGACCCGCAGCACAACGTGGTGCAGGTGCGCTCGGCCTCGCGCCTGGGCCGCAAGGACTTCGGCGTCAACCGCGCGCGCATCGAAGCCATCCGCCAGGCGCTGTCTGCCGGTTGACGCGGCGGTGGCGCTTCGCGCCGCCGCGCCTGCGTCTGGCGCGCGCTGCGAGCCGTTCGTCGCACGCGCATGCCGCGGTCGCGCCGGCTGACCGAAAATCCGCGCCGATGTCCGCCGCACCCGTCCATCCGCCCTCGGCAGCCCCTGGCGCCTACACCCTGCCCTGGCCGCGGGTGCGCGCGCAACTGCTGCGCGGCGGGGGTTTCGTGCTGCTGCTGTGTACGGCGATCGCGCTGCTGCTGGTCGCCGCGGGGCGCAGCAGCTTTGCCGACGCGCTGCTGCATTCGCTGCTGATCGGCCTGTGCTGCTGGCTCCTCATCGATGGCGGACGCCACCTGCTGTCCTACCTGCGCCTGCGCGCACGGGCACGGCGCGGCCTGTGCGCGGACCTGCCGGTGGGCTTTCCAGGCTGGCCGGGGTTGATCCTGCTGGTGCTGCTGGGCATGACGCTCGGGCCGATCGCCGGCACCGCGCTGGCCCGGCTGCTGAGTGGCAGCGCGCAGCAGCCACCATGGATGCTCGACGGCGGCAGCAGCCACCTGACCTGGCTGATCACGCTGCTGGCCTCGGTGGCCTCGGTGGTGACGCTGACGCTGCTGGAGCGGCTGAGCCATGCCCGTGCCGACGCCGAAGCGGCGCGCCGCGCCGCGGCCGAGAACCAGCTGAAGCTGCTGCAGTCGCAACTCGAGCCGCACATGCTGTTCAACACGCTGGCCAACCTGCGGGTGCTGATCGGCCTGGATCCGCCGCGTGCCCAGGCCATGCTGGACCGGCTGATCGCCTTCCTGCGCGCCACGCTGTCGGCGTCGCGCGCGGGTACACACACGCTGGCCGACGAATTTGCACGGCTCGACGACTACCTGGGCCTGATGGCGGTGCGCATGGGGCCGCGGCTGGCTTGCACGCTGACGCTGCCGTCCGATCTGACGCAGCATGGCGTGCCGGCGCTGCTGCTGCAGCCGCTGGTGGAAAACGCGATCCGCCATGGCCTGGAGCCGAAGGTCGAGGGTGGGCACATCGAGGTCAGCGCCGCACGCGACGGCGGCCGGTTGCTTCTCGCCGTGCGCGACAGCGGCGTCGGCCGGCCGGCCACGCCGCGCGAGGGCTTCGGCCTGGCCCAGGTGCACGAGCGGCTGGCCACGCGCTACGGCGCGGCGGCGCGGCTCGAGATCGGGCCGGCTGCAGGCGGCGGCACGCTCGCCACGTTGACGCTGCCGTTGGACCCGCCATGAGCACGCCGCACCGCCCCAAGGGCGAATGCCGGAGTGCGCAGCACGAAGGGCCCCCGGTGAGTGCGCCGGGCCGCCATCGGCCTCAGGCCGATGTCCTTCGGCAGGCTCGGACAGTCCGCAGGGGCTGTCCGTGTCCGGCCTCAGCTCGCCGAGCGCTCATCCCGCAGCGCGCAGCGCGCAAAGTAGTCCGGTGATCACCGCGCTGATCGCCGAAGACGAACCGCTGCTCGCCGCAGCATTGCGCGCCGACCTGGCGCGGCTTTGGCCCGAGCTGCAGGTGGTGGCCACCGCCGGCGACGGCCACCAGGCGCTGGAACAGGCGCTGGCGCTGCAGCCGGCGCTGTGTTTCCTGGACATCCGCATGCCCGGGCTGAGCGGGCTGGAAGTGGCACGTGCGCTGGCCGAGGACTGGCCCGAAGGCCCGTCGCAGCCGGTGTTTCCGCTGCTGGTCTTCGTCACCGCCTACGACCAGTACGCGATCGAAGCCTTCGACGCGCAGGCGCTGGACTACCTGCTCAAGCCAGTGAACGACGCACGGCTGACAGCGTGCGTGCAGCGCCTGCAGCGCACGCTGCAGCATCGCGCCGGTGCCGCAGCGGCCCTGGCCGGCACGCTCGAGCAATTGCGCGGCCTGCTCGGCGCGCACCCCCCAGGCGTCGCGCCGGCCGCGCCCAGGCTGCGGGTGATCCAGGCACAGGCCGGCGCCACCGTGCACCTGGTGCCGGTCGACGAGGTGATCTACTTCGAAGCCGCCGACAAGTACGTGCGCGTCATCACCGCCGAGCGCGAGCACCTGATCCGCCTGTCGTTGCGCGAGCTGCTGCCGCAGCTGGACCCGGCGCAGTTCTGGCAGGTGCACCGCGGCACCGTGGTGCAGGCGCGCTGCATCGCCAGCGCGCGCCGCGACGAATCGGGCAAGGCCTTTCTCAGCCTGCGCGGCCGCAGCGAGACGCTGGTGGCGAGCCGCCTGTACGCGCACCGCTTCAAGGGCATGTAGCGGCTTTCAGCCCTCGTAGGCGCGGCGCACCGCGGCGATGTCGATCTCCTTCATCGTGAACATCACCTCGGCCGCGCGCTTGGCCTTGGCCGCGTCGGCATCGGTGTGCATCTCGATCATGCCGTCGAGCTCCTTCAGGCTGAAGGAGGCCGGCTCGGTGCCATGCCGTCGCAGGCCATCACCAGCGTGTCGCCGACCCGAGAGCCGCAGTGCATGGCCTTGTGATTCCAGCCGTCGGACAGCGCCAGATGCGGCGGCTCGGCGCAGTCCTTGAAGCGCAGCACCCTCTGCGGCTTCGCGCCGACGACGTGCTGGCAGAAGGTCAAGGCTTCCTCGCAGCGGTCGGCGAACATCAGCTGGGGCTCGACCCTGATCGCTTGGTTCTCCTTCGGGGGCGGCTGCGCTCGGCTGCGGCGAGAGCCGCCTCTGCGCACAGGTACGCAGGTGCGCGATCAGCGGCGCGGCGGCGCTTGCGTCGCCGGCGCCTTCGATGCCGGCGCGGCGGCCTCGGCCGTGGTGGCGTGGTAGCCCTTGCGCCGGATCGTTGCCAAGGCGGCTTCGAGCCGGCGGGTGCGCGAATCGATGGCGAGTGTGGTGGCGCAAGGCATGGCGAACCTGCAGCCGCGGCCGCATCCTGCGCCGTGGCGGCGGCGTTTCGCCCGCTGCGTCGCCATCCCGTCGCAGCGTGGCTGCGCGCGCCACGGCCCGCTCCGACACTGGCGCACCGCTCGCGACATGCGGGCACGATCGGAGCCCACGATGGACGCCCTGCTCGGCCTGATGCAGCGCCACCCGCTGATCTTCTTCCACCTGGTGACGGCCACCGGCGCGCTGCTGCTCGGCCTGTTCATGCTGCTGCGGCGCAAGGGCACACGCAGCCATCGGTTGCTCGGCTGGACCTGGGTGGCGCTGATGGCCAGCACGGCGCTGGCCTCGGCTTTCATCCGCGACTACCGGCTGCCCAACCTGTGGGGCTACACGCCGATCCATCTGTTCACCGTGACCGTGGCAGTGATGCTGCCGCTGGGCCTGTGGTACGCGAAGCGCGGCCGCATCGAAGGGCACCGCAAGACCATGCAGCGTTTGTACATCGGCGCCTGTGTCGTCGCCGGGCTGTTCACGCTGTTGCCGGGGCGTTTCCTGGGCAGCCTGCTGTGGGGCACGCCGCTGACCGGCCTCGTCTCCTGATCCTCTGTTTTTTCTTCCCCTGCTGGAGCCACCCCATGTACGCATTCATCGAAAAGGATCTGCAACGCCGCGCACGCCGCCGCGTCAACCAGAAGATGGGCTTCTACATCCATGCCACCGTGTACCTGCTGGTCAACCTGGGGCTGGCGGCCATCAACTTCGCCAGCGGCGGCAAGGCCTGGCACCTGTGGCCGCTGGCCGGCTGGGGGCTGGGGCTGGCGATCCACGGCTTCGTCACCTTCGCCAGCCTGAACGGCGACGGCCTGCGCGAACGCATGCTCGACGACGAGGTGGAACGCCTGCGCCGCAAGCAGGGCCGCTGAAAGGGGCGCGTCGATAGAATCGACGCATGTCCTCCGCCTCCAAAGAAGAAGCCGCCAAGCCCGGCAATTTCCTGCGCGCCGTGATCGAGCGCGACCTAGAAGCCGGTAGCTACGCCGCACGGCGCTTCGCCGGCAGCCCCGGCGACGCTGCGCACCAGGCGGCCGGTCCAGTCGACCCGGCGCGCATCCGCACGCGCTTTCCGCCCGAGCCCAACGGCTACCTGCACGTGGGCCATGCCAAGAGCATCTGGCTCAACTTCAGCCTGGCGCAGGCCTACGGCGGCGTGTGCCACCTGCGCTTCGACGACACCAACCCCGAGAAGGAGGAGCAGGAGTACGTCGACGCCATCGTCGAGATGGTGCACTGGCTGGGCTACGACTGGCGCGCCGGCTACGGCGAGACCACCGTCGAGCACCTGTACTACGCCAGCGACTACTTCGATTTCATGTACCGAGCGGCCGAGGCGCTGGTCGAGTCCGGCCACGCCTATGTCGACGAGCAGAGCGCCGACGAGATGCGCGCCCATCGCGGCGACTTCGCCACGCCCGGCACCGACAGCCCGTTCCGCGCCCGTTCGCCTCAGGAGAACCTGGCGCGCTTGCGCGAAATGCGCGACGGCCAGCATGTCGATGGCGCGATGGTGCTGCGCGCCAAGATTGACATGGCCTCGCCCAACATCAACCTGCGCGATCCGACGCTGTACCGAATCAAGCACGCCGCGCACCACAACACCGGCGAGCGCTGGTGCATCTACCCGATGTACAGCTATGCGCACCCGATCGAGGATGCGCTGGAAAACATCACCCACAGCATCTGCACGCTGGAGTTCGAGGACCAGCGCCCCTTCTACGACTGGGTGCTCGAGCGCCTGGCCGAAGCCGGGCTGCTGGCCCGGCCGCTGCCGAAACAGTACGAATTCGCGCGCCTCAATCTGACCTACATCGTCACCAGCAAGCGCAAGCTGCGGCAGATGGTGGAAGAAGGCATCGTCGAAGGCTGGGACGATCCGCGTTTGCCCACGCTGGCAGGCATGCGCCGGCGCGGCTACACGCCCGAGAGCCTGCGCCTGCTGGCCGAGCGCAGCGGCGTCAGCAAGGCCGGCGGCTGGATCGACTACAGCTCGCTGGACGTCGCGTTGCGCGAGGATCTGGACGGCAAGGCGGCGCGCGCGATGGCCGTGCTCGACCCGCTGAAACTGGTGCTGAGCAACTGGGACCAGGTCATCGGCAAGGGCAAGACCCTGCCCTGCAGCGCGCCGCTGCACCCCGGCCAACCGGAACGCGGAATGCGTCATTTCACGCTGGGCCACGAGGTGTGGATCGAGCGCGAGGACTTCATGGAAGAGCCGCTGAAGGGCTACCACCGCCTGAGCCCGCCGCGCTTCGACGGCAAGGGCGCGCAGATCGCCGGCAGCGTGGTGCGGCTGAAGTACGGCTACGTCATCCAGTGCAGCGGCCTGAAGAAGAACTTCGACGGCAGCGTGGCCGAGGTCTACGCGACGCTGCTGCCCGACACGCGCAGCGGCACGCCCGGCGCCGATGCCGTCAAGACCAAGGGCGTGCTCACCTGGGTGGCGGCGCACGATGCGCTGCCGGCAGAGCTGCGGCTGTACGACCGGCTGTTCACCGAGGCCCAGCCCGACGCCGCCGGCCGCGACTTCAAGGCCTGCCTCAACCCGGACAGCAAGAAGGTGGTAAGCGCTTGGCTCGAGCCCTCGCTGGCCGCCGCCAACGCCGACGACAGGTTCCAGTTCGAGCGCCACGGCTACTTCGTTGCCGACCGCATCGACCATGCGGCCGGCAAGCCGGTGTTCAACCGCATCACCGGGCTGAAGGACGGCTGGTCGAAGTAGCCCGGGACGAATCGATCTCAGCACGCGCCGGCTGCGTCGCGCTGCGTCAACGCCTCTCGCACCGCCGCCAGCTGGCGGCGTGACACCGCCAGCCATTCTTCGGTGGGCATGAGCTGTACCGCCCAGTGCTCGGCATGGCCTTCGTCGCCGCCGTGGCCGTCGCCGCGGCGGCGCTGCAGCGCACGCACCGCCGACAGCGCCACCAACGCGTTGCGGTGCACGCGCAGGAAACCGTCGCCCAGGCGCTGCTCCAACTCGCTGAGCGGGTCGTCCAGCACATAGCTGTGGGCCGGGGTGCGCAGCGTCACGTATTTCAGCTCCGCCTTCAGGTACAGGACGTCGGCCAGCGGCAGACGCAGCACGCGGCCTCGGTCATGCACGACCAGTACGCGCGCGGCATCGACCCCTGCAACTGGCGACTCGGCGGCACGGCGGCGCTGCGCCACCCGCTGCAACGCCGAACGCAGCCGCTCTCGCGACACCGGCTTGGTCAGGTAGTCGGCCGCGTCCAGTTCGAAGGCGCGCAGCGCATGTTCGGCATGCGCGGTGACGAACACCACGCTCGGCGGCCTGGCAAGGCCACGCAACCTGGCCGCCAGCTGCATGCCGTCCAAGCCCGGCAAGCCGATGTCCAGCAACAGCAGGTCGCAGGGCCGATGCTGAAGCAGTGCCAGCGCCTCGTCGGCTTCGCCGGCTTCACCGACGACCTCGCTGGCTGGATCGGCGATGTCCTGCAGTACTCGAACGCAGGCGCAGCCGCGCGAGCGACTCGTCGTCCACCAGCACGATCTTCAGCACTGCCATCGCGCGCTCACAACGGCACGACGATGCGCGCGCGAAAAAGCCCCCCCTCTCGCCAGACCTCGCATTGCCCGGCCACGTCGTGCAACAGGCGCAGCCGCTCGCGCACGTTGCGCAGCGCCATGCCGTGGCCGGGCGCGGATGGCGTCTCGGGCAGTGTGTTGCTGACCAGCACCACCGCCTGGGCGCGTTTCAGCTCCGCCTGCACCCAGATGCGCGCACCCTGCACCGACGGCTCGACGCCGTGGCGCACCGCGTTCTCGACCAAGGGCTGCAGCACCAGGGGCGGCACGCGCGCGCGGCCGATGCGCGCATCGATGTCCCAGCTGACCTGCAGCCGCTTGCCGTACCGGATCTGTTCGATGGCCAGGTAACGCTGCGCCAGGTCGATCTCCTCGTCGAGCGACACCGAATCGCCGGCATCGGCCAATGCCACCCGAAACAACTGCGCCAGGTCCTCGAGCACGCCCTCGGCGCGGGCCGGATCGACGCGCACCAGCGCCAGCGCCGTGTTCAGCGCATTGAACAGGAAGTGCGGCCGGATGCGCGACTGCAGTTCGGCCAGCCTGACGCTGGCATTCACCGGCTGCCACAGCCTGGCCCGCAGGTCCAGCCAGGCCCAGGCGGCGGCGGCCAACGTCGCGCCGGCCAGCGGCACGCCCACCAGGCGCAGGCCATGGCCGGTGTCGGCCAACCCGGCCCACCACAGCGGCCACCAGGCCATCAGGGCGCAGGCCGCGCCCAGTGCCAGCAGGCTGCCCAGGCGAGCGGCGGCGCTGCGCCGCGCCAGCGCCGACTTCAATGCGCACACCGTCACCAACCACAGCAAGGTGCCGGCGATACCGACGTACATGACGCCGGACTGCCGCGCCAGCCAGTCGCCCGGGCTGGTGGCGCTGAGCAGCGCACCCAGTGCCAGTACGACCTGTACGCCCAGCACCACGCGCAAAGCCAACATGGCGCTGCAGACCTCGAGTGCCACGCCGGCACGCTCGCTGGCGCGCGCCTTCTCGTCGAGCAGCGGATCGAAGTGCGTAGGCGAAAAGGCGCTCGAATTCAGGTCGGCGGGACGGGTGCTCGCCGGCCACACGCTGACCGGGCGCGTATCGGCGCCACCCAGGTCGGTATCCGAAGGGTCGTGGGGTGCTGGGACGCGACCGCCGGATGCTGTCCGGGCCCGCACAGGGGCGTCGGCGAACTTGGGGCGGCCCGGCGTCTTCCTGACCGGCGTGCGTGACATGGCCCGCCGATAATAAGGACTCCCGACGCCTGCGTCGTATCCCGATGTGACCCGCCCCCATGTCTGCCAATCCGCTCGACAACAAAGCCCAGGCCTGGTCGGCCCTGTTCAGCGAGCCGATGAGCGATCTGGTCAAGCGCTACACCGCCAGCGTCGGTTTCGACCAGCGGCTGTGGCGTGCCGACATCGACGGCAGCCTGGCCCATGCCGAGATGCTGGCCGCGCAGGGCATCATCGCCGCGCTGGACCTGGCCGACATCCGCCGCGGCATGGCGCTGATCGTCGCTGAGATCGAGTCCGGCCGCTTCGAGTGGAAACTCGAGCTGGAGGACGTGCACCTCAACATCGAGGCGCGGCTGACGCAGCTGGTGGGCGATGCGGGCAAGCGGCTGCACACCGGGCGCAGCCGCAATGACCAGGTGGCCACCGACGTGCGGCTGTGGCTGCGCGGCGAGATCGACGGCCTGGCCGCCCTGCTGGCGGACATGCAGCGCTCACTGGTCGACTTGGCGGCCCAGCATGCCGAGACAGTGATGCCGGGTTTCACCCACATGCAGGTGGCGCAGCCGGTGAGCTTCGCGCACCACCTGCTGGCCTACGTCGAGATGTTCGCGCGCGATGCCGAGCGCCTGGCCGACCTGCGCCGGCGCACCAACCGGCTGCCGCTGGGAGCGGCGGCGCTGGCCGGTACCAGCTATGCGATAGCGCGCGAGCGCGTTGCCGCCTCGCTAGGCTTCGACGGCTTGTGCCAGAACAGCCTGGATGCGGTCAGCGACCGCGACTTCGCGCTCGAGTTCGCCGCCTTCGCCGGCATCTGCATGGTGCACGTGTCACGCCTTGCCGAGGAACTGGTACTGTGGATGAGTCAGAACTTCGGCTTCATCGACCTGGCCGACCGCTACTGCACCGGCTCGTCGATCATGCCGCAGAAGCGCAACCCCGACGTGGCCGAGCTGGCGCGCGGCAAGACCGGCCGCGTGGTCGGCCACCTGATGGCGCTGCTGACGCTGATGAAGGGCCAGCCGCTGGCCTACAACAAGGACAACCAGGAAGACAAGGAGCCGCTGTTCGACAGCGTGGACACGCTGCGCGACACGCTGCGCATCATGGCCGAGATGGTCGCAGGCATCGTGGTCAAGCCCGAGGCCATGCAGAAAGCGGCGCTCAAGGGCTATGCCACCGCCACCGACCTGGCCGACTACCTGGTGAAGAAGGGCCTGCCCTTCCGTGACGCGCACGAGGTGGTCGCGCGTGCGGTCAAGGCGGCGATGCAGCAGGGCCTGGACCTGGCCGAGCTGCCGCTGGCCACGTTGCAGGGCTTTGACCCCGCCATCGGCAGCGATGTATTCGACGTGCTGTCGCTGCGCGGCTCGCTGGAAGCACGCAACGGCATCGGCGGCACGGCACCGGCGCAGGTGCGCGCGCAGATCGAGCGGCATCGCGCGCGCCTGGCCTGAGACCCTGAGACCGGCCTCAGGAATCGACGGCCTGGGGCTCGGCCTCGCCGAGCTTGATCCACTCGTCCAGCAGCGTGTAGGCCACGGCCAGCACCACCGGGCCGATGAAGATGCCGATCAGCCCGAAGGCCAGCAGCCCGCCGATCACGCCGGCAAAGATCAGCAGCAGCGGCAGGTCGGCGCCGCGCTTGATGAGCACCGGCCGCAGGAAGTTGTCCATCGTCCCCACCACCACCGACCACAGCAGCAGGAAGGTGCCCCAGCCGGTCTCGCCGCTCCAGTAGACCCAGGCCACCGCCGGGATGAGCACCAGCCCCGGGCCGAGTTGGGCAATGCACAGCAGCAGCATCACCGCCGTCAGCAGGCCTGCAAAGGGCACGCCGGCCAGCCCCAAGCCGATGCCGCCGAGCCCGGCCTGCAGCACCGCAGTGACGCCCACGCCCAAGGCCACGCCGCGAATCGCCTGTCCGGCCAGGATGACGGCGTTGTCGCCGTGCATGCCGGCCAGGCGCCGGCCGAAGCGCCGCACCGCCGTCGCCGCCGCCTCGCCGCCGGAATACATCAGCGCCGACAGCACCACGGTCAGCAGGAACTGCACGAACACCAGGCCGATGCTGCCGGCCTGCGCGACGAACCACTTGGCGATGTCGTCGGCATAGGGCGCCAGCTTGGAGATCAGACCCACCGAGCCGGTGGCCGCAGCCTGCTCCCACAGCTGCGCCGCGCGCTCGCCGACCATCGGCAGGCCGGCCACCCAGGGCGGCGGCGGCGGCACCTTGAACCCGGAGAGCATCGCCGCCTGAGCCACGATCTCGTCGGCATGGCGCACGATGGTGCCGATGGCCAGCATCAGCGGCACCACCAGCAGCATCAGGATCAGCAGGCTCATCACCAGCACGGCCAAGCTGCGCCGGCCCCAGAGCCGGGCCTCGAACCAACGCAGCATCGGCCAGGTGGACACGACGATCATCGTCGCCCAGATGGTCGGTGCGACAAAGGGCCGCAACACCCACAGCGTGGCGACGATGAGCACGCCGATGAAGAGCACGCCGAAGGTGGTGCGGGTCAGGTCGCGCTGGGGTGTGGGCATCGGTTCGGGCTCCTGCATCGATTGTGCATGAGCACATACCCGGTGCCGGCCCCGCGCAGTAGCATCGCGGCCACGCCGTCAACGCGGCACCCGATGGAGACAATGCCGTCATGCGTCACCCATTCCACGCCCGCCGATCACCGCTGTTCGCAGCTCTGCTGCTGAGCCTGAGCCTGTGCGCCGGCGCACAAACCGCGCCGAAGTTCCCCGATGCGCAGGCCAGCGACCCGGTGACGATGGGCTGGATGATCGGCTTCCCGCCGCCGCCCGACCGGATCATTCGCTTTGCCGACGGCAGCAGCTACCGCTTCCCGCAGTTGCGCTGGTCGTTCTCGAACTACCGCCGGCTGGTGCCCACGGGCAACGTCTCGCGCGGGCTCGGCGCGCCGCTGCCGCTGCCGCGCGCCGAGCGCGACGACATCGACGCCGTCAGCTTCCGCGTCATGGGCAGCGGGCAGAGCATGAGCTGGGCACAGTCGCTGGCTGCCAACTTCACCGACGGCATCGTCGTGCTGCACAAGGGGCGCGTGGTCTACGAGCGCTACTTCGGTGCGCTGCGGCCCGACGGCCAGCACATCGCGATGTCGGTTACCAAGTCCTTCTTCGGCACCATCGGCGCGATGCTGGTGGCCGACGGCACGCTCGACGCCAACGCCAAGGCCTCCCGGTACGTGCCCGAGTTGAAGGACTCGGCCTTCGGTGATGCCACGGTGCGCCAGCTGCTCGACATGACCACCGGGCTGCAGTACAGCGAGGACTACGCCGACCCGAATGCCGAGATCTGGAACCATGTGCGCGCCGGCAACGTGCTGCCGCGCCCGCCGGGCTATGCCGGACCGAACAGCTTCTACGAGTTTCTCGTCACGGTGAAGAAGCAGGGCAACCACGGCGAGGCTTTCGCCTACAAGACCGTCAACACCGACGCGCTCGGCTGGGTGATCGCCCGCGCCACCGGCAAGTCGGTGGGCGACAACCTGCAAGAACGCATCTGGTCCAAGCTCGGCGCCGAGCAGGACGCCTACTTCGCCATCGACAGCGTCGGCACCGAGTTCGCCGGCGGCGGCCTCAACACCGGGCTGCGCGACCTGGCGCGCTTCGGCGAGATGATGCGGCTGGACGGCCGCTTCAACGGCCAGCAGATCGTGCCCAAGGCGGTGGTCGACGACATCCGCAACGGCGCCGACAAGGCGCACTTCGCCAAGGCGGGCTACCCCTTGCTGCCAGGCTGGAGCTACCGCAACATGTGGTGGGTCTCGCACAACGAACACGGCGCCTACAGCGCGCGCGGCGTGCACGGCCAGTTGGTCTACGTCGACCCGAAGGCCGAGATGGTGATCGCGCGTTACGCCTCGTTCCCGCTGGCCGGCAACGCCAACATCGACCCGACCTCGCTGCCCGCATACCACGCGCTGGCCAAGCACTTGATCGCCAACCCGCGTTGACGCCGGCAGGCGAATGCCGGGTCATCGGTTCGCCGGGAGGGCATGGCATTCGACGCCTGTGCGCGGCCGCGGCCTGCTGCGGCGAAGCCCCAATTCACGGAGACATGACGCATGAACCACGACAAGGAACTGGACGCTTCGGGCCTGGCCTGCCCGCTGCCGATCGTGAAGACGAAGAAGGCGCTCGGCGCCATGACGCCGGGCCAGGTGCTGCGCGTGGTGGCCACCGACCCCGGTTCGGTGGCCGACATGGCGGCCTTTGCCGAGCAGACGGGCAACCCGCTGCTCGCGCAAAGCACGCAGGACAAGAAGTTCGTCTTCTTCCTGAAGAAGGCCTGAGCCGGCAGGTGCAGCCCAGCGACGGACCCGGCACGACAGACTGCACGAGCGCGAGCTGCGCTCCTCACTGCATCCGGAGGCTGAATTGAACGAATCGACCGATCCGACGAGCCTCGTGCTGTGGGGCGGATTTGCGCTGGCCTTCGTCTTTGGCGCCGTGGCCCACAAGGCCAACTACTGCACCATGGGTGCGATCTCCGACGTGGTCAACATGGGCCACTGGGGCCGCATGCGCATGTGGCTGCTGACCCTCGCCGTGGCCATCATCGGCACCCAACTGCTCCATGCCGGCGGTCAGATCGACCTGGCCAGGACGATCTACCAGAGGCCGACGTTGCCCTGGCTGTCGCTGCTGCTGGGCGGAACGCTGTTCGGCATCGGCATGACGCTGGCCGGCGGGTGCGTCAACAAGAACCTGATCCGTCTCGGCGGCGGCAGCGTGCGTTCGCTGGTGGTGCTGGCCTTCATGGCGATTGCCGCCTACATGACACTGAAGGGGCTGTTCGGCCAGTGGCGCGCCGCCTGGCTGGACCCGGTGAGCATCGACCTCGCGGGCCTCGGCATGAGCGACCAGAGCCTGGCCTCGCTGCTGGTCAGGGCCGGCGCCGTGCCGGCCGGCCCGGCCGTTCTCGGCACTGCGCTGGCGCTCGGCGGCGCCTTGCTCGTCTTCGTCCTTGCCGACCGGCGCTTCCGCGGCAACACGGTGCAGGTCCTCGCCGCCTTGGTGCTGGGCTTGCTGGTGGTGTCGGCGTGGTACCTGAGCGGGCATCTGGGCCACGGCGAGAACCCCGAGACGCTGGAGACGGTGTTCTTCGCCACCAACTCGCGCACGCTCGAATCGATGAGCTTCGTCGCGCCCACCGCCTACAGCCTGGAACTGCTGATGCTGTGGACCGACAAGTCGCTGCGCCTCACCTTCGGCATCGCCACCGTGCTCGGCGTGATCGCCGGCTCGCTGGCCTACGCCCTTGCCAGCCGTCGTTTCGCCTGGGATGGCTTTGCCTCCTTCGCCGACCTTCGCAACCAGCTGGCCGGCGCCGTGCTGATGGGCTTCGGCGGGGTCACGGCGATGGGCTGCACCGTCGGCCAGGGCATGTCCGGTCTGTCGACACTTTCCATCGGCTCGCTGATCGCCGTGGCCGGCATCGTCGCAGGCGCCGCGGCGACGATGAAGTGCATGCTCTGGCGCGAGGGCTGAGCACGCAGGCTTGAAAGGCCGACGGGCGGCCCGAACGCCCCGCGCTCGCTCAGGCGACAATGCGGCGACGGGCACGACTTGCCCTGCAGGACTGCCATGAACGTCGCCACCGCCACGCCCGCCGAACACCCCGAGAAGCTCGAGATCAGCCTGGCCGGCGCCACCGAGCTTTGCCAACTCGGCCTGGGCACGATGATCGACATCCGGCAGCGCTTCGAGATCGAGATGAAGGGGGCCATTCCGGACACCGTGCACATACCGATGTTCGAGGTCAAGCAACTGCTCGGGCACGCGCTGAGCGAAGACGAGCAGGACATCCTCGATGCCGGCAAGCCCACCGACATCGACGTGCAGGGCTTCTTCACGATGATCAACCGCCTGCACCACGGGCACGACAAGATTCTGCTGTGCGTGTGCAACAGCGGCCGGCGCAGCCTGTTTGCCGCGCGACTGCTGCGCTCGATGGGCTACGACAAGGCACTGTCGGTGGCCGGTGGCTTCCAAGCCTGGAAGCAGTTGCAGAACCCGCGGCCGAAGGCCCGCAGTCCTTTGAGCGCGCCGATCGAGGCGGGGGACAGCGCTTGCACGAACGAGTGAGGGCTCGACCCGGCCGCCTGGCATAGGGATCGGTACGACGCGACGGCGCAAGGGGCAAGATGGCTGCGAACCCGATCCACGATCCAACTCGCGCCCGGCTCAGGCCGATGTCCAGTCTGCAGACCGCCATCGGCATCAAGCACCCGCGAATCCTGCAGAGGGCGCAGGGCTTCATGGGCGGCTCGTTCGACACGCGCGAGTGCTTCCATGGCCGAAGCGGCGAATGGCTGCGCGGCGTGAAGTGGAGCCTCCTGATGCGGGTCTTTGCGCTGCCGCTGCCGTGCCTGGGCGCGGGCGTGGCCACCGGCTCGATCGCCTGGCTGACCCTGGCCTTCGTGCTTCAATACCTGGGCCTGCTGGCCGGGCGCTGGATCTTCCTGGCGCCGGCGCGGCATCCGCAGCACCTGTACGACCAGGCCATTTCCTGAACCCTTCGACTGCCAGCCTCAGATGCAGGATTCGACGCAGCAGCCTTCGCATGCCGCCCTTGGCATGGGCGTGATCCCCGGCCTCATGCCAATCGAGCGGGCGCCGCAGCTGCGGCGCTGACCATGGCCAGCGCGATGCAGCGGTCAACGAAGCCGGCGCACCGCCTGCGCGGGAACGGGCTGCTGCTTGCCTTGGGGCTGGCGTTGCCTGCCCAGGCCATCGCCGCGGGGGGTGCGAGCCCGGCAGTGGCCTGGTGGCTGTGGCCGCTGGCGCTGTTCGTCGCCTGCTTCCTGATCGGCATCGTCGCGGTGCCGGCGGGCATTGGCGGAGGCACGCTGTTCGTGCCCTTGATCGGCGGCTTCTTCCCCTTCCACCTTGACTTCGTGCGCGGTGCCGGATTGCTGGTGGCACTGGCCAGCGCGCTGGCGGCCGCACCGGTGCTGCTGCGCAGCGGCCTGGCCAGCCTGCGCCTGGCATTGCCCCTGGCGCTGCTGGCTTCGGCCAGCTCGATCGTCGGCGCACTGCTCGGCATGGCGCTGCCCGCCGCCGCGGTGCAGACGGCGCTGGGGCTGATCGTGCTGGGCATCGTGGCGCTGATGCTGGGCTCGAAGACGTCCGAGTTTCCGCAGCTCGACAGGCCGGATCGGCTGTCTGCCGCGCTGCAGATGAACGGCGTGTTCATCGACGGCGCCAGTGGCCGGCAGGTCGACTGGCAGGTGCAGCGCACGCCGCTCGGACTGGTGCTGTTCCTGATGATCGGCGTGCTCGCCGGCATGTTCGGCATCGGTGCTGGCTGGGCCAACGTGCCGGCGCTGAACCTGCTGATGGGCGCGCCGCTGAAGGTGTCGGCCGGGACTTCCGGGCTGGTGCTGTCGCTGGTGGATTCGTCGGCCGCCTGGGTCTACATCAACCGCGGCGCGGTGCTGCCGATGATCGCCGTACCCTCCATCGTCGGCATGATGCTGGGCGCACGCATCGGCGCGCGCCTGCTCGGTGTGCTCAAGGGTTCGGTGATCCGCAGGATGGTGATCGCGCTGCTGTTCTTCGCCGGGGTGCGCGCACTGCTCAAGGGCACCGGGCTGTGGCTGTGAACCAAGCGCCCAGCGCCGCAGCCGGCACGGCACAGTCGAACGCCCAGCGGCTGTATGCGCTGCTGCTCGACTGGGGCGCGCGTCTCGGCCTGCTGCTGCTGGTGCTCGGCTTCGCGCTGTACCTGCTGGGGGTTCTGGTCCCGCTGGTGCCGCCGCAACAGATGCCCGGCCTGTGGGGCGAGCCGGCCGCCAGCTACCTGAAGCGCACCGGAACCCCCACCGGCTGGGGCTGGCTCGCGCTGCTGCACAAGGGCGACCTGCTCAACCTGGTGGGCGTCGCGCTGCTGGCCGGCTGTTCACTGCCGCCGCTGCTCGGCGTCGCCGGCCTGTATGTGCGGCAGCGCGACTGGCCCATGGCCGCAATCTGCATGCTGATCGTGGCGGTGATCGCGCTGGCCGCATCCGGCGTGCTCACGGCCGGGCATTGATCATGGCGCAGATCTTCCAACGCCTGCTGCTGGCCACCGAACGCACCGAGTTCGACGCCGGCGCCGAGCGCGTGGCATTGGCCTTGGCGCAGCGCTGCCAGCGAGCGCTGGGTGTGGTCATGCCGCTGGCCAGCAACGCCGAGTACGAAGCCGTGGCACCGCAGTTGGCGGCGCAGGCCGATCGTGATGCCGCCGCCCGGCTGCAGCCGCTGCGCGAACAGGCGCGCTCGGCCGGCGTGGCGATCGAGTTGCGCGTGCGCCGCGGCGCCGACGCCTGGCGCGAGATCGTCGAAGACGCGCAAGAGCGCGGCGCGGATCTGCTCGTCATCCGCCGGCGCGGCCGGCGCGGTTTCCTGGCGCGAATGCTGGTCGGCGAGATGGTCACCCAGGTCATCGGGGTGGCCCCGTGCAGCGTGCTGGTGGTGCCGCGCGACGCCGGCCTGTGGACCCGCCGCGTGCTGCTTGCGGCCGAGCCGGGGGCGGCCGGCGAGCAATCGCTGAGCCTGGCGGTCGCAGTGGCTGCCGAATGCGCGCTGCCGCTGTGCGTGCTCGGCCTCGGTGTCGGGGACGGCGACGCGGCCGCGCGGCGCCGCGCCGAGGCCTTCATCGCCAGTGCGCAGCAGCGCGGAACACTTTGCGGCGTGGCGACCGAGGGCGAGGTGCTCTCCGGCAGTACGGCCGCGCCAGTCCTCGAAGCGGCGCGCCGCCAGGGTGTGGACTTGCTGATCATGGCTCGCGGCGAGCTTGCACACCAAGTGACGGGTCAGGCCGAATGCGCCGTGCTGCTGACTCTCGACCCGACATCGAAGAAGGATGCATCGACATGAGCCCGCACGGCCGCCCGAAGGGCGAATTCCGCAGTGCACAGCACGCAGGTACACCAATCAGCCCGCACCGCCGCCCGAAGGGCGAATTCAGCGCAGTGCACCGCACGCAGCTTGCCCGATGAGCGACGCGCTGGCCTACCTGCTCGAGGCCCGGCCCGAGGCCATGGGTCACTACTTCAGCTTCCTCAAGGACGCCGGCAAGCACCTCGACCCGAAGACGCGCGACCTGATCTCGGTGATCACCAAGGTGCACGCCCAGACCGAGCGCGGATTGCGCCAGTACGTGCGACGTGCACTGCGCGACGGCTGCACGCCGGCCGAGGTGCTGGATGCGCTGCTGATGGCCTTCCCGGCGCTCGGCCTGAGCAAGATCGTCTGGGCGGTGGACATCATCCTGGCGATGGACATCCCCGAGTTCAAGCCCGAGGCCATGGCCCATGCCGGTGAATGGCACGAGTTGATGCCCGCCGCGCAGCTCAAGGTCGGCGAGGTGCAGCGCGTGGACTGCGACGGCCGCAGCCTGTTCGCCTGTCGCGACGCCAAGGGCATCCGCGTCTACGACAGCCGCTGCCCGCACCAGGGCACCGACATCCCGCACCTCGCCCTGGACGGCTACACGCTGACCTGCCCAAAACACCAATGGGCCTTCGACGTGCGCAGCGGCGAATGCATCAAGGAGGGCAGCAGACCGCTGCGGCGCTGGGATTCCAAGGTCTTGAAGGGCCGTCTGCTGGCCCGGTGGTAACGCAGCGCCTGCGGCGCCTCACCCCGCACCGAACGATGCCTCCGACCGGGGCCAGGCCACGCTGCAAAAAGTGGTCGCTACGACGCCGGCGACCCGCCTTTGTCGGGCCCGACGGGCAGGCGCAGCATGTTGGAACGCATCAGGGATTCCACCATCACGCACGCAGACCGCATACTATATATTCGTAATTGCTTATATCCGGATTGAAAAGGCCTGGTCCGATGTTTCAGGACACACCGTGAGCGTTGCAGCCGGCGCAGGACGCATCGTCAAGGCCCCCGAGGGCTTTCTGTCGAAGGACGGCATTCGCACCGTATTCGGCGAGGGCCGCAGCGGGCGGCGCGACTTCATCCGCTCGGCCTTTGCCGCCGCCGTCGCCGGTGCAGCGGCACCGGCGGCGCTCGCCCAGTCGAACCCGGTGCCGGCCGACGGCGGCGACCCGAACATCCTGAACCTGCCCGCGCACAGCACCGGTCTCGGACAGGGTGTGGCCAGCGACGGCTACGGCAAGCCCTCCAGGTACGAAGCCAACGTGCAACGACGCCAGAGCCCGGGCCTGACGCAGACCACGCAGTCCTCGGTGTCCTTTGCGCCGCTGCAGTCGCTGTTCGGCATCATCACGCCCAGCGGCCTGCATTTCGAGCGCCACCACCAGGGTTGGTGGGACATCGACCCCTCCAAGCACCGCCTGATGGTCAACGGCTCGGACCCGTCGCTGCTGAAGACGCCGATGGTCTTCACGATGGACGAGTTGATGCGCCTGCCGATGGTCAGCCGCTTCCACTTTATTGAGTGCGGCGCCAACACCGGCATGGAATGGGGCAACGTGGCCGTGCCGACGGTGCAATACAGCCACGGCATGCTCAGCTGCAGCGAGTTCACCGGCGTGCCGCTGAAGATCGTGCTCGACCGGTGCGGCGTCGACTACAGAAAGGCACGCTACGTGCTCGGCGAAGGCGCCGACGGCTCGTCGATGACACGCACCCTGCCGATGGAGATGGTCGAAAGCGGCGAGGTGCTGCTGGCCTATGGCCAGAACGGCGAGATGCTGCGCCCCGAGAACGGCTACCCGCTGCGCCTGGTGGTGCCGGGGGTGCAGGGCGTGAGCTGGGTCAAGTACCTGCGCCGCATCGAGGTCGGCGACAAGCCCTGGGCCACCAAGGACGAGGCCATCCACTACATCGACCTGATGCCCGACGGCCGGCATCGGCAGTACAGCAGCATCCAGGAATGCAAGAGCGTGGTGACCACGCCGTCGGGCGGCCAGGTGCTGCTCGACAAGGGCTTCTACAGCATCAGCGGGCTGGCCTGGTCGGGCCGAGGCAAGATCCGCCGCGTCGACGTCACGGTCGATGGCGGACGCAACTGGCGCGCGGCACGGCTGGACAGCCCGGTGCTGAGCAAGTGCCTGACGCGTTTCAGCCTCGACTGGGTCTGGGACGGCAGACCGGCGCTGGTGCAAAGCCGCGCGACCGACGAGACCGGCTACGTGCAGCCCACCTACCGCCAGCTGCGCGCGGTGCGCGGCTCGCGCTCGATCTATCACAACAACGCGGTGCAGACCTGGCTGGTGCAAGACAGCGGCGAGGTGAAGAATGTCCAGTTGGCTTAGACCCACCCCCGAAGCGCCTTCGGCGCGCCCCCTCGATGGGGCCGAGGCCGACGGCTCCAAGCCGACCCGCGTCGGCCTGGGCTGGCCGAGGAATGGCCGCGCCTCGTGGCCACGCAGCCTGCATGACACACCAGCGGCCCGGCAAAGCCGGCTCCGCGGTGTTCGCTGGATGCTCCACTGGACAGCACTTGCACTGCTGTTCTGTGGCACCGCCGCGGCACAAGGCAGTTCGTATTCCGGTATCGGCCGGCCGGCCACGCCCAGGGAAATCGCCGCCTGGGACATCGACGTGCGCGCCGATTTCAAGGGCCTGCCCAAGGGTTCAGGCTCCGTCGCCCAGGGCATGGCCCTGTGGGAGGCGAAATGCGCCTCCTGTCACGGCGTGTTCGGCGAGAGCAACGAGGTCTTTGCGCCCCTGGTCGGCGGCACCACCCAGGGCGACGTCGACACCGGCCGCGTGGCACGCCTGACCGACGCCACCTACCCCGGCCGCACCACCTTGATGAAGCTGGCCACGCTGTCCACCTTGTGGGACTACATCTATCGCGCAATGCCGTGGAACGCGCCCAAGTCTCTGCAGCCCGACGAGGTCTATGCCCTTACCGCCTTCCTCCTCAACCTGGGTGGCGTGGTGCCGGACAGTCTCGTCCTCAACGACCGCAACATCGGCCAGGTGCAGCAGCAATTGCCCAACCGACTGGGCATGAGCACCGATCACGGCCTGTGGCCCGGCAAGGGCATGGGCAATGGCGGCAAGGCCGATGTCAAGGCGGTGGCCTGCATGAGCCACTGCGCCACTGAAGCCACGGTCGCGTCCTACCTGCCGGACCATGCGCGCGATGCACACGGCAACCTGGCCGAGCAGAACCGCCTGGTCGGCGCGCAGCATGGCGCCGACACCCGCAAGGCCGCGGCGACCGCGCCGAGCGCCGCAGCAACGATGGCCGCAGCTCAGTCTGCCGCGCCGGGCCATGCCGCCACGTTGGCGCTGGCGCGCAAGCTCAACTGCCTGAGCTGCCACGGCGTCGACAGCAAGGTGGTCGGCCCGGGCCTGCGCGAGGTGTCGACAAAGTACGCCCAGCGCAGCGACGCCGCCGAGTACCTGGCGCGCAAAATCGTGTCCGGCGGCAGCGGTGTCTGGGGCACGGTGCCGATGCCGCCACAATCCGTGCCTGCCGCCGATGCCAAGGAGCTGGCGCAGTGGATCGCCAGCGGGGCGAAACCGTGACGCGGCGGCTGCACGCCGTGGCTTGGCATGGCCCCGGGAAGCTCGCCTTG
>CAWFQP010000025.1:0-108347 GCA_963818005.1 uncultured Pseudomonadota bacterium
CGCGTTGGCCGCGCAACTGGACGAAGGCCTGCTGCGCGCCGTCAACGCCGGATCGAACGCGCCGTCTTCCAATTGAACCCTGGGCGAGAACCCGACAAGGAGACAAAGATGCAAGAGCGAAATCGGGACGCAAGCGGTCCGGCCGCGGACCTGCCGGGATGCGCTTCGGCCGACCTGCAGCGGCGCCGCTGGCTGCGCGCCGTCAGCGCCGCGCCGCTGGTGGCCGGGATGGCGGCGCCGCCCGCCAAGGCGGCGATGAAGACCAACGCGCGCATCGTCATTGCCGGCAGCGGCCTGGGCGGCATCGCGGTGGCCAGCCGGCTGATGCAGCAGCTGGACGGGGCCAGCGTGACGATCATCGATGCCCGCCAGAAGCACTACTACCAGCCCGGCTTCACGCTCGTGGCCACCGGTGTGTGGCCGGTGGACAAGGTGATCGACCCGACGGCCGACTTCATTCCTGCCGGCGTGAAGTGGATTCCCGGCATGGTGGCCGAGTTCGACCCGGCGGCGAACGTGGTGGTCACCAGCGGCGGGCAGCGCATCGCCTACGACTACCTGGTGGTGGCCACCGGCCTGCAACTGGACTATGCGCAGATCGAGGGCATGGACGTGGCGGCGATCGGCCGCAACGGCCTGGCCAGCGTCTACGCCAGCCCGGAGGCAGCGGTCGCCACCTGGACCGCGCTCGACACCTTCCGGCGCAAGGGCGGCCAGGCGCTGATGACGCTGCCGGCCGGCCCGCTGAAGTGCGCCGGCGCGCCGTTGAAGATGACCTTCATGGTCGCCGACCGGCTGCAACAAGCGGGCACGCTGGCGAATTCGCGCATCGACTTCCATACCGGGCTGCCCACCGACACGGTGTTCGGCGTGAAGGTGGTCAACGACGACGTGCTCGCGCGCTGGAAGGCGCTGGGCATCCACAACCACTACCTGAGCAAGCTGGTGGCGGTGGACCCCGGGGCACGCAAGGCCACCTTCGCCACGCCCGAAGGCCAGCGCGAGACCCTGGGCTACGACTTCCTGCACGTGGTGCCGCCGATGCGCGCGCCCGACGTGGTGAAGAAGAGCGACCTGGCCTGGAAGGAGGGCGGTTTCGCCCCGGGTGGCTGGCTCGAGGTGGACAAGGGCACGTTGCAGCACCGCCGCTACAAGAACGTCTTCGGCATCGGCGACATCAACGGCACGCCGCGCGGCAAGACCGCCGCCACCGTGAAGAAGGCCGCGCCGCTGGTGGTGCACAACCTGACTGCAGGTGATCGCCGGGCAGGAGCCCGACGCGCGCTTCGACGGCTACACCTCCTGCCCGCTGATCGTGCGCGAGGGCTCGGCGATGCTCATCGAGTTCGACTACGACGGCAAGCTGACGCCTTCGCTGCCGATGATCGAGCCGCTGCAGGAGAGCTACCTGGCCTGGCTGATGAAGGTGCGCATGCTCAAGCCCGCCTATGTCTCGGTCCTGAAGGGCCGGGTCTGAATCCACACGGAAGGAATCCACCATGTACGAGATCTGGCTGATGCTGAACATCGTCTGGGAAAGCCTGCTCGCGGCCTGGCCGCTGGTGCTGGTGCTGCTGTTCGTGTTCGCAGGGCTGACGCTGGCGGCCCTGTCGCGGCGCGGTGCTGCCTGGCGGGCCGCGTGGCCCGTGGCACTGGGTGGAGCAGCCCTCGTCGGCGTGCTCAGCTTTCTGGCGTTGCCGGGCCTGACCCTGTCGTCGCTCGGCGAACTGAAGTACTGGGTCGACTGGCTGGCCCTGGTCGGCCTGGCCGGCGGCTTTTCGCTGGTGACGGCGGCGCTGCTGTGGCCGCTGACGGCCCTGCTGAAGCGACAACCCAACTGACGAACCAGGAGCACACCATGTCGGGAACCCCCGTGAACTATCGCGAACTGACGCAGACCGTGTCGACGCGGCTGGGCGAGCTGCGCAGCAGCACGCCGGAGGTGATGAAGGCCTTCAACGAGCTCGGCCGCGCTGCCACCGCGCCGGGCGCGCTGGACGCCAAGACCAAGGAGCTGATCGCGCTGGCGCTGAGCGTGGCCGTGCGCTGCGACCCGTGCATCGGCTTCCACACCAAGTCGCTGGTCCGGCTGGGCGCGACGCGCCAGGAGCTGGACGAGACGCTGGCCGTGGCCACCTACATGGGCGGCGGACCGTCGCTGATGTATGCCGCCCACGCGGTGGCGGCCTTCGACGAATTTGCCCAGGCCAAGGCAGGCTGAGGCTCAGCCGGCCGTGCCCTGGTGCTCCAGGGCTTCGTCTTCGCGGATGTTGGCCAGTTCCAGGTACTCGGGCACCGAGCAGGCCCAGGGCTGGCGTTCGGTGATGGCCTGGCGCAGGCTGTCGGCCGCCTCGGGCTCGCCGTGCATCAGATACACGTGCTTCGGAGCGCGCGGCAGCGCCAGCACCCAGTCGAGCAGGCCCTGCTGATCGGCATGACCTGACAGGCCGTCCAGAGCCAGCACCTCTGCGCGGGCCGAAATCCAGTCACCCTGTACCTTGATCCGTGGCTTGCCGGCCAGCAGGGCTGCACCCCGGGTACCCGCCGGCTGGTAGCAGGTGAAGGCGATGGCATTGCGTGCGTCGGGCGCCAGCAGCATGAGGTGCTGTGCCAGCGGGCCAGCGCAGGCCACACCTTCGACGGCGATCAGGATGGCCGGCACCTTGAGCCGGCTCAGCGCCAGTGCCTCGTCGGTGCTTTGCGCGACGTTCACGTCCTGTAGCAGGGCCTGGCAGGCTGCCGCATCCAGGCGCAACTCGTCGGGGTAGCGCTGGTAGACCTGCAGCACGTCGGCGGCAATGCGGTTGTCCAGGTAGACCGGCAGATCGGGGATGCGACCGCCGGCCTTGAGCTGGCGGATGGCGTGCAGCAGCAGTTGCGCCGGTCCGGCCGCGTGGGCCGGCAGCAGCACCACGCCACCGCGCGCGGCCGTGCGGACTATCAACTTGGACAGGCGCGCCAGGGCGTCAGGCAAGCGATGCTGACGGTTGCCATAGGTGGACTCGAGCAGGACACGGTCGGCAGCCTCGGGCGGCGCTGCGCTGCGCAGCAGTGGGTCGTCACAGCGCCCCAGCGTCCCGGCATGCAGCAACGAATGGGTGCCGCAACGCAGATGCACGCAGGCCGCGCCAAGCACCTGGCCAGCGGGCTGCAGTCGCGCCATGACACCCGGCGCGGGTTCGAAGACTTCGTCGAAGCGCTGCGGCCGCAGCTGCTGCAGCGCGCGCTGCGCCATGTCCTCGGTGTACAGCGGCCTGGCCGGTGCGTGCTTCGTGTAGCCCACCCGGTTGGCTTGGCGGGCCTCCTCTTCCATCAACCGACCGGCTTCGGGCAGCAGCAGCTGACACAGCTCCACCGTGGCTGGCGTGGCAAACACCGGGCCCTCGAAACCCAACTCCACCAGACGTGGCAGGAAGCCGCTGTGGGCCGGGAGCGACTGGGTCAGCATCACCGCATCGATCGAGCGGCTGGGCACGGCGAGGGCCGAGCGGTTGTGCAGGCGCAACTGCTTCAGACCCTGGAACAGGCCGCAATCAAGCAACAGCCGGTGGCCTTCATGTTCGACGATCACCTTCGACCCGGTGACGGTGCCAGCGCCACCCAGAAAGCGCAATTGCATTGGACCTGCTCCCACGCCGCGCCTCGAGTCGAATGCAGCGCCGTTGCTTGCATTCTTCAAGCTCGCCGCCCGGCGCATCTTGATCGAGCGCAACGCGGGCCCGATCCCAAGCCCCGCAGGCTCCTAAACGATGGTTTGCAAGAGCAGCGCCTGCAGCACGAAGCGGCGGTTGTCGCCCGCCGCGGCCTCGTTGCCCAGTTGCGCGGCCAGTTGCGAGATCAACCGCTCGTTGCACGCCAGGCCGTCGTAGACCGCGATGCCCGCCACATCGGCCATCTGCTGCACCAGCGCGCTGTTCAGGCCCTGGCACTCCACCGCGTCGTACAGCCGGCCCAGCATGCGCGCGGTGTGCTCCACCTCCTGCGCGGCGCTGTGCTCGGACAGGCTCATGCCGATGTGGGCCACATGCGCGCCCAGTTCGCTGGCGGCCTGGCGGAACAACTGCGCCTCGGGCTGGCTGTCGTCAACGCACAGCAACCCGAGGTTCTTGCCGCGCAACAGCGGCTGCACCCGCCCTGCCGTGGCCGCGCGCTGCAATCCGCGCGCCTGGTCGAGCAGGGACTTCTCGCCGCCCGGCGGCAGCGGGGCAGGGGCCGGTGCGGGGCGAGGCGTGTGGGTTGAACCCATGAACAGCCGGGGATGCAATTGCGCGTGCATGAAGAGTTGACGAAGCCTAACCAAGCGCCCCGCGGGGGGCTTGACCGGCATCAAGGCGTCGTTCGGTACCTGTCGAGACACCATCTCCAGTCACCAAGCATTCACACGCCGTTACCGAGTTGCCGGCGCCGTTGACACGGTGTTGGCAGGCGCTGCCTAGCATCGTTTTCATCAAGCCACCGACCGGCCCTTCAGGAGTACAAGATGCTGAGCACCCCCGCGACGAGCGAAACAGCCGACTTCGTGCACCCGCAGCTTGCCGCCGCGGCGATGACGCAGCGCGACGAGGCCAATCGCCATGCCAGCCAGTCCATCGCCGACACACTGGCGCTGCTCAACGAGGTGTTCGCGCCGCAGCGTCGCATGGTGCACGCAGGCGATGTGATCTATCAGAGCGGCGAGCGCTTCGGCAACCTGTACGTGCTGAACTCCGGCCTCTTCAAGATCGTCAATCTGGCACCGGACGGTCGCGAGTTGGTGGTCGGCCTGAAGTTCCGCGGCGACTGGCTCGGCTTCGATGGCATCGCCGGCAGCCGCTACACCTGCGACGCGGTGGCCATGGACACCGGCGAGGTCTGGGTGCTGCGCTATGACCGCATGCTCGCTGCCTGCGCCCGCCAGCCCGAGATGCTGCGCCTGCTGCACGAGGCGATGAGCCGCGAGATCGCGCGCGACCGCGATTCGCTGATGTCGGTGTGCACGCTCAGCGCGGACGCACGCGTCGCCGACTTCCTGCGCTACTGGGCCGAGTCGCTGGCGCGCCGCGGCATGCGCACCGACCAGATCACGCTGCGCATGACCCGCGCCGAGATCGGCAACTATCTGGGCATGACGCTCGAGACGGTGAGCCGCGCGCTGTCGCGCCTGGCCCGCTGCCAGTTGATCCACTTTGCCGAGAAGGGCCGGCGCGATATCCAGATTCCGCAGGTCGAAGCGCTGGCCGATTTCGTGCAACGCAGCCTGGCACCTGCCGACGTGGTGCTGCAGTAGTCAACCAAGCGCATCGCGCGCGGCCATCAGCCGCGACATGGCCAGCGCCAGTTCCGATCGCGTATAGGGCTTGCGCAGCAGCTCCCAGCTGAGCGGTGCATCGCGATCGGCGTCCAGCAGTTCGGCCGAATAGCCCGACATCAGCAGCACCGCCAGACGCGGCAAGCGCGCCTGGGCGAGCGCGGCCAGCCGGGTGCCGCGCATGCCTGCGCCCAGCGCGATATCGCTGAGCAGCAGGTCGAAATCCGCGTCCGGCCCGAGCGCCAGCAAGGCCTGCTCGCCACTGGCCGCCAGCGTCACCTGGCAGCGCAGGCCGTCCAGAAAGGTGCGCACGACTGTGCGCACCTCGGCGTCGTCTTCGACCAGCAGCACCTTCAGGCCAACGGGCAGCGCCTGATCGGATTCGGGCGACTCGGCCGCCTCGACCGTGCTGTCCCAGGGCCGCGGCAGGTACAGCGTCAGCGTGGTGCCGGCGTCGGGGGCGCTGTCCAGCGCCAGCGCACCCCTGGACTGGCGCACGAAACCATAGACGGTGCTCAGGCCCAGGCCGGTGCCGCGGCCGGCTTCCTTGGTGGTGAAGAAAGGCTCGAAGGCGCGCTGCTTCACCGCGTCGGACATGCCGCTGCCGGTGTCGGCGATGGCGATGGCGACGAAACCGTCTTCCGGTGCGCTGGGGTCGTCCAGGTTGTTGCGCACCTCGGCCGGCAGCGCGCTGCAGGGTTGCGCCGCAAAACGCAGCGTGCCGCCTTCGTGCATCGCATCGCGGGCGTTGATGGCGATGTTGAGCAGGGCCGATTCGAGCTGGCCGGGGTCGGCCAGGACCGCCGGGCAGGCCGGCGACACGGCGACCTCGATGCGGATGCGCTGGTCGAGCGTACGCCGCAGCATGTCGGCCAGCGAATGCAGCAGCTGGCCGACGTTCAGCGAGCTGGGCTGCAGCACCTGCCGGCGCGAGAAGGCGAGCAGCTTGCCCGTGAGCTCGGCGCCGCGCTTGGAGGCCCGCGTTGCAGCCGCGACCAGCTGCTGGCCGTAGGCATCGTCGGCAAGCGCCGGCAGTTCCTCCAGCACCTGCAGGTTGCCCTGGATGACGGTGAGCAGATTGTTGAAATCGTGAGCGATGCCGCCGGTCAGCTGGCCGACGCTCTCCAGGCGCTGCGCATGCTTGAGCGCGTCCTCGGACTGGGCCCGCTGCAGGCTGGTCGCCAGCAGGTTGGACAGCGACTCCAGGAAGCGCCGCTCGTCGGCGCCGAAGCGCTGCGCCAGGCGCGAGCACACGACCACCGCACCAATGGTGCGGCCGCGGTCGGACAGCGGTACAGCCAGCATGGCCTGCATGCCGGCGGCTGCGCAATGGGCAGGCAGGCCGAATCCGGGTCCCTCGCCCGGCTCGGGCACGACCACGCTCCTGCCGCGCTGCATCACGAAGCCGGGCAGGGTATCGGCCTGGTTGGGCAAACGCATGCCGAGGTGTTCGCCATCGAGCAGGCCGACGCCGCTGACCAGGTTGAACTCGACACCGTTGCCGTCGAGCAGGAAGACCATGGCAGAGTCGGCGCACAGCGCCTCGACCGCGACCAGCGGGCCCTGATCCAGCACCACTTGAGGATCGCGCTCATCCACCGCCAGGCGCCCCAGCTGAGCCAGGTGCTCGCTGTAGCGGACGCGCTGCAAAGCCAGCTGAACGCGCGGGTAGGCGGCAATGTCGCGGATGGCGGCCACGACAAAGGCCTGGCCCTGGTGCTGCAGCGGGCTCAACGCGATCTCGACCATGACCTCGCTGCCGTCCTTGCGCAGTGCCACCAGGTCCATCTGCAGGCCCATCGGGCGCGAGCGCGGAGCCTGGGCATAGCCGCTGCGGAAGTCGGCGTGGCGCGCGCGGACGGCGTGCGGCACCAGGGCATCGACGCTGATGCCACCGAGCTCGCCTTCCTCATAGCCGAGCAGCCGCGCCGCCGTGGGGTTGGCGCGCTCGATCACGCCATCGGCATTCACCAGCAGCAGCGCATCCGGGTAGGCGAAGAACAGCGAATGCAACAGCGACTCTTCGGCCGGTCGAGCCGCGGCCGCGGGAACCTCGCCGGTCCGACCCTTGCCGCCGCGGATCATTCTGCCGCTACCGCCGGCACCAGGATGTAGCCCGCGCCGCGCACCGACTTGATGATCTGCGGCTCGACCGCATCGGGCTCGAGTTTCTTGCGCAGCCGGCCGACCTGCACGTCGATGGTGCGGTCGAAGGGCGCAGCTTCGCGGCCCCGGGTGGCTTCGAGCAGGAAGTCGCGCGACAGCACACGGCCCGGGTGCTGGGCGAGCGTGCTGAGCAGATCGAATTCGCCGCTGGTCAGTGCCACGTCCTGGCCCTGGGCATTGACAAGCCGGCGTGCAGCCAGGTCGAGCAGCCAGCCGGCAAAGCGCAATCGGCTGCGGTTGGCCGCCGGCGTGGTCACGGTCGGGGTCGGCGATGGCGGCGGAGCCAGGCGGCGCAGCACGGCCTTGATGCGGGCCAGCAGTTCGCGCAGGTCGAAAGGCTTGGTGACATAGTCGTCGGCGCCGACCTCCAGGCCAACCACCTTGTCGACTGCGTCGCCGCGGCCCGTGACGATGACCAGGCCGCAGTTCCAATGTTCGCGCAGCTGCCGTGCGATTCCGAAGCCGTCCTCGCCGGGCAGGCCAAGGTCCAGCAGCACCAGCGACGGAGGGTCCTCGCGCATCGTGTCCATCAGCGCGCCGCCGCTGTGCAACTGCGTCACCCGGAAGCCATGGCCCTGCAGGTAGCCGGCCAGCAGCCGGGTGATGTCGACTTCGTCGTCGAGCACGGCAATATGGGTCGGAGCGTTCACGGTGGACACGTCGGCAGGCAGAGCACGCCGAAGAGGTTAGCAGCTTTGTCTCGGCGTTGACCCCGGGATCCTGCCGGCCGACGCCGAGGCGCACGCCCGGCCGCAGGCCGCGCGGGCGGCTTGGCGGCGCTGGTCAGCGGGCCGGGCCGAGCCCCAGCGGTGCCGGCAGCGCGTTGACGATGCGGCTGAACAGTGCGCGGTAGTCGTCGTCCGGCTCGTGGCCGGTGAGCGGGTCGCGGTTGGCGGCGAAGGCCGCGTCCAGCTCGGCCCAATCCTGCGCGCTCAGCAGCTTTTCGGCCAGCGGCAAGATCTGCTTTTCTTCCAGCGACATGTGCTGGAAGTAGAAGTCCGCGTACTGCTGCACCGCCTGCTCGAAGGCCTCGCGGCGCGGCTCACCCATCATCTCGAAACCCAGCAGCGCATGCTCCAGGTCGCGGATGGCGCGTTCGCCGCGGGCGTGCTCCTGATCGAGACGGTCAAGCACATGATTGGCTTCGGCGGTTCGCTGCCGCAGCTTCGGGAACAGCAGCTGCGATTCCTTCAGGTGGTGGCGCCGCTCGGGAAACTCGTCCATGTAGAAGAGCATGGCGCGCAGCGCCGCGAAATCGGGCAACGACCCCTGGCGACGGTGCTGCGACAGCAGCAGCAGGATCGAGCGCAACATGGCCGCCAAGGCGGCATGCTCATCGTGGATGACGCGCAGCGCAGCATGTGACATGAGAAGTCCTCCAAGGCCTACGCACAGCGTCGCACCCCGCTCGACGACCCGCCTTGCTGCAGATCAATTGCAACGCGCCGGCATGCGGCAGCGTGGACGGGGTGCGAGGGCGGTACACCGCCTCAGGCGGCGGCTTTGGCCGACTGCGCCTTGAGCGCGTCGGACTTCTTCGCGTGGCCCAGGAAGACCAGCGCACTTTCGAAGGCCGCGGCAGAGAAGGCCAGCGCCGCGGCGAAGTCCTCGTCGGACAACTGCCGCGCCGCTGTATTGCTGCGGTAGATGTTGGCGAACTCGCGCTCGCGGCCGGCCTGCACCAGCAACTTGCCGACGCCCAGTGCTTCCAGCGATTTCCAGACCCGAGGGTTGTACGAGCGAGTCAGCTGCAGGATGAAGGTGATCGGGTCGTTGCGGCCCAGGATGGTGGCCAGGCGCAGGATCATTTCGAAGGGCAGGCCGACCTTGCCGCTTTCCACCAGCGCCATGAAGGTCGGGTCCTTCAGGTCCAGCGCGGCGCCCAGATCGTCCAGCGTCAGGCCGGCAGCCTCTCGAGCGTCGCGGACCAGCGCCGCCGCCTTGGCCACCGCCGCCTTCGGGCCCGGCCGCTGCACCGAAGCCGCGGCCAGCGACAGCGACATGTCGGCCGCGGTGCCGACGCCGCCGAGCAGGGTGCCGGTCCAGGAGTGCAACTGCTTGGCCAGCGAACGCACTGCCGCGCCGCCGGCACGCTGCAGCGTCGGCATCGCGGGTTCGGTTGCAACCGCCCTGGCACGCGATGCACGTCGCGGTGATGCGGACTTGTTCGCGGCTTTGGCCATGGGTGTCTCCTGGTCGAATGGGTCGGGCGCAGAATTGAAGCATACCCGGCATGCGCGACGGCGGCACCCGGCCGGCTTGAAGTGGGCCGCTTCGCTGCAATATGCCCACAGTGCGCAGGGCGCCGTTGTGGGGCCTTCGATGCACGCTTCAACTCGATAGAATGTTCCATGCCTGAGGAAAAGCCGACGCCTCCTGTACCCGTCCCGGTGGCTCCCCGCCCGGACAATGGGCAGGGCGCTGCAGTGGCCGAGCGCAAGCCGCAGCGGACCAAGCCGCCGCGCATGTACCAGGTGCTGATGCTGAACGACGACTACACACCCATGGAATTTGTCGTGATGGTTCTGCAACAGTACTTCCAGCGGGATCTGGAAACCGCCACACTCATCATGCTGAAGATTCACCATGAGGGGCGTGCGGTGTGCGGCGTCTATCCGAAGGACGTCGCTGCCACGAAGGTGGAATTGGTGGTGGCTGCGGCGCGTCGCGTCGGGCACCCTTTGCAGTGCACTATGGAGGCCGCATGATTGCGCAAGAACTGGAAGTCAGCCTGCACATGGCCTTCGTGGAGGCACGCCAGCAGCGGCACGAGTTCATCACCGTCGAACACCTGCTGATGGCGCTGCTCGACAACCCGTCGGCCGCCGAGGTGCTGCGCGCCTGCGCCGCCAACATCGACGACCTGCGCAAGAGCCTGGTCACCTTCGTCAAGGAGAACACGCCCACCGTCTCCGGCACCGAGGAGGTGGACACGCAGCCGACGCTGGGTTTCCAGCGCGTGATCCAGCGCGCGATCATGCATGTGCAAAGCACCGGCAGCGGCAAGAAGGAAGTCACCGGCGCCAACGTGCTGGTGGCGATCTTCGGCGAAAAGGATTCGCATGCGGTGTACTACCTGCACCAGCAGGGTGTGACGCGCCTGGACGTGGTCAACTTCATCGCCCACGGCATCAAGAAGAGCGACCCACCGGAGCCGTCCAAGTCCAACGAGAGCGGCGCCGGCGAATCCGAGAAGGACGAAGGCGGCGACGCCAAGGGCACTCCGCTGGACCAGTACACCCAGAACCTGAACCAGCTGGCCCGCGACGGCAAGATCGACCCGCTGATCGGCCGCGAGCACGAGGTCGAGCGTGTCATCCAGATCCTGTGCCGCCGGCGCAAGAACAACCCGCTGCTGGTCGGCGAAGCCGGTGTCGGCAAGACCGCCATTGCCGAGGGCCTGGCCTGGCGCATCACCCAGGGCGAGGTGCCCGAGGTGCTCGCCACCAGCACCGTCTATTCGCTGGACATGGGCGCGCTGCTGGCCGGCACCAAGTACCGCGGCGACTTCGAGCAGCGCCTGAAGGGCGTGCTCAAACAGCTGAAGGACCAGCCGCACGCCATCCTCTTCATCGACGAGATCCACACGCTGATCGGTGCCGGCGCGGCCAGCGGCGGCACGCTGGACGCCAGCAACCTGCTCAAGCCGGCGCTGTCCACCGGGGCGATGAAGTGCATCGGCGCGACCACCTTCACCGAATACCGCGGCATCTTCGAGAAGGATGCTGCGCTGTCGCGGCGCTTCCAGAAGGTCGACGTGATCGAGCCTTCCGTCGAGCAGACGATCGAGATCCTCAAGGGCCTGAAGTCGCGCTTCGAGGAGCACCACGGCGTCAAGTACGCGGTCGGCGCCTTGCAGGCGGCCGCAGAGCTGTCGTCGAAGTACATCAATGACCGGCACCTGCCCGACAAGGCCATCGATGTCATCGACGAGGCCGGTGCTGCGCAGCGCATCCTGCCGAAGAACAAGCAGAAGAAGACCATCACCCGGCTCGAGGTGGAAGAGATCGTCGCCAAGATCGCGCGCATCCCGCCGGCCAGCGTGTCCAGCGACGATCGCGGCAAGCTGAAGACGCTCGATCGCGACTTGAAGAGCGTGGTCTTCGGCCAGGAGCCGGCGATCGAGGCGTTGGCCTCGGCCATCAAGATGGCGCGTTCGGGGCTGGGCAAGCCAGAGCGGCCGATCGGCTCGTTCCTGTTCTCGGGCCCGACCGGCGTGGGCAAGACCGAGGTCGCCAAGCAACTGGCCTACATCATGGGCATCGAGCTGATCCGCTTCGACATGTCCGAGTACATGGAGCGCCACGCAGTCAGCCGGCTGATCGGTGCACCGCCGGGTTATGTCGGCTTCGACCAGGGCGGCTTGCTCACCGAGGCGATCAGCAAGAAGCCGCACGCAGTGCTGCTGCTCGACGAGATCGAGAAGGCGCACCCGGATGTCTTCAACGTGCTGCTGCAGGTGATGGACCATGGCACGCTGACCGACAACAACGGGCGCAAGGCCGATTTCCGCAGCGTGATCATCGTCATGACCACCAACGCCGGTGCCGAGACGATGAACAAGGCGACCATCGGATTCACCAATGCGCGCGAGGCGGGCGACGAGATGGCCGACATCAAGCGGCTGTTCACGCCCGAGTTCCGCAACCGCCTGGATGCGATCGTGTCCTTCCGCGCGCTGGACGAGGACATCATCCTGCGCGTGGTCGACAAGTTCCTGCTGCAGCTGGAAAGCCAGCTGGCCGAGAAGAAGGTCGAGGTCACCTTCACCGATCCGCTGCGCAAGCACCTGGCGAAGAAGGGCTTCGACCCGTTGATGGGTGCGCGGCCGATGCAGCGGCTGATCCAGGACACGATCCGCCGCGCACTGGCCGACGAACTGCTGTTCGGCCGGCTCGTCGACGGTGGCCGCCTGACGGTGGATGTGGACGACAAGGGCGAGGTCGTGCTGGACATCCAGCCGCCCAAGAAGAGCGACAAGGCGCGCCCGGAGATCACCGCGGCATAGCGTCAGCGGGCCGCGGGGTCCTGTCGGTAGTAGCCGGCGAGCAGCGCGTACAGCGCGGGGTGCTCGCCGCGCATGTCTGTCGGCGCGACGAAGAAGGCCTCGGAGGCGACCGCGAAGAACTCTTCCGGGCTTTCGGCGCCGTAGGGGTCGAGCACGGTGTCCATCGCCGGCGTCGACTCGCTCGCAGAAGGCCTCGTAGTCGGCCATCAGCACCGCCTCCCAGCGGCTGCGCTCGGCAGGGCCGGACAGCGGTGGGATGCCGTCGGCCAGACCGTCGCCCATGTCCAGCACATGCGCGAACTCGTGCACCACCACGTTGTAGCCCCATTCGGCCGACTCGCCGGCCTCGCTGACGTCGCGCCAGGACAGCATCACCGGCCCGCCTTCCATGGCCTCGCCGGCGAGCACGTCGTCGTACTCGTGCACGATGCCGTCGTCGTCGACGACTTCGCGCCGAACCCGCACTTCGTCGGGCTGCACGACGATGCCGACAAAGCCGTCATAGGGCCGCAGGCCCAGGCGCAGCACCGGCAGGCAAGCCTGCGCGGCAATGGCCACGGCCATCTCGTCGCCGACCTCCATGCCGTGGGCACCACTGAATTCCTTGCTGTCCAGGAACAGGCTGCTCAGGCGCCGCAGTTCGGCCAGGTCGCCGGCATCGCGCCGGGCCAGGAAGGGGTAGCGCGCCAGCGTCAGCTGCCAGATCGCCTCTGGAATGGCGCGGCGCTCGACGGCACGCTGCTCGCTGCGCTGGCGCAGCCGCTGCCACAGGGCACGCATCAGGCCCGCGTGGCCGAGTCCGGCGCCAGCCGCGTGATGCCGTCGCGACGCAGCCGCAGCACTTCGGCGCGGGCTGGCCCGTCGTCACGATCCCAGTCGCTGAGCACCTGGCGCTCGATGCCGGGCGCCAGCAGCGAAGCGCCGGGCCGGTGGGTGTGGCCGTGCAGCATCCAGGTGGCGCCTGCGGCCTGCAGGCAGGCCACTGCGGCGCCCGGGTCCAGGTCGGCCCAGCCGCCCGGCGGCGGCGCCTGACGGCGACCGGCCTCGCTGGCATGGCGGATGCCCGCGCCGAGCTTGACACGTTCGGCCAGCGGCCGGCCCAGGAAGTCGGCCTGCGTTGCCGGGTTGCGAGTCCAGGCTCGGAACTGCTGGTAGGCCGAGTCGGCCAGGCACAGCGCATCGCCATGCGTCAGCAGCACGCGCTGCTTCCAGGCGCGCAGCAGGGTCGGGTCGCCCAGCGGCATCACGCCGATGTCCTGCAAGAAGGCCGGCGTCAGCAGGAAGTCGCGGTTGCCGACCATCAGGGCGACGCTGCGGCTTCGCGCCGCAGCGCGAAGCACCTCGATGCAGCGGCCTTCGAAATCCAACTGCACGGCGTCCGAACCGGGCCAGAACTCGAACAGATCACCGAGGATGACCACCGCATCGGCCACCGTATCGTGCATATACGCCGCCCAGGCCTCGAAGGTGCGGGGCAGGGCCTCGCTCAGGTGCAGGTCGGAGATGAAGTCGATGGCCTGCCAGGCCTCGGGCACCGCCCAGTCGCTGGCCGGCGGCAGTACGCCAGGCAGGGGTGGCATCTCGGCCGCTTGCAGCGTTCAGCCGATCTCGACCGCGCGCACGATCGTCACCGTCTCCAGCGGCACGTCGGCATGGCCCGACTTGTTGCCGGTGCGCACCTTCTCGATCGCGTCCACCACCTCGGTGCCCGCGACCACGCGGCCGAACACGGCATAACCCCAGCCCTGGGCCGACTCGGCCGTGAAGTCGAGGAAGCCGTTGTCCACGGTATTGATGAAGAACTGCGAGCTCGCGCTGTGCGGCGCCGAGGTGCGGGCCATGGCCAGCGTGTAGCGCTTGTTCTTCAGGCCGTTGTTGGCCTCGTTCTGGATGGTCGGCGCGGTGGGCTTCTGGCGCATCTCGGCATCGAAGCCGCCGCCTTGCAGCATGAAGCCCTTGATGACGCGGTGGAACACCGTGCCGTCGTAGTGGCCCTTGCGCACGTAGTCCAGGAAGTTGCGCACGCTCAGCGGAGCGCGTTCGTCGTCCAGCTCGATGCGCATCGTGCCGGCACTGGTTTGCATCTCAACGGTCTTGGTCATTTCAGCTACTCCACGCTGGCCTTGCGAATGATCACCGGCGTCACCGGCACGTTCTGGTGCGGACCCTTGTTGCCCGTCGGCACGGCCCAGATCTTGTCGACCACGTCCATGCCCGACACCACCTTGCCGAACACCGCGTAGCCGCTGCCGTCGGGCGTGTTGGCTGCATCGAGGAAGGCGTTGTCCTTGAGGTTGATGAAGAACTGCGCGGTCGCCGAATCGGGCACGTTGGTGCGCGCCATGGCAACGCTGCCGCGCACGTTGCTCAGGCCGTTCTTGCTTTCCAGCGGGATCGGCGCGCGCGTCGGCTTCTGGTTCATCTCGCCGTCGAAGCCGCCGCCCTGGATCATGAAGTTGGGAATGACGCGGTGGAAGATGGTGCCGTTGTAGTGGCCGGCCTTGGCGTACTCGATGAAGTTTGCCACCGACTTCGGCGCCTTGGCCGCGTCGAGCTGAATGACGATCTCGCCCATGCTGGTGTCCAGGCGCACCTTCTGCGACCAGGCCGCGCTGGGGCCCAGGGCCAGCAGCAGGGCAGAAAGCGCTGGCAGCAGCCAGCGCAGCTTGAAGAATCCAATCATCGTTGCTCCGTGTTGATCGAGGCGGCGAGTCTAGTGCAGTGTTCGGCGCCATGCAGCGCATGGAAGCGCGTCCTTGCCGCCCTGGCGTCGTTGCGAATCCTCGCGATACCTGCGGGCATCGCCGCGGTTTGCGCCTAGCCAGGACGACAATCCCATCGGCCTTCTTGAGTGCTGCACCCATCGTCGAACACTGCACTAGCCCGCCGGCCGCGGCGGCGGCGGCGGCGCGGGCACCGCCTGGATCTCGCGCGCCAGTTGCAGCTTGCGGCGCAGCCCGGCGTCGTCGCCTTTGGCGCCGGTCTGGGCCGCCGTCCACGCCTGCATGGCCAGCGCCAGGTAGACGTCGCCGAGGTTCTCGCGCGCCGCGCGGTGCGCCGGGTCATTGCGCAGAGCGGTCTGCAGCGCGACAAGCGCGCTGGGCAAGTGGCCTTCGGCGGCATGCAGCACCGCCAGGTTGTTGTACGGGTCGGACAGTTCGGGGAAGTCCTGCGTCAGTTCAGTGAAGACTTCGATGGCCTGCGCATTGCGCTTCAGGTCGGCGAGCATCACGCCTTTCAGGAAGCGGACCTGCGCGGCCCGCGGCTGGGCCGCGATGGCCTCGTCGGCCTTGCGCAGCGCCTGCTGCACGTCACCGGTGCGGTAGAGTTTTTCAATGTCCTGCGCGTCGTCGGCGCGCAGCGGCGGCGCAGCCAGGCAGGCCGCCGCCAACACCAGGGCGGTCCACGGGGAAGGGGTCGACATCGGTGGGCAAGTGCGGTGAGCCGGCGACGCAGCGCCTAGGGGAGGGCTGCCGAAGTGCCGCCGCTATACTGAAACGATTGTAGCCACGCCACTCGGGAGTGGCCGACGCCGCCCCGCTCAAGGCCGCGCAGAAGAAGCCCCGACCGGGCCCGCAGCACCCCAGCACCGTCCCATCACCCATGACCCTGCGCATCCACAACACGCTGAGCCGCCGCCTCGAAGTCTTCGAGCCCATCGTGTCGGGCCAGGTGCGCATGTACGTTTGCGGCATGACCATCTATGACCTGTGCCACATGGGCCATGCGCGCATGATGATGGCCTTCGACGTGGTCTACCGCTGGCTGCTCGAGCTAGGCTACCAGGTGAGCTACGTGCGCAACATCACCGACATCGAGGACAAGATCATCAAACGCGCGCTGGAGCGTGGCATCAGCATCCGCGCGCTCACCGACGAGATGATCGAGGCCATGCGCCGCGACATCGGCTCGCTGGGCATCCTGCCGCCCACGCACGAGCCGCGGGCCACCGACTACGTTCCGCAGATGCTGGACCTGATCGGCACGCTGGAGCGCAGGGGCCTGGCCTACCGCTCCGACAACGGCGACGTGAACTTCGCGGTGCGCAAGTTCCCGGGCTACGGCAAGCTGTCGGGCAAGTCGCTCGACGAACTGCGCGCCGGTGAGCGCGTGGCCGTGCTCGACGGAAAACTCGACCCACTGGACTTCGTGCTGTGGAAGGCGGCCAAGGCCGACGAACCCGAGGACGCCCAATGGCCCAGCGCCTACGGCGCGGGCCGGCCGGGCTGGCATATCGAATGCTCTGCGATGAGCTGCGCCGTACTCGGCGAACACTTCGACATCCACGGCGGCGGCATGGACCTGCAGTTCCCGCACCACGAGAACGAGATCGCGCAGAGCGAGGGCGCCACCGGCCAGCCCTTCGTCAACTACTGGCTGCACAACGGCTTCCTGAATGTCGACAACGAGAAGATGTCCAAGTCGCTGGGCAACTTCTTCACCATCCGCGACGTGCTGGCGCGCTACGACGGCGAGACGCTGCGCTTCTTCATGCTGCGCACGCACTACCGCAGCCCCTTCAACTTCAGCGACCACAACCTCGACGACGCGCGCAATGCGCTGCGGCGGCTGTACACCGCGCTTGACGGGCTGGACGTGGCGGATGCTCCGGTCGACTGGGCGCAGCCGCAGGCGGCGGCGTTCCGCGCCGCGATGAACGACGACTTCAACACGCCGCCGGCGGTGTCGGTGCTGTTCGAACTGGCCGGCGAGCTGAACCGCACGCAATCGCTGCAGACCGCGGCGCTGCTCAAGGGCCTGGGCAAGGTGCTGGGCGTGCTGCAGCAGAGCCCGCGCAGCTTCCTGCAGGGCGGCAGCGCGCTGGACGAGGCCCGTATCCAGGCAACTGATCGGCGAACGCGCCGCGGCCAAGAAGGCACGCGACTTTGCCGCGGCCGACCGCATTCGCGACGAACTGGCTGCGATGGGCGTGGTGCTGAAGGACGGCGCCGGTGGCACCACCTGGGTCAAGGCATGAGCGCGCCGGGGTCGCTCTCAGGCGTTCAACCCACATCGCACGGTGTGAAGGGTCGTCCGCTGAGCCGTGCTACAGCGGCAGCCGAGGCCTTGCACTGAGATGCCCAAGTCGGCTGCCGCGGGCGTCACGCCCGACTACTGGGACGACGCCTGCAAGCACCTGACGCGGCGTGACCGGGTCATGAAGAAGCTGATCCCGCAGTTTGGCGAGGCCCGGCTGCAAAGCCGCGGCGACGCCTTCACCACGCTGGCGCGCTCCATCGTCGGCCAGCAGATTTCGGTCAAGGCGGCGCAGTCGGTGTGGGACCGCTTCGTCGCGCTGCTGGGCGTGCCCTCCACCCGAGTGGCGCCGTCCGTGGTCGAGGCTCTGGCCGCCAGCACGCTGCGCGAGGCCGGGCTGTCGCTGCGCAAGGCCGAGTACCTGCTGGACCTGGCGCAGCACTTCAGCTCCGGCGCGGTGCATGTGCAGCAGTGGCGGCAGATGGACGACGAGGCCATCATCGAAGAACTGGTGGCCATCCGCGGCATCGGCCGCTGGACGGCCGAGATGTTCCTGATCTTCCACTTGATGCGGCCGAACGTGCTGCCGCTGGACGACCTGGGGCTGCTCAAGGGAATCAGCCTCAGCTACTTCAGCGGCGAACCCGTGTCGCGCGCCGAGGCGCGCGAAGTGGGCGAGGCCTGGGCGCCGTACCGGTCTGTGGCCACCTGGTACATCTGGCGCAGCCTGGATCCGCTGCCGGTAGACTATTGAGTTACTTGCTGCACCAAGGACCCCCATGAGCAAGCGACATTTCCTCGAGTTCGAGCAGCCGATTGCCGACCTGGATTCGAAGATCGAAGAACTGCGCTATGTGCAGAACGAATCGGCCGTCGACATTTCCGACGAGATCGAACGCCTGGGCAGCAAGAGCCTGCAGCTGACCAAGGAGATCTACTCCAGCCTGACGCCCTGGCAGGTGACGCAGATCGCACGCCACCCACAGCGGCCCTACACGCTGGACTACGTGGCGGAGATCTTCACCGACTTCCAGGAGATGCACGGTGACCGCGGCTTTGCCGACGACCTGTCGATCGTCGGCGGCCTGGCGCGCTTCAACGGCCAGGCCTGCATGGTGCTGGGGCACCAGAAGGGGCGCGACACCAAGGAACGCGGGCTGCGCAACTTCGGCATGGCCCGGCCCGAGGGCTACCGCAAGGCGCTGCGCCTGATGAAGACGGCCGAGAAGTTCGCGCTGCCGGTCTTCACCTTCGTCGACACGCCCGGCGCCTACCCCGGCATCGACGCCGAGGAGCGCGGCCAGTCCGAAGCCATCGGCCGCAACATCTTCGAGATGGCGCAGCTCGAGGTGCCGATCATCACCACCATCATCGGCGAAGGCGGCTCTGGCGGCGCGCTGGCCATCAGTGTGGGCGACCAGGTGCTGATGCTGCAGTACGCGGTGTACTCGGTGATCTCGCCCGAAGGCTGCGCGTCGATCCTGTGGAAGACCTCCGAACGGGCTTCCGATGCGGCCGACGCGCTGGGCATCACCGCACACCGCCTCAAGGCGCTGGGCGTGATCGACAAGATCGTCAGCGAGCCGGTCGGCGGTGCGCACCGCGACACCCGCCAGATGGCGGTCAGTCTGAAGCGCGCACTCAACGATGCCCTGCGCCAGGTGCTGGACCTGAAGCCGAAGGAACTGCTGCAGCGGCGCTACGACCGGCTGCAGTCCTACGGCCGCTTCAGCGACACCAAGGAGCGCTGAGTGCGCCGGCCCGGCCGGCACGGCGGGCCGTGACACGGCAGTGCATTGCGGTGGCCGTCAGCGGCGGCCGCGACTCCACCGCGCTGTGGCATGCCACCGCCCGTGCTGCCGCCGGCACGGCGCTGCAGGTGGTGGCGCTGCATGTGCACCACGGCCTGCAACCCGATGCCGACAGCTGGGTGCGCCATCTGCAGCGCCAGGCACGGCGCTGGTCGTCCAGCGGACTGCCGGTGAGCCTGCAATGGCGCCGTCTGCAGGGCGCTCCCGCGGCCGGGGACAGCGTAGAAGCCTGGGCCCGGCGAGAACGCTATGCAGCGCTGGCCGACATGGCCCGAGCCTGCAGTGCCGGCATCGTGCTGCTGGCCCACCACCGCCGCGATCAGGCCGAGACCTTCCTGCTGCAGGCGCTGCGCGGCGCCGGGCCGGCCGGGCTGGCGGCCATGCCGCGAGAGGCGCAACGCCACGGCATCGTCTGGGCCCGCCCCTGGCTGGAGCAGCCGCGGCAGGCCATCGACGCCTATGTGCGGCGGCATCGGCTGGGCTTCGTCGACGACCTGAGCAACGCCGAACGTTCGCTGGCGCGAAACCGATTGCGCCATGAGGTCTGGCCCATACTGGCGGCGAGTTTCGAGCAGGCCTCGGCCAGCCTGGCGGCCAGCGCACGGCGCGCCCACGAGGCGGCCGAGGGCCTGCGCGAACTGGCGGCCCTCGATGCGCAGCGGGCCTGCCCGCAACCCGAGCGACTCGACGTGGCGGCCTGGCTGCAGTTGTCGGCCGCGCGCCGCGCCAACCTCTTGCGTGCCTGGTTGTCCGGCCAGGGCGACGCCGGCGTGCCGGAAACGCTGGTGCAGCGGCTGCTGCGGGAGCTGCCGGGCGCATCATCCGGCGCCGCCTGGCCGATCCCCGGCGGCGTGCTGCGCTTGTTTGCCGGCGGCTTGAACGTGGTGGCGCCAGCCGGGCCGCAGGCCAAGCCGGATGGGCCACGGTGCACCTCGACCTGAGCCGGGCAGGGCACATCGACGTGCCCGCATGGCACGGCCGCTTCGAGGTGGCGGCCGTGTCCAGCGGCGGCCTGGAGCCGCAGCGCTTGCGTCACTGCGAGCTTCGCGAGCGCCGTGGCGGCGAGCAGTTCCAGTGCAGCAGCCGGTCCGTGCCGCGCAGCCTGAAGAAGCAGTTCCAGGCAGCGGGCCTGCCGGCCTGGCAGCGCGGCGGGCCGCTGGTCTATGGCGGCGGCGAGTTGATGTACGTGCCCGGCCTGGGCATCGACGCCCGCGTCCAGGCGCACGGCGACGTCGCGATGCTCGGCCTGCGCTGGCTGCCGGACGACGCCTGAGGGCAGCCAGGGCAACGGGCCACTGCTCTTAGAATGCTCGGCTCGCGTGCGCAGCCGCGCCCGCGTCGACCTGACGAATCCCTGGGATAAATGGCACTCATCGTTCACAAGTACGGTGGCACGTCGATGGGCTCGACCGAGCGCATCCGCAGTGTCGCCAAGCGGGTCGCCAAATGGTCGCGCGCAGGTCACCAGATGGTGGTGGTGCCTTCGGCCATGAGCGGCGAAACCAACCGTCTGCTGGGCCTGGCCAAGGAACTGTCACCCGCCAGGCAGACGCCGCAGGCGCAACGCGAGCAAGACCTGATCGCCGCCACCGGCGAGCAAGTGTCGGTGGGGCTGCTGGCGCTGGCGCTGCAGGCCGAGGGGCTGGAGGCGGTGAGCTACGCCGGTTGGCAGGTGCCGATCCGCACCGATTCGGCCTACACCAAGGCGCGCATCGAATCCATCGACGATGCGCGCGTTCGTGCCGACCTGGCGGCGGGCAGGGTGGTCGTCATCACCGGCTTCCAGGGCATCGACGGACCAGGCAATATCACCACGCTGGGTCGCGGCGGCTCGGACACTTCGGCGGTGGCCGTGGCCGCGGCGATGAAGGCCGACGAATGCCTGATCTTCACCGACGTGGACGGCGTCTACACCACCGACCCGCGCATCGTGCCCGAGGCACGGCGGCTGCAGACCGTGAGCTTCGAGGAAATGCTGGAAATGGCCAGCCTGGGCTCCAAGGTGCTGCAGATCCGCTCGGTCGAATTCGCCGGCAAGTACCGCGTGCCGCTGCGCGTGCTGTCCAGCTTCACGCCCTGGGACATCGACATCGCCGAAGAGGCCGCCTCCGGCACCCTGATCACCTTCGAGGAAGACGAAAAGATGGAACAAGCTGTCGTGTCCGGCATCGCCTTCACCCGCGACGAAGCCAAGATCACCGTGGTCGGCGTGCCCGACAAGCCCGGCATCGCCTACCAGATCCTGGGCGCCGTCGCCGATGCCAACATCGACATCGATGTGATCGTGCAGAACGTGTCGCACGGCGGGCGCACGGATTTCTCCTTCACCGTCAACCGCAACGACTATGGCCGCGCACTCGAACTGCTTAGGGGCGGCGTCGCCGCTGCCACCGGCGCGGCCGAAGTCACCGGCGACCCGAAGATCTGCAAGGTGTCGATCATCGGCATCGGCATGCGCAGCCATGTCGGCGTGGCGGCCAAGATGTTCCGCACGCTCAGCGAGGAGGGCATCAACATCCAGATGGTGACCACCAGCGAGATCAAGACCAGCGTCGTCATCGACGAGAAGTACATGGAACTGGCCGTGCGTGCGTTGCACCGGGCCTTCGACCTGGAGCAGGAGCCGGCTGCCTGAGTGCCCCGCCCGTGCGGGTAGAATCGCGAGCGGTACAACGGAGCTGTGACCGAGTGGCCGAAGGTGCTCCCCTGCTAAGGGAGTATGTGGGCAAAACCTGCATCGAGGGTTCGAATCCCTCCGGCTCCGCCATCTTGCTGTCCGCAGGCATCCGCCGCGGAGAATTCTCATAGGCAAATCGCTGGTCCACCGTCCGCCGGCGGCCACAATAGACCGTTCACATCCAGCGCCTTTAGACGCAGCCTGCACACGATCGGCCCGCGGCCACTGGTTACGATGGCAGACGCTCGAGAACGGGCCCACGCGGCCCGCCTCACCTTACTTGGGGGTACGGCATCGGCCAAGCCTCCGTTGCCGGTACCTCCGCCCACAGACGGCCACGATCGGCTGCTTTGAGAGCTGATCGTCAACCGCCGCGCAGCCCAGGCGATCGGCCTGATGCTTCCGCAGTCGATCCTCCTGCGTGCGGACCGCGTCATCGAATGAACCAGGTGACATTGTTACGGTGAACCGAAGCGTTGCATCGGTCGTGCACGAACACGTCCGGATTCTTGGCGCTGACTCAGGTCTCGCTTCGTGCTACTCAGAATCACCGACTCCGTCACGGTTCTGCCCTTCTTTATCCTGGCTTGCAGATCAGCGTAGCCCCACCGGCGGCTGCCGCGGAGATAGGGATTGACGCTGTCTGAACCGATGCCTAAGGTTTCGCCACGTTCGGAAACGACACCGTCTTGGGCGGGCCGCACCGTCATCTAGGAGCCGCCTGTGAGCCACCTCGTCCCACATCTACATCTGATAGGTCGATCGCCGGCCTTTCTGCATGTGCTGTCGATGATCGAGCGCGTCGCACGCTACCAGGTGCCGGTGCTGATCCAGGGCGAGACCGGCACGGGCAAGGAGATGGCCGCGCGCGCGGTCCACTACCTGTCGGTGCGCCGCGATGAACCGTTCGTTCCGGTCAACTGTGGCGCGCTGCCCGAGGCTCTGACCGAGAGTGAGTTGTTCGGCTGCGAGCGCGGTGCCTTCACCGACGCGCGCGAGCGTCGCGTCGGCCTGGTTTCGGCTGCCGAAGGCGGAACGCTGTTCCTCGACGAGCTCGACGCGCTGTCGTCACGCGCCCAGGTGGCGCTGCTTCGTTTTCTGCAGGATCACAGCTACCGGCCGGTCGGCAGCACGCGCGAGCGCAGCGGCGATGTGCGGGTGATCGCCGCGGCCAGCCCGCGCCTGCGCCAACTCCTGGCCAGCGGTGCATTTCGCGACGACCTCGCGTTCCGGCTGGGTGTCCTGGTGATCGAGATGCCGGCGCTGCGCGAACGAACCGGTGACCCGCTGCTGCTGGCGCAGCACTTCGTCGAGTGCCACGCACGTGCATACGGGCTCGCGGCGCGCGCGCTGCACCCGGACTCGGTGGCCTGGATCGCCGGCTACGACTGGCCGGGCAATGTGCGCGAGCTCGACAACCTCGTGCAAGGCGCGCTGCTGCTGTCCGACGACGAGGAGTTGTACCTGCAGCCGATGCTTTCTCCGTCCGGCGGGCCTGCAGGCGGCGGCGTTGCAGCTGACGATGGGCAGCGGCATGCCCGATTCGTACCAACTTGCCCGCGACCGCACGCTCGACCGCTTCGAGCGCGACTACCTCGAACACATCATGCGGCGCAGCGGCGGCAACGTGACCCATGCCGCGCAGCTGGCCGGCAAGGAACGCCGCTCGCTCGGCAAGCTGCTGAAGAAGCATGGTGTCGATCGCAGCATGTTCACCGCGACAAACCGCCCGCTGAACTGACGCAGGCCGGCCGTTCGGTCGCGTCCCTGCACCCTTCTCGATCCAAAGGCCGGCGCCGCGTGGCGCAGTGTGCGCCTGCACGCCCGCGTCGTGCTGGGTCTGCGGCGACCCGCTGCGTCGCTCCCGGTAGGGCACCGATGACCCAGTGTGTGTTCGTCGACCCGACCCGCGCCATGCAAATCAAGGGCTTGGCGCGCTTTGACGACGACACGGCGCTGGCACGCGATTCGCGTTCTTGAGTGACAAACGGTCGGGGAACTGGCCTTCGGAGAGGCACTTGCGGAACGTCTCGAAAGGCGGTGTCGACGAGGTGGCGCGAGCAATCGAGGCCTACCTTGCCGGGCATCCGGATGCGGCCGACAACGAACACGGCATCGCAGCCTGGTGGCTGCCGGGTATGGGGCTCGACGTGCCGGTAGTACAGGTGCGGCAGGCGCTCGATGCGCTCTTGCAGCGCGGTGTGGTGATGGTGGTGGCGCTGCCCGGTGGGGCGATCTACCGCGCAGCCAATGGGCGGCGGTCTTGACAAGTCAGCAGAACGGAAAGCAGCAGCGACACACATGGCAAACGTCAGGGCGATTCACTCGGTGGGCACGTCGATCGTGACCTTCCTGCGCAACACCTACCCGGCGATGCTCGACGGGCAGCCGATGCCCGGGTGTGCGTTCGAGTTGTTGTCCAGCGGCCAGCTCGCCGGCCCGATCGACGAAGCGACCCGCATCGGCCTGTTGCTGTACCGCGTGACGATGAACGAACACGCGCGCCAGACCCGGCCGAGCCCGCCGATGCGCGGGCGCACGCCACCGGGGCTGCTGTCGCTCGACCTGCACTACATGCTGACCGCCTGGGCCGGCAACGCACTCGACGAGCAGGTTGCGCTTGGCTGGGCGATGCGCCAGCTGCACCTGTATCCGGTGCTCGACGCCTCGTCGCTGTCGCCCGAGGGCGGCTGGTCGCGCGAGGAGGTGATCCAGCTCGTGCCGGCCGAGCTCGGGAGCGAAGAAATGATGCGCATCTGGGATGCACTCGATCCGTCATACCGGCTCTCGGTTTCGTACGTGGCGAGGGTGCTGCACATCGAGCCGGATGTCGATCGCGATGAATTCCCTGCGGTGGTTGCGACGCGGCTCATCTACGGCAGCGAGGTCACCGCATGACGCTCGCGTTCCACGAACTCGAACGTGTCGAGCAGCGTTGCCTTGGCGCGCTCGAGTTTGTCGACGCCACCACGGGTGCGCGCATCCGCCGGTCACTGCGCCTGCGCGGTGTGGTCGCGGCCGAAGACGCGCGCTTCGTGCGCAGCCCGTCAGACCTGTACGTGCTGTGCGAATGGGCACCGCTGCTCGCACACCAAGGCGAGTTTCTGCAACCCCCGCCGGCGCCGGCCGCGGCCTCGCTCGCGCTGGCGTTGACGGTCGATGATCCGGCGGGCGAGTTCCTGTCGCGCAGCATCACGATGCGGCTGCCGCGCGACCCCGACCCGGCGAACCGCGCCAGTGCCAGTTCGTTGTTCAACCCGCAGCGCGTCGAGCTGATGCGCTCGGCCACCGCGCCACTCGGAGCCAACTGGTCGCGCATCGATGTGCGCATCGCCACGCAGGGCGACGATGCCGCGCTCGGGGGCGCGCTGGTCGAAGTGCGTGACGCTGCCGATCGTTTGCTCGCGCGCGGCCTGTCCGACTGGCGCGGCGAAGCCCTGGTGCCGGTGGCCGGCGTACCGGTCACGACCTGGTCGCAGGACGAGGGCGACCCCGTCAGCACTGAGACCCCTGCGCGCGTGCGTGTCTTCTTTGTGCCGGCGCAGGGCAGTGTCACGCCTCGTGCCGCGGTGCTCGCGGGTCTGCCGCCGGCGCGCCTGCCGCAGCCCGACCCCGACACGCTCGCCGGCCACCCCGATGCCATCGCCAGCGCGCCACTTGATCTGCTGCTCGCTGCGCGGCGCGGCCAGTCGCTGGCCGTCGTGTTGACCTTGCCATGAACGCCATGCCCGCCTTTCTGATGTTCGTCCCAACCGGTTGCGGGAGCAGCCGAACCCGCTCGCTGAAAGGAGCTCACCATGCCTGAATACCTCGCACCGGGGGTCTATGTCGAGGAGACCAGCTTCCGTGCCAACAGCATCGAAGGGGTCGGTACCAGCACCACCGCCTTCGTCGGGCCGACACGGCGCGGCCCGGTCGGCGAACGCTCGGAGCTGCTCACCAGCCTGGGCGATTTCGAGCGTGTCTACGGCGGCCTGCAGAACCTCGCGCTGAGCGATGTCGCTGCGCCGGCCTTGCGCACCAACTTTCTCGCCCATGCGGTGCGGGCGTACTTCGACAACGGCGGGCGCCGGCTTTACGTGGTGCGTGCCGCCAGCGGCGGTGCAGCCGCCGAAGCGCCCTTGATCAGCCCGGTACCCGCCGCCGAGGCCGATCGCATCACCGCATTGGCACGTTCACCCGGTGCGGCCGGCAACGGGCGCCTGAGTTTCCGTCAGACCTCGCGCACCGCGGCGCCGCGCACGCTGGACAACGCACCCGACGGCAGCCTGGTCGCCGTCTCCACCGATGGTGCCAACCCGGGCGACCCGCCGGTCGTGACCCGCTTCCGCAAGGTCGGTGCCGCATGGCTGGATGGCGGCGGCACGCCCCTGGTGGTGACGCCAGGCGATCCGTGCCGAGCTGCTCGGCCTCTCGGTCGAGTTCAGCGATGCCGACGGGTTCTCGCAGACCTTCGACGAGTTGGGCTACGACAGCGCGCACCCGCGTTACGTCGGCACCGTGCTGGCCGAAGCGCCGGCCTCCCGGGCCGATGCCTTGCAGAACCTGGTCGCGCTGCGGATCGGCACCGGCGTCGACGCGTTCGAGCTGCAAGCCGCCATCGCGGCCCTGCCGGCGCTGCCCGGCGACACCGAGGGCCGACGCTTCGTCACGCTGGCCGGCGGCACCGACGGCGCGGCCCCGGTCGCCGGCGCCGACACGGTGGCCGGCACCTACAGCCATGCGCTCGCGCAGCTGGTCGGGCTCGAAGACGTGTCGATCGTCGCTGCGCCCGGCAGCAGCGCCTATGCCGACGCCGCGGCGGTGCAGGACGCGCTCATCGCCCATGCCGAGCGGCGCCGCGCCTACCGCATCGCGGTGCTCGACAGCCTGCCGCTGCAGACGCCCGATCAGGTGCGCACAGCTCGGGCCCGCATCGACTCGCGCTACGCCGCGCTGTACTACCCGTGGGTGGTCGGCGCCAACCCGCTCGCGCGGCCGGGCCGCGACGACATCCCGCGCGAGATCACGCTGCCGCCGTCCGGCTTCGTGTGCGGCATCTATGCGCGCAACGACATCGAGCGCGGCGTCTACAAGGCGCCGGCCAACGAGGTGGTACGCGGCGCGCTGCGCTTCGAGATCGACGTCAACTTCCCGACCGCAGGAGATGCTGAATCCGCTCGGCGTCAACTGCCTGCGCTACATCAGCGGGCGTGGCTATGCGGGTGTGGGGCGCCCGGCTCGCGTCGAGCGACCCGGAGTGGAAGTACGTCAGCGACCGGCGCTACTTCAACTACCTCGAAGCGTCGATCGACCGCGGCACCCAGTGGGCCGTGTTCGAGCCCAACGGCGAGCGCCTGTGGGCCAACATCCGCCAGACCATCGCCGACTTCCTCTACAACGAGTGGCGCAGCGGGGCGCTGCTCGGCAGCTCGGTCGAGGAGGCCTTCTTCGTGCGCTGCGACCGCAGCACGATGACGCAGAACGACCTCGACAACGGCCGGCTGGTCTGCCTGATCGGCGTGGCGATCATCAAGCCGGCCGAGTTCGTGATCTTCCGCATCGGCCAGAAGACCGCCGACGCCCGCGCCTGAATCGCGCCAAGGAGCTTGAGCCATGGCCAATCGCAACACGCCCTACGGCGCCTTCAACTACATCGTCAGCTTCGACGGCGGCGAGGCGTTCGGCGGCTTCTCCGACGTCTCGGGCATCGGCACCGAGATCACGGTCGCCGAGTACCGCAACGGCAACGACAAGGAGAACCACGTGCGCAAGGTCGCCGGCATGCACAAGGTCAGCGACGTGACGCTCGAAGCGCGGCATCGTCAACTCGAAGTCGCTGTTCGACTGGATCAAGGAAACCCGCACGCTACGGCCCGGCGGCGCAAGAAGAGCGTGACGCATCACGCTGCTCGACGAAGCGCAGGCGCCGGTGCAGACCTGGGTGCTGCGCGACGTGATCCCGATGAAGTACAGCGGCCCGACGCTGGCCGGCAAGGGCGGCGGCGATGTCGCGATGGAAGAGATCGTGCTGTCCGCCGAAGGGACTGGTGATCGAGGCCTGAGCGACACCACGTCATGCGCCTGCTTCGAGCCGCGCGCCGGCGCGCCGGCGCCGCGCCGACATCGCCTGCTTCATCGGCTTCGAGCGCGCCGCGCGCTGCCCTTGCAGGCCTGCGCCCCTGCGCACCGACGGGTCTGCTTCATCGGCCACGTGGCGCAGCAGCGGGGTCGCCGAGCCGCTGCTGCAACGTGCCGGTCGCACTCGACAGCTGGGACCGACTTCGATCGCCTGTACGACTGGCGCTCCCGCCCGCTGCGCGCCGGCACGCCCGAGCGCTGTGCCAGCACCTCGGTGCGGCGGTGCGCAGCTTCTTCGCGCAACGGCGGGCGGCGGGCGATCGTCGTGCGCGTCGGCGACCCGTGGCCGGTGCTCGAAGCCGACGCCGACGCCCGCAGCTGCGCGCCGCCGCGCCGCGCCGCGGTGCTGCCCGACAGCGCCGGCTGGAGCCCGTTCGATGCCGTCGAGCTGGCGCGGCCTCGCTCCACCTGGTCGGCCTCGACGAAGCGGCATGGTGTGCCTGCCCGATCTGCCGGACTCTGTGCGGCGCTTGCCGGCGCCGACACCGGCCGCCGCCCGGCCGAGCCTGCCGCTGCCCGAAGTCTTCGTCGAATGCAGCAGCGACGAGGCACCGCCCGAGCCCGATCTCGGCCTGCGACGCATTGCCGCACCGCGCCTCGATGCGGACGGCTACGCGGGCTGGGCCGCCGCAGTCGGCCGGGTGCGCGATTTCCTCGCGCGGCATCGCCGCGACTGCCTGTTCGTGGCCGCGCTGCCGATTGCGCGGTCGTGCCGGCCGCCGACCCGCTCGCCGCGCTGCTCGCCAGCGGCGTGCTCGCTGGCAACGGCAGCACGGCGGCAGCGGCGCCAGCAGCGCCTTCGTGCAACTCGCCGCGCCGTGGCTGCGCACCCGTGTCAGTGACGACCTGCCGCAGCGCCTGGTTTCACCCGACGGTGTGCTGGCCGGCCTGATCGCGGCCAATGCGCTGGCGCAACGGCACCTTCCGCAGCGCTGCCGGACACGCTCGTGCGCGACATCGTCGAAGCCGAGCCGATGCCGGCCTGGGGCCTGGCGCCCGACGGGCCGTGGGCGCGGCTGGCCGAGCGGGTCTGCCTGTTCGCACCGCAGCCCGACGGCTGGGCGCTGCAGTCCGATGTCACGCACCTCGCCGATTCGCGCCTGGCGCGCTGGCCAGGCCACCCGCCTGATGGCCAGCGTGCTGCGCGCGGCGCGCGGCATCGGCGAGCCGGCGCTGTTCGAGGCCAACGGCCCGGCCTTGTGGACGCGCGTGCGCCGCCAGATGGAGAGCCTGCTGCTCGACTACTGGCGCGAAGGCGGGCTGGGCGGTGCGAGCGCCCGACGAGGCCTTCGAGGTGCGCTGCGACTGCAGCACGATGACCCAGCAACGACCTCGACGCCGGCCGCGTGATCGCGCGGGTCAGCTTGCTGCCGGTGGCATCGGTCGATCGCATCACCGTGTCGATGGTGCTCGGCGCGGCCGAGCGCAGCGGTGTGCCGCTGGCCGAGACCGCCTGACGGAACACGATCATGGCCGCCAACAACATCGCCGAGAACCTCCTGCCGCCGCTGCACGTCTTCCGCTTCAAGCTGAGCTTTTCGCGCGCGTCGCTGCCCGGGGCCTCGGCCGACGGCGGCGACGAAGACATCTGCTCGCGGTGCGTTCGCCGAATGCAGCGGCCTGGAGGCGACGATGGAGCCCAAGGTCATCAAGGCGGGCGGCGCGAACTACGGTGCAGCGCAGCGGGTCGGCCCGGTGAGCTTCGCGACCGTGGTGCTCAAGCGTGGCATGACGAGCACCCGCGACCTCTGGAACTGGTTCGCGAACGTGGCCGGCGGCGCCTAGCTCCTACCGGCTCGACGTGCGCATCGACATGCTCGACAGCGCCGGCGAGCCGGTGCTCACCTGGGTGCTCGAACGCGCCTTGCCGGTCAAGTTCAAGGCGGCCGACCTGAACGCCCGCGGCAGCGAGATCGGCATCGAGGAACTGCACCTGGCCCACGAAGGCCTGCGGCTGGACGGAGGCTGAAGCCGCGATGACACCGACTGCCCAACAAGTCTGCGATTGGCGCGCTTCAAGACCGTGAAGGCGGCCGAGGCCGATCGACGTCGAGGTGCACTTCAACCCGGCGTCGCTCAGCTACAGCCTGTCGAACACGCTGCGCGAGGAAGGCGAGGGCGCGAAGAAGAAGCAGTACGTCAGCCAGACCAGCGCCACGCTGACGATGGACCTGGTGTTCGACACCACCGACAGCGGCAGCGATGTGCGCGAAGCCACCGACCAGATGGCCAAGCTGCTGCGCCCGCACGGGCCGAGCGGCAAGCAGGTGCCGCCGCTGGTCGAGTTCAGCTGGGGTGCGTACAGCTTCAGCGGCCTGGTCGAGCAGTACAAGGAGACGATCGAGTACTTCTCGGCCGAGCGGCGTGCCGCTGCGCTCGCGGTCAACCTGACGCTGGCGAGCCAGGACGTGTCGTTCGACAGCGGGCGCAACCCCGGCGCCGGCATCGATGCCGGCATCGGTGTCGGCCTCAGTGCCAGCTTCAGCGCCGATCTGGTGACGCTGCCGAGTGCCAGCGCCTCGTTCGGCGGCGCGGCAAGCCTGTCGATGTCGCTCGGCGACCCGCGTGGCGCGCGAGCCATCGCCTCGGTCAACAGCAGCGCGAGCCTGCGCTTCTCGGGCGGTGTCGAGATGGCGGTCGGTGGGGGCGCGGGGGTGTCGCTCGGTGCGGCGGCGGCGTTCTCGACCGGCGCGTCGGCGGGCGTGGGAATCGGGGTCGGCGGTGGCATCGGCGTGTCGGCAGGCGCGGGCGTTGGCGTGGGTGCCGGTGTCGGCGTCTCGGCCGGGGCCGGTGCTTCCTTGGGTGCGTCCGCGGGTGCATCCGCGGGTGCGTCATTCGGCGGTCTTCGCGCCGGCGTGTCGGCCGGTGGCGCGCTGCCTTCGGCCGCTGCGGCCTTGACGCTCACCGCCGGTGCGCAACCGAGCGTCACCGCCATCGGGGTCGGCGGCAAGGCGAGCGCCGGTGGTCGCGCGAGCCTGGGCACCAACGTCGGCGTGCGCGCCGGCATTCGTTTCGGAGACTGAACACCATGCCGATCATGTTCGATGAAGTCACGGCCGACATCGCCTCGCCCTCCGCGGCAGCCGAGGCCGCGCCACCCGCCGCGCCGGCACCGGCGAACGACACCGATGCGCGGTGGGCGCTGCGCGACACGCTGGCGATCCTGCGCGAGCGCGAAGCGCGTCTGAGCGTCGATTGAGCGGCGAGCCACCATGGCCGAAACCTCCGTCAGCGCCGACGCCATCTACCGGGCCCGCCCGACACTGCGCTTTGACGGCAGTGAAGACCCGCGCGCCAGCGAGTTGATCGAGGCGATGCGCATGGACGAACACGAAGGCGGTCTGTCGGCCCTCGAGCTGCGTTTGTCGAACTGGGCCAGCACGACCGACGGCGGTGCCGAATTGGCGTTCCCGCTCGGCTCGAATCTCGAGCTGGGCAAGGCGATCGAGGTCTATGCCGGCGACGAATCCGAGCCGTGCGAGATCTTCCGCGGCCGCATCAGCGCGATCGAGGTCGACTTCAAGACCGGCGAGCCGCCAGAGATCACCGTGCTCGCCGAAGACAAGCTGCAGGCGGCGCGCATGGCCCGGCGCAGCAAGACCTACACCGACATGACACCGGCCGACGTGGCCCGCGAAGTCGCCGAAGGCTTGGGCCTGACGCCGGTGATCGCCGGGCTTGACGCGCCGAACGCGACCTGGGCGCAGCTCAACGAAAGCGACCTGGCCTTTCTGCGACGCCTGCTGGCCCGCTTCGATGCCGATCTGCAGATCGTCGGCGAGGAGCTGCATGTGTCGCCGCGCGCCGACGTGGCACGCGGCACGATCGAGTTGCAACTCTACGGCCAGCTCGGCCGGGTGCGGGTGACGGCCGACCTGGCCGACCAGGTGACTGCCGTCAGCGTGCGCGGCTGGAACGCCGCTGACGGCGAGGCCGTGCAGGCCGACGTGGCCTCGGGTGCGAACCTCGGCCCGGGCCGAGGCAGCGAAGGTGCGCAGACCTTGCGCGACACCTTCGATGCCCGTCGCGAGCACCTGGCGCATGTCACGGTGACGAGCAGCGATGAAGCGACCGCCATCGCGCAGGCCGCCTACGACCGCCGCGCCCGCCGCTTCGTGCGCGCACATGGCGTCGCCGAAGGCAATGCGAAGCTGCGCGTGGGCTCGCAGGTCAGCCTGAGCGGCCTCGACGCCCGCTTCGACAACGACTACTACGTGACCGACGCCTGCCACCTGTTCGACACCCGCCAGGGTTACCGGACCGAGTTCACGGCCGAGTGCGCCTACCTCGGTGGCTGAGTCCATGACCATGAAGCGCGATCCCGCCTTCGACCGCCCAGCCTCGCTGCTGCACGGCGCGCAGCTGGCGAAGGTCGTCGCCATCGACGACCCCGAGGGCCTGAACCGCGTGCAGGTGCGCCTGTTCGCCTTCGACGAGCATCGATGCACAGGACGCACCGCTGTGGGCCCGTGTCGTGGCCCCCTTTGCCGGCAACAACCGCGGCACCTTCTTCATGCCCGATGTCGATGACGAGGTGCTGGTCGTCTTCGTCGGCGGCGACGCACGGTTCCCGCTGGTGATGGGTGGCCTGTGGAGTGGCAGCGCCCAGGCGCCCGCCGACATCGGTGGCGGCGACGGCAACCGCTACAAGCGCATCCGCTCGAAGAACGGCATCGTCGTCACGCTCGACGACCAGCAGGGCCAGGAAACGCTGACGCTCGAAACCCCCGGCGGCCAGAAGCTGGACGCTGAAAGACGGCCCGGGCAGCGCGACGCTATCGGATTCGAACGGCAACACGATCAAGCTCGACAGCGGCGGCATCACGCTGACTGCGGCGACCAAGGTCCAGGTCAACGCGTCGCAGGTCAATGTGTCGGCCGGCATGGTGAAGGTCGATGCCGCGATGTCGACCTTCTCCGGCGTCGTCAAGTGCGACACGCTGATCTCCAACAGCGTGGTCTCGGCGAGCTACACGCCGGGTGCCGGCAACATCTGGTAGCGCCATGAGCACCGCCCGGCTGCCCGAAGGGGCTCATTCCCGCTTGGCGGGATCGCACGCAGTGCGCAGGGTGCCCCAATGAGCCACCATGACGTCCGCCTCGCTGCCCCGCGCGACATCGCCGCGAACGGGCTCGCCATCGTGCAGCGGCAAGACGACGACTTCATCGGCATGACGCTGGCGCAGCTGCGCGATGCGCCCGGCCGAAGTGCCCTGCGCGGCATGCTGTCTGCGGCGCGCACCGCGCCGCAGAACGGCTCGACGGCGCTCAAGCTGTTCCAGCCGATCCAGCGCCAGTTCCACCTCGCCTTGCTCGAAGCCTGGTGCGACACACCGGGCACGCCGCGGGTCGATCCGCAGCGCATCGATTCGGCCGGCATGGTGCTGCGCCGGGTGCGCGCGGGCAACGTGCTCGAAGGCTGGGTCAAACGCCAGGGCCAGTTGCTCGGCTGGGCGCGCATCGAACGGCTCGGCGGGCCGAAGGCCGACCCAACCCCGGTGCGGCGGCTCGAACACCGCTCTAACGGTGCGTCGATCGACCGGGCCTTGCAATCCATCGCGCTCGAACGCGAAGACGCGCTGCTCGAAGAGACCACCACACCGCTGTTCGTGGCGCCGCCCGATGTCTGCAGCGCCGCCGGCAAGACGCTGTACTACGGCGTCGTGCCGACCACCAGCAGCGAGATCGCGGCGCTGCCCGCGCCCGAGTCCGAGGTCTTCGGCGACGATTTCGGCCCCGGTTCGGCGGCGTTCTCCGCTCACCTGATGGGCCCGCTGCAGGGGCTGGCTGCCCACTTCGCGCTGGCCGGAGAAACGGTCACTTCAGGCTGGGCCGCGGCGATCGAGATGCCGGGCCCGACAATGCCCGAGCACATCAGCACGGCCCACTGGAACGCGCTGCTCGCCGGTGACGCGCCAGCCAGGATGCGCGTGTTCATGACCACGCTGCGCCAGCTGGCGAGCGAGTTCGACGCGTTCGGCGACAGCCCGCAAAGCGCCGCGATCATGGCCGAGCTGGCGTCGGTCTCGCTGCCGCTGCTGCGCCTGCCAGACGACGAGGCTGACCGCTTCGTCAGCGCGGCGGTCTTCTTGCGTGCCGCCAGCCGGGTGCTGCTCGAGCACGATGACAGCGCGCCAGGCCCGGAGATGCCGGTGTCGTGGCCCGCACTCGGCGATGGCGCGCGGCAGCGCCTGCACACGGCCTTGTCGGCCGCGATGCGTGCACGTTTCGCCCAGGTCAAGGGCGCACCGGGCCGCTTCGACGAACCGGGTGCACGCTACGTGCTGCGCTGCCTTCGTGCGGCTGAAGCCCGAAGGCGCCTGCCCGACGCGCACCGTGTGGAGCGAGTACAGCGAACCGTTCGTGATCGCGCCCTGGTACGAAGGCTCGGGCGCGCCGCCGGTCCAGATCGCGCTGCCCGACGCCGACGCCCGCAGCTGCTGAAGTCGCTGAAGCCGAACGTCGGCTTCGCCGTGCCGCCGTCGCTTGCAGGACCTGCTGATGGGCAACCCGAAAGACCTGATGGACGGCAAGAAGGGCGGCAGCACGCTCACGGTCGGCTGGATCTGCAGCTTCAGCCTGCCGATCATCACGCTGTGCGCGTTCATCGTGCTGAACATCTTCCTGACCCTGTTCGACCTGATCTTCAACTGGATGTTCTTCATCAAGATCTGCATTCCGTTCCCCAAGCGCAAGGAGGGTGAATAGTGGCCACCATTGCCGCCCGTCCGCTGATCGGCTGGCCCTTGTTCGCGGTGCCCGACGAACACGGCCAGCTCGACTAGCCCGACCTCGAACGCAGCGTGCGCGATGCGATCCGCATCCTGCTCAGCACCCGCCCCGGCGAGCAACTGATGCGGCCCGACTTCGGCGGCGGCCTCGACCGCCTGCTGCACGAGCCGAACACGCTGGCCACGCGCCGGCGCATCCGCGACCTCGTGCAACGACACGCTGACCCGCTGGGAGACGCGCATCGTGCTCGACCGCGTCGATGTCTGGGAAGTGCAGGGCGAGCCGACCCAGCTGCGCGTCGAGATCGCCTACCGCCTGCTGCGCAGCGGCACGGCGGCGAGCCTCGCGATGACGCTGCAGCTCGAATAGAGGAACGAGACGCCATGGCCACCCTGCCCACCCGCGCCGCGATCACGCCGCCGAGCCTGGACGACCGCCGCTTCGACGACCTCGTCGAGGACCTGCTCGCACGCATTCCGGCGCACACGCCGGAGTGGACCAACCCGCGCCCGGGCGACCCGGGGCGCACGCTGATCGAGCTGTTCGCGTGGCTGGGCGACACGCTGCTGTACCGCGCCAACCTGATCCCCGAACGCCAGCGGCTGGTGTTCCTGCGGCTGCTCGGCATGCCGCTGCGCCCGGCGCAACCGGCGAGGTCGATCGTGCAGTCTGGCGTATGCGCAGCCGACCGAGCGTGACGTGCAGACCTTGCGGCCGGGCGCCAAGATCGCCGGGCCCGTGCCCTTCGAGACGCTGAATGAGATGACCGTGCTGCCGGTCAGCGCCGAGGTCTACATCAAGCGCGCGCTGGCCGACACCGAGCAGGCCCGCATGCGCGAGGTGATCGCCGGCCTCGCGCGCATCCACCGCGTCAGCGGCGCTGCGCAACCCTACCAGACGCAGCGCGTCTTTGCCGACAGCCGCGCCGACCCGGCCGGTGTCGATGTGTTCGCCGCCAGTGCCGACCGCGCGGTGTGGATGGCCCTGCTCGCGCCACCGGCCAGTGCCCCCGAAACGCAGGCGCAGGTCAACGACAGCGTGCGCGGCGCGCTCGGCGGGCGCGACGCGGCGGCCCCGCCGCTGATCTCGATCGGCGTGGTGCCGACGATCGCGCTGCCCGCCTCGTTCGACGACATCGAGCCGCCTGCGGCGGTGCCGGTGCTGTGGGAAGTCGTCACGCACGGCCGCAATGCCTTCGAGGCCGACTACCTCACGCTGAACCCGCAGCCCGACAGCGACACCACCGCCGGGCTGACACGCCCAGGCACGCTGCGCCTGCGGCTGCCCGACGAGGCCTTCTACGCGGTGCCGTCGAACGACGTGCTCGAGAACCCGGCTGCCGGTGTCGGCGACGCACCGCCGCGCATCGACGATGCCGAGCGCGCCGCGCGCCTGGTCGCCTGGCTGCGCCTGCGCCCGCGGCCGGATGCCGAAGTCGCGAGCCTCTCGCTGTCGTGGCTCGGCATCAATGCGGTGGCGATCGACCAGCGCATCACGCTCACCGGCCGGGTGCTCGGCGCATCGACCGGCTGGCCGACCAGGGCTTCGCCTTGCCCCAGGGTTCGATCGATGCCGAGACACTGGCGATCGAGGTCGAGGAGCCGGGGCGCGGCTACCAGCCCTGGCACCGTGTCGATGACCTGGCGACGCTCAGTGCCGATGCCAATGTGGCGCGCGAAGCGGCAGCCTTCGAGCTCGACGCCGACGCCGGCACGCTGCGCTTCGGCGATGGCGTGCGCGGGCGCATTCCCGAGCGGCAGATGCGCATCCGGCTGGCGAGTGGCCGCTTCGGCGGCGGCCGCGCAGGCAACCTGCCACCGCTGACGCTGACCGACATCAGCGCGTTGCGCATCGATGGCAGCCGCGCCGCCGGGATGAAGGTCACGCAGCCGCTGCCGACCCTGGGTGGCGACGATGCCGAGACGCTGGCGCTCGCCGAGCGGCGCATCCCGGCGGTGCTGCGGCATCGCGACCGCGCCGTCACCGCGCTCGACTACCAACGCCTGGCGCACGAGGTGCCGGGTGTCGATCTCGGCCGTGTCGAGGTGCTGCCGCGCTTCAAGCCACGCGACCGGCGCTTCGACGTGCCGGGGGTCGTGAGCGTGATGGTGCTGCCCGATCGTGCGCTGTCGCCCGCACCCAACCCGCGGCCGGACCGGCCGTTCCTGGAGCGTGTCCATGCGCACCTGGCCGCGCGGTCACCGCTCGCCACCGAGCTGTACGTGATCGGCTGCGAGTACGTGCCGCTCGGCCTCGCGGTGTCGGTCGCGATCCGCGATGGCTTCGGCCGCGACGCGGTGTTGTACGAAGTGCGCGAAGCCTTGCGGCGCCTGCTCTGGCCGCTGCCCCCGGGCGGTGCCGACGCCACCGGCTGGCCGCTCGGGCGCGACGTGCGAGAGCGTGAGCTGGAGGTCGAGATTTCGCGCGTGCCCGGCGTGCGCGAGGTCGCCGGCATCAACCTCTTCGAGAAGGGCGCGGCCGAAGGCGAGGGTTCGGGCTGGCACCTGCTGCCGCGTGCCGGCGGCGACGGTTCGCAGGTGCTTGAGATCACCGACTGGCAGCTGCCCGAGCTGCTGTCGGTGGTTGTCGTCGACGATGCGACCGGGCTGCCGAGCAGCCTGTCGGCGCTGCCGAACCCGTTTGCGCAGGCCAACGCGGTCGCGGTGCCGGTCGTCCCGGAGCTGTGCTGAGCCATGGACGCCAACGGCCTGCGCTTCTCGATGCTCGCCGACGCGGCGCATTGGCGCACGCACGCGTCGACCCGCTACGACGCCGAGTGCCGCGCACTCGGGCTGGCCAGCGTGCGCGTGCTCGATGCGCCGATCGATGCGGCGCGCTTTGCGGTTGCCAACAGCGCGCTCGAAGTCACGCCGCGTGCCGTCGATACGCTCGACTCCGTGGCGCGCTGGGACGACGCCTCGGGCGCCGTGGTCGTGCACAGCCACTTGCCGGTCGATGCGATCCTGCTGCCGCTGGCCGAGCGGCCGACCGACCTGTGCATCGGGCACGACGGCGTGCTCTACGTCGCGCTGGCCGATGCGGTGTTGATGCACGACCTGCGCGGGCGCTTCGCCGACACGCGGGTGGATACCTCTGGCTTCGTGCCGTGGCGGCTCGCGGCCCGCCCCCTGCGGGCTGGTGCGTGCACCGAAGATGAAGGCGGTGTCTGGCTGATCGAACGCGCCAGTGGCCGCATCGCCCGGCTCACGGGCCACCCGCTCGCGACGCTGACGCCGCAGCCCGACGACTACGCGCCGACGGTGTTCCGCCCCGCGCTCGAGAATTGCCGGCCGCCGCGCTTCGACGCGCTCCCGGGCATCACCTGGCCAGCCGGCGAACGGCCGCTCGCGCTGGCCGCACAGGCCGAGGGCGGCCTCGCGCTGTTGTCCTGGGGTGTGGACGGCGCGGCCCAGGTTCGCCTGCTGGTCGATCGGGCCGACGACAGCCGCCCGCCGCAGCTGTCTGCGCCGTGGGTGCTCGCCGGCGCGCGCTATGCCTATGCCCTGGCCTGGCTGGGTGCGAACCAGATCGCGGTGCGCATGCCGGGCCGGCGCGACGCACCGGCGTTCGAGCTGCCCGCGATGGCTGGCAGCGCACCGGTCGCTGCACTCGGTGCGGTCTATCCGCTTGCTGCCGATGCGCTCGAAGCGCCGTTTGCGCACCGCCTCGACGGCCCGCCGCGCTACCCGGTGGCTGCGGCGGCGGCCGACGAGCTGCTGCCGCTGTCGCTGAACACGCTGGCCCGCCATGGTGAAGCGCGTCACTGGGCCGGCGCTGCGCAGCTCGATGCGCAGCTGCTCGACAGTGGTCAGCATGCGACCGTCTGGCACCGGCTGATCGCGGAGGCGGCGATCCCGCGCGGCTGCGGCTTTGTCGTCTGGGTCGCAGCGACCGAAGAACCCGAGCCGCCGGCGCCCGATGCCGCAGACGCGTGGCATCCGCACGGCTTCGGCCTCGACGTCGCGGCGCTGGCGCCCGACACGCTGCACGCTGCCATGCCTCGCGCCGCGTGGGAACGTGCGCCGTCGGAACTGGCCGGCCACCCGGGCCTGGCCCACTGGGCACCCGAGCGCAACGAACGTGGCCTGTTCGGCGTGCTGCTGCAAGACGCCCGCCCGCGGGTGCGCCGCATCGTCGGGCGTTACCTGTGGCTGCGGGTCGAGTTGTTCGGCGACGGCCGCAGCGGCCCGCAGATCGCCGCGCTGCGCGCCTGGTCGGGCCGCTTCGACTATGTCGACCAGTACCTGCCGCGGCTGTACCGCGAGTCGTTGTTCGGCGCCGACGCCACGGCCGCCGGCCCGGCCACGCCGGCCGACTTCCTGTCGCGCATGCTGGCCAACTTCGAGGGCGTGATGACAACGCTCGAGGACCGTGTTGCCGCAGCGCATGTCTTCACCGACCCGGCCACCGTGCCCGAAGCGAACCTGGACTGGCTGGGTGGCTGGGTCGGCGTCGCGTTCGACCCGGTGCTGCCCGCCGCGCGCCGACGCGACTGGCTGGCCCAGGCACCGCGCCTGGCCCGCTGGCATGGCACACGCCGCGGCCTCGCGCTGGCGCTCGATGTCGCCACCGGCGGCGGGGTGCGCGGCGGCGAGATCGTGGTGATCGAAGACTTCCGCCTGCGCCGCCTGATGGCGACGCTGATCGGTGTGGACCTGGCCGACGAACGCGACCCGCTGCTGCCGGGCCTGCACCGCAGCGGCAACTCGGTGGTCGGCGATACCTTGATCGTGGGCGATGCCGAACGCACCGAGTTGCTCGCGCTGTTCCGCCGAGAGCTTGCCGATGGGGCCGACGAGGCCGAGAACGACACCGTGCTCGACTTCCTCGGCCAGCTCGCGCACCGTGCGACGGTGCTGGTGCACAACGAGGTCGAGCCGCAGGACCTGGGGTTGATCCGCCGCATCGCCGAACTCGAATCGCCGGCGCATGTGCAGGTGCGGGTGCTCGCCGCCAGCTGGCCGCTGCTGGTCGGCATCGCCAGCCTGGTGGGTGTCGACACCTACCTCGGCCCGCCGCGCCCACCCAGGCCGGCGCGGGTCGGCCGCTCCGCGCTCGGCATGGGCGACCGCGTGCCGCAATCGGCTTCGCTCGACCCGCGCAGGCTGGGCAGCACGGCGCCGCCTGCTGCCGCCAGCCCGCCGATCGCCAACGCCGGCGCCGACACGACGATCGCCTTCAACCGCAGCTTCGACCTCGACGGCCGCGGCTCCACAGCCGGCCCCGGCCGGTCCCTCGAGCGCTACATCTGGCGGCTGCTGCCGCCGATCGCGTAGTTCACCACCCACACCACAGGAGAGCACACCATGGCCGATTTCGCAGTCAATGTCGATGTCACCACCGCCGAGCCGACCGTCGAGGTCACTGTCGGCCGCGGAGCGGCCGCTCGCGATCGGTCGCCAGCGCTTCAGGCTGATCGTTGTCGACGATGCCGGCAACCGCTCGGCCGCCGACGAGGTGACCGTGATCGTCGCCGACCAGGATGCGCCGACCGCGGTGCTGCGCGCACCCACGCTGGTGGGGGTCGGGCGCAGTTTCGACCTGAACGGCTCGGCGTCGTTCGACACCGGCGGCGGGCGCATCGTCGAATACGTCTGGACCTACCTCGGCCCGGCCAATCTCGGCTGAACCGATGGTTGCATTCGTGCAAGGCCGCGCCGTCACGACCCGCGAGCCGACGGTCGTCGTCGATCCGGGTTTGCCGGTCGGCGCGCACCGCTTCCAGCTGGTGGCCGTCGACACGGCCGGGCTGCGCAGCCGGCCCGACGTGGCGGTGGTGCGCATCGCCGCGGGCACGCCCGGCCCGCTGGGTGGCCCGCCACGACCCACCGGCCGCTCCCGGCCGACCAAGAGGAGCCATCGATGAGTGCTCTGACCCGTGAACCCCAGGCCGACCCGCTGTACGCACGCCCGCTGCCCGAGCGGCCCGTCTACGCCACCGGCATGCTGCTCGACGCCAGCGATTTCGCCGACGAGCAGACCTACCACCGCGGCCGGCTCGCGCGTGCGCTGGCGCAGCTCGCCGGTGGCGGCACGCTGGCCGGCCTGCGTGTGAGCTACCAGAGTGCCATCGAGGCCGGGCCCGGCCAGCGCCCTGAAGAGATTCGCGTCGAACCCGGCGTCGCGGTCGATCGGCTGGGCCGCCTGATCGAGTTGCCGCGGCCTGCCTGCCTGCGCCTCGTGCCGTGGTTCGCGGCGCAGGGCGCGGTCGATGGGGGCGACAGCCTGCGCCTCGCGGCCTACGGTGGCCTCGACCGTTTCACCTCGGCGCGCTTGGTCGCCGAGGGCGGTGCCTTGCCGGCGCGTGCGGTCGTCGCCGATGTGTTCGTGCGGTTTGTGGGCTGTGCGCAGGGCTACACACCGAGCTTCGCCACCGGCCCTTACGACGCGCTCGATGCCGTCGCGACCTCGCGGCTGCGGGATGCCTACGAGTTGCTGCTGGTGCTGCGCCCGGGACTCGACGACGCCTTCGACGGCCTGCCCGACCGCGGCCTCGACCTCGCCGCGATTGCCGACCCCACCGAGCGCCAGGCCCGGCTGCACGACGCGGTGCTCGACGCCTACCCGCCGAGCGGTCGTGCCGGCAGCCCCGACGAACTCGAGCCGCTGCGTGAACACCCCGACGGTGTCGACCGCAGCGCCGTCTACCTGGCCCGGGTGCTGCTGCCGGTGGATGCCGCCGACCCCCCGGTGCGCAATGCCGAGGCCGTGCGGGTGGACAACTGGCGGCGTCGCTTCGTGCCCGCCATTTCCATGATCTCGCGCTGGATCGGCGCCTAGGAGTGACCTGATGCTGATGGGATCCATGGTCAAGTCGACGGTGCCGGCCGCATCGGCCAACGCGCGCTCCGCGAGGCCGGGTCTCGCGCGGGCAACCGCTGGCTTGGGCATCAGCACCGGCCTCCCACGCTTTCTCCAGGCCAAGTTGACGATCGGTCAGCCGGGGGACCCGTTGGAGCAGCAAGCCGATCAGGTCGCCGAGCAGGTCATGCGGATGCCTGAATCCGAAGCGCAGACGGCGCATCGGCGGTGTGCGGCGTGTGGTGGCGATGAGCCCGCCTGCCCAAGCTGCGGTGCAAAGCAGGAGATGGTGTCGCCCAAGGGCGACGCGGCGGGCGGCGAGGCGCCTGCCTCGGTGGGCTCGGTGCTTCGCTCTTCCGGCGAACCCTTGTCGCGGGACGCGCGCGCATTCTTCGAGCCGCGATTCGGGCAAGACTTCAGCCACGTTCGTGTGCACCAGGATCAAGAGGCCAGGCAATCGGCGCGCGAGATCAACGCGCTGGCCTACACGGTGGGGTCTCACATTGCGTTCGGTGCAGGCCGGTATGAGCCTGCCACGCCTTCAGGCCGGCGCTTGCTGGCCCATGAGCTGACGCACGTGATGCAACAGGCTCCGGGTGTGTCCGCCGCGAGTGCCGGGCGCGTGCAGCGGCAAAGCGGCGATCCCCTGAAGGAGATGGAGGGAGAGCAACCGATGCAGGCCAAGGTCGACGAATGCGGCAAGCTGGACGATCCCGCTCGGGTGGCGGTGGCACCCGGAGTGTTCGTTACCGTGCCCGACGACACCGTCAAGATGAGCGGACCGAAGGTCTCCCCCGTGGGGTGTCCACCTGGCAGCCTGGGTAACGTGGTGTTCACGGCCGGTGGGCCGGCGTGGCAGATGCCGGCCAGCGATCACTGCGCGCTGCCCGGATCCAACACCAAGGGGATCCAGGTCGGCTACATCCAGACCGTCGAGAACTGCCTCTCGGGCGGCGTGTACTTCAAGCGGGACAAGGCGAACAACTGGGCGTGGGCGGGCAACCAGTGGCACTGCGTCAAGAACGCCCGGGACGGGACCGCGAAATCGAAGGCACCGTGGTACGGGGAGCCCGGACACTTCGGGCCTGAGGCCTTTGGGACCTTCCCCGCGCTGACCGACAGCCCCCTCGTGACACTGCCCTCGAGGCAGGGATCGACGGCCACACCGGAAGGCCACAAGGGCGGGAATCCGCTGCGCCGGATGCGGATCGACGGCGTCTTCAATGTCTGGCTCGTCGCGCAGGTGCCGGGTCGTCCCCTTGTCTTCGTTCACAACTGGACCATCCAGTGCTTCGTCGTCGCCATGCTGAAGGACGACGCCGACCCGTGCCACCTGCTCGGCTGGCAGATCGCCAACATGACGAAGGTGACGAGCAGCGGCCCTGGCAAGGGGTCGGCAGACCCCGTGCTGACGGGAGCGACCGCCAATAGTCTCAAGACGCGGTGCTGATGCACACCGGTCCACTCTAGGAGAACCCTCATGCCGCTCAATCTGACCCGAGGTGCCGCCCGCGAGCTGGTCGGTGCGGCCGATGTGCCGACGCTGCGCCGCGCCGGCGTGCTGGTCGAAGACACCCGCCGCGAACGGCCGCGCTGGTTCGACGGCCGCTTTCTCGCGGCGCGCGACCTGATCCGCGACCAGCAGTACTTCCTCACCCGCGAGGCCGATCTCGGCCGCGCCGCCGGCAGCGGCGTCGCGACGGGCTTGCATGTGACCGAAGGCAGCGGGCCGCAGGTCGCTCGCATGTCGGCGCCGGCCACGGCATCACGCCGGCCGGCGAGCTGGTGCTGCTGCCGCGCGCGCTCGATCGTCGCGCTGACCAACATCGCGTCGGCCGAGCAGCTGTCGGCCCGCTTCGGGCTGTCGCGCATCGCCGCAGCCGCCGCTGCGCAGCCGCACCGGCCTGTTCGTGCTGGCGCTGCGGCCGGTCGAGTTCACCGCCAACCCGATCGGCGCCTACCCGTCGCAGATCACCGGCCAGCGCACGGTCGAGGACGGCGACGTGGTCGAAGCGACCGCGGTGGTGCTGGTGCCGTGGCAGCGACGACGGCGCCGACGACGCGCTCGAGGCACGCCGCGGCGCGGTGGCGCGCAGCATCTTCGTGACCGGCAAGGCCGGCGGCGTGTCGGCCAACGTGCTGCCGCTGGCGATGCTGGCGCTGCAGAACAACAGCGTGGTCTGGATCGACGAGGCGATGGTGCGCCGCGAGCTCGGCGCCGACCGCGGCGACCTGCCGGGGCTGGGCTTGTCGCCGCGCGCGCTGCGGCTGGCGCACCTGATGCAGTACCAGGACCACCTGCACGACGTGCTCGCGCGCAGCAACGGCCGCAGCTTCCCGGCCAACGCCTACTTCCCGGCGCTGCCCGCCGGCCGGGCCGCTGCCGGCGGGGGTGATCAACCCGCTGGATTTCACGCAGAACTTCTTTCCGGCCGAGATCGACGTCGACTTCAGCATCATCCCGGAAGACGAGTTGCCGGCGCTGGTCGAAGACGCGCTCGCGCTTGCAGCCGATCGACCTCTCGGCTCCGCCCGAGTCGCTCGATTCGACCGCGGTGCTGATCGTGGCGCCGGTGCCGCGCAACGAGTGGCGCGCGGTGCTGCGCGCGGCTGACCAGCGTGACGCGCATCGTCAAGCCGGCCGCGCCCAACCTGCTGTCGCAGCGCAAGCCGTTCGAGGTCTTGCAGAAGCTGCGCATCCCGCGCGGCACACCGCCGGTGCTCGACCCCACCAACCCGTCGGACGCCGAGTGGCAGCGCCTGGCCAGGCTGCTCCACGCTCTGGTTCGTGCGGCGCCGGCACCTCGCGCTGCGCGACGACCAGGTCGGTGCGGCGCGTGCGATCAGCGGTGTCGATGAGCGCGTTGTCGAGGCGCAGTTGCGCACGCGGCTCGGCGCGTTGGGCCTCACGACCGCGTTCGACAACCTGGTCGCCCGCTCGTCACCGGCCGCGCTGGGCACGGCGACGCAGCTGCTGTCGTCGAGACGGCTGGCCGATTCGCCGGCCCTGACCGCCGCGACCCTCGGCGCCCTGACCGAGGCGAGCACCGCGACGCCCGCGACCGAAGGCCAGCGCCAGACGCTCGACCTGGCCTCGGTGATGAGGGTGGCCGCCGACGTGACCGCGCCTGGCGCAGGCACCGGGCTGGAAAGGGTCGAGCAGATCGCACCGCTGAACGCACAGACGCTGCAGCAGTTCGCCGCCGGCACAGCGTGGAAACGGCTCGATGCCGAGGCCAAGGTGGCCTCGGGTGTCGAGTTGCGCCGGATTGCGCTGGGCACGGGTGGCGCGCCCGTCAGGCCCGTCGCCCGGCCGGAGTCGGTGCAGGCGCCCGTGCCTGCGCCGGTTGGCAGATCGAAGAAGCCTGTTGCAGCGGCGCCGGCGAAGGGCAAAGGCAAGACCAAGAGCGCCGACACCCCCGCCAAGCCCCCGTCGCCAGCTCGCAGCGGCCGGCGCCGCAAGACCGGCGCCTAGGAACAAGTGGCCTGAACCGGCACGCACCAGGAGCCCGCCGTGAGCACCATCACCCGCATCGTCAAGCCCTTGTCCGGCGAACGTGTCGCCGCGTTGTCGCCCGGTGACGCCAGCGCCGCGGCGACCGACTGGCTGCGCCGGCCGAACCTGTTCGCCGGCCGCGCCCTGACCGCGGCCACGCTCGAAGGCCGGCAGCGCTGGCAGGCCGGGCGCATCGCCGAGCGTGGCCAGGCGTTCAGCGCCGGGGTGGTGCAGGGGCTCGAACTGAGCCATGTGGTCGAGCCGCCGGCCGGGCCGCTCGCGCAGCAACTGCGGCTCTTCATCGAGCCGGGGCAGGGCCTCGCTGCGAGTGGTGAAGACGTGCTGCTGGTGCGCCGCATGGAATGCCTTCTCGCCGACGTGCCGGTGGTCGCGCCACCGGCGTGGTTCACCGCGGTCGAATCCGGCGATCCGCCCATCCCCGACCCCTTGCCCGGGCAGGCCCAGCCGCGCGCGATCGGCCCCTCGCTGGGCGCGACGCTGCTGACCGCGGCCGAGCGCATGTCGCGTGTCGGGGTGCTGCTGCTGCAAGCCGGTGACGATGGATGTGTCGCCGATCGACCCGGCCGACCCCTGCGACCGCTGCGGCTGCGACAGCGACACCGCCGCCTTCGAAGACTGGCGCATCGGCGACGGCGCACGCCTGCTCTGGTACCCCTGGCCCGAAGAATGGCTCGCCTTGCCAGCCAGCCCGCTGCGGCGGCGCAATGCGCTCGCGCACCTGATCTTCGACGCCGAAGCGGCGCTGCCCGAAGGCGAGGTCTTGCCGTGGAGCGAGTGGGGCGTGCCGATCGCCTTGATGGCGCTCGACCCTGCGGCGGCCGTGGCGGTCGTTACCGGCCTCGAGCCGGCGTTCAGCGACCGCGCGGCGGTGGTGCGCCACGGCGGCCGGGCGCGTGAAGCCTGGCTCGCCGGCGCGGGCACGGCCTTGCGCGCCGACAGCCGCCTGCCGCTCGTCTGGCAGGCGCGCATCGAGCAGTTTGCCGAGCAGATCGCCGAGCTGGGCGAGCCGCTGCCGCCGGCCGCCCAACTGGCCGACCCGTTCCTGCGCCTGCCGCCGGTCGGCCTGCTGCCGAAGGAAGCGCTGAACACCAGCACCTGGCGCAGCGACTTCTTTCCGCCCAGCGTCTCGCTCGACGCGGTGCCCTTGCCGACCGAACAACTCGACGTCGCGATCCGCGATGCAGCGGCGCTCGCACCGATCGACCTGTCGGCCCCCGAACGGGTGCGCCTGCTGGTGCCGGTGTCTCAGGCGTCGTGGGAGCCGCGCCTGCTGCAGACCGAACTGATCGACCCCGAATTCCAGCAGACGCTGGACCGCTTTCTGCTGACCCGCGCGCGTGAACTCGGTGCGCGCCAGGGTCTGCGCAACGAGGTTGCGCTGCTCGGGCGCATCTTGTCCGGCCAGCCGCAGACGGTCATCGCGTTCAACGACGACCCGCTCGCCGTCGAGCCCGAAAGCCTGTCGCCCTGGGGGCCGCCGCCGGCCGGGGCGGGCACCGCAGCGCGCTGCGCAGCGGCATCCACCAGCACTTCTTTGACAGCGCCACCGAGACGCTGACACCGGCCGCCGGCGACACGCTCGCGACCTGGGTCTACCTCGACCCGGCCCACCCGCCGCGCACGCTGATGCTGCAATGGCACACCGGTGCCGACTGGGAGCACCGCGCGTTCTGGGGCGAAGACCTGATCCCCTGGGGTGCGGCCGACAGCGCCGCGCACCGCCGCGTGGGCGACTTGCCCGAGACCGGGCGCTGGCTGCTGCTCGAAGTGCCGGCCGCGGCCGTCGGTGTGGCCGGCGTAGCGATCGACGGCATGGCCTTCACGCTCTACGACGGCCAGGCCGCCTACGCGATGACCGGCAGCCGCGCCGGTGGGCGGCGAGGCCAAATGGTTCTGCAACGTCCTGCCGGCGGGTGCCCGACTTCAGGGCGACGAGCCCTTCGACCTGCTGACCCACAACGACCTGTGGGCGCCGTTCGAGCCCTCGCGTGGCGTGCTGCCTGCCATCCCGGCCACCGTGCCCGGCGTCGGCAGCAGCCGCACGCTGCTGCCGGGCGGGCATGTGGAGCCTGTGCGCAGCGGCATCCACCAGCATTTCTTCGAAGCCGCGAGCCCGGCTTTCAACGCGGGCAACGACCCGCTGCTCTACGCCTGGGTCTACATCGACCCGAACGACCCGCCGCGCGAGGTGATGCTGCAATGGCTCGTCGGCAACTGGGAGCACCGCGCGTTCTGGGGCTGGGACCTGGTGCCCTGGGGTGCGGCCGGCCCGGCGCGGCGGCGCGCCGGTGGGCTGCCGCCCGCGGGCGAGTGGGTGCGATTGTCCGTGCCGATCGCGGATGTCGGCATTGCCTCGACGCAACCGATCACCGGCATGGCCTTCACGCTCTTCGATGGCAGCGCGGCCTTCGGCCCGGCCGGCGCGATGACGGTCACCAATGCGACCGATGCGACCGGCGCGACGGTCCAGACCATCACCGAACGCCCGTGGTTCAGCGGCGCGCTGCCGGCCGGTGCGCAGCCGCGCGGCACCTGGCAGTTTCTCGATGCGCGTGACCTGTACGCACCCACCGCGAGCTCGCGCATCGGGCAGGTGCAGCAGGTGCGCGAGCTGCTGGCCGACCCGCTGCTCGCCGTGCTGTCGGAGCAGGAGCGGGCCCAGCTCACGGTGCGTGGCCTCGCGCCTTTCGTGAGCTACCTGCGCCAGCGCATCGACCGCGCCGACGACCTGACGGACTACGGCTTCGTCAAGATGCAGACCGACGTGTACCGGCTGCGCCAGCTGATGCTCGGCAGCTCCGACGCGATGCGCGTGGCGGTCTCTCCTGCGCTGGCCGGCATTGCGAAGGCCGAGACCGCGGTTGCGTCGCAGGCACAGATCGCGAGCTACATCGCCGAGTTGAAGAGGCCGGTGACGCGCACCACCGAGGCCGACACCGCGCCGCGGGCCGCGCTGTTCACGACCAACATCAATCTCGCAAGCAGCGGGGCGGCGGCCTTCAACCCGGTCTTGAACTTCGCAGGCGCGCAGGCGATCGAGAGCGGCCCGGCGCTGCTGCGGCAAACGCCACCGCGCACCAGCACCAAGACGGCTGCGGCTCAAGCGGTGGTCGCGCAGGCCACCTTTGCGCCGATCTACCGCGCCAACCAGTTCTCGCCGATCGACGTGGTGCTGTCGAACCCGGTGATCGGCAAGTCGGCGATCCGCACCACGGCCATCGCCGACCGGCTGAAGCAACCGGCCTCGCAGGAAGCGCGCGACTACGCCCTGTCGACGCGCCATGAAGCGATGCGGCGCCTGATCGGCCTGGTGGCCGAGTTCACCGAAGAAGACGGCGGCGTGGTGCCCGGCCTGTTCGAGGGCTTCGACGTGCACGGCCTGGCCGGCGACCCCTTCCTCGCCGATCTGAACCCCACCGGCGGCAACACGGTTCGTTCGCGCAAGCTGGCCGACTTCCGTGCCAGCCCGGCGCTCCTGAACCTGCTGCTCGAATCGCCCGGCCGCAACGCGGTCGACGAGTCGACGCTGTTCTCCGAGACCGCCGACATGAGCGACCACACGGTCGCGCTGCTGCGCCAGATCGAAGGTCGCTTGCAGCGCTATCGCAATGCGCTGACGCGCTGCGAGTTTGCGTTGACCGCGTTGCAGAACGAGCAGGTCATCGCCGCGCAGCGGCTCGACGCGGCCGGCGACCGGCTGGCCGAAGCGCGCCACGATGTCGGCGTGGCGCGTGCGCTGATCGCCGAGGAAGAAGCGCGCCTGGCCGCGATCAACGCGCGGCGTGCCGCGGTGCTGGCCCAGGAGGTTCGCTTCATCGCCTTCATGCGCCCGCGTGAAACCTCGGCGGCGCTCGCCGCGCCGCGCCGCGCGATCGACCCGGCGTTGGCCGAGGCGCCGGTGCCGGCCTGCCTGCGCGACCACGCCGATGTGCCCGATGAGTTGGACGACATGCTGCGCATCGTGCGCGAGGCGCCGGCCGCGTGGTTCGTGCGCACGCCGCGCTTGTTCGACCGGCTCGACCGCAGCGAGCTCCTGCTGCGCACGCTGCGCAGCGCGCAGCTGCGTGGCGCGCTGGTGGCACAGCGCAGCATCGAGGCGCCGCAGCCCGCCAGCACCGCGCGGCTGGCGGGCGCGGTGGCCCAGGTCGCGACGCGGCAGACCGCCATCCTTGCGACGCGCGTCAATGCGGTTGCTGCGATCAACCTGACACAGGCCGCGGCCATGACCTGGCAGGGCTTGCGTGCCCAGGTGCCCGAGCTGCTGTCGCTCGGCGACCTGATCGACGGCGACCACGGCAAGGGCGCGGTGGCGCGCGACGCTGCCGCAGAGTTCGACCGCATCGCACAGGTCTGCGCCTGCCTGCATGCCGAGTTCGGCGGTGTGGCGGCGTCGATCCGGCTCGATTGGGCCGAGTTGATGTCGCAGTTCGACGCGGCGCCCAACCTGCGCAACGGTGCCAACCTGCCGCGCTGGAGCGAGATCGACTCGACCGACCGGCGCCAGATTCAGGCCTACATCGACTGGCTGTTCGCCCAGGTGGTGCCCACCGTGCCGGCTGCCATCGCGCTGGTCAACGACCTGGTCCGCATGGCGCTGCTGCTGGCCAGCCATGCGCCGGTCGGCCGCATCATTGCCGGCCGCTTGCCGCGGCCGGTGCCGGCGGTGCGCCCGGGGCAACGCATTCCGCTGATCGCGCTGGAGCCGGGCGCGAAGCTGCGGGTCGGCATGCAGGCGGTGGTCTACCGCGCCAACGAGGTGGTGGCGCGCGCGCTGGTCGAAGACATCGGCCAGGGCGAGGTCTCGGCGCGGGTGCTGTACACCGCGGCCGCACAGGTCGATCTCGCGACCGACATGCGGGTGCATTTCGACAGCGCCGCCGTGGTCAGCGCCAGCGCGGCGCAACGGCTCGGCCGCTGAGGGTGGGCATGGCTGCGATGGCACCGGTTCGCGAGCGCAGCGTCGGCCGGCTGCACCTGCGCGCCGCCGACGCGGCGCAGGCGCGGCGCGGTGCGCGGTGCATCGAAGACGCGTTGCGCTGCGCCAGCCTGCCCGGCCAGGGCGCCAGCCTGCTGCTGGTGCGCCGGCTCGCGCTCGGCCGCGTCGACCCGGCCGCGCCGTCGCAGACCGTGGCGCTGGCCATCGAGCGGCGGGTGGGCGCGTTGTCGCTGCACTGGTGTCATGGTGCCGACGAAGCTGCGGACCGGGCCGATGCGGTCTGGTTCGCCGACCGCACCCAGGCCCTGGCCAGCCTCGCGCTGCGGGTGGCCGACGGGCGCTCGACCGAGGCCTGGTACTGGCCCCGGCTGCTGTCGCCCGAGCTGGTGCCGCTGGGGGTGTTGCCGGCCGGTGCCGCGCTGCTGCCCGCGGTGCTGCTCACGCTGTCGCGCGAGCCGGCCGCGCGCGCGACGTTGCCGCTGCTCATGGTCGCGCTGTTGCAGCGCTGGCCCCGCCGACGGCTGGCCGACGCGGTCGGCCCGGTGGTCGGTGCGGCGCTGCTGCACAACGCCGGCGTCGTGGCGACGCAGGTCCACTGGATCGATCGGTGGGTCGCCTTGGCCGCAACAGGGCCCGCACCCGTGGCAGGGCAGGGCGAGCGTGCCGGGTTCGACCCCGGCGCGCCGTCGTCCCGGAGCAGGTGGACGCGGTGCCGCCGCTGTGCTCGCAGACCGACGGCACCACTCGCGAAGGCGCGAGTGCGCGACCCGACCCTCATCGGGCCACGCTCGATGCGCTGGCAGCGCCTCTCGACGGCCACCGCGCCAGCGCAGGGCCTGCAGCCCCCGGCTTGCCCTTCGAGCAGCGCTTGCCGACCGCTGCGGGCGGCTGCCTGTTCCTGCTGCCGCTGCTCGATCGGCTCGGCTTCGGCGCATGGAACGAGATGGCCGACCCGGACCAGCGCCTGGCCATCGCCGCGGGCGTGCTGCGCGCCGCACTGCAGCGCCTGCGTGTGCCGGCCGACGACCCGATGCCAGCGCGTGCTGGCGCTGCGACCTGGCGAGCCGCCTGGGAAGCGCCAACGAAGCAGCCGACACGCGGGCCGCCGAATGGCTGGCCCGCTGCCGCCGCACGCTGCGCCGGCAACTCGGCATCGGCCTCGCGTCACTCGTGCTGCGGCCGGCGCAGCTCGCCGCGACCCGTTCGCACATCGACGTGTTTTTCGCCTTGAACGCCACCGACCTGCGGGTGCGCCGCCACGGCCTCGACCTCGACCCCGGCTGGCTGCCGTGGTTCGGCCGCGTCGTCGCCTTTCACTTCGACCGCCCATGAAACGCGACGACAGCCAAGGCACCAGATTGCGCCCGCCGCTCCACGAACTGCTGCTCGGCGCGCTGGCCGGGGCGCCGGCTGCGGGCCAGGGTGCCGAGGCGCAGTGGTTGGCCGAGTGCGCTACCCACCTGGGTGACGACCCCGCCCAGGCCCTGCGAGACTGGTGGCGCGACCCGCCCGCCACGGCGCAGCGGCTGCTGGCGTTGTCGGAGCGGCTCGAATTCAGCGTGATCGAAGTGGCGGCGCTGGCGCTCGCCGCGGCCGTGGAAACCGACACGATGAGCGGCCGCGTGATCGCGTGGCTGCAGGCACCCGTGGCCGCTGCACGACCGACGGTCGGGCTGCTGCTGCGCCTGGCGGACAGCTTCGGTCTCGGTGCGCCGGGCGCGGTGCTGGCGCAACTGGTCGATGGCGCCGCCTTCCGCGCCGGGGTGCTGCGCCTGGACGACCCGAACCGTGCCTTGCCCGAGGCCGGTCTGCTGGTGCCGGTGCCGATCGTGCTGGCCTTGCACATGCCACCGGCGGTGGTGCCTGCGCACGCGCCCGCCGGCTGGCCTGCGGTGCGCTTCGACTCCGCGGCTGCCGTGCCGCTCGCCGCATCCGTGCATGCCGCGGCCACGCGCCAGGCGCACGCCCTGCCGACTGATGGCGCGCTGGCGGTGCGCTGCGCCCATGCGCAGGAAGCACGTGCCGCCTGCGCGCTGGTGGCACGCGCGCTGGGTGCCCGCGCGGTCTACATCGATGCGGCGCCGCCCGAGGGGTTCGGCGCCTGGGCCTGGCTGAACGGCGCACTGCCGGTGGTGTGCAGCGAGCTGGCGCCGGGTGAGAGCCGAGCGCTGCAACGCCCGCCCGGCTGGCGCGGCCCGTGGCTGGTCGCGACCGGGCTCGACGGCAGCTTCACGCTCGATGGCGAAACGCTCGCGCAGTGGTGCCTGGCGCTGCCCGATGCCGCCGAGCGGGCCGAGCTCTGGCGCGGCCACACCGACGATGCCGCACTGGCCGGAGCACTCGGCGCGGCACACCGCTGCGGCGCCTTCGGCATCCACCGCACCGGCGTCGCCGCCCGGCACCTGGCCGGGCTCGAGGGTGCGTCGCAGTTCCAGCGCAGCCATGTCGCAGGGGCGGTGCGCGGGGGGGCCGCGGGGGCGCTCGGCTCGCTCGCCGAGCTGCTGCCCGAGCCCATCGGCGACGCCGTGCTGGTCACCGGCCCGGCGCTGCGCGAGGAGCTGACGACGCTGCGCCTGCGCTGCACCGCGCGCGAGCATCTGGTCGGGTGCCTGGGCGCATCCGCACAGGCCCGCTATCGGCCAGGTGTGCGCGCGCTGTTCGTCGGCCCGTCGGGCACCGGCAAGACGCTCGCGGTCGGCTGGCTGGCCACCGCGCTCGGGCTGCCGCTGTACCGCGTCGACCTGGCCGCGGTCAGCAGCAAGTACATCGGCGAGACCGAGAAGAACCTGGCGCAGCTGTTCGCCCGCGCCGAGCATGCCGACGTGGTGCTGCTGTTCGACGAGGCCGACGCGCTGTTCGGCAAGCGCACCGACGTGAAGGACTCGAACGACCGCTTCGCGAATGCACAGACCAACTACCTGCTGCAGCGGATCGAGTCGTTCGACGGCATCGCGGTGCTGACCAGCAACAGCCGCAGCCGCTTCGACAGCGCCTTCACGCGCCGGCTCGACGCGATCATCGAGTTCCCGCTGCCCACGCCCACCGAACGGCGCGCGCTGTGGGTCGCGCACCTGGGCGCGCGGCACCGGCTGTCGGCCGCCGAGCTGAACTGCCTGGCGACGGTGTGCGAGCTGGCGGGCGGGCATGTGCGCAATGTCGTGTTGGCGGCGGCGGCGCAGGCCGATCTGCAAGCGCAGGGTGCTGCGATCGGCTTCGATGCCGTGGTGCAGGCCGTCGCGGGCGAATACCGCAAGCTGGGGCGGCAGGTGCCCGCGGGCCTGCTGCGTAAAGCGCATTCGGGCTGAGAGCGCAAGAGGCAGGCAGAGCCACCATGCGCACAAGACACGCAGCCATGCCGCGTACTGGCACCGCCCGGTCGAGGGAGTCGACCGCAACGCCACCGCGCCATGAGTCGGGCCGCCTGGCCGCGCCGTCGCCCAGCGCGGGGCTGCCGCGCTTCCTGCGCAGCGAGCCGGCGCCGGATGCCGACCCCGTGCATCGGATCGCCGAACAGGGGGTGAGCGGCAGCGCCGGATCGTTGCCGCACCTGAGCGCCATTCAGCAGGCCTTCGGCCCGCACGACGTGAGCGCTGTCCAGGCCCACGTGGGGGGCGATGCGGCGCAGGCCGCGCGCGGCATCCAGGCCCAGGCCTATACCGTCGGCGAGCACATCGCCTTCCGCGAGGCACCGAGCCTGCACACAGCCGCTCACGAAGCCGCCCACGTGCTGCAACAACGCGGCGGCGTCGTGCTGCCAGGGGGCGTCGGGCAAGGGGCTGACCGCTATGAGCGCCATGCCGACGCGGTGGCCGATGCGGTGGTCGGCCATCGCCCGGTGGGGCCGCTGCTGCAGCATCTGGTGGGGGCTGCGGGTGCCACACCGGCGGTGCAGGCCAAGGACGCCACCAGTGAGGACGTCGATGCCATCGCGGCGGCGGGCAAGCGCGCCCAGACCGACGCGAACGACGACACCCGGATGATGCTCGACGGCGCCTCGATCGTGTTTCGCCTTTTGCGAACCTTCTTTCCCGCGTCACTCGAAAAATGGAACTTCAGCGGGGTCGACTACCAGCGTGACCTGGATGGCATCACGATGCGTCGCAGTGGCAAGGACGTGGCCGTCACCGTCGGACGCAAGTTCGTGATCGAGGCCCGGGACAGGGTGCTTTCGAGCCGGATCATCGAGATGCGGCAGACCCTCGAGGTGCTCGATGCCAACTCGGGCGGCATGGCCTCGGTCTCGACGGGCGCGACCACAGGGCCGGCGACCTGGGCCGACGCCATTGCCGAAGCCGGCCGTGTGCTCGCCCGCGACGCAAAGTTCGGCGTGACAGCCGGCTCGGCCGCCGGCCCCGACCCGAACGACGGCTTCGACGCGCGCTACTGGAAGGAGTCCGGCCGCAGCATCGAGGCGACCGTCGAGCCCTGGGTTGCGATGAGCCAGATGGTGGCCCACCTGGCCGAGCCTGTTCCCAAGGTCGGCGGTGGAACCACACGCTGGCGCTTCGATTGTTTCGAGGGTGCCGAAGTCGAGCGCCTGTATGCCGACTGGCGGATGCTGTCGCGCGAGGCCTTCAACAAGAAGAATGCACCGCTGAAGATCGGCTTCATGTCCTACCTGTTCGATCGGATGGAGGGCACGCGGCCCGAGTACTTCCAGAAGCCGGTCAAGTCCGACAAGGCGGGCGACAAGCCCTACACCGAGGGCGAGGAGAAACTCGTGCGCCTGCCCTCTGGCGAGTACAAGAACGTCATCCCGAAGATCCTGGTGAACCAGAACATGGACCAGGTGCTCGATGCCGCGCCGACCGGCTCGTGGGTCATCTGGACCAACGACGACGTGACGCGCCGGATCGCCGACCACAAGAAGCGCAAGGCCGCCGGCCTGCCTATCACTGAGGCCGAGACGGCACACATTGCCCGCATCGACCCCTGGAACAACGAAAACGCCCTGAAGGTCGACAAGAACCGCTTTTCAGCGTTTCCGTTCGGCGTGGTCAGCGAGAAGGAAATCGTCCAGGGCATGGCAGCGGTCGTCTTCGACCCCGATCCAGTGCCGGCCGGTTGCATCGAGAGGTACATCCGCATCTCTTCGATCGCGGCACCGAAGTAGCCGGGTCGACGTGCAAGGCAGCGGGAGAGAAAGGATCGTCATGACACACCACGCTGGCAGCCTTTCGCTGAATCGACCGAGCCCCACGGCGCCGCGCCTCGCGGCCGCCGGGCGCACCCCGGCGTCGGCGGCGCACGCCGGGGTGCCGCGCTACCTGCAGGCCAAGCTGCCCGTCAGCCAGCCCGGCGACCCGTACGAGAAAGAGGCCGACCGGGTTGCTGACCAGGTCATGCGCATGCCGGCGCCGGCCCTTCAGCGCAGTTGCGACTGCCTGTGCGTCGGAGCCAGCGCCGTGCCCGTCCTGCACGGATGAGGAAGCCGCGCCTGAGATCCAGCGCAAGGCAGAGACGGCGCCGCCAACTCCGAGCACCACCGCGGCCGCGCCGGACGCTGGCGCCGGGCAGGCCCTCGATGCCGGAGCACGCGGCTTCTTCGAGCCGCGCTTCGGCCGGGCGTTCTCGGACGTGCGTGTGCACGACGGCGCGGCAGCCGACAGCGCCGCGCGGTCGTTCGGCGCGCGCGCCTACGCGCTCGGCAGCGACCTGGTGTTCGCGCACGGCGAGTACGCACCGGGCACCGATGCCGGGCGCCGGCTGCTGGCGCACGAACTCACCCATGTCGTACAACAGCGCGGGGCTGCTGCGCAGCAGGTCCAGCGTGTGCCGGGCGATGGGGCCGACACGGCCGACGCGGCGCAGCCCGCCGATGCCTGCCACGGGCGCACCTTGGCCGAGCAGGAGTTCGACGTCTTCATCCACGCGGTGTCGGTGCAGCATGGTTCGCAGGCCGATCTGCCGATGTTGTACCTCGAGCTGAAACGCACGCGCAGCTGTTTCCCCTCGTACAGCGAGGCCGACTTCCTGGACGATGTTCCGAAGGGGGCGCTGTACAGCGACGAGCAGCGCCCCGTCCTGGCCAGTGGCCAGACGAAGGACGTGGCCGCCGATGACCGCAGGCTGGCCTGGCGCGAGAGCCAGAAGCCGTTCGCGGGCTACTCGGTGAGCGGCTTCGACCCGTCCAACCGCTTCACCACGAAAAGCAAGCTGAATGAACTCGGCTACACGCCCACGGCGTCGCACCCCGGCGCCTCGGAGCTGTCCGACGACCCGTCGAAGGCACAGAAGTCGTTTGCCGCTGCCGACGTGCTGGTGTTCTCCGGCCACCAGTACGCGCAGTACCAGGTGCCGGGTCTGTGGGGCGACGACTCGGGCAAGGTGAGCTTCGATGCACGCACACTGGCCGGGCCGCTGAACAACGTCCGGTTGATCGTCAGCACGAGCTGCGCGACGATCTGCCGCGACCCGGCCGCGGTGTGGAGCAAGCTGTTCCCGAAGGCGGTCTTCCTCGGCTACAAGAAGTCGGCCCCGCTCAACGGCGGCACCATGGCCAACAAGTTCGCGTCGAACCTGCCCAAGGACCTGCTGCTCGACAGCGGTGGCGTTGCCGCGGCCGCGGTCGCGTGGAAGTCTGCGATCCGCTCCAACCACCGCGGCGACAATTCGACCCAGGCGGGTGTGCTGGACGTTGCTGCCAACCAGATCGAATACTGGGACGGGAAGGCCTTTCACAGCATCGCTGCCGACTCCGAAGACAACCAGTGCAGGGTGAAGGGCGACTACTCGGCCGACCACCCTGACCCCGGCACTTGGGACGCCTGACAAGATGAAGAAGGTGAGCGAAACGAGCGCGGCGACCGCACCGGCACGGCGCGCGTCGACGCGGGCGGCGGTGGCGGCAACGGGTGCCCTCGCTGCGGCCGGTGTGCCACGCTTCCTGCAGAGTGGCCCCACGCTGAGCCGTGCAGTTGAGGGGCGTGATGTCCAGGCGCCGACCTGGGTCCAGTTCACGCCACAGGGCGAATGGGATGGCGCCACCGTGCTCGCTCACCTGTCCGCGCAGACCCGCGTCACGCCCGAGTTGGAAGCCGCGATCCGGGCCGGCGCGGTTGCGACTGCGAAGCTGTGTGTGGACCTGCGCGAGCGTGTGGAAGCCGTCGCGGCGGCCGATCCGGCGCAACGAGAGGAGTGCCTGAGCATCCGCAACGCACTCTACAGCCGCATCAACGAATTGGTGCACGCCACCTCGCGCAGCCCGCTGCAGTACAGCCAGTTGCGGGACGTGGCCGATTGGTGCGCACGATTCAAGCCGGCGGCGGGGGAGGCTGCTGCGGCCACCACGGGTGAGGCCACGCCGGGGGTCTCGGCCAAGGAGGATCGCGGAACATTTGCGCCCCAGTACGCCCGGAACGGCAAGCTGATCGCCAGCGCGACGGGTGTGGGCGACTCCTACGAAGATTTCAAGCGCAAGCAGGGCCCGCTGCAGTCGACCAGCGAAGAGGCCACGCCGTTGCAGCGCGCCAAGAATCCGCTGGCGCGGCGGGTTGTTGTCGAACTCGACGGCGACGACCTGCTCGAGATCTACGAACGCACCAGCCAGCGGGAACCGAAAGACACCGGCCAATTGGTGAAATGGAACCAGACCAACGACAAGTTGAAGAGCGAGATGCCGCGCATCAACACTGCCTTTCGGATGATGAAGCTCGATACCTCGGGCGCGCAGGCGCACTACCTGGCCAACGCCTACATGGAGTCGGCGATGTTGGAGTTCATGACCGAGACGGCGAAGGCAGGCGGCGATGACGCCTTCCGCGAAGGCGGCGACGCGAAGCTCGACGCGTCGTGGTTGGAAGATTCGAAAGACGGCCTGATCACGAAGGGTCGCACGACGCCGATGAAGGTCACCGGCTACAACCCGGGCGGCAGCATCAACAAGGCCGGGACCGACAAGAAAGACGACTGGGACAAGAGCTTCCTGGGGCGCGGCCCGATCCAGGTGACGCACGATTGGGGCTACCTGCAGACGCTGGCGGTGATGGAGTCGCGCCTCGACGAACTCGAGGCCTTGCCCGCGGGCGCCGCCGAGCGTGCCGACATCGCCTTGCTGGCCAAGGCGCTGCGGGAGATCAAGGCCGATCCGCGCATGGCGGCCGATCGGCGCTACACCTACCTGTTCTCGGCCGCAGCGCGCAAGCGGCGCATGCCGACGGAAAAGAATCCGAAGGGAACCCGGCTCGACAGCCAGGTGGTGAACTCCCGGCAACCGGCGACGGCCGGCATGGGCGATCATTCCCAGGTGCCCGAATCCGCCAAGCGCAAGGGGGAGATCTTCAACAACGCCATCGCCGTCATCAATCGCAAGAATCCGAGCAGCGGCGCTTGAACGGGTAGCCCCGGGACGATAGGGGCGGGATCTCAAGCGCTCTTGCTTCGTAGTACAGGCGTGGCTTTCAAATCGATTCTTGCGGCGCTGACTCAACATGCGAACGGGTGTCGGCAATCTGGTGCTGTTGCGAATGGCATCCTGGGCATGGAACCGGCGCCGCCAAACGGCGAGAAGGACTACGACCTCTTCAACGCCGGCAAGCAGCCGGTGGGTTACTCCAAGGGGACGTTCCTGACCTCGGCCTGCGGCGTCGCCAGCATGCTGCTCGCCTTCAACGCGGCGTACGCCGCCGCCGGAAGAATCGGCGGGTTCTTCGAACCGCCGAAGGAAGCAGGCCTGGCCTTCAGCACGCGCGCGCCCAGCTCGGACCCGCCAACCAGGAATTCATCCTGGACGTGCAGGGCCACGTTGCCTCAATTGGGTCCGCGACGAGATCCAGCATCGTGTCGCCGTCAATGGGGCCACACACGAAAGGAACGAGTGGAGGAGGGCGCCTGGCGTCAGCATGTTGTCCAGTAAATGCCCGTATTCCGCATGGATATCAATGGCCGCGGCGACCAGTCTGCCAGTCTGCCCATGGCCTCTGGCGTTTGAGAGACAATCACAAGCGTTGGATTCAATATTCAATCTTCCAATCGCCGGTAGAGGTACCGGCAGAGGCACCGAGCAACTAGCAGGGCTGGAAGGCTCATGAACACTCGTTCTTCGAATCCCTCCGGCTCCGCCAAGAAGATGGACCAATGGCAGGCCAGGCAAGTGGTTTCCGCGCTGCACGACCTGAGCGTGCAAAGCGGTTTCCAGCGCATCAGGCGCTGGTGCATGATCCAGCGTAAGGGTGGCGCCAGCCCGGCGCGCTAAGTTCCGTGTCTTGAGCTTTCCCTTTCATTCAGCGAGGAGACGAACATGAGCAAGCGTGACGTGGTGGTTCTGGGCGCAGCCAGGTCGGCGATCGGCACCTTCAATGGGTCGCTGGCCGACATCGAGCCGGCCGAACTGGCCGGATTGGTCATGAAGGAAGCGGTCAAGCGCTCCGGCGTCGACCCCAAGGCCATCAACTATGTGACCGTGGGCAACTGCATCCCGACCGAGAGCCGGTATCCGTATGTCGCGCGCGTCGCGTCGATCCAGGCCGGGCTGCCGATGGATTCGGTGGCGATGGCTGTCAACCGGCTGTGCTCGTCGGGCCTGCAGGGCATCGTCACCACGGCGCAGAACATCCTGCTCGGCGATTGCGACTATGGCGTCGGCGGCGGCGTCGAGGTAATGAGCCGCGGAGCCTATCTGAGCCCGCAGATGCGCAGCGGCGCGCGCATGGGCGACGTGAAGATCGTCGACGCCATGGTCGCGGCGCTGACCGACCCCTTCGGCGTCGGCCACATGGGCATCACGGCCGAGAACCTGGTCACCAAGTGGGGGATCACCCGCGAGGAGCAGGATGCGCTGGCGGTCGAATCGCACCGCCGCGCCGCGGCGGCCATCGCGGAAGGCCGCTTCAAGAGCCAGATCGTGCCGATCGTCAAGCAGACGAGAAAGGGCGAAGTCACCTTCGACACTGACGAGCATGTGAAGGCAAGCACGACGATGGAGACGCTCGCCAAGATGCGGCCGGCCTTCAAGAAGGACGGCTCGGTGACGGCGGGAAATGCATCGGGCATCAACGATGGCGCCGCATTCTTCGTGCTGGCCGACGCCGCCGTGGCGTCGTCGGCTGGCCACAAGCCGATGGCGCGGCTGGTGTCCTATGCCGTGGCTGGCGTGCCCAACGAGATCATGGGCGAAGGCCCGATTCCTGCGACCAAGCTGGCGCTGAAGAAGAGTGGCCTGACGCTCGACCAGATGGACGTGATCGAGAGCAACGAGGCCTTCGCGGCACAGGCCATCGCCGTGGCGCGCGGGTTGGAACTGGACATGAAGAAAACCAACCCGAACGGCGGCGCCATCGCCCTGGGCCACCCGATCGGCTGTTCCGGCGCGTTCCTGGCCACCAAGGCGGTCTATGAGTTGCACCGCACCGGTGGACGCTATGCACTGGTGACGATGTGCATCGGCGGCGGGCAGGGTATAGCCGCTGTGTTCGAACGGCTCTGATCTGTCTTCGTTTCAAAACGCCGCGGGCCCCGAAAGGGGCCCGCAGTCGTTGGCGGGTTCGAAGCGAACGGCGCCAACGGATGTACATCATTCAGTTAACATAATATACATCGTCGCGCATTGCAGTGTGTACTGAGCCGGACGCGCAGCGTCCGTGTCGCGACGACTCAGATCTCTTCGCCGGGCAAGTCCAGCTCGTCGATCGCCGACTGCCCGGCATCGTCGCCCTCGGTGTCCTCGCTCGCGACGATCGGCAGCAGCGGCTTGTCCAGCGGGCGGCAGACACGGCTGTGCAGCCTTTCCAGACGCTCGGAGTTTTCGATGGCTCGGAAAACAGCTTGCGGATCCGTCAGCAAGGCGAAGGGATTTGCGGCGGAGTGTTGCGGCAGAGACATCAGGCTTTCCTAGGTCGGGTTGGCGTGAAGTCCACTCTATCGAGCACCAGTTCGAGCACCAGTCGGCCCAGCGCCAAGCTGCCTGTCGGAATTGCCCTGACAAGGCTGCTGCGATCCGCGCCTATTGCAGCAGAGGCAGCAGCCAGGTGCGCTCACCGGTCCTTGCCATATCGGCGGCCGACAGGTTGCGCTCATTGATGAGCTTCTTGTCGGCGCCGCGCTGAACCAGCAACTTGACGTTGCCCTCCGGGCCGTAGCGCGCGGCCATCATCAACGGCGTGTTTCGGTTGGGCGCCAGCGCGTTGATGTCGGCCCCGCGGTCCAGCAGCAGAGCCAGCAGTTCGGTGTTTGGGCCGGTGGCAGCGTAGTGCACTGGCGACCAGCCCGGCTTTTGCACCTTGGCGCCGCGATCCATCAGCTTCTTGGCCCAGTCCAAGCGGCCCTTGAGCGCAGCCATCATCAACGGCGTCTCGCCCATTGCATTGTTGGCATCGACGTTCAGCGCCGGGCTGGCCAGCAGCACGGCGGCCACGTTCGGTGCGTCGTCGCGCATGGCCAGGAAGAGTGCCACCTGGCCGGATTCGCTCTTTGTGTTGGGGTCGAAGCCCCGCGCCAGCAGTTCCGTGACCGTACGGGCGTTGTCGACGCTGACGGCACGGAAGAAGTCAACATGGGCGTCTGCACGTGCAGATGAAAATCCAATAATTACGAATGTATATATAAGATATCTAAAGTAATTTCTCATTTTCTTGAGTGGATTTGGCCGTTGCCGCACGGGTGCGAGGAAACAGCCTTTCGAAATTGGAACTGGTGGCCTGAGCCACCTCGTGCAAGCTGCAATTCTTCAGCAACGCCAACTGCGCGGCCACGTGCGGCACGTAGGCGGGCTGATTGGTCTTGCCACGATAAGGCACGGGTGCCAGATACGGGCTGTCGGTCTCGATCAGGCAGCGCTCCAGAGGCACACTGCGAGCCACCTCGCGCAAGGCCTCGGCATTCTTGAAGGTCAGGATGCCCGAGAACGAAATGTGGAAGCCCAGCTCGAGTGCCGCATCGGCCACCGCCTGGGTCTCGGTGAAGCAATGGAACACGCCCCGCACTTGGCCACCGCCTTCGCCGCGCAGAAGTTCGACCGTGTCCTGGCTGGCGCTGCGCGTGTGCACCACCAGCGGCAGCCCAGACACGCGGGCCGCCCGGATATGCACGCGGAAGCGCTCGCGTTGCCATTCCATCTGCTCGATGCCGCGGCCGTTGAGCCGGTAGTAGTCCAACCCGGTCTCGCCGATGGCCACCACCCGCGGCAGCGCGGCAAGCCGCAGCAGTTCATCGACGTCGGGTTCGTGCACGCCTTCGCTGTCGGGATGCACACCCGCACTGGCCCAGAAGTTGTCGTGGGCCAGTGCCAGCGCATGCACCTTGGGGAATTCCTCGATCGTGGTGCAGATGCAAAGTGCGCGGTCCACCTGCGCCTTCGACATTTCGAGCCGCACCTCGCCGATGCGGCTGTGCAGTTCCGGAAAACTCAGATGGCAATGGGAGTCAACGAACATCGACAAGCCTGGCTACAGCGCCTGCAGGCGCGAAGCCCCCCGATTGTCAGGCCAGCTTTGCGCCTAGAGCGTCTGCGTGGGCTTGGACGACGAAATCGAGGTGCCCAGGAGCTCCTCGAGCTTGAGCTTCAGGCCCCGAGTCTTTTCGTCGGACGGAAATCGAACGCCGACACCTTGCGTGCGCCCCCCGGAGGCATTGCTCGGCGTGATCCAGGCCACCTTGCCGGCCACCGGGTAGCGCTGCGGGTCGTCCGGCAGCGACAGCAGCAGGTAGATGTCCTCGCCCAAGCGGTACTCGCGCGCCGTGGGCACGAACAGCCCGCCATCGGTCAGCAGCGGGATGTAGGCCGCATAGAGCGCCCCCTTCTCGCGGAACACCAGCTGGATGACGCTGGGCCGCACGGCTGCGGCCGCCGCGGCGGGCGCCGTGCCCACGGCAGCCTCGGAGGCCGAAGTGCCGATGCGGGGCGAGGCGCGGTCGTTCATCGGGCCAGTGTATCCAAGGCCCTGCCACTGCGGGGGCTGCGAGTCGTGGCTTCTTGCCAGCAGGCGCGGCCTTCGCTGACCAGCGCCTCGATCAACAGCCCGTCGTTCCACGGGTGTTCGTCGTGCCGCGCCACGCGCGACAGCGTCTTGGCCCAGGCGCTCAACAGCTCGGGCCGCGCTCCCGGCGGCACAGGTTGCGACACGAAGTAGCGCGGCGTGCCGCCGAGCGCCAGCACCAGCGCGTCGTGGCAGACCTTCTGCAGCGCATCCACCGCGCGCGGCACCGGCCAGCCGGCCAGCGCCGCGGCCTGTCCCCGGGCGACCGCCCGCGGCAGCGCCAGCCAGGTTGCAGCGTCGATGCCGGCAGCGGCCAGGTCGCGTGCCGCCAGCGGGGCGCCGCCGGCTGCGGCCAGCAGCACCGGGGCATCGCGTACGCCCTGCTCTGCCAGCCACGCCGCGGCCTGCTCGGCCGGTGGGCCGGCCAGGCGGATGCGCTGGCAGCGGCTGCGCACCGTCGGCAGCAGCCGGGCCTCGTCGGTGGTGCTGAGCAGCAGCCGTGCCTGGCCGGGGGGCTCTTCCAGCGTCTTCAGCAGTGCGCTGGCGGCCTGCAGGTTCATGGCCTCGGCCGGGTGCAACAGCACCACCTTGGCCCGACCGCGCGATGAACTCTGCACCACCCAGTCGATGGCAGCGCGCACCTCGTCGATGCGGATCTGCCGGCTGGGCTTGCGCCGCGCCTTGCCGCCCTCGCCCGGATCGTCCTCGGCCTGCGCGGCGCCAGCCGAGTGCGGGACGCAGGGCCTCGGGCAGCAGCAGGTGCAGGTCCGGGTGCGAACCGGACTGCAGCAGGCGGCAACTGCCGCAATGCCCGCAGGGTGGCGCCGCATCGGCCGACTCGCACAGCCAGGCCTGGGCCAGAGTCGAGCATGAACTCGAACGCACCGACGCCATGCGGGTGCCTGCAGCAGCAACGCATGGGCCCGCTGCTGCTGCAGCGCCTGGCGCAGCGGTGCTTCGATCCACGGCAGCGCAAAGCGGCCGTCCGCGCCTACCACCACGGCTGCTGCTCCAGCGCCTTGGCGATCTGTGCCCAGACCGCCGCACGGTCGGCATCTGCCTCCAGGCGCACGAAGCGCTGCGGTGCCTGCGCCATGCGCTGGGCGTAACCGTCGCGGACGCGGGTGAAGAAGGCCGTGTCCTGCTGCTCGAAGCGGTCCGGCGCGCGCACCGCGGCACGGCGTTCGGCCGCCACTTGCGGCGCCAGGTCGAACCACAGCGTCAGGTCGGGCTGGCGGCCCTGCTGGACCCAGTTCTCCAGCTGCGCCAGCACGCCCAGGTCGAAGCCGCGACCGGCGCCCTGGTAGGCAAAGGTGGCATCGGTGAAGCGGTCGCACAGCACGGTGGCGCCACGCGCCAGCGCCGGTTCGATGCAGGTCGTGCAGGTGGTCGCGGCGCGCGGCGAAGATCAGCAGCGTCTCGCTCAGTGCATCCATCGGCTGGTGCAGCACCAGCTCGCGCAATTGCTCGGCCAAGGGGCTGCCGCCCGGCTCGCGGGTCAGCAGCACCTCGTGGCCCCTGGCACCGAGCCAGGCCTGCAGGGCGGTGATGTGCGTCGACTTGCCGGCCCCGTCGATGCCCTCGAAGGTGATGAAGCGGCCGCTCATGGCGCCGCTCTTGCGCTGGTACTTGTTCACCGCCCGATTATGGTCGGCCAGGTTGTCGCTGAAGACGCTGCTGCCGTCGCCGCGGGCCACGAAGTACAGCGCCTTGCTCGGCGTCGGCTTGACCACGGCCGCCAGCGAGGCCATGCCTGGCATGGCGATCGGCGTCGGCGGCAGCCCGGCGCGGGTGTAGGTGTTGAAGGCGCCGTCGGCCTGCAGGTCGCGCTTGCGCAGGTTGCCGTCGAAGGCCTCGCCCAGCCCGTAGATCACCGTCGGGTCGGTCTGCAGCGGCATGCCGATGCGCAGCCGGTTCAGGAACACCGCGGCCACCTGCCCCGGGTCGTCCTTCGGCCCGGTTTCCTTTTCGACGATCGACGCCAGGATCAGCGCCTGCTCCGGGCTCTGCAGCGGCGTGTCGGCGCTGCGCTGCGCCCAGGCGGCGTCGAGCCGGCGCTGCATCGCGGCCTGGGCGCGGCGCAGCACGGTCAGGTCGCTGACGCCGCGGCTGTAGGCATAGGTGTCGGGGAAGAAGCGCCCCTCCACGCTGTCGCTGCCCGGCGCCCAGCGCCTGCAGCAGTTGCGCGTCGTTCATGCCCTGGCTCAACGGTTTCAGGTGCGGCGCCGCAGCCAGTGCCGCGCGCACCTGGCGCCAGGTCCAGCCTTCGATCAGGCGCAGTTTTTCCAGCGTTTCGTCGCCCTGCACCATCTTGGCCAGCAGCAGCCGCGGCGTGATGCCGGGCTCGATCTCGTAGCTGCCGGCGCGAATGCGCTTGGCCTGGCCCGACCAGCGGAACCATTGGTAGAGCAGTTCGGGCGAGGTCTGCACACCGGCCGCCACCCAGCCGTTGGCCACGTCGCGCGGCGTGGTGCCGGGTTCGATCGACAGTTCCACCGCCGGCGCGGCCAGCGGCAAGCGGCCGCTGCAGCCACCACCAAGCGCTCGGCTGCCGTCACGGCCACAGCCCAGCAACAGCACCGCGATCGCCCGACAGCAGCCAGCGCGACCCCTTGGACGTCGAAGACATGGGCGAAGATGATAATTGCGCGCATGCCCCACACCCCCTCCCCACCCCGCCGCCGACGGCGCGCGTGCGCCTGCCGGACTGGGGCGTGATCCTCGCCGAGGGCCCCGACGCCGCCGCCTTCCTGAACGGCCAGCTGACGCAGGACATGCTGCATCTGGAGCCATCGCACGCCAGCCTGGCCGGCTACTGCTCGCCCAAGGGGCGGCTGCTGGCCACCTTCGTGGCCTGGCGGGTGTCGGCCGACGAGCATTGCGCTGGCCTGCAGCGCCGACCTGCTGCCGGCCACGCTGAAGCGGCTGTCGATGTACGTGCTGCGCGCCAAGTGCAAGCTCAGCGACGCCAGCGCAGCCTGGCCGCTGCACGGCCTGGCCGGGCCATCGGCCGACGACCTTGCTCGGCGCCGTGCTGCCGTGCCGGCGACTGGGCCTGCGGCCGGCACGGCGACGCCCACGTGATCCGCCTGCCCGCGGTGGACGGTCGTTCGCGCTACCTGTGGGCCGGCGCCGATGCGCCGCCGCTGCCGCCACTGGACGCGGACGCCTGGCGCTGGCTCGAAGTGCGCAGCGGCGTGCCGCGCGTGATGGCCGCCACGTCCGACCAGTTCGTGCCGCAGATGCTCAACCTGGAACTGCTGGGCGGCGTCAACTTCAAGAAGGGCTGCTACCCGGGCCAGGAGGTGGTGGCACGCAGCCAGTACCGTGGCACGCTGAAGCGGCGCACCTACCTGATGGACTGCGAGGCGCCGCTGACGCCGGGCATGGAGGTCTTCCACAGCGAGGACCCGGGCCAGCCCGCCGGCATGGTGGTGCTGGCGGCCTCGCTGTCCGACGGGCGCGCATGCAGCGCTGGTCGAACTGAAGATGGCCGCGCTGCTCGGCGGCACGCTGCATACCGGCTCGGCCGAGGGGCCGCGCCTGTCGCCTGCCACCCTGCCCTACGCCCTGGACGCGCTGGCCGCCTGAACCCATGCCGCTCGGCCGGCAGCAGCTGTTCATCTATTGGCGCGTGGCCCATGCGGACCTGCCGCCAGCGCTGCAGGCGCTGCGCGAATGGCAGGCCGGGCTGGCGAACCACCACCCTGCCCTGCGCTGCGGCCTGTACCGACGACCCGCAGGCGCCGAAGCCGAGGCCACGGTGATGGAGAGCTACGCGATCGAGTCGGCCGGGCCGCACGAAGGCATCGACGCGGCGCTGCGCCAGCACATCGAACACTCAGGCCACGCCGTGTTGCAGCCCTGGCTGCGCGGTGCGCGCCATGTCGAGGTGTTCGACGCCCTGAGCAACTGACGCGCGCTACAGCGCGCGCACCATCTCCACGTGCGCGATGCCGGCCTCGTCGAAGGGGTCGCCGCGCGTCGCTGAAGCCGGCGCGGGTGTAGAAGCCGGCCGCGCTGGTCTGCGCGTGCAGCAGCACCTCGCTGCTCGCCACGCTGGCGCGCGCAGTCGACCAGCGCGTCGAGCAGCGCGCGGCCGACGCCGGCGCCGCGCATCGTCTGCAGCACGGCCATGCGGCCGATCTGGCCACGCCGGGCGCATGTTCGAGCAGCCGGCCGGTGCCCAGCGCCATGCCGAAGCGGTTGTAGGCCACCACGTGCACGCAGGAGGCATCGGCGGCGTCCCATTCCATCTCGGCCGGAATCTGCTGCTCCTGCACGAACACCGCGGTGCGGATGGCCTGCGCCTCGCGCCCCAGTTGATCCCAGGTGCCCAGGCGCACATCGAGCATCGGCTTGCCGGCTTCGAAGTCCTGCAGCAAGCGCACGCAACTGCGCCGGCACCGGCAGCGAGGTCTGGGTCTTCGGGTCGGCGAAGACGTAGACCAGCTCGCCACTGACCAGCAGCGCATCGCCGCGGAACACGGCCGCAGCGAACAGGATCGACGAGTTGCCGATGCGGCTGCAGCGGATGCCGACCTCCAGCGTGTCGTCGTAGCGCGCCGAGGCCAGGTACTCGAGCGTGGCCTTGCGCACGTACAGGTCGCCGTCGAGGTAGGCCATCGTCTCGTGGTAGGGCATCGCCATGGCGCGCCAGTAGCCGGCCACCGCGGTGTCGAAATACATCAGGTAGTGGCCGTTGAAGACGATCTTCTGCATGTCGACCTCGGCCCAGCGCACGCGCAGCCGGTCGAAGAATCGGAATTCGCCTCGCTTCATTTATCCCATGCCCCTTTGATGGCCTCGGCCGCCGCCTGTTGCGCCTCGGCGGCCTCCTTCAGCACCCGGCCCATCTTGATGAAGTCGTGCGTCAGCCCGCGGTACAGCTCCAGCGCGACTGGCACGCCGGCGGCACGCAGCCGGTCGGCGTAGGCCAAGCCTTCGTCGACCAGCGGGTCGCATTCGGCAAGGATGACACAGGCTGGCGCCACGCCCTCCAGGTCCTCTTGGTTCAGCGGCGCGAAGCGCCAGTCGGGCCGATGCGCGTGTTCGATGTAGTGGTCGAAGAACCAGTCGATGGTGGCGGCATCGAGCAGGAAGCCGTTGGCGAAGAGCCGGCGCGAGGCGGTGTCGCCATGGGCCGAGGTGCCGGGCGTGATCAGCAGCTGCAGGGCCAAGGACAGGCCGTGGTCGCGCGCGCGCAGCGCGCACACCGCCGCCAGTGTGCCGCCGGCGCTGTCGCCGCCCACGGCCAGGCGTGTGCCGTCCAGTCCGAGCGGGCCGGCGTGGGCATGCAGCCATTGCAGCGCGGCCCAGGCGTCGTCCACCGCGGTCGGGAATCGATGTTCGGGTGCCAGCCGGTAGTCCAGCGCCAGCACCGCCGCGCCGCTGCGCAGCGCCAGCTGGCGGCACAGGCTGTCATGCGTCTCCAGCGAGCCGATGACGAAGCCGCCGCCGTGCAGGTAGAGCATGGCCGGGGCCCTGCCCCGAGCGTCGCAGTACAGGCGCGCCGGCAGCGGCGTGCCATCCGCGGCCGGCAGCTCGATGTCCTCGACACGGCGCAGGGCGGCACGCGGCAGGTCGAGGATCTCCGCCGCCGCGGCATAGGCGTTGCGCGCCTGTGGCGGCGTCAGCGCATGCAGCGGCGTGCGCTGCGCGCGCTGGATGCGCTGCAGCAGGCCGTACATGCGGGGTGTCAGGATCTGGGTGGGCGGCCTCATCGGTGTTTGCGATACTGTGGCCGTAACGAGCATAGCCCCGCCGCATGCCGCGGCCTGCAGGGGCACCAGGGATTGCGCATGAACATCGCCTTGACCTCACCCGCCCCGCGGCCCCGGCCGGTGGTTGTCGCGGGCCGGCCGCTCGACGACAGCTGGCGCCAGTGGGTGGCCGAGAACCGGCTGCGCGGCTGCACCCCCGAATCGATGCTGACGACGATGACCGGCGCCGGGCTCGACCCGCAGGCCAGCGTGGCCGCGCTCGAACGAACTGGAGCGCAACCCGGTCTACCTGGCCGCATTGCGCCACCAGCAACTGCTGCGCAAGCTGGAATCGGTGGTCGGCAACCTGCAGACGCTGTGGCAGTCGTCACCGGCCTACGCGGTGGTCGAAAAGCGCTCGAACCTGTCGCGCGACGAGTTCGTGGACCGCTACGTGCACGGCTGCCGCCCGGTGGTCATCCAGGGGCTGGCGCGCGACTGGCCCGCCTTGCAGCGCTGGTCGCCGCAGGACCTGAAGCAGCGCTTCGGCCACCTCGAGGTGGAGGTGCAGGCCGAACGCCAGGCCGACCCGCAGTACGAGCTCAACAAGCTGCAGCACCGGCGCCGCGTCCGCCTGGGCGATTTTGTCGACCAGGTGCTGGCCAACGGGCCCAGCAACGACCACTACCTGACCGCCAACAACGAACTGCTGCGCCGGCCGGAATTTGCGCCGCTGCTGGCGGACATCGGCAGCCTGCCCGACTACTGCGATGCCAGCCAGCTGCACCGCAGCTGCTCGTTCTGGTTCGGGCCGGCCGGCACGGTGACGCCGCTGCACCACGACACGCTGATGCTCTTCCACACCCAGATCGTCGGGCGCAAGCGCTGGCGCTTCGTCTCGCCGCTGGAAACGCCGCGTGTCTACAACTACTACGACGTCTATTCGCCGGTGGACATCGACCGGCCGGACCTGAACCGCTACCCGGATTTCAGCCGGGTGCAGGTGCTCGACGTGGTGGTCGAGCCGGGCGAGACGATGTTCCTGCCGCTGGGCTGGTGGCACCAGGTGTCGGCGCTGGACCTGAGCATGTCCTTCTCGTACGCCAATCCGGCCGTGCCCAACACCTTCAGCTACCGCAACCCGGACATCCGCAACTGGTAGCCGGCATGAAAAAAGCCCGAAGGCTTGTGGCCTTCGGGCTCGGCAGGGTCGCAGTCGCGATCAGCCGTGTTTCTCGTCGAAGAACTGTTCGTCTTCGGTCGAACCCTTCAGCGCCGCGGTCGAGGCGTCGCGCTCGATGGTGGTGGTCACCGCGTCGAAGTAGCCGGTGCCGACCTCGCGCTGGTGCTTCACCGCGGTGAAGCCGCGCTCGGCGGCGGCGAATTCCTTCTCCTGCATCTCGACGAAGGCGCTCATGTTCTTGCGTGCGTAGCCGTAGGCCAGCTCGAACATGCCGTAGTTCAGGTTGTGGAAGCCGGCCAGCGTGATGAACTGGAACTTGTAGCCCATCGCACCCAGCTCGCGCTGGAACTTGGCGATGGTCGCGTCGTCCAGGTTCTTCTTCCAGTTGAAGCTGGGGCTGCAGTTGTAGGCCAGCATCTTGCCCGGGAACTTGGCGTGGATCGCGTCGGCGAAGTCCTTGGCGAACTTCAGGTCCGGCGTGCCGGTCTCGCACCACACCATGTCGGCCACTTCGGCATAGGCCAGGCCGCGGCTGACGGCTTGCTCGAAGCCCTTCTTCGTGCGGTAGAAGCCTTCGACCGTGCGCTCGCCGGTCAGGAAGGCCTTGTCGTTGTCGTCGACGTCGCTGGTCACCAGGTCGGCCGCTTCGGCGTCGGTGCGCGCCAGCAGGATCGTCGGCACACCCATCACGTCGGCCGCCAGGCGCGCCGCGGTCAGCTTGGCCACCGCCTCACGCGTCGGCACCAGCACCTTGCCGCCCATGTGGCCGCACTTCTTCACCGAGGCCAGCTGGTCCTCGAAGTGCACGCCCGCGGCACCGGCCTCGATCATCGACTTCATCAGTTCGAAGGCGTTGAGCACGCCGCCGAAGCCGGCTTCGGCGTCGGCCACGATCGGCGCGAAGAAGTCGATGTCGTTCTTGCCTTCGGACCACTGGATCTGGTCGGCACGCTGGAAGGTGTTGTTGATGCGCTTGACGACCTTGGGCACCGAGTCCACCGCGTACAGCGACTGGTCGGGGTACATCTCGCCGTTGCTGTTGGCGTCACCCGCCACCTGCCAGCCCGACAGGTAGATGGCCTTCAGGCCGGCCTTGACCTGCTGCATCGCCTGGTTGCCGGTGAGCGCGCCCAGCGTGTTGACGAAGGGCTCGGTATTGCACAGCGTCCACAGCTTCTCGGCGCCGCGCTTGGCCAGCGTGTGCTCGATGGGCAGGCTGCCGCGCAGGCGCACCACGTCGGCGGCGGTGTAGTTGCGCTTGATGCCCTTCCAGCGCGGGTTGGTCGCCCAGTCCTTTTCGAGGGCGGCGGCTTGTTGTTCACGGGTCGGCTGGCTCATGCGGTGCTCCTTGAATTGCAGGGTTTCGAGAGGACAAAAGACAGCCTCAAGGCTAAGGGCAATCCGGCCGCTTGTGAAGACTTATGTCTTATATAAGACTGTTTTTTTGTGTTAATCAAATCAACAAGTTAGATCGTTCATACCGCGATACGGAATGATATCGAGCCAAATGAAAAGTCATGCTGCACTGCAGCGTCGGATCTTTTCGCAATGCGGAAAGGTGGCCGCGCGATACGAAAGCGGCTCAGGCGCTCCGGTGGATCCGTCCGGCCAGCCAGCGTGAATAGACGCGGTCGGCCAATGCCTGCTGCGCCGGCAGGATTCAGCCAGGTCTTCGCGCATGCGCGCGCCGCTGTGCACCGTGGCGTGTCGTTGCTGCAGCGCGCGGAACGCGTCGGAGTCGAGTTGCGACCAGCGGTGCAGCTTCTCCTCGTCCACCTCCACATGGAACTGCATCGCCAGGTGCGGGCCGATTGCAAAGGCCTGGTGGGGGCAGGCCGCGCTGCTGGCCAGCAGCGTGGCGCCCGGCGGCAAATCGAAGGCCTCCTCGTGCCACTGCAACACCGGTCCGAGCGGACCGTCACCGAACCAATGCCGCGGCTGGCGGCGCCGTCGTGCAGGTTCAATGCGTGCCAGCCGACTTCGGGCGCCAGCGACGCATCGATTCGCGCGCCCAGCGCGCGGGCCATCAACTGCCCGCCCAGGCAATGGCCGATGACCGGGCAGCCACGCGCCATGGCATCGAGGATCAGCAGCTTCGGCGCGGCGCAGCGACGGCAGCGGGTCGTTGGCACTCATTTCGCCGCCCAGGATGGCCAGCGCCGAGTAGCTCGCCCACGTGCTCCGGGTAGGCCGTCGCCGGCCTCGGTATTGCGCAGCTCGAAGGGCACGGCCTCGCGCCAGCCAGCCAGGTGGCCAGGTAGGCCGGGCCGTCGGCGCTGAGATGCTGCAGGACCAGTACGGGTTTCATCGAGGCACGGCTGGGGCACGGTTGGCAGGGTCTGCTTATGATCGCCGAACCCCGCCAGAGGCGCCCGACGATGACTTCATTTCGCCTACCAGTCCGACAACCGCTTCCTGAAGGTGCCGTGCCGCGCCACGGCAGCGAGCCTTACGCGGTGGCCGGCATCGCCTGGGACGGCTCCACCACCAACCGGCCGGGCGCCCGCTTCGGGCCGCGCGCCATCCGCCAGGCCAGCCACATGCTGTGCGACGGCATGCATCCGCTGTTCGACGTCACGCCCGACGGGCAGCTCGGCGACGCCGGCGACCTGCCGCTGCCCAACACCAGCCTGGAGGGCATGCGCGCCGCGCTGCCGCCGCTGGTCGACGCGCTGATCCGCCGCCACCACATGGCCTGGCTGGGCGGCGACCATTCGATCACGCTGCCGCTGCTGCGCGGCTACCGGCGCTGGCTGGGCCGGCCGCTGGCGGTGATCCACTTCGACGCGCATTGCGACACCTGGAGCGACCATTTCGGCGAACCCAGCGGCCACGGCACCTGGGTCTACGAGGCCATGCAGGAGGGCCTGGTGGTCGACGAATGTTTCACGCAGCTCGGCATCCGCTCGGCCGGCGAACGCGAGGCGCGCGAGTACGTGCGCGAGCAAGGCGGCCTGATCTTCGACGCGCGCGCGGCCTGCGCGGCCTGGAGAGCGCCGGCGCAGTTGGCGCCGGTGCTGGCGCACGGTGCGCGAGCGGCTGGCCGAGCACGGCCACCCGCCGCTCTACCTGAGCCTGGACATCGACTGCCTGGACCCGGCCTTCGCCCCGGGCACCGGCACGCCGGAGCCCGGCGGCCTGAGCACCAACCAGGTGCTCACCGTGCTCGAGGAACTGGCCGACCTGCCCTTCGTCGGCATGGACTGCGTCGAAGTGGCCCCACCCTACGACCATGCCGAACTGACGCAGCGATGCCGCCGCGCAGCTTCGTCTGGACCTACCTGTGCGGCTGCATCGCCCGCGGCACCGGCCGCGCGCTCTGAAGAGCTACAGCGCCAGCGCGGTGGTCTTCTTCACCGTGCGCAGCACCAGCATCGAGTTCGATCGGGCCACGCCCGGCAGGCGCATCAGCACCTCGGTGTGGAAGCGCTCCAGGTCCTCGGCGTCGCGGTAGGCAAAACGCAGCAGGTAGTCGTTGGAACCGGCGACGTAGAAGCAGTCCAGGATCTCCGGCGCATCGCGCACCGCCCGCTCGAACGCCTCGAGCTGCTGGTTGTTCATGCTTTCCAGGTTGATGATCGTGAAACTGGTGCCGTGCCGGCCCGACCGCCTTGGGGTTGAGCAGCGCCACGTACTGCGCGATCACCCCCGATTCCTCGAGCTGCTTGACGCGGCGCAGGCAGGCCGAGGGCGACAGGTGCACCTGCTGCGCCAGCTCCACGTTGGACAGGCGACCGTCGCGCTGCAGGACCTCCAGGATGGCCCGGTCTATCGAATCGAGTTGCACTGGCGACGTCGGATTTCGCATGACATGCTGCAGATCAATGTTTTCATCGCATGATATTGCAGCGCGTGCGCGGGCGGCAGCTCATTGCGCCGGCACATTGCGAGGCGCTGTGTATAGACTGCAGTCTGGCGCGACATCAGGCGCCGCCGTATGCAACCGTGCCACTTCCCGAGGACTCCGCCATGAAGCCCGATCTCGACGCGTTCTGGATGCCCTTCACCGCCAACCGCCAGTTCAAGAAGGCGCCGCGCCTGCTGGCCAAGTCCTCCGGCATGTACTACTGGGACGACAAGGGCCGGCAGATCCTCGACGGCGTGGCCGGCCTGTGGTGCGTCAATGCCGGCCATGCGCGGCCGAAGATCGTGCAGGCCATCCAGGCGCAGGCGGCGGAGATGGACTTCGCGCCGCCCTTCCAGATGGCCCATCCCAAGGCCTTCGAGCTGGCCGAACAGGTGGTGAAGATCGCCCCGGCCGGCATGAACAAGGTGTTCTTCACCAACTCGGGCTCCGAATCGGTGGAGACCGCCTTGAAGATGGCCATCGCCTACCACCGCGCCCGCGGCGAAGGTGCGCGCACGCGGCTGATCGGCCGCGAGCGTGGCTATCACGGCGTCAACTTCGGCGGCATCTCGGTCGGCGGCATCCCGGGCAACCGCAAGATGTTCGGCACGCTGCTCGGCGGCGTCGACCACATCCGCCACACCCACGACCTGGGCCGCAACGCCTTCAGCGTCGGCCAACCCGAGCACGGCGCCGACCTGGCTGACGACGTCGAGCGCCTGGTCGCGCTGCACGACGCCTCGACCATTGCCGCAGTCATCGTCGAGCCGATCGCCGGTTCCACCGGTGTGCTGATCCCGCCCAAGGGCTACCTGCAGCGCCTGCGCGAGCTGTGCGACAAGCACGGCATCCTGCTGATCTTCGACGAGGTCATCACCGGCTTCGGCCGCACCGGCTCGCCCTTCGCTGCCACCACCTTCGGCGTCACGCCGGACCTGATGACGCTGGCCAAGGGCCTGACCAACGGGGCCGTGCCGATGGGCGCGGTGCTGGCCCGCCAGGCGATCCACGATGTCTTCATGACCGGTCCGGAACATCTGATCGAGTTCGCCCACGGCTACACCTATTCGGCCCACCCGCTGGCCTGCGCCGCCGGCCTGGCCACGCTGCAGACCTACCAGGACGAAGGCCTGCTCAGCCGTGCCAGCCAGCTGCAGGGCTACTTCGCAGAGTGCCTGCATTCGCTGAAGGGCCTGCCCAACGTCATCGACATCCGCAACTTCGGGCTGGTCGGCGGCGTCGAGCTGGCACCGATGCCCGGCGAGCCGGCCAAGCGCGCGTTCAACGTCTTCCTCGATTGTTACGACAAGGGCGTGATGCTGCGCGTCACTGGCGACATCGTCGCCATATCGCCCCCGCTGATCATCGAACGGGCGCAGATCGATCAGATCGTCGACACCCTGCGCGGCGCAATCCAGCGCGCGGCCTGACCGAGCGTCGCTCGACCGACCCACGAGGGCTTGCCTAGCGCATATCGATTCATGGACTTGCTGAGCGCCGATCGCGAACTGACCCGCAACTCCTACTACGCGGCCACCGTCGAGCGCCGGCATTCCTATCCACCACTGCAGGGCGCGCAGTCCTGCGACGTGGCGGTGGTCGGCGGGGGTTTGGCGGGCCTGTCGGCGGCACTGGAACTGGCCGAACGGGGTTATTCGGTGACCCTGCTCGAGGCGCGCGAGCTGGGCTTCGGCGCCAGCGGGCGCAATGGCGGCCAGGCCATCCACGGCCTGGCCTGTGATCAAGCCACGATCGAAGAGCAGCTCGGCCTGGACGAGGCCAGGCGCGTCTGGGCCATGTCGATCGAGGCGCTGGACCTGCTGCGCCAGCGCATCGCGCACCATGCCATCGACTGCGACTGGCGCGACGGCTACCTCGGCCTGGCGACCAATGCGCGCAAGGGCCGCGAGCTGCAGGACTGGGCCGAGCGCATGGAGCAGGTCTATGGCTACGTCCAGCAGCCGATCGCGCCGGACCAGATGCCGCGCTGGATCGCCAGCCCCCGGTTTCACAGCGGAGTGTTCGACGCGCGCTCGGGCCACCTGCATCCGCTGAAGTACACGCTGGGGCTGGCGCGCGCGGCCGTGGCCGCTGGCGTGACGGTGCATGAACAGACGCCGGTGCTGCAGTTGCAGCCCGGGCCGACGCCGTGCCTGCGCACCGCGCAGGGTGAGGTGCGGGCCCGACACGTGCTGCTGGCCGGCAACGTCTACCTGCAGGACCTGGCGCCGGCATTGCAGTCGCGCATCATGCCGGTGGGCACCTATATCGCCTGCACCGAGCCGCTCGACGAGGCGCTGGCCGACAGCCTGATCCCGTCGCGCGCGGCCGTCTGCGACACCAACTTCGTGCTCGACTACTTCCGCACCACCAACGACCAGCGTCTGCTCTACGGTGGCCGCGTCAGCTACAGCACCGTGACGCCGATGAACCTGGCCGAGAGCATGCGCCAGCGCATGGTCGGCACCTTTGCGCAGCTGGCGTCGACCCGGGTGCAGTACGCCTGGGGCGGCTTCGTCGACATCTCGATGAACCGCGCGCCCGACTTCGGCCGGCTGCCGGCCGCCGGCAGCTATGCTGCGAACGTGTACTACTTGCAAGGCTTCTCAGGCCACGGCCTGGCCCTCAGCGGGCTGGCGGGCAAACTGGTGGCCGAGGCGATTGCCGGCGACGCCGGCCGCCTGGACACCTTTGCGCGCCTCAGGCACCGGCCCTTCCCGGGCGGCAAGTTGCTGCGCACCCCGGCACTGGTGCTGGGCATGGCCTGGTACCGCATGAGGGACCTGCTCGCATGAATCCGAAACTGCCCGTGGTGCTGGTGCCGGCCTGCAATCGGCAACTGGGCCACCACCCCTTCCACATCGCCGGCAAGAAGTATGTCGACTTCGTGCGCCTGGCCAACTGCCTGCCGCTGGTGGTGCCCAATGCGCTGGACGGAGAGATCGATACGCTGCTCGACCTGGCCGATGGCGTGCTGCTGACGGGCTCGCCGTCGAACGTGCATCCGAGCCATTTCGACGAAGGCGTGCACGACCCGGCGCTGCCGCTGGACGTCGAGCGTGACCGTTGGACCTTGCCCTTCGTGCCCAGGGTGCTGGCACGCGGCGTGCCGCTGTTCGCGATCTGCCGCGGCGCGCAGGAGACCAACGTCGCGCTCGGCGGTTCACTGCACCAGGCGGTGCAGGAGCAGCCGGGCCATGCCGACCACCGCGCCCCGGCCGAGGCCAGCGCCGAAGTGCAGTACGGGCCGGCTCACGACGTCGAGGTGCTGCCCGGTGGGGTGCTGTCACGCATCCTGGATCGCACGCGCTTCGCGGTGAACTCGGTGCACGGCCAGGGCGTGAAGCGCTTGGCGCAGGACTTGCATGTCGAAGCGCGGGCCCCGGACGGGCTCATCGAAGCGTTTTCCGATCCCAAGGCAGCGGGCTTCAATCTGTGCGTGCAATGGCATCCCGAGTGGCAAGCGGCCAGCAATCCGATTTCGGTGCAGTTGGCCCGCGCCTTCGGCCAGGCCTGCTGGGCCTATCGCCAGCAGTACCGCGAACCGCTACCCTAGTGGCAACCGCACGGCAGACGACAGGCTCGTCGGTGGCACCGCATGCAGCAGCCGCCGCGCAGGAAAACAGCTTAGGTAGCCCATGAAGAGACAACAATTCACATACGCCGAGCTCGAGCAGTGGCTCGACACGCATCGCGTGACCGAAATCGAATGCCTGGTGCCCGACCTCACGGGCGTGGCGCGCGGCAAGATCCTGCCGCGCGAGAAATTCACCGAAGACCGCGGCATGCGCCTGCCCGAAGCCGTGGTGGCAATGGGCGTGACCGGCGAGTTCCCCGAGGAAGGGCCGTACTACGACGTCATCAGCCCGACCGACCAGGACATGCACCTGCAGGCCGACCCGACCACGGTGCGCATCGTGCCCTGGGCCACCGACCCGACGGCGCAGGTCATCCACGACTGCTACGACAAGCACGGCGCGCTGGTGCCCTTCGCGCCGCGTTCGGTGCTGCGCCGCGTGTGCGGCCTGTTCGAGGCCGAGGGCTGGAACCCGGTGGTGGCGCCGGAGCTGGAGTTCTACCTGGTGGCCCGCAACACCGACCCGGACATGCCGCTCAAACCCCCGGTGGGTCGCAGCGGTCGCGCCGAGACCTCGCGCCAGGCCTATTCGATCGACGCGGTCAACGAGTTCGATCCGCTGTTCGAGGATGTGTACGACTACTGCGAGAAGATGGAGCTGAACGTCGACACGCTGATCCACGAGGTCGGCGCCGGGCAGATGGAGATCAACTTCTTCCACGCCCACCCGCTGAACCTGGCCGACGAGACCTTCCTCTTCAAGCGCACGGTGCGCGAGGCCGCGCTGCGCCACGACATGTATGCCACCTTCATGGCCAAGCCGATCGCCGGCGAGCCGGGCAGCGCGATGCATGTGCACCAGAGCCTGGTCGACAAGGCCACGGGCCAGAACCTGTTCAGCAAGGCCGACGGCACGCCCAGCGACGAGTTCTTCTGGTACATCGGCGGGCTGCAGAAATACATCCCGGCCGCGATGGCGCTGTTCGCCCCCTACGTCAACAGCTACCGCCGTCTGGTGCGCAGCAACGCCGCGCCGATCAACATCCAGTGGGGCACCGACAACCGCACCGTGGGCATCCGCTCGCCGGTCGCCGGCCCGCAGGCGCGGCGCATCGAGAACCGCGTGATCGGCGCCGACGCCAATCCCTACGTAGCGCTGGCGGCGACGCTGGCCTGCGGCTACCTGGGCATCAAGAAGCGCATCAAGCCCAGCGCCGAATGCAAGGGCGACGCCTACCTGGGTGCGCATGCGTTGCCGCGCAGCCTGGGCGAGGCCCTGCAACTGCTGCGCGACGAGAAGGACCTGGCCGAGGTGCTGGGCGCAGCCTTCGTCACCGTCTACACCGAGGTCAAGGAGATCGAGCACACCGAGTTCATGAAGGTCATCTCCCCCTGGGAACGTGAACACCTGCTGCTGCATGTCTGAGGGACGAGCGATGGAACGCACCACCACCGACTGGCAACGCGCCGACGCAGCCCACTTCCTGCACCCCTTCACCGACTTCAAGGCGCTGTCGGCCAAGGGCTCGCGCATCATCACCCGCGCCGACAACATCTACCTGTGGGACAGCGATGGCCACAAGATCCTGGACGCGATGTCGGGCCTGTGGTGCGTCAACGTCGGCTACGGCCAGCGCGCGCTGATCGACGCCGCCACCCGGCAGATGGGCGAACTGCCCTTCTACAACGCCTTCTTCCAGACGGCCACGCCGCCGGCCATCGAACTGGCCGAACTGCTGTCCGAAGTGTCGCCGCCGCAGTTCCAGCATGTGTTCTTCTCGGGCTCCGGCTCCGAAGGCAACGACACCGTGGTGCGCATGGTGCGCCGCTACTGGGACATCCTCGGCCAGCCGCAGCGCCAGGTGATCATCAGCCGGCACAACGCCTACCATGGCTCGACCATGGCCGGCGCTTCGCTCGGCGGCATGGGCGGCATGCATGCGCAGGGCGGCCTGCCGATTCCCGGCATCGTGCACATCCAGCAGCCGCACTGGTGGGAACAGGGCCGCGAACTCGGGCTCGACCGCGAAGGCTTCGGTCTGATGGCCGCCGGCTGGCTGGAGCAGAAGATCCTCGAACTCGGGGCCGACAAGGTGGCCGCCTTCATCGGTGAGCCGGTGCAGGGCGCGGGCGGCGTGATCGTGCCGCCGGAGAGCTACTGGCCGGAGATCCAGCGCATCTGCGACAAGTACGGCATCCTGCTGGTCAGCGACGAAGTGATCTGCGGCTTCGGCCGCACCGGCCATTGGTTCGGCTGCGAGCGCTTCGGCTTCAAGCCCGACCTGATGACCTTCGCCAAGGGCGTGACCAGCGGCTACGTGCCGCTGGGCGGGGTGATGGTCGGCGAGCGCATCGCCAAGGTGCTGATCGACCAGGGCGGCGACTTCAACCACGGCTACACCTACTCCGGGCATCCGGTGGCCTGCGCCGTGGCGCTGGCCAACATCCGCCTGATCCAGCAGCTCAAGCTGGTGGAGCATGTGCACGACGATGTCGGCCCCTACCTGGCGCAGCAGTTTGCCGGGCTGGCGGGGCACCCGCTGGTAGGCGAAGTGCAGACCTGCGGCCTGATGGCCGCGCTGCAGCTGGTCAAGGACCAGGCACGAGGCAGCGCCTTCTCGCCCGAGCTGGAATTCGGCATGGTCTGCCGTGGCCACTGCTTCGCCAACGGCCTGATCATGCGCGCCGTCGGTGACCGCATGATCATCGCGCCGCCGCTGGTCATCACGCGGGCGCAGATCGACGAGATGATGGCGCTGATACGCCGTTGCCTGGACCTGAGCCTGGCCGATGCGCGGCGCCAGGGCTGGATCAGCTGAGCAGCTCCACCGATCTGCCGGCCGCGCCGCCCCGCCTACACTATGTCGACCTCGTTGCACCGCTTCTTCTTCAGCTTCGGAGCCTTGTTCATGAACACCTCTTCGATCCGCCCCGTCGCCGCCTTGCTGGCAGCCGCGCTTGCCCTGGCCGTCACGGCTGCGTCGGCCCAGGAGGAGGAGAAGGTCCTCAACATCTACAACTGGTCCGACTACATCGCCGAAGACACCATCAAGAACTTCGAGAAGGAAACCGGCATCAAGGTCCGCTACGACAACTTCGACAACAACGAGATCGTGCATGCCAAGCTGGTGGCGGGAAAGACCGGCTATGACCTGGTGGTGCCCTCGTCCAACTGGGCCAAGCTGCAGATCGACGGCGGCCTGCTGCGCAAGATCGACAAGGCGCAGTTGTCCAACTACAAGTTCCTCGACCCGGCGCTGCAGGCGCAGCTGGCGCGGCTGGACGCGGGCAACGACTACATGGTCAACTGGCTGTGGGGCTTCACCACGGTGGGCATCAACGTCGAAAAGGTCAAGGCCGCGCTCGGTGGCATGCCGATGCCCGACAACGTCTGGGACCTGGTGTTCAAGCCCGACTACGTCAGCAAGCTGAAGAGCTGCGGCGTGTCCTTCCTCGATTCGGCCACCGAGGTGGTGCCGGCCGCGCTGCACTACCTGGGCAAACCGCCGTTCAGCAAGAACCCGGCCGACTATGCGGCAGCCGCCAACGCGCTGAAGGCGGTGCGGCCCTTCATCACGGTGTTCAGCTCCTCGGGCTACATCAACGACATGGCCAACGGCTCGATCTGCGTGGCGCTGGGCTGGTCGGGCGACATCAACATCGCGCGCCAGCGCGCCATCGACGGCAAGACCGGCAACAACATCCAGGCGTTGATCCCGAAGAACGGTGGGCTGCTGTTCTTCGACGTGATGGTCATCCCGGCCGACGCCGCGCACCCGGGCAACGCGCACAAGTTCATCGACTTCGTGCTGCGACCGGAAGTGCATGCCTCGCTGACCAACAAGGTGTTCTACGCCAACCCGAACCTGGAATCGAAGAAGTTCATCAAGCCCGAGGTCGCCAGCAATCCGACCGTGTTCCTGCCGCCGGCCGACATGAAGAACATGGTGCCGCCCGAGGCATTGAACAACGACCTGCGGCGGCTGATGACACGCACCTACACCAGCTTCAAGACCGGCCTTTGAGTGCGCACGGCGGGCCGGACGCGATGGCGACGGGAATCGGCAAGGACGGCGACCAGGTCGATGCGGCCTTCCTGCACATCGACCGCCTGACCAAGGATTTCGACGGCTACAAGGCGGTCAACGACGTCAGTCTCGAGATCGCCAAGGGCGAGATCTTCGCGCTGCTCGGCTCGTCGGGATGCGGCAAGAGCACGCTGCTGCGCATGCTCGCCGGCTTCGAGACGCCCACATCCGGGCGCATCGTGCTGGCCGGCCAGGACCTGGCGGCGCTGCCGCCGTACCAGCGGCCGATGAACATGATGTTCCAGAGCTACGCGCTGTTCCCGCACCTGACGGTGTGGGACAACATCGCCTTCGGCCTGCGGCGCGACGGACTGCCCAGGGACCAGGTGGCCGAGCGCGTCGAGGCCATGCTCAAGCTGGTACAGCTGGGCAAGTTCGCCAAGCGCAAGCCGCACCAGCTGTCGGGCGGGCAGCAGCAGCGCGTGGCGCTGGCGCGCAGCCTGGCCAAGCAGCCGCAGCTGCTGCTGCTGGACGAGCCGCTGGGCGCACTGGACAAGAAGCTGCGCGAGGAAACCCAGATCGAGCTGGTCAACATCATCGAGCAGGTCGGGGTGACCTGCGTGATGGTCACGCACGACCAGGAAGAGGCCATGACCATGGCCTCGCGCATCGCCATCATGAGCGAAGGCCGCTTCCTGCAGGTCGGCGCGCCGAGCGAGATCTACGAGACACCCGCCACACGCTTCGTGGCCGACTTCATCGGCAATGTCAATCTGCTGGACGGCATCGTCGAGGTCGACGAACCCGACCACGTCATCATCGGCTGCGCCGATTGCAGGCATTTCGTCGGCCACGGCATCACCGGCAACCAAGGGCCAGGCAGTGACGGTGGCGCTGCGGCCGGAGAAGATCCACCTGGCGCGCAAGCCGCCCGAGGACCCCTACAACACGGCCCACGGCACGATCAAGGAGATGTCCTACTTCGGCAGCTTCACCGTCTACCACATCGAATTGACCAGTGGCGCGCGGCTGAAGGTCAGCCTGGCCAATGTGCAGCGCCACCGCGACGACGAGTTCACCTGGGGCGACAGGGTCTGGGCGCACTGGTCGCGCGCGGCGCACGTGGTGCTGACCTCATGATGCAGCGTCTGCGGCGCATGCTCAGCGGCCGCAGCGCCGTCATCGGCGTGCCCTACCTGTGGCTGCTGGTGTTCTTCCTGTTGCCGTTCTTCATCGTCTTCAAGATCAGCGTCTCCGAGATGGAGACCGTCCAGTTCAAGGACCTGATCACGCTCAAGGATGGCGTGCTGCAGCTGTCGCTGAAGCTGTCGAACTACGTCTTCATCACCGAGGACGCGCTGTACCTGAAGACCTACCTGGCCAGCCTCAAGTACGCCGCCGCGACCACGCTGCTGTGCCTGGCCATCGGCTACCCCTTTGCCTACTTCATGGCGCGTGCCAGGAGCACGCTGCAGCCGACGCTGCTGATGCTGGTGATGCTGCCCTTCTGGACCTCGTTCCTGCTGCGCGTCTATGCCTGGAAGGGCCTGCTCAGCGACAACGGCTGGGTCGCCGACCTGCTGATCACCACCGGCATCGACCAGCTGCTGGCCGCGGCCGGGCTGATCCCGGCGCCGGGCAAGCTGATGCACACGCCGTTCTCGCTGGTGCTGGGCATGACCTACACCTACCTGCCGTTCATGATCCTGCCGCTGTACGGCAATCTGGCGAAGATGGACCTGCGCCTGCTCGAGGCCGCCACCGACCTGGGCGCCACGGCCTGGGTGGCCTTCTGGAAAGTCACCGTGCCGCTGTCCAAGGCCGGCATCATCGCCGGCTCGATGCTGGTGTTCATCCCCTGCATCGGCGAGTTCGTCATCCCCGAGCTGCTGGGCGGGCCGCAGACGCTGATGATCGGCCGCGTGATGTGGGACGAGTTCTTCTCCAACAACGACTGGCCGATGGCCTCGAGCGTGGCGGTGGTGATGGTGCTGCTGATCATCGTGCCGCTGGCCATCTTCAACAAGTACCAGGCCGAGGCCCAGGAGGCGCGGAAATGAGGCCGCCACGCTCACTTCGTTCACTGCCCCCCAAGGGGGCGCGCAGCGCCCATGGGGCGGCCCGGCGGGCGCTGTTGTGACACGCGGCACCAGCGCCGGCTTCAACCGCTGGTTCGCGCGCGGCTGGCTGTCGGCCGGCTACGTCTTCCTGTACCTGCCGATCGTCGCGCTGGTGCTGTTCTCGTTCAACGATTCGCCGATCCCCAATGTCTGGCGCGGCTTCACGCTCAGGTGGTATGCCGCGCTGGCCGACGACCGCGAGATCCAGGCCGGGTTGTGGCTGAGCCTGAAGATCGCCTTCCTCACCGCCTGCGGCTCGGTGGTGCTGGGCACGCTGGCGGCCTTTGCGCTGGTCAAGTACAAGCGCTTTACCGGGCGCACGCTGTTCAGCGGCATGGTCAATGCGCCGCTGGTCATGCCCGAGGTGGTGGTCGGCCTGTCGCTGCTGCTGATGCTGGTGTCGGTGCAGCGCGCCATCGGCTTTCCCGAGCGCGGCATGATGACCATCTGGCTGGGCCACCTGCTGCTCGGCATGGCCTACGCCGCGGTGATCGTGCAGTCGCGGCTGCTCGACCTCAACCCCTCGCTGGAAGAGGCGGCCATGGACCTGGGCGCCAGGCCGCAGCAGGTGTTCTGGCTGGTGACGCTGCCGATGATCTCGCAGTCGCTGCTGTCGGCCTGGCTGCTGACCTTCACCCTCTCGCTTGACGACGTGGTGCTGTCTGCCTTCCTGTCCGGGCCGGGAGCAACGACGCTGCCGCTGGTCATCTTCTCGCGCGCGCGCCTCGGCCTGAACCCCAGCGTCAACGCGGTGGCCACGCTGATCGTGCTGGTGGTGGCCGTCGGCGTGCTGGCGGCCAGCTGGATGATCGCCCGCGCCGAACGCAAAAGACTGCTCGATCTGGCGGAGGCCTCGCGCGGCTGAGTTCGTCCCACCGATCACAATTCTTTGCAGCAGACCCTGGAGATCGCCCACCATGTTCACCCGACCCAAGTTCACCCTGCTCGCGCTGGCCCTGGCCGCCGCCCTGCCCGCCACGGCGCAGACCAATGCCGAGGTGATGAACGAGATCAAGGCCCTGCGCGACCGGGTCAACCAGCTGGAGCAGCAGCTGAAGGAAAGCCAGGCCAAGGCGGCTGCGGCACCGACGCCGCAATGGGGCATGACGCCGGAACAGGCGGCCGAACTGAACCGCCTGACCGTAAAGACCGAGGCGCTCGAGGATTCGCGCGAAGCCGGCGGCTTCACGGGCCTGAAGGTCAGCGGCCAGATGCAGGTGGCCTACATGTACAACCAGAGGCAGGACCTGGCGGGATTCCAGTTCCTGGATTCGGTGGCCAACTATGGCTACAACTACTGGAACTCCTACATCGGCATGGCCATGCTGGACTTCCAGAAGGAAATGTCCGATGGCACCAAGTGGCGGCTGACGCTGGCCCCGCAGCGCGGTGTGGGCTCGGTGATCGATGGCTACTCCATCGTCCATGAAGCCAGCGTGTCGGTGCCTCTGACCGACCTGCAGACGCGCTTCATTGCCGGCCAGATCCCTGACTGGTCGGGCTACGAGTACCTGCAGCCGACGCTGAACAAGCTGATCACGCACAACCTGCTGTTCGACTTCACGCTGCCCAGCGGCTACATCGGCGCGGGCGTGGACCTGACCAGCGGCAAGTGGGTGACCAAGGCCGTGCTGGCGCAGATGAACCAGAACGCCAACTACTCGGCGGCGAAGGGGTCCGTGCTGGCTGTGCGCGTCGACCATGCGCGCGGCGAGTACCAGGGCTTCGGCGCGGCCGCCGTGTACGGCCAGGCGCCGAACTTCGTCAACGGCTACGCCTGCGACGATTGCACTGCCACCAACTCCAACCTCGGCCTGTTCGAGATCGACGGCTACTTCGTGCGCGGCGACTGGACGGTCCAGGGCCAGCTGAGCTACGGTTACCAGAAGGAAGCCGCCATCACCGCAAACGCCAACGGCGGCCTGCAGACCGCATCCTGGTACGGCCTGTCGACGCTGGCGGCCTACAAGTTCACCCCGCGCTTCGAAGGCATCGGCCGCTTCGACTACCTCAACAACAGCAGCAACGGCGGTGGCCTGCTGGGCTATGGCATCGACGACAGCAACGGCATCGGGCCGGACGGCAACCTCGGCTGCGTACAGGGCGCGGCTGCGGTCGACCCCGGTTGCAACGACGGTGCCAGCCGCTATGCCCTGTCGGTCGGCCTGAACTACGTGTTCAACCAGTACACGATGTTCAAGGCCGAGTACCGCTACGACTGGGCCAACCAGCCGGTCTTCCTGTACGTCAACGACGCCAGCTATCGCAAGAGCAACAACCTGTTCGGCGCGTCGGTGGTGGTGTCCTTCTGAGCCCGCGCTGCCGGGGCCGGGGCGCGGCAGCCGGCGCCGCGGCGTAGCATGCACGCCATGAGCAGGCATAGCGCGGGGAGCCACGATGAAGGACCTGATTGAACGCCTGCGCGCGAGCGGCGTGCATACGCTGCTGGCGCAGTTCACCGACCTGCACGGCGTGGCCAAGGGCAAGCTGGTGCCGCTGGCCCACTTCGACGAACTGCTCACCGACGGCGCCGGCTTTGCCGGACCGTCGATTCCCGGCACGGGCTTGCCGCGTGTCGGGCCGCGCGCCGAGTACTACGCCCGCGGCAATGCCAGCACCACCACTGCGCTGCCCTGGATGCCCGGCGTGGCCCGCATCGTCTGCGACGGCTTCGTCAACGGCCAGCCCTTCGACGCCTGCCCGCGCCAGGTGCTCAAGCGGGCCGTCGCCCGCCTGGCCGAGCGCGGCTGGCACCTGCGAACCGGCATCGAGCCCGAGTTCTTCCTGCTCAAGCGCGATGCCGACCAATGGCTGCCGGCCGACGACCAGGATCGACTGGCCAAGCCGTCGTACGACCTGAAGTCGCTGGCTCGCCAGCAGGGCTTCCTGCACGAACTGGAGTCGGCGCTGTCCCAGTGCGGCCTGGACGTGCTGCAGATCGACCATGAGGACGCCCACGGCCAGTACGAGCTGAACTTCGGCTTCGACGAGGCATTGTCCAGCGCCGACCACCTGATGCTGTTCAAGCTCGCCGCTCAGGCGCTGGCCGAGGCCCACGGCATGGTCTTCTCGATGATGCCCAAGCCTTTCCAGGACCAGCCGGGCAGCGGCATGCATTTCCACGTGTCGCTGTGGTCGGACTGGAATCCCAAGCGTCCCGACAACGCTCACAACGTCTTCGTGCCGCACCGCAAGGATGGCAGCGCCAACCTCGAAGCCACGTTGTCACCGACGGGCCGGCACTTCATCGCCGGCGTTTTGGCACATTCGGCCGCACTCACGGCCTTGGCCGCGCCCACCGTCAATTCGTACAAGCGGTTGCGCGTCTACGAAACCCTGTCCGGCACCAGCTGGGCGCCGGCCTACCTGATGCAGGGCCCGAACAACCGCAGCGCGGCGCTGCGCACGCTGCACGGGCGCTTCGAATGGCGGGTGCCCGATTCCAGCGCCAACCCCTACCTGTGCACCGCGGGACTCATCGCCGCGGGGCTGGACGGTGTCGAGCGCAAGCTCGAGCCGCCTGCCGACTGCACCGACGACCTGTTCGAGCTGTCGCTGGCACAGATCCACGAGCGCGATATCAGCTTGTTGCCGCAATCATTGGACGAAGCACTCGACGCGCTGGCCGCCGACGAGCTGATCTGCACTGCGCTCGGCGAGACGCTGACACGGCAGTTCCTGAGCCTGAAGCGCGCCGAGATCGCCGAATACCAGCACCATGTCAGCGACTGGGAGCTGCGCCGCTATGCGCAGGCCTTCTGAGTTGCAGGCACCTGCCGCCGCCTCGACGAGCCCCACCCAAACCGGTCGCACGGTACCGCTGCTGGCCTATGCCAGCCTGGCCACCAGCATGGCGGTGGTCGGCTCCTATGTCGGGCTGTCCAAGCTGCTGGTCGCGGCCTTCCCGATCTTCCTGCTGGCCTGGCTGCGCTTCGGCATCGCGGCCGTGGCAATGGCGCACTGGGTGCGCCGGCGCGACGGCGAGGCGCCGCTGTCGGCGCATGACCGGATGCTGCTGTTCTGGGAAAGCTTCCTCGGCAATTTCCTGTTCTCGATCTGCATGCTCTACGGCGTCATGCTCACGTCGGCAGTCGCCGCCGGCGTGGTCATGGCGGCAATCCCCGCGGCGGTGGCGCTGCTGTCGCGCATCTTCCTCGGCGAACGCATCCGCGCTCGCGTGCTGGCGGCCATCGGCTGCGCGGCGGTCGGCATCGTGCTGCTGGCGCTGGCCAAGGACAGCGGCGGCACGCCGGCCACGACGGCCACGAACTGGGGCTACCTGTTGTTGCTCGGTGCGGTGCTGTGCGAGGCCAGCTACGTGGTCATCGGCAAGCGGCTCACCGGCCAGGTGTCGCCGCGCCGCATCAGCGCGCTGATCAACCTGTGGGGGCTGGCGCTGGTCACGCCGTTGGGGCTGTGGCAGGCGCTGCGCTTCGATTTCGCCGCCGTGCCGGCCGGTACCTGGACGCTGCTGGCCTTCTACTCGATCGCCGCCAGCATGGTCACCGTCTGGCTGTGGATGATGGGCCTGCGCCATGTGCCGGCGCCGCAGGCGGGGGTGTTCACGGTGATGCTGCCGGTCAGTGCCGCGCTGGTCGGCGTGCTGTTCCTGGGCGAGGGCTTCGGGTCCATGCACCTGGTGGCCTTGGCACTGTCGCTGGCCGGTCTGCTGCTGGCCACCTGGCCGGATCAGGCGCGCCGCGAGCGTCCGTAGCTGCTGAACTTGTCCAGCACCTCGGCCATCTGCGCGGCGCTCAGCCGTGCCGGCTCGGCCACCGCCAGCGCCTTCAGGTAGACCTCGCACAGCGACTCGATCTCGATCGCGATCTTCATCGCCTGCGCCAGCGTGGCACCGGCCGCGACCAGCCCATGGTGCGCCAGCAGGCAGGCGTTGCGGTCGCTCAGGGCCGCCGCGACGGCTGCCGACAGCGCCTGGCTGCCGAAGGTGTGGTAAGGCACGCACGGAATGGTGTCGGTACCGGCCACCGCCACCATGTAGTGGAAGGGCGGCAGCTCGCGCTCCAGGCAGGCCAGCGCGGTGGCGTGGACCGAATGGGTGTGCACCACCGCCTGCAGGTCGGCCCGGCATTGCAGGATGGCCTGGTGGAAATGCCATTCCGATGACGGCAGCCAGTCGCCCTGCACCGCGCCGTCGAAGCCGACCCAGACCATGTCCGGCGCCTGCAGCTCGTCGGCGCCCATGCCGGTGGGCGTGATCAGCATGCCATCCACGCCGCCACGTGCCAGGCGCAGGCTCAGGTTGCCGGTGCTGCCGCGGTTCAGCCCCAGCGCATCGAGCTTGCGGATGGCTTGCACCGCCTGTTCGCGCAGCGTGTCTTCGTCGCCGTTCATCGCGCGCCTTCCACCAGCGTGCGCAGCGCGTCGGGCCGGGCCGCCACCACGCCGCGTTCGGTGACCAGCGCGCTGACCAGCTCGGCCGGTGTCACGTCGAAGGCCGGGTTGGCCGCCGCGCAGCCGTCGGGGGCGAGTTGCACCTCGACCCACTCGCCGCTGGCCGCGCGCCCGCCGATGTGCGTGAGCTCGCGCGCGCTGCGCTCCTCGATCGGGATCTGGCGCAGCCCATCGTGCAGTGCCAGGTCCAGCGTCGACAGCGGCATGGCCACATAGAAAGGCACGCCGTTGGCACGCGCCGCCAGCGCCTTCAGGTAGGTGCCGATCTTGTTGCACACGTCACCGTTGGCGCTGACGCGGTCGCAGCCGACGATGACCGCGTCGACCCAGCCGCGCTGCATCAGGTGGCCGCCGGCGTTGTCGGCCACCAGCGTGTGCGGCACGCGCTGCTGGCCCAGCTCCCAGGCGGTGAGGCTGGCGCCCTGGTTGCGCGGCCGGGTTTCGTCGACCCACACGTGGACGTCCAGCCCCGCGGCCTGCGCCTGGTACACCGGCGCCAGCGCCGTGCCCCAGTCGACCGTGGCCAGCCAGCCGGCGTTGCAGTGCGTCAGCACGTTCAGCGGCCCCGGGCGGCGCGGCACCAGTTCGCGCAGCAGCTGCAGGCCGTGTCGGCCGATGGCCTGGTTGGTGGCCACGTCCTCGTCGGCGATGGTTTCGGCTTCGCACCAGGCGGCGCGCTGCACGCTCGGTCTTGGGCAGGGGCAGCAGCCGCTTCATCATGCGCTGCAGCGCCCAGGCCAGGTTGACGGCGGTCGGCCGGGCCGAAGCCAGCCTGTCCGCCGCCGTGTGCAGTGCCCCATCGCTGGCATCGGCCCCGGCCTGCAGCGCCAGGCCGTAGGCAGCGGTGGCGCCGATCAGCGGGGCGCCGCGCACCCACATGTCGCGGATGGCCAGGAACACCGCGTCCACGCTGTCCAGGCGCTCGATGGCGAAGGCGTGGGGCAACTGGCGCTGGTCGATGACCTGCAGCGCATCGCGAGCGGCCGTGGGCCACAGCGTGCGTCTGGGCTGCCCGTCGACCTGCATCGTTCGGCCTACGGCGCCTACCAACCCGGCGCGTGCAGGCCGAGCCGGCCGTCGCGCAGCGGCGGGCACCAGAAACAAGCGCAGGGGATCGGCCAGATGACGCGCAAGAGCGCATCGGTGATGCCCTCCCCGGCGCCGAAAGTGGCGTGCCATGGCGCCTCAGGCGTCGAGCGGCTCGGTGTCATGGATATCGCGGCAGCGCGCCGCATCGGCCAGCCGGGCCACCTGGGCCGGCGGCTGCCCCTTCAGGCGATGATTCGACCACACCTGGCGCCACTTGCGCGCGCCGGGCGTGCCGTTCCACAGGCCCAGCATGTGCCGAGCCGCGTGCGTCCAGGGCTGGCCATGCGCATGCAGGCCTTGCATGTAGCGCAGCATCGCAGCCTCGACCTGCTCGCGCTGCGGCGGCGCCGCCGCAGCGCCGAGGAAGTCGGCATCCCAGCGGGCCATCGACCATGGGTGGTGGTAGGCCTCGCGGCCGACCATCACCCCGTCGACCTGCCGCAACTGCTCGCGGATGGCCGCGTCGCCGACGACGCCTCCGTTGATGACGAGGGTCAGCGCCGGGAAGTCGTGCTTCAGGCGATGCACGATGTCGTAGCGCAACGGCGGGATCTCGCGGTTGTCCTTGGGACTCAGGCCGTCGAGCCATGCATTGCGTGCGTGCACGATGAAGACCTCGCAGCCGGCCGCCGCCACCGTGCCGACGAAGTCGCGCACGAAGTCGTAGTGCTCGATGCGGTCGATGCCGATGCGGTGTTTCACCGTGACCGGCAGCGTGCAGGCATCGCGCATCGCCTTCACGCCGTCGGCCACGCGCTGCGGCTCGGCCATCAGGCAGGCGCCGAAGGCACCGCGCTGCACCCGGTCGCTGGGGCAGCCGCAATTGAGGTTGATCTCGTCGTAGCCCCAGGCCTGCGCCAGTCGCGCGCCATGGGCCAGTTCCGCGGGGTCGTTGCCGCCCAGCTGCAGCGCCAGCGGATGCTCTTCGGCGTTGTAGTCCAGGTGCCTGGGCACATCGCCATGTACCAGCGCGCCGGTGCTGACCATTTCGGTGTACAGGCGGGCATGCCGCGTGATCAAACGGTGGAAGAACCGGCAATGGCGGTCAGTCCAGTCCATCATCGGGGCGACGCTCAGGCGCCAGGGCGATCGATATGGCGATTCATGCATGCAGCGCGCAGTCTAGCCGCCGCGCCTGGCCGGCTTCGGGGTGCTAGTTGGGCAGGCCCAGGCCCACGCGCGAGATGCGGCCGTCGGCCAGCTCGCGCACCACCAGCGTGGCGCTGCCCCATGTCACGCTGTCGCCGGCCACCGGTGGGCGACGCAGTTCGGCGGCCATCCAGTCGCCGAGCGATTGCGCGGCGCCGTCCGGCACCGGCAGGTTGTAGAACTCGCAGACCAGCGCCACCGGCAGGCTGGGATCGAGCGCGAAGTCGCGGAACACGGCACGCTGCTGGCGCTCGTCGTCCGGCTCGGGCAGGGCCACGCCGAGGCGCCGCGCCATCCAGCCGATGGTCGTGCCCTGCGTCAACAACGAGACCAGCACCACCACGAAGGCCACGTTGAACAACAAGTCGGCCTGCGGTGTGCCCGCCAGCAGCGGAAACAGTGCCAGCACGATCGGCACTGCGCCGCGCAGTCCGACCCAGGCGATGAACCAGGTCTCGCGCGGCGAGAAGCGGAACGGCCACAGGCACAGCCACACCGTCAGCGGCCGCGCCACGAAGATCAGCGCCAGCGCCACGCCCAGCGCGGGCAGCAGCGAGTCCAGCAGGTCGGAGGGCGTGACCAGCAGCCCGAGCAGCAGGAACATGCCGGCCTGCGCCAGCCAGGCATAACCATCCATTGCCGCCAGCGTCGGCGCCACCACCTGCGTGGCGCGGTTGGCGATGATCATCCCGAACAGGTACACCGCCAGGAAGCCCGAGCCGCCGAGCAGGCCGATGGCGGCAAACAGCGCCAGGCCGGCCGCGCCGATCAACAATGCCAGGATGCCGCCGCCGGCATCGCGCGCCGCGAGACGCTTCAACAGCGCGGCCATCGTCAGCCCGCCGACCACACCGGCCAGCGCACCCCAGCCGAACTGCTGCGCGAAGGCCCAGGCGACGGTCGCCCAGGCCGACGCGCCACTGGTCGCGGCCTGCGCCGGCGCCAGCACCGCGATGAAAGCCAGCGTCAGGTACACCGCCATCGGGTCGTTGACACCGGACTCGATCTCCAGCGAGGCAGCCACGCGCTCGTTCAGCGTCACGCCCGAACGCGTCAGCAGCGCAAACACCACGGCGGCATCGGTGGAGCCGACGATGGCACCGAGCAGCATCGCGGTGCCCCAGCCCAGGCCGAGGAACAGCATGCCGGCCAGGCCGGTCAATGCGGCGCACAGCAGCACGCCCACGGTGGCCAGCACCGAGGCCGGTTTCAGCCCGGTGCGGAAGGTGGAGAAGGCGGTGCGCAGCCCGCCGTCGAGCAGGATGATGGCCAGCGCCAGGTTGCCGACCCAGAAGCTCAGGCGGATGTCCTCGAACAGGTAGCCACCCGGTCCGTCCTCGCCCGCCAGGATGCCGGCCAGCAGGAAAACGAGCAGGAAGGAAATGCCGATGCGCGCCGAGAACAACCCGGTCAGCACGCTGACGAAAACCAGCGCGGCAGCCGCCAGCAGCGGCAGGTTGATGAAATCCATGAGTCGAAGTATCCCCGCTGCTTGATCTGCCTCAAGCGACGGCAGCTGGGTCTCGCCGGGCACGCGGCGGCGCCGCAGAATGCGGCTGGCCCCACAACCGGATGGCACGATCGACCCGACCTGCCGATGCCACCCGCCGCAACCCACCCGCCCCCGCAAACCACCACGGCCTGGCACGCCCTGCCGGCAACGCAGGTCCTGGCCGCGCTGCAGGCCGATGCGACCACCGGCCTGACGCAGGCCGAGGCGCAGCGCAGGCTGGCGCGGCATGGCGCGAATGCCCTGCCCGAAGCGCCGCCGCGGCCGGTCTGGCGCAGCTTCGTGCGCCAGTTCAAGAGCCCGCTGATCTACATCCTGTTCGTCGCGGCGCTGCTGGCCGTGTCGCTGGGCCACCAGGGCGATGCCGGCGTGATCCTGGCCGTGGTGCTGGTCAATGCGCTGATCGGCTGCTTCCAGGAAGGCCGCGCCGAACGCTCGATGGCTTCGTTGCGCCGCCTGGCGGCGCTGCACGCCCGGGTGCTGCGCGACGGCCAAGAGACCCGGCTCGAGGCCCGCGAGCTGGTGCCGGGCGACATCCTGCTGCTGGCCGCCGGCGATGCCGTCGGCGCCGATGCACGCTTGCTGCAGCAGGCGCAGCTGCAGCTCGCCGAGGCCGCGCTGACCGGCGAATCGGTGCCGGTGGCCAAGGCGCTGGAGGCCCTGCCCGAGGCCACCGGCCTGGCCGACCGGCACAACATGGTCTATGCCGGCACGCATGTCAGCGCCGGGCGGGCCAGCGCGGTGGTCGTGGCCACCGGCGTACACACCGAGGTCGGGCGCATCGCCGGCCTGACCGAACGTGCCGAAGAGCCGAAGACGCCGCTGGAACTGCGCATCGAGCAGTTCGGCCGCTGGCTGGTGGCGGCGGCGCTGGGGCTGTTCGTGCTCGTGGTGCTGCTCGGCCTGTGGCGCGAGCTGCCGCTGGCCGAGGTGCTGATGGTGGCCATCAGCCAGATGGTGTCGATGGTGCCCGAAGGCCTGCCGGTGGCCATGACCATCGCACTGGCGGTGGGCATGCAGCGCATGGCCGCGCGCGGCGCCATCATCCGCCGGCTGTCGGCGGTGGAGACGCTGGGTTCGACCACCATCATCTGCAGCGACAAGACGGGCACGCTGACACGCAATCAGATGACGGTCGTGGCGCTGTGGCTGCCGCAGGGTCGCGAGTTGTCGGTCGAAGGCGTCGGCTACAGCCCCGAAGGCGACTTGATGTGCGACGGACAACCGCTGCCCACGAGCCAGCCCGACCCGGCGCTGCAAGCCCTGTTGCAGGCCGCGGTGCTGTGCAACGACGCGCAACTGCTGCCGCCCGATGCCGACATCGACGACTGGCATGTGCAGGGCGATCCGACCGAAGCCGCGCTGCTGGTGCTGGCGCGCAAGGCCGGGCTCGACCCGGCCGTGCTGCGACAGGAAGCGCCGCGCCTGGCCGAGCTGCCCTTCGACTCGCAGACCCAGTTGATGGCCACGGGCCACGGCCTGGACCCGGCCGCCGCGCCGCGTGCTGATCAAGGGCGCGCCCGAGGCCGTGCTGCGCCTGTGCCGCGGCGTGGATGCCGCGGCAGCGCAGGCCGCCAAGGCCGTGGCCGAGGCCTTGGCGGCCAAGGCGCTGCGCGTGCTGGCCTTTGCCGTGGTCGACGACGCCGCGCTCGACCCGGCCGCCGGCTTCGACACGCTGGCCGGGCGAGCACGTCTGCTCGGCCTGGTGGGCCAGATCGACCCGCCGCGTCTGGAGGTTCGGGCCGCGGTGCAGGCCTGTCGTGCCGCCGGCATCCGGCCGGTGATGGTCACCGGCGACCACAAGCTGACCGGTCTGGCGATCGCGCGCGAACTGGGCATCGCCCGCGACGGCGATCGCGCCATCGACGGCAGCGAGCTCGAGCGCATGGGCGAGACCGAGCTGCAATGAGGCGCTGCCGTACGTGGCCGTGTTCGCCCGTGTCCAGCCGGCGCAGAAGCTGCGCATCGTCGAGGCGCTGCAGTCGCGCGGCGAGGTGGTGGCCATGACCGGCGACGGCGTCAACGACGCACCGGCGCTGGCCCGCGCCGATGTCGGCGTGGCCATGGGCATCACCGGCACCGAGGTGGCCAAGAGCGCGGCCAAGATCGTCATCACCGACGACAACTTCTCGACCATCGTCGGCGCGGTCGAGCAAGGGCGCGTGGTCTACGGCAACCTGAAGAAGCTGATCCTGTACCTGTTTGCCACCTCGATCGACGAGGTGGTGGTGCTGATGCTGGCGCTGCTGGCCGGCCTGCCGCTGCCGCTGGTGGCAGTGCAGATCCTGTGGATCAACATCGTCACCGAAGGCACGCTGACGGTGAACCTGGTGATGGACCCGCCGGCCGGCGACGAGATGCGACGCGCGCCGGTGCCGCGCAACGACCGGCTGCTCGACGGCACGATGCTGCTGCGCGTGCTGCTGATGGCCAGCGCCGCGGTGTGCGTCACCTTCGGCTGGTACGCCTGGCGCATCGGCCAGGGCGTGGCGCTGGAACAGGTACGCACCGAGACCTTCACGCTGCTGGCCATGTGCCAGTGGTTCAACGTGCTCAACTGCCAGTCGGCAGACGCACTCGGCGCTGCGCCTGGGCGTGCTGAAGAACCATTGGCTGCTCGGCGGCCTGATCCTGAGCGTGCTGCTGCAACTGCTGGTGGTCTATGCGCCGCCGATGAACGCGCTGTTCCACACCGTGCCGCTGCCTGGCCAGGTGCTCGGCCCGCTGCTGCTGCTGGCCAGCGGCGTGCTGTGGGTCGAGGAGCTGCGCAAGTGGCGGGTGCGCCGCCGCGCGGCAGCCGCCTGAATGCGCCTTCAGCGCGCGCTGCGAGCCGCGTTCGCCGCGATGCCCTCGGCAATGCGCGGCAGCAGCGGCAGCGGCAGGTCGTGGCCCATGCCGGGCACGATGTCGACCACCGCGCCGGGGATCTTGCGCACCAGGTCGTGCGCCGCCGGCACCGGCACCAGCGGGTCGGCTTCGCCGTGGATGACGCGCGTCGGCGCGACGATGCGGTGCAGCAGCGGCGAGCGGTCGCCGTCGGCCGCCACCGCCACCAGCTGTCGCGCCGTGCCGGCCGGCCGGTAGGCGCGCGAGAACGAGGCCATCAAGCGCTGCTGCAGGCGCTGCGGGTCGGGCTGGTAGCCGGGGCTGCCGATCACCGACAACACATGGCCCATGTGCGCCATGTAGGTCTTCGCATCGGGCGTCTGCGGCCGCGACAGCAGCACGCGCAGCACCTTCGGATGGGCCTGCTTCAGGCCGCGCGCGCCCGAGGTGGTCATGATCAGCGTCAGGCTCTTCACCCGCCGCGGGTGCTTGGCGGCGATGTGCTGCGCGATCATGCCGCCCATCGAGGCGCCGCACAGGTGCGCATGCTCGATGCCCAGAGCGTCGAGCACGCCCAGCGCATCGGCCGCCATGTCGGCGACCTGGTAGGGCGCACGCACGCGCAGCCGCAGCCGGTGGCGCAGCGCCTCGAGCATGACGTTGGGCACGCCATGGCGGTCGAAGCCCTGGCTCAGGCCGACGTCGCGGTTGTCGTGGCGGATGACGCGAAAGCCGCGCTGCACCAGCATCTGCACCAGCTCGTCGGGCCAGCCGATGAGCTGCATGCCCAGGCCCATGATCAGCAGGATCGGCTCGCCGTGTTCCGGCCCCTGGATGTCGACTTCGATCTGCAGGCCGTTGGCGATGATCTGCATCAGTGCGCTGCCTTTGAATGATGCGGCACGGCGCCGCGGAACAGCCAGCGCGGCACCGCCTGCGCATCGAAGCGCTGCCAGTGCGCCGGGTCCTGGCGCAACCGGTCGGCCACGGCGTAAAGCGCCAGCGGGTTGACACCCAGGCCCAGGTGGCTGGCATGGATCTCGATGTTCTCGGTGTGCGGCGCATCCTCGTTCAGGCTGCATTGCCAGGCCACCACGCCGTCGGTCTTGCTGTAGATCGACGTGGTCGGCACCTGCGGCGCTCGCCTCAGCCGTTCGGCGCGCACCGGGTCTTGCTGCAGCGGCCGGCCGCTGTACAGCTCATACGCCCGTGCCGCGCTGGTGGCGCGCACATGGCCGGAGAACGGCGAACCCAGCGTGATCACACACCGGGTCTGTGGCTCCAGCTGTTTGGCCAGCTCGCGCGCATACACGCCGCCCAGGCTCCAGCCGACCAGGCTGACCTTGCGGCCGTGACGGGCGGCGACTTGCAGCAGATGCTGGCGACAGCTCTCCAGCAGGCCTGCGCGAGGGCGGTTTCGCCCCAGGCCCCAGTCGTAGGTGGCATAGCCCAACTGGCTCAGAAAGCCGCGCAGCGTGCGCGTGCTCAGCTCCGACGCGCCCAGGCCGGGAAACACGATCACCGGATGGCCGTCGCCGCCGGGCACGCGGCTGAGCCAGGGCATGACCGCTTTCGTGGCGGCGTACTCCCACGGCGCGCGGCCCTCCAGCAGCATCAGCCAGGGGCTGGGCGGACGAATGTCGATGATCGTTTCGGCCATGCGGCGCTCCAGTGCATGTGTTGGCGCGATGGTAGCGGCGCCAGAGCGCCCCCATTGGAGCGGGTGCACTAGACCGAAGTCGCGCGTGCGACACGACGCAGCCCCAGCGCTTCATTGGCCGCCAGTGCGCCCAACACCAACGCACCGCCGCCCAGGACTGCGCTGGAGGGCGCTTCGTCTGTGCCCAGCCAGACCCAGAGCACGCCGAACACCACCTCCAGCAGCCCGAGCAGCGAGACCTCGGGCGCACTGAGCACCCGGGCCACGCGCACCGCGAGCAGGCAGGGAATGGCCAGCTGCACCACGCCCAGCAGCGCGAGCAGGCCCAGGTCGTGCGCCGTGGCCGCGAATGGCAGTGACAACGGCAGCGTCAGCAGCGCCGACAGCAGCGCGCCCAGCAGCACCGGTGCCAGCATGTCGGGCGCGTCCTCGCCGGCCGCATGCTGCACATGCTGCAGCAGCGTCCAGTTGACGGCCGCGGCGATGGGCACGCACAGCGCCACCGCGGTGCCGAGCCAGTGACGCGCATCCGAGCCGCCGAGCTCGGCCCCGTACATCCAGGCGATGCCGGCACCGGCGACGAACACCGCCCCCCAGGTGCGCAACGCCAGCCGGTGGCCGAGCGCGATGCGCGCACCCAGCGCAGTGAACAGCGGCGCCAGCGCCATCGTCACCAGCACGTTGGCCACGGTGGTGAGCGCAAGCGCCACCATGAAGGCGGTGTACATCACGCACCAGCACAGACCCGAGATCCACAGCGCGCGACCGCCGCGGCGCAGCGTGCGCCACAGCGTGGCCGGGCCGCGCATCCAGCCCAGCATCAGCGTCAGCGCCAGCGCGTTGAACAGGCTGCGCCAGAAGGTGGTTTCGAAGCCGCGCGCGCTGTCGAGATGGCGCGTGACGATGCCGGCGATGCTCCACATCAGCGTCACACAGACCATCAGCAGAACGGCGCGACGGTGGGTCAGGGTGTTCAAGAGGCTCGCGAAGCCGGCCGGGCGTCAATCACGCTGGAGCCCCCTTGCGCGGCGGGAGCCGAGGGCCGGGGCTCCGACCGCCCTGAGGGCTGTCGGACGCACCAAGGAGCCCGAGCTGTGCGAGGGCGCGACCAGCAAGGCTCGGGGGGGTGCCCTCGCGCACCACGCCGCGTGCGGGCCGTGAAGTCCTCAGGCGGCTTCACGGCTCGCCCGCTTGCGCTCGTGCTCCTTGAGGTGGCGCTTGCGGATGCGGATGCTCTTCGGCGTGATCTCGACCAGCTCGTCGTCGGCGATGAACTCCACCGCGTATTCCAGCGTCAGGATGATCGGCGGCGTGATCTTGATCGCGTCTTCCTTGCCGCTGACGCGGAAGTTGGTGAGTTGCTTGCCGCGCACCGCGTTGACCACCAGGTCGTTGTCGCGGCTGTGGATGCCGATGATCATGCCTTCGTACAACGGGTCGCCGGCCTTGACGAACATGCGGCCGCGGTCGTCCAGCTTGCCCAGCGAATAGGTCACCGCCTCGCCGTCGTCCTGGCTGATCAGCACGCCGTTCTTGCGCCCGGCGATCTCGCCCTTGTAGGGCTCGTAGCCGTCGAAGATGTTGCTGATCAGGCCGGTGCCGCGCGTCAGGTTCAGGAACTCGTTCTGGAAGCCGATCAGCCCGCGCGCCGGGATGCGGTATTCCAGCCGCACGCGGCCCATGCCGTCGGGCTCCATGTTCGCCAGTTCGGCCTTGCGCTCGCCCAGCGCCTGCATCACCGCGCCCTGGTGCTGGTCCTCGACGTCGGCGGTGACCAGCTCGATCGGCTCCAGCCGCTCGCCGCCCTCTTCCTTGAAGACCACGCGCGGCTTGCTCACCGCCAGCTCGTAGCCCTCGCGGCGCATCGTCTCGAGCAGGATGGTCAGGTGCAGTTCGCCGCGGCCCGAGACCTCGAAGATGCCGTCCTCGTCGGTGTCGCGCACGCGCATCGCCACGTTGCTCTGCAGCTCGCGCTCGAGCCGGTCGCGGATCTGCCGGCTGGTGACGAACTTGCCCTCGCGCCCGGCCAGCGGCGAGTTGTTGACGCAGAAGTTCATCGTCAGCGTCGGCTCGTCGACGTTGAGCATCGGCAGCGGCAGCGGGTTGTCGATGTCGGTCAGCGTCACGCCGATGCCGATGCCTTCGATGCCGTTGATCAGCACGATGTCGCCGGGGCCGGCCTCGGTGGCCTGCTTGCGCTCCAGGCCCTCGAACTTGAGCACCTGGTTGACGCGCGCCTTGAAGGGCGTGCTGTCCGGGCCGCTGTACACGGCCACGTCCTGCATGGGTTTCAGCGTGCCCTGGTTGACACGGCCGATGCCGATGCGCCCGACGTAGGTGGAATAGTCCAGCGAGCAGATCTGCAGCTGCAGCGGGTCGTCCGGGCTGCCTTCGTGCGCCGGCACGTGTTCGAGCATGGCGTCGAACAGCGGCGTCAGGTCGGTGCCGACCTCGCCCTGCTTCAGCGTGGCCCAGCCGTTCAAGCCCGGAGGCGAAGATCACCGGGAAGTCGAGCTGCGCCTCGGTGGCATGCAGCTTGTCGAACAGGTCGAAGGTGGCGTTGATGACGTAGTCGGGCCGCGCGCCGGGGCGGTCGACCTTGTTGACCACGACGATGGGCTTCAGGCCCAGCGCCAGCGCCTTCTTGGTGACGAAGCGGGTCTGCGGCATCGGGCCTTCGACCGCGTCCACCAGCAGCAGCACGCTGTCGACCATCGACAGCACGCGCTCGACCTCGCCGCCGAAGTCGGCGTGGCCGGGCGTGTCGACGATGTTGATGTGCGTGCCCTTCCATTCCACCGCGCAGTTCTTCGCCAGGATGGTGATGCCGCGCTCCTTTTCCAGGTCGTTGCTGTCCATCACGCGCTCGGCCACCTTCTCGTTCTCGCGGAAGGTGCCGCTCTGGCGCAGCAGCTGGTCGACCAGCGTGGTCTTGCCATGGTCGACGTGGGCGATGATGGCGATGTTGCGGATCTGGCGGGTCATGGCAGGCTTTCTAAGGATTCAGGCCCGCCACTTCGGCGGGTGAGAGCAGGCGGTCGGCGATGAGTTCGCCGCCTGCGATGTGGGCACTGCCCAGGAAGGCGTCGTCGGGCCCGTAGACGCGCACGGCGGCCGCATCGGCCAGGCTGACGCGGCGGCGCAGCCCGGTCAGGAAGCGGCCGGCCTCGTCGTCGGGCAGCTGCACGCGCGGCCAGTCGGCCAGCAGCGCATCGGCCGGCAGCAGCAGCGCGTCGCGTTCGGCTTCGGACAGCGCCGCCAGCTGCTCCAGCGTGACGGCATCGTCCACCGACAGCTTGCCGCTGGCGGTGCGGCGCAGCGCCGCCAGGTGCGCGCCGCAGCCCAGCTGCTCGCCGATGTCCTCGGCCAGCGTGCGGATGTAGGTGCCCTTGCTGCAGCGCACGTCGAGCACCAGGCGATCGTGCTGCCAGTCGATGACATCGATGCGGTGGATGGTGACTGCACGCGCGGCGCGTTCCACCTCGATGCCGGCGCGCGCATAGTCGTACAGCGCCCTGCCCTCGTGCTTCAGCGCCGAATGCATCGGCGGCACCTGCTCGATGCGGCCGGTGAAGCGGCGGCAGGCGGCCTCGATCGCGGCACGGTCGACCTGCACCTCGCGGACTTGCAGCACTTCACCTTCGGCATCGCCGGTGCTCGTCGTCTGGCCCAGGCGCAGCGTGGCGCGGTAGGCCTTGTCGGCGTCCAGGCTGACCTGCGAGAACTTGGTCGCCGCGCCGAAGCACAGCGGCAGCAGCCCGGTGGCCAGCGGGTCCAGCGTGCCGGTGTGGCCGGCCTTCTCGGCACGGTACAGGCGCTTGGCCTTCTGCAGCGCGTCGTTGCTCGTCCAGCCCAGCGGCTTGTCGAGCAGCAGCACGCCGTGCACGGCACGGCGTGGAATGCGAACGCGCTGTGGCAGCGTCACTCGTCGTCCTTCGCCCGGCTGGCGTTGGCCTTGGCGATCAGCGCGCTCAGGTCGGCGGCGCGTTCGGTCGTGCGGTCGAAGTGGAAATGCAGCGTCGGCACGGTGTGGATCTGCAGCTTCTTGAACAGGCTGTTGCGCAGGAAGCCGGCGGCCTCGTTCAGCGCCAGCTCGCATTCGGCCACGTCGCCGCTGAGCAGCGAGAAGAAGATCTTGGCGTGCGCGTAGTCGGGCGTGACCTCGACCGCGTTGATCGTGACCATGCCGATGCGCGGGTCCTTCAGCTCGCGCACCAGCACGGCCACGTCGCGCTGGATCTGGTCGGCGACGCGAAAGCCGCGGTTGGGAATGGATCGCTTGTGACGCATGGTGTTGAGACTTTCCTGGACCCTGAAACGACAAACCCCGCCTGGCAGAGGCGGGGTTTGTGGCCATCAGACCGCCGCCGTTAGGACAAGGTGCGTGCGACTTCCTTGACCTCGAAGAACTCCAACTGGTCGCCCTCGGCGATGTCGTTGTAGTTCTTGATCTTGACACCGCACTCGAAGCCTTCCTTGACCTCGCGCACGTCTTCCTTCATGCGCTTGACGCTGTCGACCTCGCCGCTGAAGACGACCACGTTGTCGCGCAGGATGCGCACGCGCGCGCCGCGGCGGACCACGCCGGCGGTGACCATGCAGCCTGCCACCGTGCCGATCTTGCTGGCCACGAACTTGGTGCGGATCTCGGCCGTGCCGATGACCTCTTCGCGCTGCTCGGGGGCCAGCATGCCGGTCATCGCCGCCTTCACCTCGTCGACCGCGTCGTAGATGATGGTGTAGTAGCGCAGGTCGACGCTGTTGCCTTCGGCCAGCTTGCGCGCGCCGGCATCGGCCCGCACGTTGAAGCCGACGATCACCGCCTTGGAGGCGATGGCCAGGTTGACGTCGCTCTCGCTGATGCCGCCCACCGCCGAGTGCACGATCTGGATCTTGACCTCGTCGGTGCTCAGCTTGAGCAGCGCCTGGGCCAGCGCTTCCTGCGAACCCTGCACGTCGGCCTTGACGATCAGCGGCAGCATCTGCGCCTCGCCCTGGCCCATGTCGGCGAACATGTTCTCCAGCTTGGCGGCCTGCTTGGTGGCCAGCTTGACGTCGCGGTACTTGCCCTGGCGGAAGGTGGCGATCTCGCGCGCCCGGCGCTCGTCGCCCAGCACCATGAAGTCGTCGCCGGCCTGCGGCACCTCGGTCAGGCCCTGGATCTCCACCGGGATCGACGGACCGGCCTCGTCGGTGTTCTTGCCGTTCTCGTCGAGCATGGCGCGCACGCGGCCGTAGCTGGAACCGGCGAGCACCACGTCGCCCTTGTTCAGCGTGCCGCTTTGCACCAGCACCGTGGCCACCGGGCCGCGGCCCTTGTCCAGCCGCGCCTCGATGACGATGCCCTTGGCCATGGCTTCGGTCGGCGCCTTCAGCTCCAGCACCTCGGCCTGCAGCAATACCTGCTCGAGCAGTTCGTCGATGCCCTGGCCGGTGCGCGCCGAAACCGGCACGAAGGGCGAGTCGCCACCGAAGTCCTCGGGCACGACCTGTTCCGCCACCAGTTCGGTCTTGACGCGGTCGACATTCGCTTCGGGCTTGTCGATCTTGTTCATCGCCACGATGATCGGCACGCCGGCGGCCTTGGCATGCGAGATGGCTTCCTTGGTCTGCGGCATGACGCCGTCGTCTGCCGCCACCACCAGGATCACCAGGTCGGTCGCCTTGGCGCCACGTGCCCGCATCGCCGTGAAGGCGGCGTGGCCGGGGGTGTCGAGGAAGGTGATCATCCCGCGCGGCGTTTCCACGTGGTACGCGCCGATGTGCTGGGTGATGCCGCCGGCTTCGCCCGAGGCCACCCGCGTACGCCGGATGTAGTCGAGCAGCGAGGTCTTGCCGTGGTCGACGTGGCCCATCACGGTAACCACCGGGGCACGCGGCAGGTCTTCGCCGGTGGTCGCCGCTTCCTCTTCCTCGAGGAAGGCTTCCGGATCGTCGAGCTTGGCGGCCACCGCGGTATGGCCCATTTCCTCGACCAGGATCATGGCCGTTTCCTGGTCCAGCTGCTGGTTGATCGTGACCATCTGCCCAAGCTTCATCAGGTGCTTGATCAGCTCGCTGGCCTTGACCGACATCTTGTGCGCCAGATCGGCCACGCTGATCGTCTCGGGCACGTGCACTTCCTGCACCGTGAACTCGGCCGGCGCGCTGTAGCCGCTGCTCGAACCTTCGCGGTGCTCGCCGCGGCGTGCACCGCGCGGCGCCCGCCAGCCCGGGCGGCCGGCCGCACCGCCGTCGGTGCGTGGCTTGAGTGCGCGTTTCTTGGCGTCGTCGGCCCAACTGGACGACAGCTTCTCGGACTTCAACGCCTTCTTGTCGCCCGGCTTGGCAGCCGTCGTGGTCGCACCCGGCGCCGCCTTTGGCTTGTGAATCGTGCCGGTGATGCCTTCCTTGCCAGCCTCGACCGGCTTGGCCGCTTCCGGCGCCTTGGCGACGAGCACCTTCTTCGGCGCGTTCATCATTGCGCGGATCGCGGCCGCCTCGTTCTCGGCGACCTTGCGGCGGCGGTCCAGGTCGGCCTGGCGCTGCTTGTCCTCGGCCTCGATGGTCGAGGCCTTGATGACACGCAAGGCCGGCTTCGGCGCTTCGGCCGCCGCTTCCGGCGCCGCCACGGGGGCGGCAGCAACGGCCGGCGCGGCCGCCTTGTCGTCCTTCTTGACGGCGCCGCTCGGCGCTGCCGCGGCGGCGGCCAGCGCGGCCGCTTCGGCTGCCGCAGCCTGCTCGCGCGAGCGCGCTTCGGCGGCTTCGCGCTCGGCACGTTCCTGTTCCTCGCGCAGGCGGCGGCGCTCGGCGAGCTCGGCTTCCTGAATGCGGATGGCTTCTGCCTGCGCCTCGGCTTCGGCTTCACGGCGCTGCAGTTCGGCCTGCTCGGCCTCGGCCGCAGCGGCGGCCGCGGCTTCGTCCATGCCCGGCGCGACATCGTCGCGCTTGACGAAGACACGCTTCTTGCGCACCTCGACCTGGATGGTGCGTGCCTTGCCGCTGGCGTCGGCCTGCTTGATTTCGCTGGTGGACTTGCGCACCAGGGTGATCTTCTTGCGCTCGGTGCCGACCGTGCCGTGCGCGCTGCGCAGAAACTCCAGCAGACGTTCCTTGTCGGATTCGGTCAGCGCGTCGTCGGCGGACTTCTTCGCGACCCCGGCCGACTCCAACTGCTCGAGCAGTGCGGCCGCGGGCCGGTTCAGCTCCGTGGCTAGCTGGGCGACGGTGGTCACAGCCATTGTGGTTCTTCCTTCAGTGCAGCTTGGGGGCGGTCAGGCAGTCGCTCGGCCGGGCTCAGGCGGTGAACCAGTGTTCACGCGCCTTCATGATCAGAGTCTTGGCCTGCTCCTCGCCGATGCCGGTCATCTCGGTCAATTCGTCGACCGCCAGGTCGGCCAGGTCGTCGCGGGTGTGGATGCCCCCGTCGGACAGCTTGCCGATCAGCTCGGGCGTCAGCCCTTGCAGGTCGCGCAGATCCTGCGACACGTCGTCGACCCGTTCCTCGCGCGCGATCTCCATCGTCAGCAGGGCGTCCTTGGCGCGGGTGCGCAGCTCGTTGACGGTGTCCTCGTCGAAGGACTCGATCTCCAGCATCTCCTGCAGCGGCACGTAGGCCACTTCTTCCAGGCTGGTGAAGCCTTCGGCGATGAGGATGTCGGCCACCTCGGCATCGACGTCGAGCTTGTCGACGAAGAGCTGGCGCACCGAATCGGATTCCTCGCTCTGCTTGGCCTGCGATTCCTCGGCGGTCATGATGTTGATGCGCCAGCCGGTCAGTTCGCTGGCCAGGCGCACGTTCTGCCCGCCGCGGCCGATGGCGATGGCGAGGTTCTCCTCGTCGACCACCACGTCCATCGCGTGCTTTTCCTCGTCGACGACGATCGACTGCACGTTGGCCGGCGCCAGCGCACCGATGACGAACTGCGCCGGGTCGTCGGACCACAGCACGATGTCGACACGCTCGCCAGCCACTTCGGTGGTCACGCCGTTGACGCGCGAGCCGCGCACGCCGACGCAGGTGCCGATCGGGTCGACGCGGCGGTCATGGCTGACCACGGCGATCTTGGCGCGCGAGCCCGGGTCGCGGGCGCAGCTCTTGATCTCCAGCAGGCCCTGCTCGATCTCGGGCACTTCCTGCCTGAACAGTTCCATCATGAAGCCAGGACTCGAGCGCGACAGCATGATCTGTGCGCCGCGCTGCGTCGGGTCGATGCCGGCGATGAAGGCGCGCACGCGGTCGCCAGTGCGCAGGTTCTCCTTCGGGATCATTTCGCTGCGCTTGAGCCGGCCTTCGACGCGGCCCGACTCGACGATGATGTCGCCCTTGTCCAGCCGCTTGACGGTGCCGACGAAGATCTTCTCGCCGCGCGACAGGAAGTCGTTGAGCAGCTGTTCGCGCTCGGCGTCGCGGATCTTCTGCAGGATCACCTGCTTGGCGGCCATCGCGCCGATGCGGCCGATCGGCACCGATTCGATCGGCTGCTCGATGTAGTCGTCGACCTCGATGTCGGGAATCTGTTCCTGCGCTTCGAACAGCAGCGTCTCGGCATCGGGAATCTGCAGCCCGGCCTCGTTGGGCACCACGTGCCAGCGGCGGAAGGTCTCGTATTCGCCGCTGTCACGGTCGACCGACACGCGGATGTCGACCTCGCCGCCGTGCAGCTTCTTGGTGGCCGAGGCGAGCGCCGCCTCGACCGCGTCGAAGACCACGTCGAGTTCGACGCTCTTCTCGCGCGAGATGGCGTCCACCAACATCAGCATTTCGCGATTCATCGTGTCTGACCTCCGTCTGCGCCGTGCAGCTGTTCGGCTGCAGGCTGCGCGCCGGGCGTCCCGCGTGCCCGGCCCTTGAAATCGAGCACCGGCACCAGCCGCGCCTCGCGTACTTCGTCGAGCTGGAAGTCCAGCGCCTGCTCGGCCTTGTCGCCGCTCAGCGCCAGGCGCCAGCCCTCGCCGGCCGCCAGCAGCAGCCCGCGATAGTTCTTGCGGCCCTTGAAGGCCTCTTTCAGGGTCAGGTTGACCTCGTGCCCGGCAAAGCGCTCGTAGTCGGCAGGACGCTTCAGCGGCCGGTCCAGGCCCGGCGACGACACTTCCAGCCGCTCATACGCAACGGCCTCGACCTCGAGCACGTACTGCAACTGGCGGGTGACGCGTTCGCAATCCTCGACCGTCACCGAGTCGGCCTCACCCGCGGGGTAGCTGCGCCCCGGGATGCGGTCGATGGTCACGCGCAGCAAGCCGGCGGCCGAACGCTCCACATCCACCAGCTCGTAGTCCAAGCCGGTGACCGTGCGCTCGATCGTCGTGTGCCAGTGCGTCGTTGCCAAGACCGTCTGCCGCCCCCATCACAATTCGCCCGAGACCAGCCTGGCCGATGCTCGGCCGGGCAAGACACTGTTCGAAATGCGATCAACCATAAAAAATGGGCTGGATCAGATCCGCCCATGCAGTGTGTCAGCGAAAGTCGCATTGTAACCTCAGGTGAGGGGCCCGGCAAGGCGCAGCGCAACAAGCGAAGCGCGATGGACGCCCGCCTCGCCAGCGCGGGCCTGGGCCCGTGCCAGAATCGCGCCCGAACCTCACCGGCCCGCGGCAGCGCCGAGCGGGCCCCATCGGGAGCACACATGGGATTCCTCGCAGGCAAGCGGCTGGTCATCACCGGACTGCTGTCGAACCGCTCGATCGCCTACGGCATTGCCCGCGCCTGCCACCGCGAGGGTGCCGAACTGGCCTTCAGCTACGTCGGCGAGCGTTTCCGCGACCGCATCGTCGACTTCGCCAAGGAGTTCGACAGCCCGCTGGTGTTCGACTGCGATGTCGGCAGCGATGCCCAGATCGAGGCCATGTTCGAGCAGCTCGGCGCGGCCTGGCCGCAGTTCGACGGATTCGTGCATTCGATCGGCTTCGCGCCGCGCGAGGCGATTGCCGGCGACTTTCTCGAAGGCCTGTCGCGCGAGGCCTTCCGCATCGCCCACGACATCTCGGCCTACAGCTTCCCGGCGTTGGCCAAGGCCGCCCTGCCCCGGCTGCGTCCCGGCAGCTCGCTGCTGACGCTGACCTACCTGGGCGCCGAACGCGCCGTGCCCAACTACAACACCATGGGCCTGGCCAAGGCCTCGCTCGAGGCCAGCGTGCGCTACCTGGCCGCCAACCTGGGGCCGAAGGGCATCCGCGTCAATGGCCTGTCGGCCGGGCCGATCCGGACGCTGGCAGCCTCGGGCATCAAGGACTTCGGCAAGCTGCTCGACGTGGTCGCCAAGTCGGCACCGCTGCGCCGCAACGTGACCATCGACGATGTCGGCAACGTGGCGGCCTTCCTGCTGTCCGACCTGGCCGGCTGGCGTCACCGCCGAGATCACCTATGTCGACGGCGGCTTCAGCCAGGTGGCGCTGGGCGTGGTCGAGGTGCCGGCCCCGGCCACCTGAGGCTCAGCCTTCCAGCGCGCGCGCCGCGCCGCGCAGCGCAGGCTCGCCGCCCGGCTGGATCAGCAGCAAGGGGATGCGGCTCAGATAGCCGCTGAAGCGGCCCTTCTGCTCGAAGCGCTGGCGCAGCCGCGATGCGTCGATGCGCGCACGCCAGCCGCGGCACGATGCCGCCGCCGATGTACACGCCGCCGCGTGCGCCGAGGGTCAGCGCCAGGTTGCCGGCGACGTTGCCGAGCAGGCTCAGGAACAGCTCCAGCGCCGCGTCGCAGGCCGGGTCGCTGCGCTGCAGGCCGCGCTCGCTGATCTGCGCGGCGCTCAATGGCTCTGCCGCCTGGCCGTGCAGCGCCGCCCAGGCCTGGTAAAGGTTTTCCAGGCCCTGGCCGGACAGGGCGCGCTCGGCCGACACATGGCCGAAACGACCGCGCAGCCAGCCGATCACGGCCGCCTCCTCTTCGTCGGCCGCGGCCAGCGTGACATGGCCGCCCTCGCCGCTGAGCACCGAATCGGTGCCGTTGGCGCCGCGGATCAGGCCCGACACGCCCAGGCCGGTGCCCGGGCCGAGCAGCGCCAGCGGCGCGCCGGGCACGGCGGTGCCGCCGCCGATCGGGCGCGTCTCGTCGCTGCGCAGCGTGGGCAGGGCCAGCGCCAGCGCGGCATAGTCGTTGACGAACAGCAGCCGGCGCAGTCCCAGTGCCTGGCGCAGCGCCTCGATCGAGAACTGCCAGTCGTGGTTGGTCATGCGCACCCGGTCGCCGTCGATCGGGTTGGCGATGCCGATGGCAGCCGATTGCGGCTGCGGCCGGGCAGCTTCAGCCAGATAGTGGCGCAGCACCGCCTGCAGCGACTCGAAATCGGCGCAGCGGTACTGGGCCGGCGCCTCGAGCGCCGCACCCG
>CAWFQP010000026.1:0-8637 GCA_963818005.1 uncultured Pseudomonadota bacterium
GTGGACTTCTTTGAGCACGCGGAGTTGCCGTTCTCCCCTCCCAGAAGAACGTACCCTGCTGAGCCTTTTGACTCCACATATCCGAATCACAACCGCCGCAGCCAGCCGACCAGGTTCGGCGGCCATCGGGCTGGAACCGGCCGCCGCGCGGCGGCGCGAGTGCATCCGGGAACACCTGCGCGATGGCCTGGCGCTTGAGGTCGATGTCGGCCCGGGCGTAGCGCATCGTGGTGTTGAGGCCGGCATGGCCCAACCATTGGCTGATCGTGGCGAAATCGACGCCGGCTTTGAGCAAAGCGACGGCCGTGCTATGGCGGACCGAGTGCGGATGGATGCGTTTCTCACGTAGCGTCGATACGGATCGCGACGCCGCCGCAATGTGCTTCCGGAGGAGATACCGGACGCCGAACCGCGTCATCTGCCGCCCACGCGTGTTCGTGAACAGGAATGCATCTGCCGGGTCGGATTCAACCGATCGGACTTCCTGCATCAGGTCTCGCAGCAATCGCGCCGTCGCCGGCCAGATCGGACACAGCCGGACCTTGCTGCCCTTGCCGTGCAGGCGAACCTGGCATGGCGCATCGACACGCACATCGCGGCGGCGGAGGTCCAGCACTTCCTGGACCCGCGCGCCCGTGTTGAACATCAGTGCGAAGAGCGCGTAGTCCCGGCGGCCGGCCGTGAGTCGTGCGATCGATGCTGTTCGATGGCGCCTCGATCTCCGTACGCTCGAGGTATTCGATCGGCGCTTCCTTGGCGCCGCGCTTGAACGGCAGCCCGATGATGCGCTGGAGCGATCCGAGCTGCTCGGGATGCTGAGCCGCCATGCACCGTGCGAACACGTGAATCGCGCCGAGCCTGGCGTTGCGTGTCGCAATGCCGTTCTTGCGTTCGGCTTCCAGGAAACTCAGGAAGCGGGTGATGCGTTCCGGCGTGAGGTCGGCAATCTCAAGCCGCTCGATGGGGCGCTTGCTGTCGCGCGCCGTGAACTGCAGCAGGAGGAGCGGGCGTCAGCGGTAACTGCGGAGCGTGTGCGGGCTCACCCCGCGTTGCGCGGGAAGGTAGTCTTCGAAGAAGCGGACGAGTTCACGGCCGAGATCGGTAGGTTTGGGCGGTCTCACGACGCACCCCCTTCGACCACGCCGCCGAATGAGCGTCCGAAGCGCTCGCTCGCGCGCGCCACGACGGCAGGCATCCAGCGCAGGTAATACGCCGTCGAGACGATCGACACGTGCCCCATGTACAGCGCGAGAGCGGGGCTTGCTGTGAGCGCGCCGGGCCGCCATCGGCCAGAGGCCGATGTCCTTCGGCAGGCACGGACAGTCCGCAGGGACTGTCCGTGCCCGGGCTCAGCGCGCCGAGCGCTCACCCCGCAGCGCGCAGCGCGCAGGCTCGCTCCATGACCACGGCACGCAGCCTGCAGGACCTGGCCGCGCTGCGCGAGGCCTTGCGTCAGCGCCGGGCCGAGGCCGAACACCAGCGCGCGGCCGAACAGGCCGCGCAGCGGCGCCAGGAACAGGCCGGCCAGGCGTTCGCCCAGGCCGTCGGCCCGGTGCAGCGCCTGGCCGAGCCGGGCCGCGTGCACGGCCATGCGCCGCGGCCCGAGCCGCACCCGCGCCAGCGCGAGGCCGACGAACGCGCCGCGCTGCGCGAGGCGCTGTCCGACGAGGTCGATGTCGAATCGCTGCTGCTCACCGACGACGGGCTGAGCTTTCGCCGCCCGGGGCTGAATGCCGACGTGGTGACGCGGCTGCGCCGCGGGCAGTGGGCGATCCAGGCGCCAGCTCGACCTGCACGGCCTGCGCCGCGACGAGGCGCGCGAGCAGCTCGCCGCCTTCGTGCGCGAGGCGCTGCAGCGCGGCCAGCGCTGCGTGCGCGTGATCCACGGCAAGGGCCTGGGCTCGCCCGGCCGCGAACCGGTGCTCAAGGCCAAGGCGCAGCGCTGGCTGGCGCAATGCAAGGAGGTCATCGCCTTCGCGCAGGCCACCGGCGCCGCAAGGCGGCGCCGGCGCGCTGGTGGTGCTGCTGGAACGCCGCAACGCGGCGCGCTGATCAGTCGAGCAGCCGTGTCGCCACGGCCGCCACCGCCAATGCGGCCGGCGCGCCCGGCAGCGCCTCCATCAGCAACTGGCGGCGCAGCACCGAATCGCGCACGGCGATGTCCAGCGGCACCTGGCCCATCAGGTCCAGCCGCACCGGCACGCTGCGCCCGGTGTTGACGAAGCGGTCGACCACATGCTGCAGCTGCAGGCACACCGCGCGGCCTTCGCCATGACGCCGTGTCTGGTTGACCACCACCTTGACCAGCGAGCGCGACTGCGTCGCGGCCAGCACCTTGATGGTGGCGTAGGCATCGGTCATCGAGGTCGGCTCCGGCGTCACCACCACCAGCACCTCGTCGGCCAGCGACACCGCGTACAGCACCACGTCGGAGATGCCGGCGCCGGTGTCCAGGATCACATGGTCGTAGCGCGGCGCCACGGCTTCGATGACCTGCAGCAGCTGGTCGCGCACCTCGGGCGTCATGCGCGAATACTCGACCATGCCCGATCCGGCGAGCAGCGCCGAGAAGCCGCCCGGCGCCGGCAGGATGGCGTCCTCCAGCGAGCTCTTGCCGGTGAACACGTCGTGCAGCGTGATCTTCGGCGCCAGGTCGAGCATCACGTCCAGGTTGGCCAGGCCGAGGTCGGCGTCCAGCACCAGCACGCGTCGGCCCTGCCGCGCCAGCGCGGCCGCCAGGTTGACGCTGACGAAGGTCTTGCCCACACCGCCCTTGCCGCTGGTAACGGCGGTGATGCGCGCGCGCGCCGTCGGCGCCCTGGCCTTGCCGGTGCTGCGGGGTGCCTTGCCGGGCGCTGCGTTCATTCCAGGTCCTGAAACTGCGAGATTCCAAACAGCAGCGCCTTCTCCTCGGCGCTGACCACCGACACCGCCGACGGCTCCAGGCACACGCGGTTGCGCCCTTCGGCCTTGGCGCGGTACAGCTGGATGTCGGCGCGCTCGATCCACAAGGCCGGCGACGAGCGCACCCATTGCGGCGCGAAGGCCCCGCCGATGCTGACGCTGACCTGGATCTGCTGCGCCAGGCCGAGGCTGACCGGCATGGCCTCGATCCGGCGCCGCACCCGTTCGGCCACGCTCTCGCCAAAGGTGGCCGGGCAGTTGGGCATGACGATGGCGAACTCCTCGCCGCCGACGCGCGCCACCATGTCCATCGGTCGCACGCACTCGAGCAGCGCCTTGGCCACGGCCTTGAGCACCAGGTCGCCGCTGGCATGGCCGTGCGTGTCGTTGACGCTCTTGAAGTGGTCGACGTCCAGCGCCAGCAGCAGCGCCGGCTCGCCGGCACGTGCCACGCGGTCGATCTCGCGGGCCAGCGCCAGCTCGAAGCTGCGGCGGTTGGCCAGCCCGGTGAGCGCGTCGCGGCTGGACATGTCCACCAGCGAATCGATCAGCGATTGCAGCCATTGCCCGCTGCCCGGCGTGCCCTCGGGCAGCTCGTGGCCGGCCTGCCGCAGCAGCTGCAGCGCCGTGTCGAGTTGCAAGGCGTTCGCTGCAGGTTTGGACGCGGGCGTGGAACGTGCCACAGGGGGCCTTGAAGGGTCGCTAGGGATCGAACGGGCGCCGAGTCTAGCAGCGCCACTGCGCCGGCAATCGCTGCAAATGAGCGCCTGGCACCGCCCTGTTCAACGGCCCGACGCGCGCACCGGCAGGAACATGGCCTGCAGTTCGCTCAGGAAGTCGAAACCGCGCTCGGTGGGCCGCAGCATCTGCAGGCCGGGCTCCAGCAGGCCGCGCTGCTGGGCCGCGAGCACGGTCGCGTCGATGGCCGAGGCCGGCATGCCGGTGCGCTCGCTGAACAGCGTGCGCGGCACCCCGTCGCGCAGGCGCAGTGCGTTGAGCATGTACTCGAAGGGCAGCTCGGCGCGCGCCACCTCCTCGTGCTGCGAAAGAGCCTGGCCGGACAGCGCGCCGTCCATGTAGCGGCGCCGGCTCGCGCCAGCGCTGCTGGCGCAGCACGCGGTGCGGGAAGCTCAGCTTGCCGTGCGCGCCGGCGCCGATGCCCAGGTAGTCGCCGAACTGCCAGTAGTTCAGGTTGTGCCGGCAACGGTGGCCGTCGCGCGCGAAGGCCGAGACCTCGTAGCGCTGCAGCCCGGCGCCGGCGCAGCGCGCGCCGATCAGGTCGAGCATCTCGGCAGCCAGGTCCTCGTCGGGCAGCGGCGGCGGGTGCGTGGCGAAGTAGGTGTTCGGCTCCAGCGTCAGGTGGTAGATCGACAGGTGCGGCGGCTCGAAGGCCAGCGCGGCATCCAGGTCGGCATGCAGCTGCGCCAGCGTCTGGCCCGGCAGCGCGTACATCAGGTCGATGTTGAAGCTGTCGAAGGCCATCGCGGCTTCGGCCACCGCGGCGCGCGCCTGGGCCGCATCGTGCACGCGGCCGATGGCGCGCAGGCTGTCGTCGTTGAAGCTCTGCACGCCGATCGACAGCCGGGTCACGCCGGCCGCGCGGAAGGCGCGGAAGCGCTCGCGCTCGAAGGTGCCGGGGTTGGCTTCGAGCGTGATCTCGCAGCCGGGCACCAGCGGCAGCCGCGCGCGGATGTCGGCCAGCAGCCTTTCGATGCTGTCGGGCGAGAACAGGCTGGGCGTGCCGCCGCCGATGAACACGCTGATGCACCGGCCGGCCCCAGACCAGCGGCAGCGCCGCTTCCAGGTCGGCGCGCAGCGCATCCAGGTAGCGCGCCTCGGGCGCCGTCGCCCTGTACCTCGTGCGAGTTGAAGTCGCAGTACGGGCACTTCTTCAGGCACCACGGCAGGTGCACGTACAGCGACAGCGGCGGCAGCGCCGGCAGTTGCAGCGTACCGGGACGCAGGTACTCACACCTCGCGCAGCACCCGCAGCCGGTTCAAGCGGCCGCCGCGGAACCGGCTTTGCCGGGCCGCTGGCGGCGCCCCGGGGGGGAGCGCCATCGGCGCTTCGGGGTCACAGACTCCACGCCTCGCGCATCAGCTGCAGCATCTGCTGGCAGGCCAGCGCACGGTGGCTGTGTGCGTTCTTCAGCTCGGGCGGCAGTTCGGCCACCGTGGCGCCGAGCGCGGGGATGTACATCAGCGGGTCGTAGCCGAAGCCGCCGCTGCCGCGCGCTGCCATGAGGATCTCGCCGGGCCAGCGGCCGATGGCCACCAGCGGCTGCGGGTCGTCGGCCGAGCGCAGTGCCACCAGCGTGCACACGAAGCTGGCGCGTCGTGTGGCCTGCGCCATCCAGCCGCTGCAGCAGCAGCGCATTGTTGGCGGCATCCTGGCGGCGGCGCAGCGCCTCGCGGTCGGGCTCGGGCGCCAGCAGCGGCGCGTAGTGCGCCGAGATCACGCCCGGCGCGCCGCCGAGCGCATCGACGCACAGGCCGGAGTCGTCGGCCAGCGGCGGCATGGCCACTGGAGCGCGCCGCATGCCGCGCCTTGGCCAGCGCGTTCTCGATGAAGGTGGGATGCGGCTCCTCGGCCTCGGCCAGGCCCAGGCTGGGCTGCGCCACCAGCTCCAGCGGCAGCGGCGCGAACAGGGCCTGCAGCTCGGCCAGCTTGCCGGCGTTGTTCGACGCCAGCACCAGGCGGGCAGCCGCCTCCGGCTCATCGAGGCGCTGCAGCGCCGGCGCTGCTGCTGCGCGCCACCAGTTCGCCGATGCCCTTGGCGGCCAGCGCCAGCAGCGCATCCATCTCGGCGCGCGAGAAGGGCTCGCCTTCGGCCGTGCCCTGCACTTCGACGAAGCCGCCGCGGCCGGTCATGACCACGTTCATGTCGGTGTCGCAGGACGAGTCCTCGGTGTACTCCAGGTCGAGCAGCGGCGTGCCCTGCACGATGCCCACCGACACCGCGGCCACCGCGTCGCGGATCGGCGAGGCGGCGATGCGCCCCTGCGCCAGCAGCCAGTTCACCGCATCGTGCGCCGCCACGTAGGCCCCGGTGATGGCCGCGGTGCGCGTGCCACCGTCGGCCTGCAGCACGTCGCAGTCGAGATGGATGGTGCGCTCGCCCAGCGCCTTCAGGTCGAAGACGCTGCGCATCGAGCGGCCGATCAGGCGCTGGATCTCCTGCGTGCGGCCGCTTTGCTTGCCGCGCGCGGCCTCGCGGTCGCCGCGCGTGTGCGTGGCGCGCGGCAGCATGCCGTATTCGGCCGTGACCCAGCCTTCGCCGCTGCCGCGCTTGTGCGGCGGCACCTTCTCTTCCACCGACGCGGTGCACAGCACCTTGGTGGCGCCGAAGGCGACCAGCACCGAACCTTCGGCATGCACGGTGTAGCCGCGGGTCAGCGTGACCGGGCGCAACGCATCCGCGCCACGGCCTGCGTGCGAACGAAGGTCATGTCGGGATCCTTCGACGTGGAAGCTGGAATTTTGCGCCGCGGGGGCTGAGCGGCGAGTCGGAGCATCCGGGTCGGGCCGCCGGCGGCCGTCCAGCTCTTGCGTTGCGAAGAGCGCTGGATGGCTTCGTTGATCTCGCGGATCGAGCGCTCGATCTCGGCGTCGTCCAGTTCGTCCGGCGCCGCGTCGCCCAGCAGGCTGGCCTGGATGGTGGACGCAAAGACCTGGTCGCCCAGGTTCTGCGTGGACACGCCGCTGTCGCGAATCGCCGTCCTCGGCCGCCTCCCACTCGACACACAGCACGGTGACGTTGTCGCTCTTCGGCCCGGCGCTGCGCAGCGCCTGTTCCACCAGCTCGGGCATGGCGTCCGACAGCGGATGCCGCGCCATCTGCTCGCAGATGGCAGCGTCGCTGAGCGCACCCCACAGGCCGTCGCTGCACAGCAGCACCCGGTCGCCAGGCATCATGCGCAGCGGCCCGGCGGTGTCGACCACCGGCTTGCCCGGGCTGCCCAGGCAGGTGAAGAGCACGTTGCGGTTGACGCGCTCGCCGATCGGCACCACTTGGGACATGGTCTGCTGCAGCTCGGTGTAGGAATGGTCGCGGGTGCGTGCGATCAGCTTGTTGCCGCGCACCAGGTACAGCCGCGAATCGCCGCAATGCGCCCAGTAGGCGGCCTGGCCCTGCAGCACGCAGGCGACGATGGTGGTGCGCGGCGTGTCGATCAGTGCGCGCTCGGTGGCATAGCGCAGCAGCTGGTGGTGGCCGGCGACCATGGCGTCGTGCAGGAAGCGCAGCGGGTCCTTCAGGTCAGGCTTGGCCTCGCGCTGGAAGCGCGCCGCCAGCGTCTGCAGCGCCAGTTGCGAGGCCACCTCGCCCTCGGGGTGCCCGCCCATGCCGTCGGCCAGCGCGAACAGGCCCGACTCGCGGGTGTAGCAGTAGCCCATGCGGTCTTCGTTCTTCTCGCGCCCGCCCTTGCGGCTGACCTGATAGACGACGAACCTCATGCGCGATCCCCGGTGCCGAGACTCAAGTCTTCGCTCCCGTCTTCAGGCTTTCCAGCTGCAGCTTCAAGCGTTCGCTGAAGCTGAGCTTGGTGTAGCGGCGCTCGGTCTCGCGCGCCAGTTCCTTCTGCAGCGCGAACACGCTCTGCGGCCGGCTCAGCGGGTCCAGCGACATGCACCATTCGGTGACCTCGATCAGGTTGTCGCTGTACACGTTGCGCAGCCGGCTCAGGCTCAGGGCCAGGCGGTCCTTCTCCAGGCGCTGCGGCGCGTCGTTCGGCGGGTAGCCCTGCATGCAGGCGTAGATGCATGCGCCGATGGCGTAGATGTCGGTCCAGGGACCAGCGTGCCGTCGCGGCGGTACATCTCGGGCGCGGCGAAGCCGGGCGTGTACATCGGGCGGATGAAGTTGCCTTCCTTGCTGAGCACCTCGCGCGCCGCGCCGAAGTCGAGCATCACCGCCTTGTTCTCGTTGGTGACGAAGATGTTGGCCGGCTTGATGTCCAGGTGCAGCATCTTGTGCTGGTGCACGATGCGCAGCCCGCGCAGGATCTCGTCGAACAACGAACGGATCGACGACTCGCGAAACACCTTGTCACGTTTCAGGTCGCGCGCGGTGATGATGAAGTCCTGCAGGGTATCGCCCTGCAGGTAGTTCATCACCATGTAGACGGTTTCGTTCTCGCGGAAGAAGTTCAGCACCGAGACCACGCTCGGATGGCTGATCTGCGCCAGCGAACGGCCCTCTTCGAAGAAGCTCTTCAGCCCCAGCCGGTACAGCGGCTGCTTGTCGGGCTTGACGCGCGGGGTCAGTTCGCCGGGGGAGCGCTCGGCCAGCGAGGCCGGCAGGTACTCCTTGAGCGCCACCGAGTGCTGCTTGTCGTCCTCGGCCAGGTAGACCACGCCGAAGCCGCCCGCCGCCAGCTTCTTGATGATCTGATAGCCCCCCTACCACCGTGCCCGACGGCAACGGAGCGGGCTTGGGCTTCGACATAATCTGCGTTTTTCTACGAGCGTGGCTTCGATGTCAGTTTACAGCATGACCGGTTACGCCAATGCCCTGTCGGCAGTGGAAGCTGGCACGGAACGTGCCGCCGTGAGCATCGAATTGCGCTCGGTCAACGGCCGCTTCCTCGACCTGGGTTTCCGCCTGCCCGACGAACTGCGCTCGCTGGAGCCCGCGTTGCGCGAGCTGCTCGGTGCCGCCTTCAAGCGCGGCAAGATCGAACTGCGGCTGTCCACGTCGCGCGAAGCCGACAGTGCCTGGCCGAACCCCATGC
>CAWFQP010000027.1:0-26192 GCA_963818005.1 uncultured Pseudomonadota bacterium
GCTTCAGCTGCGCCTGCTGCAGCGTGTCGTCAGCTGCACCAGCAACTGGCCGCGACGCACGCGCTGGCCGTCACCGAAGCCCAGCGACGCGATGCGCCCGCTGACCTCGGGCCGCAGCATCACGCCCTGGCGCGAACGCAGCGAACCCACGGCCTGCGCGTCGTCTTCCAGCGTCATGGCCTCGACCTTGCCCACCTCCACGCCGACCGGTCCGCCCGCTGCTCCCGGGCCGCCCCCGCCGCTCGCGTTGCAGCGGCGCTCGGATTGGCAGCTGCACTGGAAGGCGCAGATTCGGTGGTGCCGGCCGGCGCGGGCCGCTTCTGCCACCACCAGGCGGCGCCCGCCAGCACGGCGATGCCCAGTACGGCCACCCAGGTATGCACCTTCTTCAATCTGCTGCCCTTCTAACGATGCCGCACTTTAGCGGCTGGCGGGTTTCCTCGTCGGATTCAGCTCAGGGGGCAGGCACACCGCCGCGGTTGGCGAGTTCGCCGGCCTTCTCGTTGCCGGGTCACCGTTCTGCGCCTTGACCCAAAACCACGTCACGCGATGCTGCTCCCCAGTACGTCCGGCCGTTGCCACAGGTCGATGTTCTTCACCGGCTTGTGGTCGGCGGTCTTCCAGCCACGCGCCTTCCAGGCATGGATCCAGCTGCTCATGCCGTTGCGCAGGTACTGGCTGTCGGTGAAGATGGTCACCGCACAAGCCTGCTTCAACGTGCTCAGTGCCTCGATCGGCGCAGTCAGTTCCATGCGGTTGTTGGTGGTCAGCCGCTCGCCGCCGAACAGTTCCTTCGTGTGCCCGCCGCAGCTGAGGAAAGCACCCCAGCCGCCCGGGCCGGGGTTGCCCTTGCAGGCGCCGTCGGTGTAGACCACGACCTCTTTCACTCGCAGATCTCCTCGGGTTGCCGGCGCTGCCGATTGGCCACCACCGCATTGGCAGCACGCGCGCTGCGCGTCTGCTGCCGCGCCAGGCCGACCAGTCGCATGCCGCGTACGCGCTTGACCGCGACCAGGAAGTACACCGCGCCGAACACCGGCCACCAGCGCTCGCCCACCGCTTCAATCCACGCGCTGCGTTCGAGCCAACGCGCGGAGGCGTAGGGCGGACGGAAGCAGCCGAAGCGGCCGCCTTCGACCTCGAAGCTCAGCAGCCGCAGCCAGTCGCGCAGCCGCCAGTAGCCCAGGAACTCACCGGCGCGCGGCAGGAACAAGCTGCTGCGTCCACCCAGGCCGACGGCAGCGCGCGCGCGTCCCAGCCGCTGGCGCAGGCCCCACATGCTGGCCGGGTTGAAGCCGAGGATCATCACCCGGCCTTCGGGCACCAGCACACGCTCGACCTCGCGCAGCGTCAGGTGCGGGTCGCGCGACAGTTCCAGCGCGTGCGGCAGCACCACCAGGTCGAGGCTCTGGTTCGGAAAGGGCAAGGCGTCGAAGTCGCAATGCAGCGCGGCATCCGCATCGAAGGGCAGGCTGAGGGACTTCGACGTCCCTCGGCGGCGGCACGGCCAGCGGTTGCAGTGGCTGCATCGAATCGCTGGCCACCCAGCGGTGCGGCATGCGGTTGGCACGCAGCGCATGGAGTTCGGGCAGGCCAAGCTGCAATGCGTGGTAACCAAAGACATCGGCGACCGCCTCGTCGATGTGCAATTGTTCCCAATGCACGAGGCATTGGCCCGCAGGGGTCCGCAACCAGGCTGCCAACTCTATAATCGATGCCTCGGAAACCATGACGACGACAGCCTCTCACGCGTTCAGACACCCCGCCTTGCGGATGCCCCGTCGTGCCGCTCGGCACGGCCTGCCTGCTCCAGTGGATGTTGTAGCGCTCCAGGCCACGAAGGCCAGCATCCCCCAGCGCCATCCACACCAGCTGCCAATGGCCGCGATTCTAGTGGGGCGCCCTGCGCTCGACCTGCCTGCCCGTGCTGCCGTCGCCCGCGCGCGACCGATGCTTCGATGAGCCTCGCCGGCACGTGGCCGCCTCGCGGACTGAGCTGGCTGTCCAGTGTGATGTTCGCCGCGGCACTCGCCGGCTGCGCCACGCCCCCAAGTCCGTCGCCACAGGGCCATGCCGAGGCCATGACCGCAGCTGCGCCAGCGCAAGGCCAGGCCGAGGCCGAAGTCGCGCCGCCCAGCCAGGCGGCCGACACGCCGCCGGACGAAGGCCAGCCCTATCTGTTCGCGCTCGACCCGCTACGCCCGTCGGTGATCATCGACGCCGACGACACGAGCGTGCGCACCGACCTGTGGGTGCGCGTGCGCTCGGGTTTTGCGATGCCCGACCTGGACAACGCCCTGGTCATCAAGTGGCAGCAGTGGTACGCCTCGCGCCCCGACTACGTGCAGCGCATGACCGAACGCGGCGGCCGCTACCTGTTCCATGTGGTCGAAGAGATCGAGAAGCGCGGCATGCCCACGGAGCTGGCCTTGCTGCCCTTCATCGAGAGCGCCTTCAACCCGCAGGCGATGTCGGTGGCACGCGCCTCCGGCATGTGGCAGTTCATGCCCGCCACCGGCAAGGACTTCGACCTGAAGCAGAACCTGTTCCGCGACGACCGTCGCGACGTGCTTGCTTCCACGCGTGCGGCGCTGGACTACCTGCAGATGCTGCAGCGCCAGTTCGGCGACTGGCAACTCGCACTGGCCGCCTACAACTGGGGCCAGGGCAACGTGCAGCGGGCCGTGGATCGCAACCTCAAGGCCGGGTTGCCGACCGAGCTACGAGAACCTGCGCATGCCCGACGAGACGCGCAACTACGTGCCCAAGCTGCAGGCAGTGAAGAACATCGTCATGACGCCGCAGGCCTTCTCGATCACCCTGCCGGTGCTGGAGAACCACCCCTACTTCCTGACGGTGCCCATCACCAAGGACATCGACGTCGATGTCGCCGCCCGGCTGGCCGGGGTTCCGCTCGAAGAGTTCCAGCAGCTGAATCCGCAGATGAACAAGCCGGTGATCCTGGCGGCCGGCACGCCCCAGGTGCTGCTGCCCTACAACAACGCCACGCTGTTCGTGCGCAACCTGCAGTCGCACCGCACACCGCTGGCCAGCTGGACAGCCTGGGTCTCGCCGGCCACGCTGAAGCCTGCCGACGTGGCCAGGCAGGTGGGCATGAGCGAAGCGGAACTGCGCGCGGTGAACCGCATCCCGCCGCGCATGCTTGTCAAGGTGGGCTCCACCCTGCTGGTGCCGCGCAGCCCGCACAGGACGGCCGACGTCTCCGAACAGGTGGCCGACAACGCCATGATGCTGCTGGCCCCCGACCGCCCGCCAGGCCGGCGCGTCAGCTTCAAGGCCGGCAAGCAGGGGGATTCAGTGGCCGCGGTGGCCAGGCGCCACCGCGTCAGCGCCGAACAGGTGGCGCAATGGAACGGCGTCGCCATCGACGCACGTTTCAGGCCGGGTCAGACCATCGTCGTCATCACGTCCGCCGCGCCGGCCAAGGCCGGCAAGCGCTCGGCCACGGCACAAGCCAAACGCGGCACCACCGCATCCAAGGCGACTGCCAAGCCCAGCACCGCTGCCGCCAACGCGCCTGTCAAGCGCAGCGCGGCCAGCAAGCCCGCAGCCAGGCCCAACGCCAAGTTGGCGACGGCCCAGGGCGACTCCAAGCTCTAGACGCTCAACGCCGGTCCACCAGTGCGTGGGCGATGGTGCTCAGGTCCACGTATTCCAGTTCGCTGCCTGCGGGCACGCCACGCGCCAGCCGCGTCACCTTGAGTCCGCGCGAGCGCAGCGCCTCGCCCAGCGCATGCGCCGTGGCCTCGCCTTCGGCGCTGAAGCCGGTGGCCAGGATCACCTCGTCGACCACACCGTCACTGGCTCTTTCGAGCAGCGGCAAGGCGCCGATGTCGTGGATGCCGATGCCATCCAGCGGACTGAGCCGGCCCATCAGCACGAAGTACAGCCCGCGGTAGCCGCCGCTGCGCTCCAGCGCCGCCTGGTCGGCCGGGTGTTCGACCACGCACAGCAGCCGCGCGTCGCGCGAGCCGTCCTCGCAGGTGGCGCAGATGGCGTGTTCGGTAAAGGTGTGGCAGCGCTGGCAATGCTGCATCTGCGCCAGCGCCTGCTGCAGCGCCGTGGCCAGACGGGCGGCACCGCCCCGGTCGTTCTGCAGCAGGTGGTAGGCCATGCGCTGCGCCGATTTCTGGCCCACGCCGGGCAGCCGGCGCAAGGCGTCGATCAATGCATCGAGGCGGGTCTCGGCCACTCGGCGCCGCTGCGCTAGAAGGGGAATTTCATGCCCGGCGGCAGCGGCATACCCGCCGTCAGCGCGCCCATCTTCTCCTGGCTCACGGTCTCGGCACGGCGCACCGCGTCGTTGAAGGCCGCGGCCACCAGGTCCTCGAGCATGTCCTTGTCGTCGCCGAGCAGGCTGGGGTCGATGGCCACGCGACGCACGTCGTGCTTGCAGGTCATCACCACCTTGACCAGCCCCGCACCGGACTGGCCTTCGACCTCGATCGACGCCAGTTCCTCCTGGGCGCGCTTCATGTTGTCCTGCATTGCCTGCGCCTGCTTCATCAGGCCGGCCAGCTGGTTCTTCATCATGGTGGTGGTTCCTCTTGGGTCAGATGGGCTTGATCGAGCCGGGGACGATGCGCGCGGTGCTGAACTGCGTCATCAGGTCGACGACCAGCGGGTCGCTGCGAATGGCCGCTTCGGCCAGACGCTGACGTCGCTCACGCTCGGCGGCATCGCGTCGTGACGGCGAATCCTGCGGCACCTGGGCATGCAGCACCAACTGCAGCGATTGGCCCAGCTCGGCGCGCAGCGCCTCGCACAGCTTGTCGCGCAGGGCGTCGGTGCGCAGCGAGTCGCGCTCGACCAGCAGGTGCCAGGTTGGCGGCTGGGTGCTGCCGTCGATGCGCTCGAGTCCGGCCTGCGCGGCCAGCTCGCGCACCAGCGCAGCCACGCTGCCGGTTTGCACCAGGCGGCCGACCAGTTCGGCCCAGCGTTCGCCCAGCGGCGAAGCGACGAAGGCCGCCGCGGCCTGCGGCGGCGCTGTCGGCACGGCCAGCGCCGGCAGTGCCGGTGCGCGCAGCGCCGCGCTACCGGCCGCTGCCGGCGCATCGTCTTCCGGCGGCGGCAGATCGACCCACGGCGGCGGCTCCATTGCCTTCGCCGCTGCACGCGGCGGCGCCGCTGCCACGGGCGGCACCGGCTTGGCCGGCACGGGCGGTGGAGCACGGGTCGGCAGCGCCGCGGCCGCGCGCTGCGGTAGCGGCTGCGCGGCGGCCGATGTCGGTGCGAACGCCAGCATGCGCAGCAACACCATCGTCAGCGCACTGTATTCGTCGGACATCAGGCTCAACTCGCCGCGCCCCTGAAGCACGATGCTGTAGAGCAGCTGCGTCTCGTCGGCGGGCATGGCCGAGGCCAGGCGCGCTGCGTCGGCCAGGTCCGGGTCGGCCGCATCCAGCGTGCCGGGCACGGCCTGTTCCACCGCCATATGCTGCAGCAGCACGGCGATGCTCTGCAGCGTGCCGTCGGCCGACAGGCCCAATGCGCGCAGGGTGTCCAGGCGCGCCAACAGCGACGGTCCATCGCGCCGCGCCAATGCCTCGATCAACGCAGCCGCATGGCCCTGATCCACTGCGCCGAGCATGGCACGCACGCCAGCTTCTTCGAGCCGGCCGCCGCCGTAGGCGATGGCCTGGTCAGTGAGCGACAGCGCATCGCGCATCGAGCCACGTGCCGCACGCGACAGCAGCCGCAGCGACACGGCGTCGCTGGCCACGCCTTCAGCCTGCAGCACCTGCTGCAGGTGCTGCTGCACCACCTCGGGTGCCATCGGCCGCAAGTTGAATTGCAGGCAGCGGCTGAGCACCGTGGGCAGCATCTTCTCCGGGTCGGTGGTGGCGAGCACGAACTTGAGGTACTCGGGCGGCTCCTCCAGCGTCTTCAGCAGCGCGCTGAACGCGTCCTTGGTGAGCTGGTGCGCCTCGTCGATCATGAACACCTTGAAGCGGCCGATGCTGGGCTTGTAGGCCGCACGCTCGATCAGGTCCCGTGCCTCGTCGATGCCGCGGTTGGAGGCCGCATCGAGCTCGACATAGTCCATGTAGCGGTCTTCGTCGATCTCGACACATGCGCCGCACACCCCGCAGGGCGTGGCGGTGATGCCACCGCGGCCATCAGGCCCGGTGCAGTTGAGGCTCTTCGCCAGGATGCGCGACACCGTGGTCTTGCCGATGCCGCGCGTGCCGGTGAACAGGTAGGCATGATGCAGCCGCTGCTGTTGCAGCGCGTTGCTCAAGGCCCGTACCACATGCTCCTGGCCGACCATCTGATCGAAGCTGCGTGGTCGGTACTTGCGGGCGAGCACGACATAGGACATGCACTTCATTCTACGCAGCGCCCCTGTGACGGCACCGTGGGATCGCTGCCGGATAATGGGCTGACATGAACACCCCGATCAGCTACCGTCAGGCCGGCGTCGACTACGACCTGATCGATCCGCTGAAGGTGGCCGCGCAGCGTGCTGCCGCAGCCACCGCCAGCCACCTGCAGGCGCATGGCTTCGCCGAGGTGCAGGCCTCGCGCGGCGAATCGGCCTACGTCGTGGATGTCGGGCCTTTCTACCTGGCCAGCATCGTCGAATGCCTCGGCTCGAAGGCGCTGGTCGCCGACGAGATGGCGCTTCTCACCGGACGCAGCCACTACGACGCCATCGCGCAGGACACCATCGCGATGGCCATCAACGACCTGATCACGGTCGGCGCCACGCCGCTGGTGGTGCAGGCCTACTGGGCGGCCGGTGGCTCCGACTGGTTCGCGGATGCGCAGCGTGCGCAGGCGCTGGTCGCCGGCTGGAAGCGCGCCTGCGATCGCTGCCAGGTGGCCTGGGGCGGCGGCGAGACGCCGGCGCTGGCCGGCATCGTCGAGCCCGGGCGCATCGACCTGGCGGCCTCGTGCACCGGGCTGGTCAATCCGAAGCAACGGCTGTCGCTGGGCGAGAAGCTGGGGCCGGGCGATGCCATCGTGCTGCTCGAATCCAGCGGCATCCATGCCAATGGCTTGAGCCTGGCGCGCAAGCTGGTGGAGCGGCTGCCGCAGGGCTACCTGACGCCGGTGCAGCCGGGGCTCAACTATGGCGAGGCACTGCTCGCACCGACGCTGCTGTATTCGCCGGTGACCGAGGCGCTGCACCATGCCGGCATCACCACGCACTACGCGTCGAACATCACCGGACATGGCTGGCGCAAGCTGCTGCGCCACCCCAGGCCGCTGCGCTACCGCGTGCACACGCTCCCGACCGTGCCGCCGGTGCTGAGCTTCATCCAGGCTCATGCGCAGCAGGACGACCACGAGGCCTACGGCACCTTGAACATGGGCGCGGGTTTCGCGCTCTTCGTGCCGGCCGAACAAGCACAGCGCACGTTGGAAGTTGCGGCGGCCCAGGGCGTGGGCGCCACCGTGGCGGGCGTGGTCGAGGCCGGCGACAAGGAGCTGCTGATCGAACCGCTGGGCCTGCGCTTCGCCGCCGACGAGCTGCAGTTGCGCTGAGCCCGACACGGAGCCTCCCCTACAATGGTCCGCGACGGGCCTCCCCGCATGGAAGCGCGGCCAACCGGGTCAGGTCGGGAACGAAGCAGCCCCAACCGTTGTGACCAGTGCCGGGGGTAAGGCTCGTCACCCCCACCTGCAAGCCCCGCCCGCGCGGGCGCCGCTTCAGGCGGCCGTGCCCTGTGGCACGCTGCTGACGTCCAATTCGTCGTGGAACTTGGCGAAACCCGGTTGGCACGCCTCGCCATCGACAACGCTCAAGGCGTCCTGCAGGTCGTTGAAGCCGATGCTCAAGGCCCGCGCGTAACGCTGGGCCACGCGTCGCAGGGCCTGATGCCGGCGCGCTGCGGGCAATGCAGCGGCGTCGATGGCCTCGTTGGCGCAACTGGCTACCGCTCGCAGCATGTCGTCGTCGTTGTCGATGGCTCGCGGCGGGGTGGCCAGCGGCATGCGGTGGATCAGGTGCAGCACGCTGTCGTCCAGGCCCCAATGCCGAGCCACGGCCGCACCGATGCCTTCGATGTCGGTGCCGAGCACCGCAAACGAGGCAGCCTGTTCGCTCATTCCCGCCTGTTCCGGCTCGCCCGGGCGCTGCGGCGGCGCCGGTTGCATCAGCCGGCCGATCTGCTGCAGTTCCTCGGGAAAGTGGTAGGCGGTGATCAGGCGGCCCAGGTTCTGCAGCAGCGTCACCAGATGCACCACCTCGGCGTCGTAGCCGGCCGGGCGCAGTGCCTGGGCCAAACGGCCGGCGCGCTTGGCTTCATCGAACAACTTCTGCAGTGCCTGCGCCGAAGATTCCGGCAAGGGCCCCGGCCAGGTGCGCAAGCCCAGCGCGGCGCGGCGCACCCCATCCAGACCGAGCATTGCGATCGCGCGACGGATGGTCAGCACCGGCCCACTGCCGGCGGCCTGTGAGCTTCGAACCTGCACGCTGTTCACCCAGCGCAGCAGCTCGAAGGCCAATGCCAGGTCCTGAAGAACCACCTCGGCCAGCTCATTGGTTCGCTCGCGGTCCATCAGCGCCAGGCGGGCCGCGCGTGCGGCGCTGCCTGGTGACGAAGGCAATGCGCCGACGCTGTGCAGACGCTCGAGCAGCAGCGCCAACGGCCCGCCTCCTGCGGCGCCTTCGGCCAGCATCCAGCCTTCGAGGGCACGCGCCATGCCGCGAGCGCTGCGGTAGCGCTGCCGCTCCTGCCGGTCGGTGGCGCGGTTGCCGATGGCGCGCAGCACCTCGGGCACCGGCAATGGCGTACTCCAGGGCAGGCGCACCAGTTCACGGCCCCGCGGTGGCATGCGCTGGACCAGCTCGCCGACATCGGGCTCGTCCAGCGCCGGCTTCCCGGCCAGCGCCCAATGCAGGAGAAGGCCCACGGCCAGCACATCGTCGTGTGCCGCCTTGCGCAACGCTCGCAACTGCAATGCATCGACGGTGGTGCGCTGCGCCATCCCCGATTCCGGCGCTTCCGACACATCGGGCTGCGCCACCAGCGCCACCTCGAAGCCCATCAATTGCACGCCGCCTTGTTCGCGAAGCAGCACCATGCAGGGCTGCAGATCGCGATGCGCCACGCCGCCGTCGTGAGCGAACGCCAGGCCACGCAAGACGTTGACAAAGAGCGCCGCCGTTTCCTGGAAGCCCAGGTCCTCGCGCTGCAGTCGCTCGGCCAGCGTGTCGGCACCCTCGGCGTCGTAAAGCACGAAGGGCCAGTGTTCGCACACGCCGATCTCCAGCACCTCGGCCAGGTTCGGGTGCTTCAACCGTGAGGCGCGCCGCACTGCCAGCTGCCAACGCTGCAGAGATTCAGCATCGACAGGCTGCGCACGCGGCAACAGCATCAGGCCTTCGCGGCCGCTGTTCGGATTGCGCAGGTCGAGCACCCGCCAGGCCATGCAGCGCTGGCTCTTGCCCACCAGCGACAGCAGCTTGAAGTGGCCAAGCCGGCGCCCCGGCGGCGCTTCGGCTACGACATCGAGGGCAGGCGTACGGGGCTCGGAAAGCATCAAGTCACGACTCGGCAAGGCCTGAGCGATTGGACCGCCTGGCCTGTCCCGGCAATGGTCCGATCTGCGGCGCAAACAAGGCCCTGTTCGCCGTGGGACGGGCAGCTCAACGAACGCTCGCACCGGACGGGCCCGGCGCCAACCCAACTGAACGTTGTGTCAGAATCCAGCAGCTTTGGCGGCGTGATGCCGCGGGTTTCGGAGGTCTCCACCATGAGCAGCGAACTGATCAAGCATGTTTCCGATTCGTCCTTCGAAAGCGACGTGATCCAATCCGACAAGCCGGTGCTGGTGGACTTCTGGGCCGAATGGTGCGGCCCGTGCAAGGGCATCGCGCCGATCCTCGACGAGGCCTCGAAGGACTACGACGGTCGCCTGCAGATCGCCAAGCTGAATGTCGACGAGAACCGCGACGTGCCGGCCAAGTTCGGCATCCGCGGCATCCCCACGCTGATGCTGTTCAAGGGCGGCGAACTGGCCGCCACCAAGGTCGGCGCGCTGTCGAAGGCGCAGTTGACGGCCTTCCTCGACGGTCATCTATAATCCTTGCATCGATGGGGGTGTGGAGCGGCGAGTCGCCGGCGCTCCTGTCGATTGAATCGCCACCACGCCCCGACCCACCGCTCGATAGGCGGACCGCCAGTCGGGTGGCTCGTGGATTCGGCCTGACTCTCCAGCGTTCAGCTCCCGGATAGCCACTCCATCCGAGCGGCGTTTCGACGGGTGCCACGCCGCAGCGCATGGTGCCGAATGATCGGCGCAGCCCTTGGCAGGGCGCGCCTAGTGTTGCCGGGAAACCCACGCATGCACCTTTCCGAACTGAAAGCCCAGCACGTCTCGCAGCTCATCACCATGGGCGAGGCGCTGGAGATCGAAAACGTCAGCCGCCTGCGCAAGCAGGAACTGATGTTCGCGATCATGAAGAAGCGCGCCAAGGGCGGCGAGCAGGTGTTCGGCGACGGCGTGCTCGAGGTGCTGCCCGACGGCTTCGGCTTCCTGCGCTCGATCGAGGCCAGTTACATGGCCAGCACCGACGACATCTACCTGTCGCCGAGCCAGATCCGCCGCTTCAACCTGCACACCGGCGACATGGTCGAAGGCGAGGTGCGCGTGCCCAAGGACGGCGAGCGCTACTTCGCGCTGGTCAAGGTCGACCGCGTCAACGGCGTGCCGCCCGAGGAGAGCAAGCACAAGATCATGTTCGAGAACTTGACGCCGCTGTTCCCGAAGGAGCAGTTCAAGCTCGAACGCGACATCAAGAGCGAAGAGAACATCACCAGCCGCATCATCGATCTGGTGGCACCGCTGGGCAAAGGCCAGCGCGCGCTGCTGGTGTCGCAGCCGAAGAGCGGCAAGACGGTGATGATGCAGCACTTCGCGCACGCCATCGTCGCCAACTACCCCGAAGTGCACCTGATGGTGCTGCTGGTGGACGAACGGCCCGAGGAAGTGACCGAGATGCAGCGCACGGTGCGCGGCGAGGTCATCAGCTCGACCTTCGACGAACCCGCGGCGCGCCACGTGCAGGTGGCCGAGATGGTGATCGAGCGCGCCAAGCGCCTGGTCGAGATGAAGAAGGACGTGGTCATCCTGCTGGATTCGATCACGCGCTTGGCGCGCGCCTACAACAACGTGCTGCCCTCGTCCGGCAAGGTGCTGACCGGTGGTGTCGACGCCAACGCGCTGCAGCGGCCGAAGCGCTTCTTCGGTGCGGCACGCAACATCGAGGAAGGCGGCAGCCTGACGATCATCGGCACCGCGCTGATCGACACCGGCAGCCGCATGGACGAAGTCATCTACGAAGAGTTCAAGGGCACCGGCAACTGCGAGATCTATCTCGACCGGCGCATGTCCGAAAAGCGCGTCTACCCGTCGATCCTGCTCAACAAGAGCGGCACGCGGCGCGAGGAGCTGCTGCTCAAGCCCGAGATCCTGCAGAAGACCTGGATCCTGAGGAAACTGCTCTATCCGATGGACGAGATCGAGGCAATGGAGTTCATCCTCGAGAAGATGAAGGCCACCAAGACCAACCTCGACTTCTTCGACATGATGCGTCGGGGCGGCTAGGCTAAAATCGTCTGTTCACCGCACGTGGAAAGTGCGCCGAAGGGTTCGGCGTGGCTGCCGCAGCTTCAGCGCAAAGGTTCCCCATGAAAGAAGGCATTCACCCCAACTACCGCGAAGTCTGCTTCGTCGACCTGTCCAACGGCTTCAAGTTCGTCACGCGTTCGTGCCTGTCGAGCAAGGAAACGGTGAAGATGGACGATGGTCGCGAGCTGCCGCTGGTGAAGCTGGAAACCACCAGCGAGACCCATCCGTTCTATACCGGCACGCAAAAGAGCGTCGACAGCCTGGGCGGCCGCGTCGAGAAGTTCCGCAACAAGTTCTCTCATCTCGGCAAGACCAAGTGAGCGGCGTGTGGCCCGCACGAGAAGGCAGCTGCGGCTGCCTTTTTTGGTTCCGGCGTCACATCGCTTGCGCGATATGAGCCTCAGCGCAACGGTCTGACGACCGTTGTGTCGGCGGCAGCCGCATGGCCTCGGGCATGATGCTGCCGTGAACACGCCCACGCCGGCCTTGGTGACCGAGCGCGCCGCCCGGCGCATGCCGCGGCTGGCGCTGCTGCTGTTGTGCGCCGCCTATGTATTGCCCGGGATGTTTGCTCGCGACCCGTGGCGCAATGCCGACATCACCGCCTTCGGCTACATGCTCAGCCTGGCCGAAGGCCGCAGCAGCTGGCTGGCACCTTCGCTGGGCGGCGTTCCGGCCGATGCCGCGCTGCTGCCACACTGGCTCGGTGCCGCCTTCGTCACCCTGCTGTCGCCCTGGTTCGACCCGGCCGTGGCGGCGCGGCTGCCGTTCGGCCTGCTGCTGGCACTCGTGCTGTCGCTCACCTGGTACAGCGCCTTTCAGCTGGCCCGCACCGAGGCAGCGCAACCCGTCGCCTTCGCTTTCGGCGGCCAGGCCGATACGGTGGACTATGCCCGGGTCATTGCCGATGCCGCAGTGCTGGCGCTGATTGCCAGCCTGGGCCTGCTGCAGTTGGGCCACGAAACCACGCCGGAGATGGCCCAGCTCTTCGGCGTGAGCCTGTTCCTGTGGTCGATGGCCGCAGCGCCATACCGCCTGTGGCGAGCGCGGCTGGCCACGATGAGCGCCTTGGTGCTGGTCGCAGGCAGCGGCGCCCCCTTCATCGCCCTGGCCATCGGCCTGGGCGGCTGTGTGGTCTGCGCCTACTCCGCCTACCCGCAGGTGCGCCGGCTGGTGCCCTGGGTCGGCCTGGGCACGTTGGCGGCTGCCCTGTTGGCGTGGGGGCTGGGGGCGTGGAGCTGGCGCGTCACCAAGCGCATCGACCTGGAGGACTTGCTGCAGATCGGGCGGCTGTGGTTGTGGTTCATGTGGCCTGCCTGGTTGCTTGCGTTGTGGACACTGTGGCGCTGGCGCCGCCATCTGCAGCACCGGCATGTGTCGGTCCCGCTGGTCACGGCGGGTGTGGCGCTGGCCTGCAGCTTCGGCATGGGCGGCTCCGACCGCGCGCTGCTGCTCGGCCTGCCCGGACTGGCGGTGCTGGCCGCCTTTGCGCTGCCAACGCTGAACCGCAGCACCACTGCGGGCATCGACTGGTTCTCGATGATCCTGTTCACGCTGTGTGCCGGCGCCCTGTGGGTGATCTACCTGTCGGTGCAGACCGGCGTGCCGGCCAAGCCGGCGGCCAACGTCGCCCGCCTGGCGCCGGGTTTCACCGCGCAGTTCTCGGTGCTGGCGTTGGTGTTGGCACTGATCGGCACGGCCAGCTGGCTCTGGCTGCTGCGCTGGCGCACCGGGCGGCACCGCGAGGCCCTGTGGAAGAGCCTGGTCTTACCGGCCGGTGGCGTGGCCCTGTGCTGGCTGCTGCTGATGACGCTGGGCCTGCCGATCCTCGACTACGCGCGCAGCAACCGTCCGATCGTCGAGCGCATCGCGCGTCATGTGCCGGCTGGCCAGTGCATCGCCGCACCCGACCAGCCGCTGGCGCTGGTGGCGGCGCTGGAGTTCTTCGGGCCCTACGAGGTGGATGCGCGCCGATCTGCTGCGTACACACGCTGCAACTACCTGGTGCGGGTGGAGCCGGCGAATGCTGCGCGGCGGGCGCCCGAGGGCTGGACGCGCGTCGCGCGCGAACGCCGGCCCACCGACCGGAACAACCTGACCACGATCTACCGACGCGATACGGCGCACTGAAGCCGCAGCGATCAGGACGACGTCTCGACTCCGGCGTCCGGCTGCAATGACGATGCAAGAGGGCGCACCCGCGATGGCGGCAACAACAGCCGGAAGGTGGCGCCCTTGCCCGGATCGCTCTGAATCTCGATCTCGCCGCCATGGCGCTGCACTACATGCTTGACGATCGACAGGCCCAGGCCGGTGCCGCCGGTGTCGCGCGAGCGGCTGCCGTCGACGCGGTAGAAACGCTCGGTCAGCCGCGGCAGGTGCTCGCGCGCGATGCCGATGCCGGTATCGCTGACGCGCAGCGTGCCCCAGCCGTCCTCGGACGCCGCCCATTGCACGTCGATGCGCCCGCCCGGCGGCGTGTAGCGCACCGCGTTGACCACCAGGTTGCTGAGCGCGCTTTGCAGTTCAGCCTCGTTGCCTGCCAACTGGGCGTCATCGCCGGCCTCGAAGTGCAGCTCATGCCGGCCGGCCGACAGGGCCAGCGCGTCGGCCTTGGCACACTCCAGCAACCCGGACACGCGGACCCAGCGATCGGCCGGCGGGCGCGGGCTGCCCTCCAGCTGGGCCAGCGTCAGCAGATCGGCGACCAGGTCCTGCATGCGCTGCGCCTGGGTGGCCATCAGCGCCAGCACGCGCTTGCGCTCGGATTCGGTCAGCGGCAGCTCGATCAGGGTTTCGACAAAGCCCGCCAGCACCGTCAGCGGCGTGCGGATCTCGTGCGACACGTTGGCGACGAAGTTGCGCCGCATGGTCTCGGCGCGCTCGCGTTCGGTGATGTCCTGCGTCAGCAGCAGTTTCAGGCCATCGCCGTAGGGTTGCACCAGCGCCGAAAGTCGACTGCCGTCCGGCCCGGAGAGGCTCACCGGCTGGCCGACGGATCCACTCGCCAGGTGCTCGACGAAGGCCGGTCCACGGACCAGGTTGGTCACTGGCTGGGCCAGGTCGCGCTTCGGGTCCAGCCCCAGGTGGTCGGCAGCGACCCGGCTGCACCAGGTGATGTGGTGGCCGGCGTCGAGCAGCACCACGCCAATGGGCGAGGCCTCCACCGCGGCCAGGAACTGCATCAGCCGCTGTTGTTCGTGCTGCAGCGTCTGCTCGCGCCGGCGCAGAATCTTGTCCATCAGGTGGGCGATCTCGCCCCAGACGCCGACCTCTTCGGGCGACGGCCCCTGCGCGTCGGCACGCAGCCAGGCCAGCAATCGCGACGCCTTGAAGACATCCGACAGCAACATCGCGCCCAGGCCCAGCGTGGCACTGCACAACAGGCCCGCCAGCGGCACACGCGTCAGCCATCCCACCAGCACGCCGCAGGCGGCGCACAACAGCAACGCGGCCAGCACGACCCACAGCCGCCTACCGGTCATGGTCGATCGCCTGCGTCAATGCGAAGCCGCGTGTGCCTGCTCGCTGATGCGGTAGCCCGCGCCGCGCACGGTCTCGACCAGGTGGGCACACTGCACGGCCGAGAGCGCGTCGCGCAGCCGCTTCACATGCACGTCCACCGTGCGCTCCTCGATGAACACGTGGTCGCCCCAGACGCGGTCGAGCAGTTGCGAGCGGCTGTGCACCCGTTCCGGGTGGGTCATCAAGAAGTGCAGCAGCTTGAACTCGGTGGGTCCGACGCGCACCTCCTGCTGGGCCGCACCGACGCGCCGCGTGACACGCCGCGTGGCGGGGTCCAGCCGCAACTCGGCCAGCTCGACCGCGGCATCCAGCGACTCCGGCGCCTTGCGCCGCAGCACCGCGCGAATGCGGGCCATCAGCTCCTGCGTCGAAAAGGGCTTGGCCACGTAGTCGTCGGCTCCGGCATCCAGGCCTGCGATCTTGTCGGACTCCTCGGCACGGGCCGTCAGCATGATGACCGGCATGGCGCGCGTGCGCGCCGCTGCACGCCACTGGCGCGCGAGCGCCAGCCCGGACTGGCCCGGCAGCATCCAGTCGAGCACCACCAGGTCGGGCAGCACCGAATCGACCTCGAACTGCGCCTGCGCGGCGTCGGCAGCCAGGGTGACCTCATGCCCTGCATGCCGCAGGTTGATGGCCACCAGTTCGGCGATCGCCGACTCGTCTTCGACCACGAGAATGCGAGCCATAGGTTTGCCTCAGCGCACCATCGACTCGACCGACGCGACCGGGTTGTGGCGCACGTCGGTACCCTTGACGACGTAGATCACCGCTTCGGCCAGGTTCTTGGCATGGTCGCCGACACGTTCGATCGCCTTGGCCACGAACACCAGGTCGATGCTGGCCGAGATGGTGCGCGGGTCTTCGATCATGTAGGTGATGAGCTTGCGCAGCAGGCCTTCGAATTCCTGGTCGATCTGGTCGTCGGACTTCAGCACCTCGAGCGCGCGCTCCACGTCGAGCCTGGCGAAGGCGTCGAGCGACTTGCGCAACTGTGCTACCGCCAGGCTGGATTCGTAGCCCATGTCGGCCAGAGGCAGGCGCAGCCGGCTGGACACGCCGGCGTTGATCAACCGCTGCACGGTGCGCGCGATGCGCGCCGCCTCGTCCCCGGCGCGTTCCAGGTTGGCAATGGCCTTGGAGATGGCGATCAGCAGCCGCAGGTCGCGTGCAGTGGGCTGGCGCCGGGCAATGATGGTCCACAACTCGCTGTCGATCTCGACTTCCATCGCGTTGACCCGCTCTTCGGCCACCAGCACCTGCGCGGCGGTCTCGTGGCTCAGGTTGGTCAGGGCGTACACCGCTTGGCCTACCTGGGCTTCGACCAGGCCGCCCATCTCAAGGACGCGGGTGGAGATGGCGCTGAGTTCGGCGTCGAATTGCGAGGACAGATGCTTGTCGGTCATGGGAACTCCTTCAGCCGAAACGGCCCGTGATGTAGTCCTCGGTCTCGCGGCGCTTGGGCTTCATGAAGATGTCCTGCGTGGCGCCGAACTCGACCAACTCGCCGATGTACATGTAGGCCACGAAGTCCGACACGCGCGCTGCCTGCTGCATGTTGTGCGTAACGATCAGGATCGTCACCTTGTTCTTGATCTGGCCGATCAACTCCTCGATCGCGCCGGTGGCGATCGGGTCGAGTGCCGAGGTCGGCTCGTCGAAGAGCACGATTTCCGGATCTGTGGCCAGGGCCCGCGCAATGCACAACCGTTGTTGCTGCCCGCCCGACAGATTGACAGCGACTTCGTCAAGCCGGTCGCGCACTTCCTCCCAGAGTGCCGCACCCTTCAGCGCCGCCTCGACCTTGTCCTCGAGGAAATTTCGCGACTTCTCGCCGCGCACCTTCAACCCATAGGCCACGTTGTCGAAGATCGATTTCGGGAAGGGATTGGGCTTCTGGAACACCATCGATACGCGCATGCGCACCTCGATCGGGTCCACCGAGTTGTCCAGGATGTCGACCTCGTCCGGGTGCAGGTGGATGCTGCCGTCGTAGCGGTGTCCGGGGTAGAGATCGTGCATGCGGTTGAAGCAGCGCAGGTAGGTGCTCTTGCCGCAGCCGCTGGGCCCGATCAGGGCGGTCACCTTGTTCTCGTACACCGGCATGCTCACGCCTTTGAGCGCCTTGAAATCGCCGTAGTAGAAGTCGAGCTTCTTCGATTCAGCTTTCAGTGGCGGAGCGTTGTCCGGCAGGGTCAGCGTCGAACTCATGTTTGTCTTTCTTCGAAGGGAGCAGGGATCGGACAGCGAGTTACCACTTGATGTTCTTGCGCAGCCTGTAGCGCAACCAGATCGCCAGACCATTCATGCCAAGAGTCATGAATATCAGCACGAAGCTCGCCGCGGCAGCGTTCTGAAGGAAGGCCGGGTCCGGCCGGGAGGTCCAGTTGAAGATCTGGATCGGCATGACCGTGAAGGGGGAGAACAGCCAGTCGAACATGCCGGCCGGTGGATCGCCGGAGAACGGCACCGGCGGCAGGAAGGCAATGAAGGTCAGTGCGCCGATGGTAATGATGGGCGCCGTTTCGCCAATGGCCCGCGACAGACCGATGATCACGCCGGTCAGGATGCCCGGCAGGCTGTAGGGCAACAGATGCTGACTCACCACCTGGTACTGCGATGCACCGCAGGCATAGGCCGCTTCGCGCACATGCTGGGGGATCGAGCGCAGAGCTTCGCGCGTTGTGGTGATGACGATCGGCAGGATCAGCAGTGCCAGCGTCAGGCCTGCGGTGAGGATGCTCTGGCCCAGACCGAAGGTATAGATGAACAGACCGAGCGCAAGCAGACCATAGATGATCGACGGCACACCCGCCAGGTTGGTGATGTTGATCTCGATGATCGTCGTGAACCAGTTCTTGCGGGCGTACTCTTCCAGGTACACGGCACCGGCAATGCCCAGCGGCACGGCCACGAAGGCCGTCACCATCATCACCAGAATCGAGCCGACCCAGGACGACAGGATGCCGGCGCCGGCGGCGCGGCGCGACGGAAACGAGGTGAAGAAGTCCGTGCTCAGGCGCGGTATGCCCGTCACCGCCATGTCCACGAACAAGGCAACCAGGGTGAAGATGGCCACGGACATGGCCAGCAGGCCCAGCAGGCCGAACAGCATGTCCCAGCGCTTGTGCTTGCGGATCATCGTCCGCAAGGTTTCGGTGCGGTTCATCAATACTTCTCCCGGAAGCGAAGCCGCATCCAATGGCCGAAGACATTGAAGGCCAAGGTCAGCAGAAACAGCGACAACCCCGCCGCGAAGATCGTCTGATAGCCGATGCTGCCGTGCGGCAGGTCGCCCAGTGCGACCTGGACGATGAAGGCGGTGATGGTTGCGGCCGGCTCCAGCGGATTGAAGGTCAGGTTGGGTTGCATGCCGGCAGCCACCGCCAGGATCATGGTCTCGCCAACGGCACGCGAGATGCCCAGGATGTAGGCCGACGCAATGCCGGAGGTGGCCGCCGGCACCACCACATTCACCGCCGTCTGGTAGCGCGTCGCGCCCATCGCATAGGAGCCTTCGCGCAGGCTCATCGGCACCGCGCGCATGGCGTCCTCTGACAGCGATGAGACATAGGGAATGATCATGACGCCCATCACCAGGCCAGCCGACAGGATGTTGAAGCTCGGCAGGCCGGGGTAGATCTTCTGGATCAGGGGCGTCACGAACAGCAACGCAAAGTAGCCGTAGATGATCGTTGGCACGCCCGACAGCAGTTCCAGCACCGGCTTGAGAATCTCGCGCGTCTTGTGCCCGGCGAACTCCGACAGGTAGATGGCGATGATCGTGCCCATGGGAATGGCCACGAGAAGAGCGACTGCGGAGCTGGTGATCGTGCCCGACATCAGCACCCAGATGCCGAAGCGTGCATCGGAGAACAACGGCGTCCACTGGTTGTCGGTCAGAAAGTCCCAGATCGGCACTGCGCTGAAGAAGACAACCGACTCTGAAATCAGGATGTAGACAATGCCGGCCGTCGTGAAGACCGAGACACAGGCCGCCAGAAGCAGGATCGCCTCGATAACCTTCTCACGCCGCTTGCGCGCAGCCTTTGCCTGCGCGTACTCGGCCAGCTTGGCCGCTCCTGTGATGGGAACCGCTGTCATGTCGCTTCCTGCCCGGATCGATGTGATGGCCATGCGCGTACGCCTGTCAGGATTGGACAATAAATTGGCGGCCCGGATATCCCGAGCCGCCAAACATTCTGCGGGTCAGATCAAAGCTTGGCTTCGCGCCGCTGCAGCTCCTCGATGGTCACGCCGACTTCGGCCACACCACCGAAGACCGTGCCCTTCTTGCCCTTGGCCAGGTGATCCTCGTTGACCCTGTAGGCGCCGTCAGGAAGCGGTACGTACTTGACCTCCTTCATGATCTTGCTGCCTTCCTTCATGTAGTAGCTGACGAAATCTCGAACCTCCGGGCGCTCGAACGCCTTCGAGTTCACGTAGATGAAGATCGGTCGCGCCAGAGGCTGGTACTTGCCGCTGAGCACCGTGGCCTCGCTCGGCTCGACCGCAGGGTTGCCAGCTTTCTCGACGATCGGCAGCGCCTTCAGCGTGTTCTTGTTCTCCGCGTAGTACGCATATCCCAGATAACCCAGCGCATTGACATCACCAGCGACGCCCTTGACGGTGACGTGGTCGTCTTCAGACGCTGCATAGTCGCCGCGGCTCGACTTCGCCTTGCCGGTGATGGCTTCGGTGAAGTAGTCGAAGGTGCCCGAGTCAGAACCCGCACCGTACAGCTTGATGGGCACGTTCGGAAACGACGGATTGACCTGATTCCAATGCGTGATCTTGCCCTGCGCCGCCGGTTCCCACATCGTCTTCAGCTCGGCCACCGACAACTGCTTGAGAAAGGTGTTCTTCGGGTTGACCACCACGGTGAGAGCGTCGAAACCGACCGGCAACTCGTAGTAGTCGATGCCGGCCGCGCGACAGGCTTCCATTTCCTGCTTCAGGATCGGACGCGAGGCATTGGAGATATCCGTTTCACCGCGGCAGAACTTCTTGAAGCCGCCGCCGGTGCCCGAAATGCCGACCGTGACCTTGACTGCTCCCTTCTTGGCTTTCTGGAAGTCTTCGGCAACACCTTCGGTGGGCGGGAAGACGGTGGATGAACCATCGATCTTGACCACCTGGGCGTGGACCAAGATCGGGAGCATGGCCGCGGTCAGCGCTGCAATCTTCAGTGCATGGTGTTTCATGGGACGTCCTTTCATGCGGGGTTTTCCTTACCCGACACTCTAGGAACACCCCATGACAACTTTGTGACAGTAGCGCGGCGACTGAATGACAACCAGGCGGGCTGTGCCGACGCCTTTAGCGCAGTGTGGCGGCAATGCGCTCGGCGAAGCGCGCCGACTGCGCGGCGTCGGCGCACTCGACCATGACACGAAGCACCGGTTCGGTGCCCGAGGCGCGGATCAGCACCCTGCCATGGTCTTCCAGCTCGCGGGTGACCTCGTCCTGCATCGCTGCCAGGCGAGGGTTCTGGCGCCAGTCGACACCGTCGGCCAGGCGCACGTTGAGCAGCGTCTGCGGGAACAGCACCACCTCGCGCAGCAACTCGGCCAGGCTGCCGCCGCGGCGGCGCAGCGCCTGCATCACCTGCAGGGCGCTGACGATGCCGTCGCCGGTGGTGTGCCGGTCGAGCACCAGCAGATGGCCGGAGCCTTCGCCGCCCAGCTGCCAGCCGCGTGCGGCCAGTTCTTCCAGCACGTAGCGGTCCCCGACCTTGGCGCGCACCAACGGGACGTCGCGCCGGCGCAGCGCCAGCTCGACGGCCATGTTGGTCATCAGCGTGCCGACCACGCCCGGCACGGCCTGGCCCAGTGCCAGCCGGTCGGCCACCATCACGTAGAGCAGTTCGTCGCCGTTGTAAAGGCGGCCCTGGGCATCGACCATCAGCAGCCGGTCGGCATCGCCATCCAGCGCAATGCCGTAGTCGGCTGCTTCGCTGCGCACACGCTGCAGCAGTGCCGCCGGTGCAGTGGCGCCGACCTCGTGGTTGATGTTCATGCCGTCAGGGCTGCAGCCCATGGCCACCACGTCGGCACCGAGTTCGTGGAACACCTCCGGCGCCACATGGTAGGCCGCGCCATGGGCGGCGTCGACCACCAGCTTCAGGCCCTTCAGCGACAGCTCGCTGCCGACGGTGCTCTTGCAGAACTCGATGTAGCGACCGCGCGCGTCCTCGAGCCGCCGCGCCCGGCCCAAGCCCGCGGCGTCGACCCAGCGCGGCGGCTCTTGCAGCGCGGCTTCGACCGCGGCCTCCCAGGCGTCGGGCAGTTTCTCGCCGCGCGCCGAGAAGAACTTGATGCCGTTGTCGGCAAAGGGGTTGTGCGAGGCGCTGATGACCACGCCCAGGTCCAGTCGCAGTGCGCGCGTCAGGTACGCCACACCCGGAGTGGGCAGCGGCCCGCTGAGCAGCACGTCGACGCCGGCCGAGGCGAAACCGGCCTCCAGCGACGATTCGATCATGTAGCCGGAAATGCGCGTGTCCTTGCCGATGATCACTGTCGGCCGCGCCGACGTGCGGCGCAACACGCTGCCTACCGCATGTCCCAGGCGCAGCATGAAGTCGGGGGTGATCGGCGACATGCCGACCGTGCCACGGATACCGTCAGTGCCGAAGTAGCGTCTGCTCATCGAATGCCTTCCCTTGTCGTGTTCGTACTTGCCGTGGCGGCCGGGTCGACGGCCAGCGCCTGTCGTTTCTTCAGCGCATCGACCGTCGCGGCCACGTGATGCACGCGCAGCACCCTGACGCCACGTTGAGCCGCCGCCAGGGCGGCCGCCACGCTGGCGACCTGCCGCTCATGCACCGGCCTGCCAGTGATTGTGCCCAGCGTCGACTTGCACGACCAGCCAACAAGCACCGGAAACCCGAGCTCGGGCAACTGCGCCATGCCGCGGTGCAAGGCGATGCTGTATGCAGCGTCCTGCCGAAGCCGAAACCGGAGTCGAGCACGATGCGCTCGCTCGGCCGCAACGCCCAGCGACTGCAGATGCGCGGCGCGCTGTGCCAGGAACTTGCTGACCTCGGCCACCATGCCTTCATTGGCCGGTGCCTGCTGCATCGTCGCCGGCTCGCCGCGCAGATACATCACCGCGCGCGGAACGACCGCCAGCACCGCTTCGTCAACCTCGCCGCGCAGCGCCTGCACGTCGATGTCGGCGCCAGCGTCCGATGCGCAAGCATCTGGCCTGCCAGTGAACAGAAATTGAATACGGGGCCCGCAGGCCCCGTGAGAGCGTCTAGTGGCCTCGCCGCCTCAGGCCGGTGCGTGCGCCCCGTCCGGGTTGACCGGCGGCGCCGCACCGGGTGGGCGCGACGAGGCTGGTGACCAGTCCTTCGGCGGACGCGGCGGCTTGCCGGCCATGATGTCGTCGATCTGGTCGGCGTCGATGGTTTCCCATTCCAGCAGCGCATTGGCCATCGCGTGCATCTTGTCCTGGTTGTCCTCGATCAGCTTGCGCGCGATCGCATACTGCTCGTCGATGATGCGACGGATGACGAAGTCGACCTTCTGCATCGTCTGCTCGGAGACGTTGACATGCTTGGTCACCGAGCGGCCGAGGAAGACCTCGCCCTCGTTCTCGGCATAGACCATCGGGCCCAGCTCGTCGGTCATGCCATAGCGCGTGACCATGTCGCGGGCGATCTGCGTGGCGCGTTCGAAGTCGTTGCTGGCGCCGGTGGTCATCTGGTTCATGAACACTTCTTCGGCGATGCGCCCGCCGAACAGCACGGAAATCGTGCTGAGCATGCGCTCCTTGTCCAGGCTGTAGCGGTCGCCTTCGGGCAATTGCATGGTCACGCCCAGCGCGCGGCCACGCGGGATGATCGTCACCTTGTGTACCGGGTCGGTCTTGGGCAGCATGCGCGCCACCAGCGCGTGGCCGGACTCGTGATAGGCGGTGTTCTTCAGTTCCTCGGCGGGCATCGTCATCGACTTGCGCTCCGGGCCCATCATGATCTTGTCCTTGGCCTTCTCGAAGTCGCTCATCTCGACGACGCGGCCGTTGCGCCGCGCCGCGAACAGCGCCGCCTCGTTGACCAGGTTGGCCAGATCGGCACCGCTGAAGCCGGGCGTGCCGCGCGCCAGGATGTCGGCGCGAATGTCCTGCCCCACCGGCACCTTGCGCATGTGCACGTTGAGGATCGCCTCGCGCCCGCGCACATCGGGCAGCGACACGAACACCTGCCGGTCAAAGCGGCCCGGGCGCAGCAGCGCCGGGTCCAGGATGTCCGGCCGGTTGGTCGCGGCCATGACGATGACGCCGACGTTGGTGTCGAAGCCGTCCATCTCGACCAGCATCTGGTTCAGCGTCTGCTCGCGCTCGTCGTTGCCGCCGCCCAGGCCGGCGCCACGGTGGCGGCCCACCGCGTCGATCTCGTCGATGAAGATGATGCACGGCGCGCTCTTCTTCGCCTGCTCGAACATGTCGCGTACGCGCGCCGCGCCGACGCCGACGAACATCTCGACGAAGTCGGAGCCCGAGATGGTGAAGAACGGCACCTTGGCCTCGCCGGCGATGGCCTTGGCCAGCAGCGTCTTGCCGGTGCCCGGAGGCCCGACGAGCAGCACGCCGCGCGGGATGCGCCCGCCCAGCTTCTGGAACTTCTGCGGGTCCTTGAGGAAGTCGACCAGTTCCTTGACCTCCTCCTTGGCCTCTTCGCAGCCGGCCACGTCGGCGAAGGTGGTGGTGTTGTTGGCCTCGTCGAGCATGCGCGCCTTGCTCTTGCCGAAGCTGAAGGCGCCGCCCTTGCCGCCGCCCTGCATCTGGCGCATGAAGTAGATCCACACGCCGATCAGCAGCAGCATCGGCCCCCAGCTGACGAGGATGCTCATCAGCAGCGACGGCTCCTCGCGCGGCTTGACGTCGAACTTGACGCCGCTGGCGATCAGGTCGCCGACCAGGCCGCGGTCCAGGTAGGTGGCGGTGCTGCGCAACCGCTTGTCGTCATTGGTCAGCGCCAGGATCTCGGTGCCGCCATTGCCTTCCTGCAGCGTGACCGACTTGATGCGCTTGTTGCGCACTTCTTCCAGAAAGTCGGAGTAGCCGATCTGGTTGCCCTGCATCGCACCCCGGTCGAACTGCTTGAAGACGGTGAACAGCACCAGGGCGATCACCAGCCAGACTGCGACTTTCGAGAACCATTGATTGTTCACCGCGGCTCCAATTCCACTTCGGCTTGCGCCGGCCAAGCACGCACACTACGCGCCGGATTCCACGGCATATGGGGCCGATTCTAGTGCAGACAAGCCTTGCATCGACCCCGGCAGCATGGTGTGCCGCTGGCTCGACTGTGTGCAACTGTGCGCAGCCGAAGCCCGCTGCGGCACCCGCTTCAGCTGCCTTTCAGACCGATCCCGACGAGAAAGGTTTCAGCCGATTTGTCGCGTGAGGCCTTCGGCTTGATCGGCTTGACGATGCGGAAGCTGTCCTTGAACAGCTTGGCCAGCTGGCTGTAGCCGCTGCCATGGAAGACCTTGCAGACCAGCGCGCCGTCGCGGTGCAGTTGGACTTGCGCGAACTCCACCGCCAGCTCGACCAGGTGCGCCATGCGGGCCGCGTCGGCCGACTCGATGCCCGACAGGTTCGGCGCCATGTCCGACAGCACCAGGTCCGCTCGCCGGCCGTCCATGACGAACACCAGCTGCTGCAGCACCGCGACATCTCGAAAGTCACCCTGGATGAACTGCACCCCTTCCACCGGCTCGAAGTCCAACAGGTCCACGGCAAGGATGCGGCCCTGGAGTTCGCCGCTGGCCGCGCCGCCACTGCCAGCGATCTTGGGCGCGAAGCGCCGCCGCAGGTACTGGCTCCACGCACCGGGCGCACAACCCAGGTCGATGACCAGTTGGCCGGGCTTGATCAGGCCCAGCGCCTCGTCGATCTCCTTGAGCTTGTAGGCCGCGCGGGCGCGATAACCCTCCTTCTGCGCCAGCTTGACATAAGGATCGTTGACATGGTCGTTGAGCCAGGCCTTGTTGACTTTGCGGCTCTTGCTGTGGATCTTCATGGCGTGATTGACAAGTTGCCGCAGGCCGCTTGCGTCGCAGGCAGCAGACATAATAGTGCGATGCCTGCCTTGACATTGACGAGCGCCGAACGAAAGGACCTGCGCGGCCAGGCCCATCACCTGGAACCTGTGGTGCTCATTGGCGCGGACGGCCTGACGCCGGCCGTGCTGAAGGAAGCCGACGCGGCGCTGAAGGCCCACGGACTGATCAAGGTGCGGGTGTTCTCCGACGAACGCGAAGCCCGCGCCAATACGCTGACTCAACTGTCTGATACGTTGAACGCCGCCGCCGTGCAGCACATTGGCAAGCTGCTGGTCCTGTGGCGGCCGGTCCCAGTCGGCGCCAAACCGTCCCCGGAAGCACGCATGCCGGGGCCGCGGGTGGTGAAGATCCTCAAGTTCTCGAAGAGCGGCAACCACCGGCCGCAGATCAAGAAGGTCAAGGTCTTCGGCAATCAGCGGGTCACCGCCGGCGGCGAGATCAAGCGCGCCAAGCCGCGGGTCACCAGCATCAAGAAGAAGGCGGTCGACTGAGTCCGGCGGCGCGCCAGGCGAGCAGCAGCACCGCCAGCGTCTTGATGCCATAGAAGACCATGCTGATCAGATGCAGCTGGCCGAAACTCAACACGCCCTTGCCGACCCGCGCCGCCGGCATCAGGGCCTGCACTGCAAAATAGCCGAGCAGCGTGCATCCCGCCGCTGTCCAGAGCACCGACACGTTGCCCGGGCCCGTCTGCGCTGGCCGGCGCCGTTCCAACCCGAGCAGCAGCGCCGCCAGCGCCAAGCTGAGCCAGGCCTTCGCGAATGAAGATGCGCGATACCACCTGCCCCGCTCCTCCGCGCTGGGCAAGGCGCCGAAGGCCGCCGGCGCGGCAATGGCTGCGATGCATAGCAGCAGGCCGGCCCACAGGCCGGGCAGCAGCCGACGCCAGCGCTCGGCCATCAGAGGTAGCGCACCTCGATGATCTCGTAGCTCTTCAGCCCGCCGGGGGCCTTGACCTCGGCCACGTCGCCGGCTGAGCGGCCGATCAGT
>CAWFQP010000028.1:0-12785 GCA_963818005.1 uncultured Pseudomonadota bacterium
GAGCTGAAGGTCTGAAGGTCCGTGAATCGGGCGGACTCTACGCTGAGGTCAAGGCGCGCCAACGCGAAGCTCATGCCGACCATGGAAAGCTCAGAGCTGGCGGGCGGCGTGGCGATCGGGCCGCGTGAACCACGCTAAGGGCAACGCAACGGCAACGCGAGCAAAGACTCGGAGCCGCTTGTTAGTGCGTGCTTCCCGTCTACGCCTTGTATGGTGGTGGGCCCTGAAGGATTCGAACCTTCGACCAACGGATTAAGAGTCCGCTGCTCTACCAACTGAGCTAAGGACCCGCTCGATGAATCGAGTGGTGGGTTGTGCAGGATTCGAACCTGCGACCAACGGATTAAAAGTCCGCTGCTCTACCGACTGAGCTAACAACCCGTGCAGTAGAGGCGCGCATTATAGCGAAAGCCTTCAGGTCCCCGCGGCAGGACGCCCCAGCAGTTGTGCGATGGCCTCGCCCGCGGCCACGAGACCGAAGGTGGCAGTGACTGTGACGCTGGAGCCGTAGCCATGGCAGTTGAGCGAGCCGTCGTTGCCGGCCTCGGTCGCGCAGGCCTGAGCCGGTGCAACCACCGCCTCGCGCGAGAACACACAGCGCAGCCCGATGCGGCCCTGGCGGGCGGCGCCGTGTTCGCGGCGCAGCCGCTGGCGCAGCGACGCCAGCAGCGGGTCGTGTGTCACGGCGGCAAGGTCCTCCACGTCGACGCGATGCGCGAGACGCTTGCCGCCGGCCGCACCCACGCTCACGAAGGCCCGCTGGCCGGCCAGCGCCCAGGCGGCCATGGCCGCCTTGGCACGCACCTGATCGCAAGCGTCGATGACCACGTCCGCCGGCTGTGCCAGCAGTGCAGGCCAGTTCTGTGCGTCGACGAACTCCTCCACCGCCACCACCTCGCAGCCGGGGTGAATGTCGGCGATGCGCTCGCGCAGCGCCAGCACCTTGGCCTGGCCCAGCGTTTCGCCCAGGGCCTGCACCTGTCGGTTGATGTTGCTCTCGGCCAGGTGGTCCAGGTCGATCAGCACCAGCCCGGCCACGCCGCTGCGCGCCAGCGCCTCGGCGGCCCAGGAGCCGACACCGCCCACGCCGACCACCGCCACGCGCGCCGCGCGCAGCCGCTCGTAGCCGGCATCACCGTACAGCCGGCGCAGCGCGCCGAAGCGGCGCTCCAGGTCGGCCGGCCGCAAGTCGATGGGTGTCAAAGGCCCTGCTCCACACGCCAGGCCTGGTAGCGCACGCCGAGCACGCCGCCGACGAGGATGCCGCCCAGCGCGAGAAAGCTGCCGAGCGCCAGCGTACTGACGCCGCTCAGGCCCTGGCCGACGGTGCAGCCCATGGCGGTGACGCCGCCCACGCCCATCAGCAATGCGCCGACCACATGGTTGGCCGTGTCCTCGGTGCCGGCAAAGCCCTCCCAGCGGAAGCTGCCGCTGGCCAGCGCCACCGCCGCCGACCCGAGGACCACGCCCAGCGTCGTGACGATGCCCAGCGTGAGCACGCGGCTGGTGTCGCTGAACAGGATCAGCCAGTCCATGGTGTAGGCCACCGGCGCCACGAAGCTCAGCGATTCCATGCGCCGCGAGTTGGTGGCCAGGAAGCTTTGCTCCAGCGTCTGCGGATGCTCGGGCAAGTAGCCCAGCCGTCCAGACACCCACCACACGCCGACGATCACCGCGCCGATGCCCAGGCCAGCCAGCAGCACCTCGCCACGGCGCCCTTCGGGATGCGCCAGCACCCAGGCCAGCAGCAGCAGACCCAGGCCAGCGCCGACCCCCAGGGCCAGCCACCGGCGCGACGCGCCGGTGGCATGGGCCAGCAGCGACGGCAGATCCTGGCCGGTGGGCAGTGCCACGACCACCGCGTCCAGCGTGGCCACGCGGGCCACGGCCAGCACGCCGCGCATCGTGGCATAGGCGGAAGCTGCCATCACGAACAGCACCACCAGCGACTTCAGGTTGCCGCCGCCCACGCGCACCAGCGTCTTGCTGCCGCAGCCCGAGGCCAGCACCATGCCGATGCCGAAGATCAGCCCGCCGGCGATGTGGGACAGCCAAAGCAACTCGGGTGCGGCATAGATGCTGTTGGCGGGGTCGATCCAGCCGGCGCCCACCATGGCGTTGAAGCCGATCATCGCCACGCCGATGGCCAGCACCCACATGCGCATGCGCGTCCAGTCGCCAAGGTTCACGATGTCGGCGACTGCGCCCATGGTGCAGAAGTGGGTGCGCTGTGCAACGGCACCAAAGGCCAGACCGAGCACGAAGGCGGCCCACAGCACGGTGGCCGTCAGGCCGGGCAGGTCGGATTCCTGCATCTGTGGCCGCCGTCGAGATCAGCAGGCACCGCGCACGCGGGCTGCCCCATCGCCACCGGGCAGCGGCCGCGCAACCGGCTGCGCCGGGCCGCCGGTGGCGCTCTCCCTTGGACAGGCCGAGCGGCAACGTAGGACGGTCCCTGCGGACGGCCCCGCGCCCGCGAAGGGCCGCCGGCATGCTTGCCGGCGGCCGCTGCGAAGGCGCTTCGGGGGGCTCACTTCAGCGCTGCAAGACGTTCCTTGCCGGCCGCCGCCGCTTCAGACTTGGGGTAGGTCTTGATCAGGTCGTCGAGTGTCTTGCGCGCGCCGGCCCGGTCCTTCATTTCGGCCTGGCTGTTGGCGATGGCCAGCATCGCCTCGCTGGCGCGCTCGCTGTCCGGGGCCTTGGCCAGGAAGGCGCGGAAGGCGGCAATGGCTTCCTTGTAGTCGCGCAGGCCGTACAGCGCATTGCCTTGCCAGAAGCGTGCCGACGCGCCGTAGCCGCTGGCCGGCCAGCGCTTCTGAAAGGCGATGAAGGCCTGGTTCGCCTTGTCGAAATCGCCCGAGCGCAGCAGCGCGATGGCCTCGTCGTACTGGCGCTTCTCCTCCGGGTCGACGCTGAACTCGCGGCCGTCGAGCGACACCTTTTGCGGCTCCACCTTGCGCAGGCGATCGTCGACCGCCTGGCCCAGGTCGCGCTGCTTGCGCTGCAATTCCGACAGGTCGCGCAGCAGTTGCTCGTTGCTGCCGCGCAGCTTGGCCGTTTCGCTGCGCATCGCCTCGAGCTGGCCGTTCAGGTCGACCAGGCTGCGGCGCAGCGACTGCAGCTGCTCGTTGACTTCGGCATGGCGCGTGCGCGCCTGCTCCTCGCTGGCGGCCAGCTTGGTGCGCAAGTCGAGGATGGCCTTGCGCGCATCGTCGTCGGCGAACAGCTGCGCCTGGGCCGGCAGGGCCCAGCCGCCAAGCACCACCGCCATCAACGCCACCACAGCCGGCCATCGAGCGAACGCTGCCGAGCCGGCCTTGCCGCGCTGCTGGCCTGCCTTGCAGGCCGCGCCGGCCGAGGTCACCCGGCTCCTTGCCCGGCACAACAGGTCCGCCGGACCTGTTGTGTCCGCACGCGGCCTCCCGGGGAAAGCGACCAGGGCGCTGCGGGGGGGGCTCATTTGTCCTTCAGTTCGACGCGCCGGTTCTTGGCCCAGGCGGCCTCGTCGCTGCCTTGAGCCGCAGGCCTTTCCTCGCCGAAGCTCACCGCTTCGAGCTGGTTGTCCTGCACGCCCAGCAGCACCATGGTCCTGAGCACGGCTTCAGCGCGCTTCTGGCCGAGCGCCAGGTTGTACTCGCGCCCGCCGCGCTCGTCGGTGTGCCCTTCGAGCATCATGCGCTTGCTGCGGTTGCCGCCGAGGGCCTTGGCATGCGCCTCGATCATCGGGCGGTATTCGTCCTTGACGACGAAGCTGTCGAAATCGAAGTAGAGCACGCGCTGCGACAGCGCTGCGCCGCTGCCCGACTTGGGCAGGTCGACCGTGGCCACGCTGGACTGGGCCGTGCCGCTTCCGCCGGCTCCCTGGCCGGCCCCGGCGGCGCTGCCGTCGGCCGGCACGTTGCGGCTTTCCACCGGCGCGTCATCCAGCTTGGTGCTGCTGCAGCCGGCGAGCAAGCCGCCCAGAGCCAGGGTCAGGACGGCGGCGCCGAGGGTGCGTCGGGTGAATTGCATCGTGTGTCTCCGGTGGGGGGAAAGGTCAGCGCCCGAAGGGGCCCCAGGCGGGCTCGCGCATGTCGGCGCCGGTGGTCAGCAGGCGGCTCTTGATCTTGCCGTCGAGCGTGCTGGTCATCAGCACGTCGCGCCCCTGCGCACGGCTGGCATACACCAGCAGCCGGCCGTTGGGGGCGAAGCTGGGGCTTTCGTCGTCGCTGGTGTCGGTGATGGCGGTGGCCGTGCCCCCGGTCAGCTCCTGCACCATGACCTTGAAGGACGAGCCCTGGCGTGTGACGTAGGCCAGTACCCGTCCATCCGGGCTGATCGTCGGGCTGATGTTGTAGCTGCCCGAGAAGGTGATCCGCTCGGCTTGCCCGCCGGCCGCCGGCATGCGGTAGATCTGCGGGCCGCCGCCGCGGTCGCTGACGAAGTAGATCTGCCGCCCGTCCGGCGTGAACACGGGTTCGGTGTCGATGGCCGAACTGCTGGTCAGCCGGCGCGGCGTGCCGCCGTCCCGCGACATCAGATACAGCTGCGCGACCGCGTCGCGCGACAGCGTCAGCGCCAGGTCGCGGCCGTCGGGCGACCACGCCGGCGCGCTGTTCGAGCCGCGGAAGTTGGCCAGCATGCGGCGCTTGCCGCTTGCGACCTCCTGCACCCAGACCACGGCCTTCTGGCTCTCGAAGGAGACATAGGCCAGTTCCTTGCCATCGGGCGACCACGCCGGCGAGATGATCGGGTCGGGGCTGGCCAGCGCAATCTGCCCGCCTTCGCCGTCGGCGTCGGTGACGTGCAGGGTGTAGCGGTTGGCGGCCAGCGTGACATAGGCGATGCGCGTGGAGAACACGCCGCGCTCGCCGGTGAGCTTCTGGTAGATCGAATCGGCGACGCGGTGCGCGGCCAGGCGCATGTCGGCGCTCAGCGCGGCGTTGCTCTGCCCCAGCAACTCCTCGGCCTTGACCAGGTCCCAGAGCTTGTAGCGCACGTCGAAGCGGCCATCGGCCAGGCGCGACACCGAGCCCACCGCCAGCGCGTCGGCACCGCGGCCGCGCCATTCGGGCACGACGATGCGGCTGCCTTCGTCGAAGCTGCCCGGCGCATCGACGATGCGGAACAGCCCGCTGCGCTGCAGGTCGGCGCGCACGATGGCCGACACGGGCTGCGGCGCCTTGTCCTCATCGCGGAACGTGGCCACGGCCACCGGGATCTGCGTGCCGCCAATGCCGGTGATCTCGACGCGGAACTGCGCCAATGCGGGTGCGGTCGCCGCGGCGGCGAGGCCGCCGATGAAACGGCGGCGCGGCCAGAAAGGGGGGAACGGGGTGGGGCGCGTGTCTCGGTTCACTGAGTGGATCAAACGTTTGCAGGCAACTGCCAGGGCATGACCAGCACATGGAGCACGATCGACACGTCAGAGTTCCCTGGCGGCTCATGACCGGCCCATGGCGCCCGATTGTAGGCAACCCTGGGGCCGACCCGAGCGCACCGTGATAATCGCTGCGGCCGGCGCCGCCACGCCGCACCCCCTCAGCCCACCATGTCCACCCTGCAGCAGCGTCTTGCCCGCTTTGCGCCGTACTTCAAGTCCGGCAGGCTCGGCATCGCGGTGGCCTTCGCTGCGTCGCTGATCATGGCGCTGACCGAGCCGGTGCTGCCCGCGCTGATGAAGCCGCTGCTCGACGAAGGATTCGGTCATACCGAGGTCCCGCTGTGGCTGGTGCCGGTGGTCCTGATCGGCATCTTCGTGCTGCGCGGCGCGGCCACCTTCATCTCCCAGTACGCATTGGCATGGGCCGCCAATCAAGGCGTGCTGAACCTGCGCGGCGCCATGTTCGCGCGGCTGCTGGACGCGCATCCGGAGTTGTTCACCCGGCATACGGCCAGCAAGCTGACCAATATCCTGGTCTATGAGGTGCAGCATGGATCCAACCTGCTGGTGTCGGCCGTGCTCACCGTGGTGCGCGAAAGCCTGACGCTGCTGGCGCTGCTGGGCTACCTGATCTGGCTGAACTGGAAGCTCACGCTGTTTGTCGGCGTGATGTTCCCGCTGGTCTTCATGTCGGTACGGCTCATCAGCCGGCGCATGCGGCGCATCACGCTGGCCAGCCAGAAGGCCACCGACGAGCTGGCCTACGTGATCGAGGAGAACGTGCTTGCCTGGCGCATCGTGCGGCTGCACGATGCCGCGCCGCAGCAGACGGCACGCTTCGCCGCACGCAGCAACCTGCTGCGACGGCTGATGATGAAGTCGGTGGCCGCGTCCGCGCTGATGACGCCGGTCACGCTCACGCTGACGGCCTGTGCGCTGTCGGGCGTGCTCGTCGTCGCGCTGTACCAAAGCCGCACCGGCGGCACCACGGTGGGTGGCTTTGCCGCGTTCATCACCGCCATGCTCATGCTGCTGGCGCCGATCAAGAAGCTGTCCGCGGTGAGTGGGCAGATCACGCGCGGCGTGGCGGCGCTGGAACGCGGTGTGGCGCTGATCGACGACAGCCGCCTGGAGCCCGCCGGCCCGCACGATCCCGGCCCGGCGCGTGGCGAGATCGAGCTGCGCGATGTAAGCCTGCGCTACCGCGACGACCAGCCGCCGGCACTCGACCGGCTGAACCTGCACGTGCGGCCCGGCGAGACGGTGGCGCTGGTCGGTCCTTCCGGCGCGGGCAAGTCCACGCTGGTGCACCTGCTGCCGCGCTTCGTGGACCCCAACGGCGGCAGCGTGCTGCTGGACGGCGTGGCGCTCGAAGACTGGCAGGTCGGCGTGCTGCGCCGGCAGTTTGCGCTGGTCAGCCAGGATGTGGTGCTGTTCAACGACAGCGTCGCCGCCAATGTGGCACTGGGCTCGGCGCCGGATGCCGCGCTGGATCTCGAGCGCGTGCGCGAGGCCTTGCGCGGCGCCAACCTGCTCGACTTCGTCGAAGGCCTGCCGCAGGGCCTGGACACGCCCGTCGGCCACAACGGCAACCAGCTCTCCGGCGGCCAGCGCCAGCGCCTGGCGATCGCGCGGGCGATCTACAAGGACGCGCCGATCCTGATCCTGGACGAGGCCACCTCGGCGCTGGACAGCGAATCCGAGCGCGCCGTGCAGGAGGCGCTGGACCGGCTGATGAAGGGCCGCACCACGCTGGTCATCGCGCACCGGCTGTCGACCATCGAACATGCCGACCGCGTGGTCGCGATGGACGCCGGCCGAGTGGTGGAACAGGGCACCCATGCGCAACTGCTGGCATTGGGCGGCCTGTATGCGCGGCTGCATGCCATTCAATTTGGCGCCAATCCGATTGGAGCAACCCCATGAGCGCTGCCATCAGCCGCTACCCGGTGCCGCAGATCGCCGACCTGCCCGAGGACCTGCGTGCGCGCATCCTCGAGGTGCAGGACAAGGCCGGTTTCGTGCCCAACGTCTTCCTGGTGCTGGCGCACCGCCCGTCCGAGTGGCGCGCCTTCATGGCCTACCACGACGCGCTGCTGCTCAAGGAAGGCGGCCACCTGAGCAAGGGCGAGCGCGAGATGATCGTCGTCGCCACCTCGGCCGCCAACCAGTGCCAGTACTGCGTGGTGGCTCACGGCGCGATCCTGCGTGTTTACGAGAAGAAGCCGCTGCTCGCCGACCAGTTGGCCGTCAACTACCGCAAGGCCGACATCACGCCGCGCCAGCGCGCGATGCTCGACTTCGCGCTCAAGGTGTGCACCGATTCGGCCTCGATCTCGGAGGCCGACTTCGTGGCGCTGCGCGCGCATGGCTTCGACGACGAGGACATTTGGGACATCGGCGCCATCAGCGCCTTCTTCGGTCTGAGCAACCGCATGGCCAACCTGAGCGGCATGCGGCCGAACGACGAGTTCTATCTGATGGGCCGCGTGCCGCGCGAGAAGAAGTAGCTCAGGTCCGGTAGCTCGCATCCATGCGATCGAGCTTGCGCAGCAGCGCCGGCCACGCCAATGCACCCGCGCCGCCGAGTGTCACGGCCCTCGCCGCCTTCGCCGCACCCTCGACGATGGCCGGGTCGACCGCAATGAGCTCGCCGCCGGCCTGCGCATCGATCTGGATGCGGCAGGTGTTCTCGAAGCCGTACATGGCCAGGAACGCGTCCGGGACGGTACGGCCCACGGTGAGCAGGCCGTGGTTGCGCAGCATCAGGTAGGTGGCGTGCCCCAGGTCGGCCTGCAGGCGGACCTTCTCGTCGTCGCGCAGCGCGACGCCTTCATAGTCGTGATAGGCCAGCGAACTGAGCACGAAGATGGACTGCTGGCTGATCGGCAGCACGCCGCACTTCTGCGCGCTGACGGCCACGCCGGCACGCGAATGGGTGTGCAGCACGCAGCCGGCATCCTCGCGCAGCCTGGTGGATGGCGCTGTGGATGACGAAGCCGGCCGGATTGACCGGGAACGGCGAATCGATCAACTTGTTGCAGTCCTGGTCGACCTTGACCAGCGACGAGGCGGTGATCTCGTCGAACATCAGCCCGTAGGGATTGATCAGGAAGTGGTGCTCGGGGCCGGGAATGCGCGCACTGACATGCGTGAACACCAGGTCGCTCCAGCCGTAAGCCGCCACCAGCCGGTAGCAGGCGGCGAGGTCACAGCGCAGCTGCCACTCTTCGGCGCTGACGACTTGCTCGAGCGAGGCGATGTGCATGGCGGTCTCCTTCGGTCCGTGCGGATTCGACGGCCCGAGTTTAGGCGCCCCGCGACTGGCCGTCTCAGTGGATCAGCAGCATCGGTACCGTGCAGCGCGCCAGCACGCCCTGGGTGACCGAGCCGAGCACCGCGTTGCCCAGTGCCGAGTGGCCGTGCGTGCCCATGATGATCAGCGCCGGCTTGTGCGCCTTGGCATAGGCGGCGATCTCCTCGGCTGCATGGCCGACGGCATGCGCGCTGCGCAGCGCCCAGCCCTGCTTCTGCGCAAAGCTGCGCGCGCTGCGCAGCACCTTCGCGGCCTCGTCGGTGTAGTACTCGTCCAGCGTCTTGCGGTCGAAGAACTCGGCGGCCCGGCTCGTCAGCCGCGGCACCACCGTGAACAGCAGGTACTCATGCCCGGCACCGAGCAACTCGTCGTGCGCCGCGATGTAGCTGAGCATGCGCCGGGTGTACTTGCTTCCGTCGACGGGCAGCAGGATCTTCATGCTCATCTCCAATCGGGCTGTTCAGCGCACATGGTGTGACGGCACCGCCCGGCGCCGGTTGACTCCGGTCAATGGCGATGCGCATCGCGCGGCGCGATCGGGCATTGCCGGACCGGCCCACGCTCAGGCCGCACGTTGCGCCCGCGCGACCGCGATGGGCATGCGGGTTGAATCGAGCTTGCGCCCCGCGTATCGTCGCGCCCCATGATGAATAGCAATCTGGCCATCGCGCTGACCGCCCTGTGCATCGTCCTGACCATCGCCTTGTTCGAGATGACTCACATCGATCTTCGCGTGCAGGATCGGTTCTATGACCCGGTCCGTGGCTGGCGCATCGACAAGAATGCGCCCGTGCCGAGGCTGGTCTTCTACCAGGGCCCGAAGTGGATCATGGTCGTGTTCGTCATCGGCCTGATCGCCTGCATGCTGGCTCCGGCCGCATACGCGGCGCGCCTGCCGCTGTCGCCGGTGCAGGCCGGGTTCCTGATGACCTGCATCGTGGTGGCCCCGATCACGGCATGGTTCATCAAGAAGACGACCGGCGTGCTCTATCCCTGCTATATCGACCGCTACGGCGGCAAGCAACCGTACCGCACGCTGCTGGAGTCGATTCCGCGTGTGCCGGGCCGCGTGCGCGGACGCGGCTTCCCGGCAGCGCATTGCAGTGGCGCGTTCGCGCTGATGGCCCTGTACTTCGTGATGCCGGAACCAACCCGATGGATGGGCCTGGCCTTCGGGCTTGCGGCGGGGTGGATCGTCGGCCTGTACCAGATGCTCAAGGGCGTGCACTACCTGAGCCACACCATCGTGACGATGTTCCTGGTCTGGTTGATCATCCTGATGCTGTCGCGGGCCTTCGGCGTGGCGATGGTCGCTTAGGCCCCGGCGCCGCGAAACGCAGGCTCAGTGCGGCCGCGACGGCGGTGCTGCCGCTCCAGGCGAATCGGCCCAAGACCCATGAAAACGGTGCCGCCGCAAGCGGGTCAGGCCTTCTTGTAGATCAGCACATCCCGGTAGTCGATCTTCAGCCGCTTCATGATGCCGCCATAGGAAGGTTTCGCTTCGACCTTCTCGTATTTTTGGTCACAAATCTCGAATACCTCGAGGTTTCGCTTGGAGTTGTTCGTCTCGATGATCAGGAAACCATCCTTGTTCAGCAACGAATCGATCTTGTCGACAATGTCCTTCGATTTCATCCTGATGTGCGAGATCACGGCCATCATGACGATCGTATCGAACCGGTCTTCGGTTTCGAAGGTTTCGAATCCACCGATGCTGTAATGCAGGTTGGAGTGCTTCTTCTGCAGCTTGGCGTAGTACTTCTCGAAATGCTTGTTCGGTTCGAGAAGCGTGTACTTCTTTGTCAGCGGGTAGAACTTCTCGAATAGGTAACCCTTGTTCGGCCCTACCTCCAGGACGTTCCTTCCGGCCAAGTACCTCTTTATGTCGAGCACATAGTTTCGATACATGCAGAACAAGTAACTCTGTCTTATATAGTGTGTGTGTTTCATATATCACCGTTCCCCACGCGTCGAACAAGCAGCCAAGTTGCGCTGCGTCTTGCTCCACGACGCAACCGACATCCAAGGGAAGCTTCTTCGAGTCGTGCGTGGGTGTTTGAAGAAAAAAACCCGCGCATTATCGGCGACTTCGGCCGGCACACGGACTCGCGCCCGGGTCACTGTGGCTGGACAGAGCTGGATTGCCAAAGCCGTCAGCGCGAGGCGCCGCGAAGCCTCACCCTGAATCCGTGACGTCGCGATAGCCGCGGCAGCGGCCAAGTCGTTGATGTGATGGGCGAATTGCTCAGGGTTGATCCTGACGGCGCATCACCCTGCGGGTGAGTTGAGGTGGGGTATCTTTTCCGATACCGCCAACCCTGCTCAAACCCATGCGCCAGTTGATCGTCAAGCAACTCGACTACGACCTCACGCCGGTGGCCGGCCTGGCGCTGGTGGGGCACTACCTGAAGGCCGTGCAGCCGGTGCTCGGGCGGCTCGATGCCGCGCTGCCGGTGCAAGGGCGGCGTGACCAACAGCGACATCGTGCGCAGCTACCTCGGCCTGCTGGTGCAGGGCAAGAGCGACTTCGACGCCATCGAGAACTTCCGCGGCGACACGTTCTACAAGCAGGCGCTGGGCATCGGCCTGCTGCCGTCGAGCCCGACGCTGCGCCAGCGCATGGACGCGCGCGCGTGCGAGCTGTTCGACTTCGCCGCGCCGATGATCGAGACGCTGCTGAGCGGGCAACGCCCCGACTACGGCGTGCTGCCCTGCGGCTGGCTGCCGCTGGACGTCGACACCTTCGCGATGGACAACGGCGGCACCGCCAAGGAAGGCGTGGGCCGCACCTACGCCGGCGTGGACGGCTACTGCCCGCTGGCGGCGTACCTGGGCTCGCACGGGTTCTGCCTGGAGCTGGCGCTGCGCCCGGGCGTGCAGCACTCGGCCAGCCGAGACCGACTTCAACCTCGAGCGCGTCATCCCGATGGCGCAGCGCCTGAGCGCGGCCGGCCCGAAGGCGCCGATCCTGGCGCGGCTGGACTCGGGCTTCGACTCGGCGCGCTGATGCGCGGCATCGAGGCGTGCAACCGCGCCGGGCCTGCCGCAGGTGGACTGGCTGATCAAGTGGAACCCGCGCAGCACCGACGTGGCCGCGCTGGCCGCACGGCTGGATGCCGATGCCGCCACGCCCTGGGAGCACCCGCGCGCGGGCAAGCGCGTGACGATCTGGGAGCAGCCGGTAGCCGTCGAGGGCGTCGCAGCGCCCCGTGCGCCGCGTGCTGCGGCTGATCGAGCGCACCATCGACAAGCGCGGCCAGGTGCTGATCGTGCCCGAGCTCACGCTCGAAGGCTGGACGACGAGCCTGCCGGCGAGCTTCAGTGCCCAGGAGATCATCGCGCTGTACGCCGACCACGGCACGCACGAGCAGTTCCACTCCGAGTTCAAGACCGACCTGGATCTGACGCGGCTGCCCTCGGGCAAGTTCGACACCAACTACCTGGTGTGCCAGCTCGCCGCGCTGGCGATGAACATCCTGCGCCTGATGGGCCAGCGCGGCCTGCTCGGGCCCGATGCGCCGGTGCGCCACAGCGCCAAGCGCCGGCGCATCAAGACGGTGATGCAGGAGCTGATCTACCGCGCCGGCCGACTGATCGAGCACGGCCGGCGCATGATCCTGGGACTGGGCGCCAACGACCGGGCGGCCACGGTCTTCATGCGCATGCACGCGCAGTTCGCAGCCACGCCGTAGCGGCGTTGCCGACAAGCCGGCCCCGAACGGCTCAGCTTCATCCAGTACCCACCCATCCGAATCACCGCGCGCGACATGGATCGGCACGCCCATACACGCCCGGATTGGCGGCAATGGGCCGTCGAGCAATGCGAATTGCGCGAAATCGGCACTCGCCAGACGCGTCGCGCCGTCGATTCGAGGGCATGCGCAATGAATTCGGGCATGGAAATCGTGAATTGGGCGAACAGTACGCAGGTCAACCGAAGAGGGTAGAAGGTCTGGCACGGGTTCAGGCGGCCGTCGAGGCCATGCGGGAAGACATTGCAATGGGCCGCGACGTCTTGGAGCACGACCGGCAGTTCCATGTATGCATCGCCGAGATGAGCGGCAACTCGGTACTGGCGAGCCTGGTCGGCACCCTGTTCGATGAGCG
>CAWFQP010000029.1:0-81881 GCA_963818005.1 uncultured Pseudomonadota bacterium
GGCTAGGATCAACAGCGACACGTCGCGGTTGACTTCGCCGAGGTAGGCCAGGAAATCCAGGCTTTCATTGTCCGCCCAGTGCAGGTCTTCGAGCTCCAGCACGATGGGGCGGCCGTCGGATTCGGTGACGCGGCGAAACATCTGCGCTGCGGCGTGGAACGCGCGGTTGCGGATCTGCTTTGGTCGTCGAGGATGCCGCGAATGTGGCGGCTGTCGCGCCATTCGATGCCGATCAGGTGGCCCAGCAGGTGCGCATGGCCTTCGGCCAGGTCGGGGCCGTCGTCGTGCAGGAAGAGCGGCACAATGCCTTGCTCCATCTTCAGGCGCGCCGTCTCGATACTGTCGTCATCGGCGATCTGCAAGCGCCACGCCAGGACGTCGCGCAGCAGGCCAAACGGCTGGTGCCGGGTCTGCGGCGTGGCCCGGCCACGAAAGAGGAAGAAGCTCTCGAGGCGCGCTTCGATCCAGGCCTCGAATTCGTACAGCAGCCGGCTCTTGCCGATGCCGGCGTCGGCGACCACCGTCACCGCCGACAGTGTGCGTTCGACGAACAGGCGCTTGAACGCGTGTTGCAGCGCTTCGAGCTCGGCGTCGCGGCCGATCATCTGCGTGGCAACGCCTTCGATGCCACGCGTGCCAATGCGAAAGCTCCGTCGCTTGGCACGGATGACAAGGTAGCTTTGGATCGGCGTGTCGACGCCCTTAACGACAAGAGGTGGCTGTGCCTCAACCTCGAACATGCCGCGCACCTGGGCGTGGGTGTCGTGGCTAATGCGCAGCGCACCGGCCGGCGCGGTCTGCTCCATGCGCGCCGCGATGTTCACGGCCATGCCGCGGATCGTGCCGTCGGCATCGACACCGCCGCCGAGCAGCACGCCGCCGGTGTGGATGCCAACCCGGACGTTGAAGCCAGCGTGGCCATGGGCGACCAGGATTTCCGAGCCGAGGACCTTGCCGAGCTCCAGCAGTTCCAGCCCGCAGCGCACAGCGCGCTCGGCATCGTCCTCCCTGGCCTCGTCGGCCCCAAAGGCGGCGAGGATGTTGTCGCCGGCGTACTGCAGCACCTTGCCGCCGTGCGCCGCGACGATGGCCGTGCCACGCAACAGCGCATCGTCCAGTACGGCACTGATCTCCTCGGGGTCGAGGTGCTGGCTCAGCGTCGTGGAGCCGACGACGTCCAGGAAGAGGATGGAGACTTGCTTGAGGGTTTGGGTGGTCTCGGAGGTCAGCAGCAGCGAGGCCGCCACGCCCGCGAGCCTGGCTCGAAGTGGTGCGACAGCGGTGTCGACCACCGCATCACCGAGTACCGCGCGCTGGGCTTCCAGCGCGGATATGGCGGCTTGGAGTTGCTGTTGCTCGGGCGACATCGAAGGCAAGGATATTCCTTGTTCCGTGCATCAAGTTGAGCGGCGCTTAGACGGCCTGTGTAGTCCGGTTCGATGAACGCGACGCACCTCGGAACTTGACATTGATCGGCGGCCGGGTGGACGATTTGTTGCGTTGGTTCACGACGCGATGGGAGCAGAAGATGACGAGACGTCACGCCGTTCTTGCATCGCTGGTGCTAGGCAGTCAGCCGTTTTCCGTATGGACGCAGCAGCCGGGCAAGGTCTGGCGCATTGGGGTGCTGTCGCTATCTATCGGGAACCTGGATTCCATTTTCAGCGTGCTCGCGAAACGAGGCTACAAGGTAGGTGGAAATCTCATCGTCGATTACAAGTTTGCGCAAGGACAGGTGGAACGTCTGCCTGCGCTCGCGGCTGAGTTGGTGGCCGCGAAACCGGATCTGTTGTTGGGGCCAACGAATGTCGATGTCGCAGCATTCAAACGTGCGACTCAGACCATTCCAACGTGATGATGTTCGCCTGGGGTCCAGTCGAAAGTGGACTGGTTGCTTCGCTGGCGCGACCCGGCGGCAACGTCACCGGAACGACGAGCAACTCGTTTGGGGCGGCGGGCAAGATGACGCAGGTCTTGCCAGAAGCAGTCCCTGGCATGTCGAAGCCTGCAATGGCTTTCCGATCCTGACTATCCGGGTATGTCGCTCGCTCGAACCTACGGTAGTCGGGCCGGCGCTTCGATGCGTGTGAAGGTGATACACGTCGACGTGCGCACTGTGGCGGAACTGGACAGCGCGTTGGCCGACCTGCGGCGCAATCGACCGGATGCGCTCGGTGTCGCGATGACTGGCCCGCTGCTGGAAAACGTCAAGCGGGTCATCGAGGTGGCGGCGCAACTCAGGTTGCCGACCCTTTACTCCACGAGCGGCCCGGTGCTCATTGGCGGCTTGATGAGCTACGGTCCGGATTTTTCAGCCATGCGTGAGCGAATCGCTGCAATGATCGACAAGACTCTCAAAGGGGCCAAACCAAGTGACATGCCGGCGTTCTATCCGCCCTACGGCAACCTGGTGCAACGGCTGGTGTTCAAGTTCTATCTGGGCAACGGTGACCCGTCCGCAGTTGCAGGCAGCGCGCCGTCGGCGCATGCGCCGTCACACTGACTCAAAAGGAACGTTCATGAGCAGCCCCCACGCACACGCTGGCCACACTGTCCGACTGGGTCGGCAAGGAACTCGGCACCTCCAAGTGGGTGACCGTGGACCAGGACCGCATCAATGAATTCGCCCATTGCACCGGCGACCAGCAATGGATCCATGTCGATGTCGAGCGCGCCAAGAAGGAAAGCCCCTTCGGCGGGCCGGTGGCGCACGGCTACCTGACGCTGGCGCTGCTGGCCGAACTGAGCATGGACATCGGCGTCGTGCCGAAGGACGCCAAGGCGGCCTTCAACTACGGGCTGGACAAGGTGCGCTTCCTGGCGCCGGTAAAGTCGGGCGCTCGGGTACGTGCGCGCATCAGCCTGATCGAACTCACCGAGCAGGGCGGCGGGCGCAAGCTGGTCAAGCTGAACAATACGATGGAGATCGAGGGCGAGTCCAAGCCCGCGCTGATCGCCGAGACGCTGGCGGTGCTGGTGGGCTGAAAGCGAACGCACAGGACAAGCAGAGGAGACGAAGATGGTCAGCAAGTCAAAGGCTCCGGCCAAGACGCGGCGCAGCGGGCCGCAGCCAAGACAGCCGAAGCCCAAGCCGAGGCCGCGCGCGAAGGCCGGCCGTACCGGACCGAAGCGGCGCTGCGGCCAGCCTTCGCAGCGCCGAGCCGTCGAAGCCGTGTCGGAACAGGCTGGGCGAGAGCGCGGTGCGCAACACGCTGGCGGTGAATCCGCTGATCGGCATTCGCGCCAGCGACTTCGGCGGCGCGGCGCAGGCGCTGTTCGGCGCCGCGGTCAAGCAGCCGGTCAAGGCGGCGCGCCACCTGGGCGCCTATGCCAAGGAACTCGGCAAGGCCGCGCGCGGCAAGTCCGAGCGTCTCACACGACCCGAAGGACAAGCGCTTCGCCGACCCGGCCTGGCAGAGCAACCCGCTGCTCAAGCGCCTGGTGCAGGCCCATGCCACCACCGGCAAGGAGCTCGACCGCTACATCGACGCCACCGCGCTGAATGCGCGCGACAAGGCGCGTGCCCATCTGGTGGCGTCGATCTTCGTCGACACGATCGCACCGAGCAACACGCTGCTCAACCCGACGGCGCTGAAGCGCGCGGTCGACACCGGCGGTGCCAGCCTGCTCAAGGGCGTGAAGAACCTGGCGCACGACCTGCGCCACAACAAGGGGCTGCCGGCGTCGGTCGACAAGTCGGCCTTCGCCATCGGCCGCAACCTGTGCCTGTCGCCGGGCAACGTGGTCTTCCGCAACGAGGTGCTGGAACTGATCCAGTACCGGCCGACGGCCGACAAGGTCTATGCGCGGCCGCTGGTCATCGCCCCGCCGCAGGTCAACAAGTTCTATGCGCTGGACCTGTCGCCGGAGAAGAGCCTGATCAAGTTCGCCGCGGCCGAGGGCCTGCAGGTGTTCGCCATCAGCTGGTGCAACCCGACCAAGGCGCAGCGCGACTGGAACATGTCGACCTACGTGCAGGCGCTGGACGAAGCCGTCGACGTGGCACGCCAGATCACCGGCAGCCCCGACGTCAACCTGTGGGGCGCCTGCTCCGGCGGCATGACGGCGGCGGCCTACCTGGGCTGGCTGGCCGCGACCGGGCAGAAGAAGGTGGCCAGCGTGATCTCGCCGGTGTGCGTGCTCGACCCGGCGCGCACCATGGACACGACGATGGGGCTGATGGCCAGCGAGAAGGGCTTCAAGGCGCTGAAGGCCGCCGTCAAGCGCAAGGGCGTGGTCGAAGGCGCCGAGATGGCGCGCATCTTCGCCTGGCTGCGGCCGAACGACCTGATCTGGAACTACTGGGTCAACAACTACCTGCTGGGCAACGACCCGCCGGCCTTCGACATCCTGTACTGGAACGCCGACACCACGCGGCTGCCGGCGGCCTTCCACGCCGACCTGATCGGCATCTTCGAGAACAACCCCTTCGTCAATGCCGGCGAGATGGAAGTGCTGGGCGAGCCGATCGACATGACAAAAGTGAATGTCGAGGCCTACATCGTCGCCGGCATCACCGACCACATCACGCCGTGGAAGGCGTGTTACGAGACGGCGCGCATCTACGGACCGAAGAGCGAGTTCATCCTGGCCAACGCCGGGCACCTGCAAAGCCTGCTCAACCCGCCGGGCAGCGCGAAGTCCTTCTTCTTCGCCGCCAAGGTCGGCGGGCCGGAGCCGGACACATGGGCCGAGACCGCGCAGCGCAACGAAGGCAGCTGGTGGCCGCACTGGATGGCCTGGATGCGTCAGCGTTCGGGCGCGCTGATCCCCGCGCCGAAGAAGCTGGGCAGCCGCAAGCACCCGGCGGGCATTGCCGCGCCGGGTGAATACGTGATGGTGCCGTGAGCCGCCGCGTGGCGAGCGATCCGAAACCGTCGGCGGTGGACCGCCTGACGGGAGTGCAGATCGATCCCGAATCGGGCTTGCACATCGGCACCCTGATGATCGGCCGGCAGTGGCTGCGCGTCGGCATCCGGCCCTTGCCGCCGGGTGCCGTGCCGGCGGGCCCGCCGCTGCTGCTGTTCAACGGCATCGGTGCCAACATGGAACTGGCGGCGCCGTTGATGGCGACGCTGAATGGCGTGGAGACGCTGATCTTCGACCTGCCCGGTGCCGGCAAGTCGCCGCCGCCGCGCTTTCCGTACCGCTTGTTCTCGATGGCGCGGCTGGCACGCCGGCTGCTCGATGCGCTGGGCTACGGCAAGGTCGACGTGATGGGCGTGTCGTGGGGCGGCGGGTTGGCGCAGCAGTTCACGATCCAGTACCCGAAGCGGGTGCGCCGGCTGGTGCTGGCCGCCACCGCGATGGGCGGGGCGACCATGCTGCCCGGCCATCCGCGCGTGCTGCTGAAGATGATCAATCCGCGCCGCTACGGGGACAAGGGCTACATGAAGCGCGTGGCGCCCGAGCTGTACGGCGGCGACCTGCGCCACGACCCGCGACGCCATCAAGCTGTTCACCGACCATGCGCGCGGCGGCGACGCCAGAGGCTACCGCTACCAGCTGTTGGCCATGCTCGGCTGGACCAGCCTGCCGTGGCTGTGGCGCATCCGCCATCCGACGCTGGTGCTGGCCGGCAACGACGATCCGCTGGTGCCGCTGATCAATGCCCGCTTGCATGCCTGGCTGCTGCGCGATGCGCGGCGCGGGATGCCTGGCTGCTGCGCGACGCACGGCTGCACGTCTTCGACGACGGCCACCTGTTCCTGCTGACGCGCGCTCGGGAGACGGCAGCAGCCATCGCGGGGTTTCTGGTCGAACCCGCAACCTGAGTGCGCACCGACCAGGTCCGCAGCATCGGCCTGGTGCTCGGCTTCAAGTACCGTGGCCCCAGCTTGGCCTTCGCTGGCTTGCCGTGCCGCCTTCGGGCATCACAGCGTCGAAGTGCTCGTCGGTATCCTTCTCGGCGCTGCCGATGGCCGACGGCTCAACCAAGGCCAGCTGCTCAGCGCGACCCGTTGCCGTAGCCTGCGGCTGCGTCCAGCACTGCCACGCCAGGCGTCACGGCATGATGCAATGCGCGTGCAAGGCCATGGCTTAAGCCGGCGAGTTGCGGCCATCCGCTCGAGGAGACCAGATCGTGCGCCCATCGCTACTTCGTGTCCTTGCCCTCGTCGCAGCCCTGCTGTGGACCGTCGGGGCCCTGGCCCAGCCCGCGGCACCGTCGCCGGCCTCGGCGCCCGCCGTCAAGCAGCGCGCGCTGCCCACCGAGGCGCGCGTCTGGAAGGGCGACTTCGACGGCATGCTGGAGCGTCGCCATATCCGCGTGCTGGGCGATGCCAGGCTTCCAGGAGTGCTGGCGTCGCTGCCGCCGGGCCAGCTCCCACGAGGGGCTGGCCCGTTTCGCTTTACAGCTTCAGCGCATCGACCTCGTACAGCGCCATGGCCGGCGCCCCCGTTGCGCAGGCGGCCGCGGCCTTGACGAAGGCGCGCGAGGCCGGCACCGCAAAGTGCGCCCGCAGCGCGGCGCGGTCGGCCCATTGCTCGACGAAGACCAGGCGCAGCGGGTCTTCCGCGTCGCGATGCACCGCGTGCGAGATGCAGCCCGGCTCGGCGCGCGAGCGCCGCACATGCTCCAGGCTCAGGGCCAGCAGTTCGTCGATGCGTTCCGGCCGCGCCTGGATGCTGCCGGTGACCAGCACCTTGCGCGCGGCCTCAGCCATGGCTCAGACCGACCGCGGCGATGCCGGCGATGCAGACCTCCTCGTCTTCATCGCCGGTGCCGCCCGAGGCACCGGCCGCACCGACGATCGTGCCCGCGGCGTCCTGGATCAGCACCGCGCCGGTCTGCGGCAGGAACTTCTGCGACGACACGCTGGCCAGCGCAGTCATGAACGCCGGCAGGTCCTTGGCGCGCTGCGCCAGTGCACGCGAGTTCACGCCCATGCCGATGGCGGCGCTGGCCTTGCCATTGGCAATGTCGATGCGCAGCGCACTGGCGCCGTCCTCGCGTGCCGCGGCCTTGACCTGGCCGGCGGCGTCGACGACGACCAGCCCCATCGGTTTGTAGCCTTTGGCACGAGCGGCGGCGAAGGCGGCGGTGATCAGGCCTTGGGCCTGGGGCAATGTCAGTGCGGTCATGGCGTCGTTCCAGGTGAAGGGAAGGGGTCGATTCTTGCGCATCGGCCATCGGCGCGGGTCACCGGCCACGGGTCGCTGCCGCGACGACGGCCAACGTCGCTGCCACGCAGCTGCCCGACGAAGACCCCTGACGGCGGGCGGCGCTGCCAAGCGCCGCGCCGGCAAGCAGCGCCAGACATCCGCGGTTGCGCGGCCCAGGTATGCTCCGCGCCCACACCATGGATTCGTTCCTCACGCTCCACGGCCTGGTCGTGGTGGTCGCCCTGCTGACCTACGTTGTCACCGCGCGCCTGCTGGAACAGCGGCGCCACCCCACGGCCGCCATCGCCTGGGTGCTGTTCATGGTGCTGCTGCCCTATGCGGCGCTGCCGATGTTCCTGGCCTTCGGCTCGCGCAAGCTGGCACGGCCGCGCTCGGCCCGTGGCCTGAGCGTCGCGCCGCTCGCGCCCGGCGGGTCCTGGGCGCTGCAGACGCTGCATGCGCTGGGCCAGCCGGCGCCGGCGGCCTATCGCGAGTTGCAGATCCATGCCGATGGCAGCCAGGCGCTGCGCGCGCTGTGGCGCAACCTGGACGCCGCACAGCAGTCGATCGACCTGTGCACCTTCATCCTTGGCCGCGATGCGCTCGGCCGGCAGGTCATCGACAGACTGTGCGAGAAGGCCCGCGCCGGTGTGCGCGTGCGCCTGCTGCTCGACGGCATGGGCAGCCTGATGGCCGGCCGGCCGGACCTGAGGCCGTTGCGCGAGGCCGGCGCCAGCGTGGCGCTGTTCGTGCCGCCGCTGCATTCCCCGCTGAAGGGCCGCACCAACCTGCGCGACCATCGCAAGATGCTGATCGTCGATGCCGCGTCCGAATCGCGCCGGCTGTGGAGCGGCGGGCGCAACCTGGCTGCGGAGTACTTCGAAGGCGGGCCCGGCCAGGACGCCTGGCACGACCTGAGTTTCGACCTGCAAGGCCCGCTGGTGCTGCAGGCGCTGGCGCTGTTCGAACGCGACTGGGCGTTTGCACGCACCGAGCGCGCGCCGCAGGAAATGCCGCCCGAGGCGGATGCCGATGCCGCCGCTGCACCCGCGTCCGGTGCGCAGCTGGTCGCTTCCGGCCCGGACCAGGTGGACGACACCGTCTATGCACTGCTGCTCAGCGCGGCCTACCAGGCGCGCCGGCGCATCGCGCTGGTCACGCCGTACTTCGTGCCCGATTCGGCGCTGCTGATGGCACTGTGCCTGGCCGCGCGCCGCGGCGTGGCGGTCGAGCTGCTGATCCCGGCGCGCTCGAACCACCGTCTGTCCGACATCGCCCGCGGCCGCGCGCTGCGCGCGCTGGCCCAGGCCGGGGCGCGCATCTGGCTGGCGCCGCAGATGCTGCATGCCAAGCTGGCGGTCATCGACGAGCAACTGGCCCTGGCCGGTTCGGCCAACCTGGACAGTCGCAGCCTGTTCCTCAACTACGAGATGATGATCGCCTTCCACGAGGGCGAAGACGTGCGCGGCTTCGGCGCCTGGTTCGAACGCGAGCGCCAGTCGGCGCAGCCCTTCGAGCTGCACCCGCCGGGGCTGGCACGCGACGTGGCCGAAGGCATGGTGCTGTGGGTCGGCTTCCAGCTCTGAAGTAAAACCCATCCAGCCGCGCGGTCGGGCAGCGCGCGGACTCGACCGCCCTCGCAGTAGCAGCATCAAGCCGCGATCGTTGACCGTGCGTCGCCAGCGTGGCGCTGCGCACGCAGTCGTTATGCTGGGTGCCGCCGTGCGCCGTGCGCGCGGCAAGGAGAGTTCGATGCCTGCCAGCCAGCAAGACAAGGCCGAGGCGTTTCGCGCGTTGCATCGCGGCGACTGCTTCGTCATCCCCAACCCCTGGGACGCCGGCAGCGCCAAGGCGCTGGCCGGCCTGGGCTTTGCCGCGTTGGCCACCTCCAGCGGTGCCGCGGCCGGCGTGCTCGGCCGGCGCGACGGCGAGATCAGCCGCGACGAGGCGCTGGCCCATGCCCGCGGCATCGTCGAGGCCACCGAGTTGCCGGTGGCCGCCGATCTGGAAAATGGCTTCGGCGATGCCCCGGCCGATGCGGCACTGACCGTTCGCCTGGCTGGCGAATGCGGCCTGGTGGGCGGCTCGATCGAGGACTTCGGCGGCCTGGCCGAACGGCGGCTGTATGCGTTCAACCAGGCGGTGGAACGCATCGCCGCGGCGGCCGAGGCGGCACGCGCACTGCCGTTCCCGTTCATGCTGACCGCGCGCTGCGAGAACTTCCTGCGCGGCAAACCGGACCTGGACGACACCATCGCCCGGCTGCAGGCTTATGCCCGGGCCGGCGCCGACGTGCTGTTCGCGCCGGCGCTGCCCGACCTGGCGGCCGTGCGCGCGGTCGTCGCGGCGCTGGACAAGCCGCTGAACTTCATGGTCGGGCGCAAGGGCGCGTCCTTCAGCCTGGCCGAGCTGAGCGGAGCCGGCGTGCGCCGCGTCAGCCTGGCGACCTCGCTGTACCGCGCGGCGATGGCCGGCCTGATGCAGGCGGCCAGCGAGGCGCGCCAGGGCCGCTTCGGCTACGTCGAGCGCTTGTAGGGCTGCGATGAAGCTGCTGCTGCTGTCCGACCTGCACCTGGAACTGTCGGACCTGCCCATTCCCGAAGAGCTCGATTTCGACGTGGCCGTGCTGGCCGGCGACATCGTCTGGCCTGGCGTGCAGTTGCGCGGCTGGCTGGCCCGCTCGCCGGCACTGCGCCGCGCCAGGGCGGTGGTGGCCGTCAGCGGCAACCACGAGTACTTCGACAGCGTCCTGCAGCACGAGGCCGCGGCCATGCAGCGTGCCGCACGGGCATCGGCGGCACCGCCCTTGCACTTGCTGGACTGCGCCGAAGTGCAGATCGACGGCGTGCGTTTTCTCGGCTGCACCTTGTGGACCGATTTCGAACTGCGCATCGGCACTCCGGGTGAAGCCGTGTCCGATCGCGAGCGTGGCATGGCTGCGGCGGCACGTGTGATGGCGGACTACCGCACCATCGGCTGGTGCGACAGCCACGCCGGCGCCGGACCCTTGCGCAAGCTCACGCCGCATGACACCTTGCGCCTGCACCGGCTGCAACGCCAGTGGCTGCAGGACAGGTTGTCCGCACCCTGCGCCGGCCCCACGGTGGTGGTCACGCACCATGGCCCGCACCGGGGCTCGCTGGCAGCTCGCTTCGCAGCCGACTGGGTGTCCACCGCCTACCTCAGCGAATTGCCGGCGTCGTTCTTCGAAGTGCCTGTGCTGTGGGTGCACGGCCACACCCACAGCACTCACGACTACCGTGTCGGCAACTGCCGCGTCGTGTGCAACCCGCGCGGCTACCAGACCCCGGCCATGCCGCTGCCGGAGAACCCGGCCTTTCGCGCCGACCTGGTGGTCACGCTCGACCGTCGGTCCTGAGCTGCGCCCGGCTGCGGCAAATGCCGCAGCAATGGCGCGGCCCGCGCATGGCGAAGGCTTAGCATGGGCCGGTCGGCCTGAACCCGCTGCAAGGAGACTGCCCGTGCAATTGATCCTTCGCTCGCCATCCTGGTGCCGCCGTTTCGCTGCGGCGATGGCCCTGGCTTGCGCCGCCGCTGCGTCGGCAGCCGACGACGGCGGGCTGTACATCGCCGGGGCCGGCTTCAGTTTCCAGCAGGCGGCCGAGAGGGCCATCGCCCAGAACCCCGGCGGCAACCGCTTCTTCGTGTTGACCTTGCCGGCCGAGGCTGCCGCGCTGGGCCCTCGGGCCACTGCGGCCCAGCAGCGCCTGCGTGAACGCGTGGGGGCCGCCAACGGCGTGCTGCTGGTGTGCCAGCGCGACCTGGACAACCGCCGCATCGACGCGGGAAACCTCGCCGCTGGCGTCGTGCCGGTGCGTGGCGCCAGCAACGAGCTGCCCGCCGGCGAGCGCTACTTTGCCGGCGAGAACCCGGCCAACCTGCCCGCGGCCAACGAGGCCTTGCGCCGACTGCGCTCCACCTGCGCCTGAGGGTCAGCGCGGCGCAGTGACCGGCGCCGACGGGGCGGGAGCGCCTGCCAGCCAGCACGGGCGAGTGACGCCTTGCGCTGGGGTCGCCGCATGAGGCCATGGTCAGCGTCGCGTCGCTCTTCTGTCAAGTTGGACATCGCGAGGCGCCGACGCCGAGACGCGTCGCGCTGCGCCTGCAGTCACGCGAGCGCCGCGCTGACCCCTGCACAGGCGGCCGCTCGCGCAGTCGTCATGCAGAATGCAGACCGGCCAGCGAAGGCCCGCCATGCGCTGCGCGCGCTGTCTCCATGCGACCCCTGGTGGCGTCGAAGCCTGTACGTGTTGGCTGCCTTGCTGGTCCTGTTGGCTGGGGCTGTCGGCGTGGCTGCTGTTCGGCTTCGACGCCGGGTACTTCATGCGCGCGGCCAGCACCTGGATGCAAACCACCATGCGCGTGAACTGGCGTTCGACGGGCCGGTCACGCTGCAACTGTGGCCGCAGCCGGCCGTGACGGTGCAGCGCGTGCGCCTGTCCGAACGCGGCCAGCCGCAGCAGGTCTTTGCCGGCATCGAGCACGCGGCGCTGTCGCTGCGCTTGCGGCCGCTGTTGTTCGAGCGCGAGATCGAGGTCGAAAGCGTGTCGGCACGCCGCGTGACGCTGCGTTTCCAGCGCGACGCCGACGGCCGGCGCAACATCGATGACCTGCTCGACCGCTGTGGCCAGGGGCGAGCCGAGTTGCCGGCAAGCCGCTGACGATGGACAGCCTGCACCTGGACGACGTGGCGCTGCAGGTCGACGACGCGCATGCCGGCGTGCACGGCCGGCTGGCGATCGCCCGCCTCGACCTCGGTGCCTTCGGCCCCGGACAAGGTGTCGCCACTGCACCTGAAGGCGCAGGCCGAGCTTGAGGCAGCCGGCGGTGAACGCCGCGCTCGAGCTGGATGCCGGCCTCTCGCTGCTGCCGCCGCCGCAGGCCGGCGCCTCGCCGGTCGTGCGCCTGGACAAGGCCGGCCTGCGGCTGCGCGGCCAGGGCTTCGAGCTGGAAGGCCTGGACGCACGCCTGCAGGCCGAGACCATCCGCCTGGAATACGGCAACGAGCTGGGCCTGGGCGACAGCCATGTGCAGATCGACGGCGCCAAGCTGCAGTTCGGTGGCAAGCGCCTGGGCTGGCAGATCGACAGCGGCCAGCTCGGCCTGGCGCGGCTGCGCCTGGACATCCTGCAGCGCCGGCTGGAGCTGGAGCAAGCTGGCGCTGCAGCATCAAAGGCAAACACGCGATACCACGTTCGACGCGCAGTTGCGCTGGCCGAAGCTCGAGGTGCAAGGCGACACGCTGCAAGGCGGTCCGGTCGAAGGCCGAGTTGACGCTGGGCGGTGACCAGCGGCTGGCCTTGAAGGTCAGCTCGCAGCCGCCCAGCGGCGCCTTCGAGCGCATCACGCTGCCCGGGCTGCAGCTCGACGTCGATGGCCAGCTGGGTTCGAGCGCGATCCGGGGCCAGGCCGGGGCGACGCTGGTGCTGCAGCCGAAGCCGCTGGCCGTGGCGCTGGACACGATGCGCCTGCGCCTGCGCGTCGACGATCCCGGGCTGCCACCTCTGCAGCTGTCGCTGGACGGCCAGGCGCAGCTGAGTCCGAGCGCGGGCACGGGCCAGGTCGAAGGCAGCATCAACGACCAGCGTGTCGATGCCCGCATCGACGTGCAACTGGACCGGGCGCGGCCCTTCGTCGACCTGCAGGCCCGCTTCGGCACGCTCGATGTCGACCGCTTCGTCGCGCCGGTGCAGCACGGCGCCGCAGCGGCGCCCGCGGCGGCGTCGATGCCGGTCGACCTGCAGCCGCTGCGCGCAGTCGATGCGCGGCTGCGCATCAGCGTGGCGCGGCTGCTGCGTGCGCCGTACCGCATCGACGGCCTGGACCTGCAGGCGCAGATCGACAACGGCGCGCTCGACCTGCGGCGCCTGGCCGGTGGCGCCTGGGGCGGCAGCTTCGACGCCAGTGGGCAGGCCGATGCTGCTTCGGGGCGGCTGGCGCTGCGCCTGCGTGCCGACGAGGTGGACCTGCGCGCGCTGCTGGCCGACACCACCGGCTACGACGGGCTGCGCGGGCGCGGCCGGGTCGAGGCCGACCTGCGCAGCCAGGGCGCGACGGTGGGGGCGGTGCGCGCCGGCTTGAACGGCCGCCTGACACTGGCGCTGCGGCCCGCCGCGCTGCGCGGCGTGGACCTGGCGCAGACACTGCGCGGCTGGCGCAGCGCCACGCAGGACAGAGTGGCCTCGAACGCCGAACGCCAGACCGATTTCAGCCAGCTCGACGGCAGCTTCGACATCCACGACGGCGTGGCCCGCAACACCGACCTCGACGGGCGCAGCGACTTCCTGCGCGTCGGCGGCGAAGGCAGCATCGACCTGGTGCGTGGCCGCATCGACTACCTGCTGCATGCGCGCGTGGTCAACGCCGCCGGCGGCCGCGCCGGGCCGGAGATGGTGATGCTGAACAACGTGACCGTGCCGGTGGAGTTGCACGGCCCCTTCGGCAACATCGAGTGGCAGGTGCGCTGGGGCAGCGTGACTGCCGCGGTGGCGGCGCTGTCGGTGCCGAACGCGGCCATCGGCACCGTCAGCGGTGTCGCACGCGGTGCCACCGGGGTGGTGCGCGGCGCGGCCGGCGTGCTGCGCCGCGTGCCCGGTGCATTGACGCCACCGCCGCGCTGACGGTGCCGACAACGCACGTAGTACGTTGCGGCGCAGGCTCGTATCGCGTCAGCGATGTGAAGGCGGCGTCAGCCGCCGTGCCGTAGCCATAATCGCCGCCATGGAACATCCCGTCGCCCTGTTCACCGCCGCCGGCAGCGGCATCGGCGCCGCTGCGGCGCGCAAGCTGGCTGGCGAGGGCTGGCAGGTGGCGATCCTGTCGCCTTCGGGCCGCGGCGCGGCGCTGGCCGCCGAACTGAGTGGCTTGGGCATCACCGGTTCGAACCAGGACCCGCAGGCCCTGCAGCACCTGGTGGACAGCGCCATGCAGCGCTGGGGCCGCATCGATGCCGTGGTCAACAGCGCCGGCCACGGGCCCAAAGGCCCGCTGCTGCAGCTGACCGACGCCGACTGGCAGTCGGGCATGGACTTCTATCTGCTCAACGTGGTGCGCATCGCGCGACTGGTGACGCCGCATGATGCAGCGGCAAAAGCGTGGCGCCATCGTCAATGTATGCACCTACGCGACCTTCGAACCCGAGGCGGCGTTCCCGACCTCGGGCGTGTTCCGCGCCGGTCTGGCGGCCTTTGCCAAGCTGTATGCCGACCAGTACGCCGCCGACGGCCTGCGCATGAACAACGTGCTGCCGGGTTTCATCGACAGCCTGCCCGAGAAGAGCGACCGGCGCGAGCGCATCCCGATGGGCCGCTATGGCCAGAGCACCGAGGTGGCCGAGCTGATCGCCTTCCTGGCGTCGGACAAGTCGTGCCTACATCACCGGCCAGAACATCCGCATCGACGGCGGATTGACGCGCTCGGTGTAGCCACCGATGAAGGCCAGCGCCATGACGCTGTGGCTGGCCGTCGCCTCCGTCGTCGCCCTGGGAGGGCCGTACTTGCTGCAGGACCGACTGCTGTACTTTCCGCAGCGCGCCACGGTGGCCGAGGTGGCCCAGGGCGGCCTGGCGGCCTGGCCGTCGGCGGACGAGTTCCGCGGCCTGGTGGCGCAGCCGCGAGGTGCCGCCCGCGCCACCGCCATCGTCTTCCATGGCAACGCCGGGCATGCCGGGCATCGCGCCCACTACGCCGCGGTGCTGACAGGGCTGGGACTGCGTGTGATCCTGGCCGAATACCCCGGCTACGGGCCACGCGACGGCGAGGTCGGCGAGGGCCCGCTGGTCGAGGACGCCTCGCGCAGCATCGAGCGGGCGCGCGCGCAGTACGGGCCGCCGCTGCTGGTGCTGGGCGAATCGCTGGGCGCCGGCGTGGCGGCGGCCGCGGTGGCGCAACAGCGCGAGGCCGTGGCCGGCCTGATGCTGATCACGCCCTGGGACCGTCTGCAGCATGTGGCGTCGCATCACTATCCGTGGCTGCCGGTGGCCTGGCTGCTGCGCGACCGCTATGACAGCGCGACCCATCTGGCGGCTTTCGCGCGACCGGTGCTGGTGGTGGTGGCCGAACAGGACGACATCGTGCCGGCGCGCTTCGGCGAAGCGCTCTACCGTGTGCTGCCCGAGCCCAAACGCCTGCTCGTCGTGCCCGGTGCCGGCCACAACGACTGGCCCGGCCGCGTCGATGCCGCCTGGTGGCGGCAGGCGGTGGATTTCCTGCTCGCCCACTGATTCCACGGAGAGCCCATGTCGATCGCCCCGACCCGCCCAACCCCGTCGGCGCTGCGGCCGCTGCGCGCCTTGCCCGGGCCCCAAGGCTGGCCGGTGCTGGGCAACCTGCCGCAGATCAAGCCGGCCGAAATGCACCTGCTGCTCGCGCGCTGGGCACAGGCGTACGGGCGCTACTTCCAGATCCGCATGGGCGATCGACTGATTCTGGTGGTGGCTGACCACGAAGCCGTGGCCGGCGTGCTGCGCGATCGCCCGGAGGGTTTTCGCCGCACCGAGAGGCTGGAGTCGGTCGGCCTGGAGATGGGTTTCAAGTCGGGCCTGTTCGGCGTCAACGGCGAGGTCTGGAAGCGCCAGCGGCGCATGGTCATGGCGGCCTTCGACCCCGGGCATGTCAAGGCCTACTACCCGGCGCTGCTGAAATGCGGCGAGCGCCTGGCCGGGCGCTGGACCGAGGCGGCGCGAGCCGGCCGCGTCATCGACCTGCAAGCCGACCTGATGCGCTTCACCGTGGATGCGATTGCCGGACTGGCCTTCGGCACCGACGTGAACACGCTGCAATCCGACGACGACGTGATCCAGCAGCACTTGAACAAGATCCTGCCGAAGCTGTTCACGCGCATCGTCTCGGCGGTCCCGTACTGGCGCCTGTTCAAGCTGCCCTCCGACCGCGAGCTCGCACGCGGCGATGGCCGCCGTGAACGAGGCGGTCGACGGCTTCATTGCCGCGGCGCGCCAGCGGCTGCTCGACGACCCGGCGCGCCGCGCCGCGCCGCACAACCTGCTGGAAGCGATGCTCGTCGCCGCCGACGAGCCCGGCAGCGGCATCGACGACGCGCAGGTCGCCGGCAACGTGATGACCATGCTGCTCGCCGGCGAGGACACCACCGCCAACACGCTGGCCTGGTGCATCTGGCTGCTGCACGGCCATCCGGCCGCGCTGGCACGCGCCACGCACGAGGTGCGTGCGGCGTGCGCCGCGGGCGGCGCGGTGACGCTGGAGCAACTGGCGCAGCTGGACTACGTGGAAGCCTGCATGCACGAGACCATGCGGCTGAAGCCGGTGGCGCCGTTCCTGCCGCTGCAGGCCTTGAAGGACACGGCGGTCGGCGATGTGGCCGTGCCGGCAGGCACGGTGGTCATCTGCGTGATGCGCCACGACAGTGTCGACGACGGCTTCCTGCCCGAGGCGCAGGCCTTCAGGCCCGAACGCTGGCTGGGCGAGGGCGGCCCGTCGGCCGGCTCGGCCAAGCGCGTCTCCATGCCCTTCGGCGCCGGCCAGCGCATCTGCCCGGGGCGCTACCTGGCGCTGCAGGAGATGAAGATGGTGATGCTGACGCTGCTGAACCACTTCGACATCGAATCGGTGGGCACCGACGATGGCAGCGTGCCTGCGGAGCGGATGATGTTCACGATGGCGCCGGTGGGCTTGCGCATGCGGCTGGTGCCACGACGGGCCGCCGCTCAGATCGGAATGCTGCCGCCCAGCCAGCGCAGGTCCACGGCGTAGGCGCCCGGCTGCAGCGGCGACGAGCCGTCGGCCGCGGCGGCGGCATCGCGGGCCACGGCCTCGACGCTGACACGCTCGGCACGGCGCTGGCGCGCCGCCTCGAGGTCTTCGGGCAGGCCCTCGTAGGCCGCACCGTCCGGGCGCCATTCGTGCAGGGTGATCGCATGGTCGTGGGCCTGCTGCGGATGACGCAGCCGCAGCCGCAGCGGCGCCTGGCTGCCCAGCGTCGGGTGCAGCCCCAGGTGCGGCGCAAAGCAACGGTAGCGCAGGCCATAGACCGAAAGCTCGCCTTGTGCGTCGCGCTCCGTCCGCATTGGCAGGTCGTTGCCCGGCCACCAGCACCTGCCAGCCCGGGCAGGAAGGGTCCTGGCGCAGGCGCAGCTCGACGCGCGCGGTGCTGGAGTCCACCAGCCGCGAGGTGCCGCCCTGGTGCGGGCTGGTGGCATCACCGACCAGCGGCCAGAACTCCAGTGCGCGCCGGATCTCCAGCCTGCAGCCGGGCAGGCTGACCTGGCCCCAACGGCGGAACTCCTCGCGCAGCAGCACGCCGCGCAGCGCCGGCCCCAGGCCCAGGCCGGCGGCCTGCAGTGCGTCCAGCACGGCGAGCAGGTCCTGTTCCAGGTAGTAGGGCAGTGCGAAACGTTCGTGCAGTTCGCCGCCCCAGTCGATCAGCGGCAGTTCGTCGCGGCCGGTGGCCAGCATGGCGACGATGGCGCGCAGCAGGCAGGCCAGCGCGGTGGCGCGCTCGGGCGTCTGCTGCATGCGCAGCGCGCGAAACTCCACCAGACCCTGCCGCCCGCGCGGGCCCAGGTTGGGGTTCCACAGCTTCTCGATGTTGATCTCGGCCCGGTGGCTGTTGCCCGACGGCGTCGCACAGGAAGGGGTCCAGGCTGCGCCACAGCAGTTCGGGCGTCGGGTCCGGCTGCTGTGCCAGCAGGTGCAGGGCCAGCGCCAGTTCGCTGCAGGCGTCCGCACCGCGCTCGTCGGCGCGCGCCGACTGCCCGCTGCTGCCGACGAAGTCGTGCGAATAGTTGTAGGACAGCGACGGGTGGCGGTTGAAGAAGCGCACCAGGCGCGGCAGCAGCCCCGGCACCCGCAGGAAGGGACTGGCCAGCGGTGACGGGCCGCCCAGCGTGATCTGGCCGCCGCCGCCCGAGTCGGCCACGGCACCGTTGAAATGCAGGCGGTAGGGCGCCAGCCCCTGCGCGTCGGCGGCTGCGTAGATCTCGCGGCTGCGCCGCAGAAAGTCGGCGGCATCGACGCTCGGCGCGGTGTTGAATTCGATCACGGCCGGATCGGGTGTCGCAGTGATCAGCTCGACCGAGGCGTCCACCGGCGGCGTGCAACCGGCCAGCACCAGCGCCGGCAGCGCGCAGTCGCGGGCGGACTGCGCGATCGCCTGCAGCACCTCCTGGAAGGCGGCGACCGTGGCCAGCGCGGGCAGCGTGATGCGCGCCGTGGGCTGGGCGTCCAGCGTCGCGAGATCGAGTTCGAAGAGCAAGCTGCCGCCCTCGGCCTGCGCCACGGCAACCGTCCGAGGCCTGCGGCCCGACAGCCATCGCCTCGGCTCGGGCCGGGAGCAAAGCCGGCCTGCACCAGGCGCGTGCCCAGGGCCGCGGCCCAGCGGTCGAGCGTCTGCAGGTCGACCGTGCCGGCTTCGCAGCGGCCTTCGACCGGGTCGGGCGGGCCCTCCCAGAGGCTCGTGCCGTCGCGGCGCCGGTAGTGGCCGATGTTCCATCGCGGCTGCTCTTCGCCGGGATAGTGCCGGCCCTCGCTGCGCAGGACCACGCCGCCCGGCCCGCTGCGGCTGAGCCCGGCAATCAACCGGCCCGCCACCGCCTCCTTGTCGCCGCCCAGGGCCACGCTCAGCCATTCGGGTGATTGCCGGTGGCGGTCGGTGAAGGTGGGCTCCGAGCCCACCCAGACCACCAGGCCCAGTGCCACCATCCGGGCGTCGTGCTCGTCGACCTCGGCGTCGAAGCCCAACGGGGTGTCTGTGTGCAAGTCGGCCTGGCTCATGGGCATGTCTTTGTCGTCAGCGTCAACGGTCGCAGCCGTGGCGGGACGCGAGGCCGGCGCGCCAAAGTACACTGATCCTAATGCGAATCGACTTCGTGTCCGACGTGTCCTGCCCCTGGTGTGCGGTCGGCCTGCACTCGCTGGAGCGCGCGCTCGAGGCCCTCGGCGACACGCTGGCGGTGGAGTTGCACTTCCTGCCCTTCGAGCTGAACCCGGGGCTCGGGCCCGAAGGCCGCGACATCGTCGAGTATCTGGGGCAGAAGTACGGCAAGACGCCGCAGCAGATCGCGCAGACGCAGGCCATGATCCGCGAGCGCGGCGCCGCAGTGGGTTTTGCCTTCGGCCCGCGCCTGCGCACCTGGAACACCTTCGACGCACACCGGCTGCTGCACTGGGCCGGCCTGCAGGGGCGTCAGCGCGAGCTCAAGCATGCGCTGCTGAAGGCCTATCACGGCGAAGGCCGCAATCCCGGTGCGCCGCAGGTCCTGCTGGACAGTGCACGCGAGGCCGGGCTGGACACGACTGCCGCCCAGTCGGTCATCGACTCGACGCGCTACACCGACGAGGTGCGCGCGCAGCAGCGGCAAGTGCGCGATCTGGGCATCGATTCGGTGCCCGCGGTGATCGTCGATGGCCGCCATCTGATCCAGGGCGGGCAGCCGCCAGAGGTTTTCGAGCAGGCACTGCGCCGCTTCGCAGTGGCAGCCTGAGACGGACTCCAGTTCAGACGCCGCAGCCGTCCTTCGTTGCCGCGGATCGTGATGCGGTGCGGGCCCGCATCGTTTGTGCCGACCTCAGGACCGCTGCTGCAACCTGCCCACTGCGGCCGCGGCCTGCTCCAGCGAACGCAGGATCTGCGCCTTCAGCGCCGGCAGGTCCACGCCCGCGGTGCTCTTCTTGCCTTCTAGGTAGCGCGCATAGACGCCGTGCAGGATGGCCGCGCTCTTCCAGCGGTTGAAGCCGACGTAGTAGTCCAGCAGCTGCAGGTCGCGGCCGGTGCGTGCGGCGTAGCGATCGGCCAGGTCCCTTCGCGTTGGCCAGCCGGCCAGGGTCGTCGGCGGCAGGCCGCGCACCGACGGTGGATCACCCGGTTCGGCCCACTGGTTCAGCGCATAGGCCAGATCGGCCAGCGGGTCGCCCAGCGTCGAGAGCTCCCAGTCCACCACCGCGGCGATGCGCCCGTCGGGGCCGACCAGCGTGTTGTGCAGACCGTAGTCGCCATGCACGATGCGCGCCGGCCCTTGCTCGGGCACGTGCTCCAGAAGGTAGTTCTGCAGCTCGTGGGCGCGCGGATCGTCCAGTTGTGCGCCGGCAATCGATGCGGTCCACGAGCGGTACCAGGTCTTCAGCTGGCGGCCGATGTAGTCGTCCTTCTTGCCCAGATCGGCCAGGCCCACTGCGTCGGGGTCGATGGCATGCAGTTCCGCCAGCACGTCGATGAAGGAATGGGCGATCTCCCTGCGCAGCTGCAGCGGTGCGTAGGCTTCGGCGTCGGCGGCCGAATACAGCGGGTGGCCGTCGACGCGGCCCATCACGTAGAACTGCGCACCGGTCACCGAGGTGTCGGCACAGAAGCCCAGCGCGCGCGGCACCGGCACCGCGGTCTTGCCCAGGGCGCTGATCAGCGCCCATTCACGCGCCATGTCGTGCGCCTTGGGCAGCAGCTCGCCCATCGGCGGGCGGCGGATCACCGCCTGGCGGCCGAGCGTGCCTTCGAGCAGGTAGGTCAGGTTCGAATGGCCGCCTTCCAGGCGTGTCCACTTCAGTGGCGGCGTCAGTTCGGTGATGTGCGCGGCGATCCAGGCTTCGACCCGGGTGCGGTCGTAGCCACAGGGGCGCGACGGCTTCAGCTGCAGGCGGCATAACGTTCCAGGTGGTGATCGGCATCGCCGAAGCGCTGCGCGATGGTGGTCAGACGGCGGAAGGTATGCGAGATCTTCAGTTCCTCGGTCATGCCCATGCCGCCGTGCAGCTGCACCGCCTCCTGGCTGACATGGCGCGCGGCGTCGGCGATCTTCACCTTGGCGGCCGACACCGCGCGCTGGCGATCGGCCGGATCGCCGCCGCCATCCACCTTGCTCGCGGCCAGGATGGCCATCGAGCGCGCCTGCTCGGTGTGGATGACCATCTCGACCATGCGGTGCTGCAGCACCTGGAAGGAGGCGATCGGCACGCCGAACTGCTTGCGCGTCTTCAGGTAGTCGAGCGTGGCGTCGTTGGCATACTGCATCGCGCCGATGGCGTCGGCGCACAGCAGCGCGGTGGCGAAGTCGACCGCCTCGTCGATCAGCGGCAGCGCCGCGCCGGCCGTGCCCAGCAGCGCATCGGCGCCCAGCGGCACCTCGGCGAAGCGCATATCCGCAGCGCGCTGGCCGTCGACGGTGCGGTACGGGCTGAGCGCCACGCCCTGGGCCTGGGCCTCGACGACGAACAGGCTGGTGCCGTCGTCGGTGTGTGCCGACACCACCAGGTGGGTGGCCGAGGGCGCGCCGATCACCACGCACTTCTCGCCATTGAGCACCCAGCCGCTGCCGGCCGCGCGTGCCCGGGTGCTCTGCGGCGCCAGCGCGTAGCGCCGGCCCGGTTCCAGGTAGGCCAAGGCCAGCCGCGCCGAGCCGTCGATGCTGCCGGGCAGCAGCGCAGCGCGTTGCGCGGCCGAGCCGGCGCGCGCCACCAGCCGCGAGGCCAGGCCGATGTGGTCGAGCAGCGGCTCCACCACCAGGGCTTCGCCGCAGGCTTCCATCACCGCCATCAGGTCGACGGCACCGCCGCCGAAGCCACCGTCGGCCTCGGGCAGGGCGATGGCCGTCAGGCCCATCTCGGCAAAGGTCGCCCAGACCGGGTCGCTGAGGCCGCTGGCGGAATGCGAGGATGGCCTTGCGCTGCTCGAAGCCATAGGCCTGCGCCAGGAACTTGCGCACCGAATCGGCAAGCTGCTGTTGTTCGTCGCTGTATTCGAAGTTCATCGTCCTCGTCCTCAAAGCCCCAACGTCATCTTGGCGATGATGTTGCGCTGGATTTCGTTGCTGCCGGCGTAGATGCTGGTCTTGCGGTAGTTGAAGTAGCGTGGCGACAGGCGCGAGGCCAGCGCGTCCACCGCACCGCCTTCCACCGCCACGAAGGGCTGCGCCAGCGGGCCGACGGCCTGCATCATCAGCTCGGTGATGGCCTGCTGGATCTCGGTGCCGCGGATCTTCAGCATCGACACGTCGGCGCCCGGCGGCTGGCCGCTGCGGCGCATCTTGTCGAGGAAGCGCATCGAGGTCAGCTCGAGCGCGTCGAGCTCGATCTCGACGCGCGACAGCCGGTCGCGGAAGCGCGGGTCCTCGAGCAGCGGCCTGCCGTTCTTCAGCTCGCGCGCGGCCAAGCGCCTTCAGCGCCGCCAGCTCGCGCTTCGACGAGCCCACCGCGCCCGAGCCCATGCGCTCGTGGCCGAGCAGGTACTTGGCGACGGTCCAGCCCTTGTTCTCTTCGAAGACCAGGTTCTCCACCGGCACCTTGACGTCGTCGAAGAAGATCTCGTTGACCTCGTGGCCGCCGTCCATCAGGATCAGCGGGCGCACGGTGATGCCCGGCGTCTTCATGTCCATCAGCAGGAAGCTGATGCCTTCCTGGCGCTTCTCGACCGAGGCGTCGGTGCGCACCAGGCAGAAGATCCAGTCGCCGTAGTGGCCCAGCGTGGTCCAGATCTTCTGGCCATTGATCAGGTAGTGGTCGCCGCGGCGTTCGGCGCGGGTCTTCAGCGCCGCCAGGTCCGAGCCCGCGCCGGGCTCGGAGTAGCCCTGCACCCAGAAGTCCTCGCCCTCGCGGATGCGCGGCAGGAAGCGCTGCTTCTGCTCGGCCGTGCCGAAGCGCAGCAGCACCGAGGCGCACATGCTCGGCCCGAAGGGTGGCAGGCGTCGGCGCGCCGGCCAGGCCGAATTCCTCGTCGTAGATGTAGCGCTGGGTGATGTTCCAGCCGGTGCCGCCCCATTCCACGGGCCAGTGCGGCACCGACCAACCCTGGGCCGCCAGGATCTTGTGCCAGCGGATGTAGTCGTCCTTTGCTCAGAGGCTGGTAATGCGTGACCTTGGCGCGGATGTCGGCCGGCAGGTGGGCGGCCAGCCAGTCGCGCAACTCGTCGCGGAAGGTCGGTCTCTTCGGGGGAATAGCTCAGGTCCATGGTCGATGCTCGGCGGTGTCCGGTCGGTGACGGCGCGCGGCGCGCCGGACACCGATGATGGCAGCGGATCGCGCCGCCGTGCCTGCAGGTTTTCCATGTCCGGCGGGCGACACGGTCATGGCGGGTTATGCTGGCCCGGCACATCCATGGAGACAGGAACATGGCACTGAAGTCGCTGCAGACCCTGCTGTACGGCGTGGAGGAGGGCATCGCCACCATCACGCTGCATCGCCCCGACAAGCTCAACGCCTTCACGCCACTTGATGCGCGACGAGCTGATCGCCGCCTTCGACGAGACCGATGCCGACGACGCGGTGCGCGCGGTCATCGTCACCGGCGCGGGCCGGGCCTTCTGCGCCGGCGCCGACCTGTCCTCGGGCGGCAAGACCTTCGACTATGCCTCGCGCAACGACGCCGCGCGCGAGGAAACCCGCGTCGGCGAGGTCTACCGCGATGGCGGCGGTCTGGTGACGCTGCGCATGTACAAGAGCCTGAAGCCGGTGATCGGCGCCATCAACGGCGCGGCCGTGGGCATCGGCATGACGATGCAGCTGCCGATGGACATCCGCATGGCCAGCACCGAGGCGCGTTTCGGCTTCGTCTTTGCACGGCGCGGCATCACGCCGGAAGCGGCGTCCAGCTGGTTCCTGCCGCGCCTGGTGGGCATGCAGACCGCGCTGGAGTGGTGCTTCACCGGCCGTGTCTTCGGCGCGCAGGAAGCGCTGGAGCGCGGCCTGGTGCGCTCGCTGCACGCGCCGGACCAGCTGTTGCCGGCGGCGCGCGCCCTGGCCCGCGAGATCGCCGACCACAGCGCGCCGGTGTCGGTGGCGCTGACACGGCAGATGCTGTGGCGCATGTCCGCGGCCGAGCACCCGATGATGGCGCACCGCGTCGACAGCCGCGCCATCCAGGCGCGCGGCCGTTCGGCCGATGCGCGCGAAGGCGTCGGCGCGTTCCTGGAAAAGCGCGCGCCGAGTTATCCCGACACGGTGTCCGCCGGCATGCCGGAGTTCTTCCCGTGGTGGCAGGAACCCGAGTTCGAGTGAGGCCATGGACAAGCCCGAAGACTTCGATGTGCTGATCGTCGGCGCCGGCATCTCCGGCCTGGGTGCGGCCTGGCACCTGCAGCACCACCATCCCGGCCAAGCGTTTCGTGATCCTGGAGTCGCAGGCCGGATACGGCGGCACCTGGCGCACGCACCGCTACCCGGGCATCCGCTCGGACAGCGACTTGTTCACCTTCGGCTACGGCTTCAAGCCGTGGATGGGCAAGCCGATCGCCAGCGCGCAGGAGATCCTGCAATACCTGGGCGAGGTGATCGACGAGAACGGCCTGGCGCCGCACATCCGCTACCGCCACCTCATCCGCTCGGCGCAATGGTCGAGCGCACAGCGCCGCTGGCTGATCGAGGCCGAGGTGCAGGCCGGCCCGGACGCGCCGCCGCAGACCGAACGCGTCAGCGCGAGGTTCCTGTGGATGTGCCAGGGCTACTACCGCCACGCCGAGGGCTACATGCCGCAGTGGCCCGGCATGGAGCGCTTTGCCGGCCGCATCGTGCACCCGCAGACCTGGCCCGAGGATCTGCTGCTGGACGGCAAGAAGGTGGTGGTCATCGGCTCGGGCGCGACCGCGGCGACGCTGATCCCGGCCATCGCCGGGCGCTGCGCGCAGGTCACCATGCTGCAGCGTTCGCCGACCTTCTTCATCACCGGACGCAACGCCAATGACCTGGCCGACATGTTGCGGCAGCTGCAGATTCCGGATGAATGGACGCACGAGATCGTGCGCCGCAAGGTGCTGTTCGACCAGGCCGCCTTCACGCGACGCTGCGTTGCCGAGCCCGAGGCGGTGCGCCAGGAACTGCTGGCCGGCGTGCGCGCCGCACTCGGACCGGGCCGCGAGGCCGAAGTCGACAAGCATTTCAACCCACGCTACCGACCCTGGCAGCAGCGCATCGCCTTCGTGCCCGATGCCGACCTGTTCAAGAGCCTGCGCGAAGGCCGGGCCGCGGTGGTCACCGACCAGATCGAATGTTTCGAGCCGCAGGGCATTCGCCTGCAGTCGGGCGATCTGCTCGAAGCCGATGTCATCGTCAGCGCCACCGGCTTCAACCTGAACGTGCTGGGCGACATCGCCTTCAGCATCGACGGCCGGCCGCTGGACTTTGCCGGCGCCGTGGGCTGGCGCGGCACGATGTTCAGCGGCGTGCCGAACATGGCCTGGGTCTTCGGCTACTTCCGCGCCAGCTGGACGCTGCGCGCCGACCTGCTGGGCGACTTCGTCTGCCGGTTGCTGAAGCACATGGACTCGAAGGGCAGCGAGGTCGTCACGCCGACGCTGCGTGCGCAGGACGCCGGCATGGCGCTGCGTCCTTGGGTGGACCCGGACAACTTCAACCCCGGCTACCTGCAGCGCGGTGTGCAGCAGCTGCCGCACCAGGGCGACCGGCAGCCTTGGCTGCACCTGCAGGACTACGCAGCCGACAAGGACGAGCTGCCGCGCGCCGACCTGGACGACGGCACGCTGGCCTTCAGCTGAGCTGCCGACCCGCGGCAGCCCGCCGTTGCGGGCGCCGTTCGAAGCGCACGACGCGGTGCATCGGGCGCGGCGGTCGAGTCAGGCCTTGGACTCGATCACCGCCGCGTTGACCATGGTGCGCAGCTCACGGCGGATCGGATACAGCGTCGACGGCAGGAACTGCGTCAGGAAGACGACGCACAGGTCTTCGACCGGGTCGATCCAGAAGGCGGTGGAGGCCGCGCCGCCCCACCAGTATTCGCCCGGCGAGCCGGCGATCTGCGTCTTGGCCACGTCGGTGGTCATGGCAAAGCCCAGGCCGAAACCGACGCCGCGGTAGGTGGCTTCGGTGAACATCGACAGCGAGACGTCGGCCAGGTCCTTGCCGCCGGGCAGGTGGTTGGCCCGCATCAACGCCAGGGTCTTCGGGCCGAGCAGGCGCACGCCGTCGAGTTCGCCGCCGCGGCGCAGGCATTCGCAGAAGCGCATGTAGTCGGCGGCGGTGGACACCAGCCCGCCGCCGCCGGAGGGCACGGCGGGCGGCTCGCGGAAGCTGCCCAGTTGCGCCGGCACCAGCTTGCCTGCGGGCGACATCAGATAACACTGCGCCAGGCGCGAGGCCTTGGCATCGTCGACGAAGAAGGCGGTGTCGCGCATGCCCAGCGGCTCGAAGATGCGGCTGCGCAGGAACTGTTCGAAGGGCTGGCCGGACAGGGCCTGCACCAGGTAGCCGAGCACGTCGGTGGCGACCGAGTAGTTCCAGGCGGTGCCGGGCGAGAACTCCAGCGGCACCGTGGCCAGCGCATCGACAAAACCCTGCAGCCCGTCGCTGCGTGCAAAGGTGTCCAGTTGATTGGCGCGGTAGGCGGCATCGACGTTGGTGCGGTTCTGGAAGCCGTAGGTCAGCCCCGAGGTGTGGCGCAGCAGGTCGATCATGCGCATCGGTGCGTCGGTCGGCCGGGTCAGCCAGCCCGGCGGCGTGCCCGGCAGGCCGCCACCGCCACCCACGTACACACCCAGGTTGCGCCACGACGGGATGAAGCGGTGCACCGGGTCGTCCAGTGCCACCAGGCCTTCTTCGACCAGCATCATGAAGGCCACGCTGGTGATCGGCTTGGTCATCGAATAGATGCGCACCAGGCTGTCCTCGGCCAGCGGCGCGCCGCTTTCCAGCGAAGCCTTGCCGAGCACCGACTGGTGCAGCAGCTGGCCGTTGCGCGACACCTGCAGCAAGGCACAGGGCAGCTTGCCGCTGTCGATGTAGCGCTGCGCCAGAAAACGATCGATGCGGGCCAGACGGGCCGAACACATGCCCTGGGATTCGGGCTTCACGGGCATGGGTATTCCTCGAAGGGGGTGAAGTCCTCATTTTCGCCGACGAAGGATCAGCCGCCATGGCCAGCGGCGCGGCTGCGGTTCAGCGCAGTCTCGGACCGGGCACTTCGCGTGCCTGCACGTCGACCACTTCGCCGGCGGCCGGACGGCCGAAGCCGCGCGCGCCGGGCATGCGGCCCCAGCGGATGTTCACCGGCCCCGGACGGCGGCCGCGCAGCAGCGCCCAGAGCACGACGCCGCTGGTCAGCAGCAGACCGATCAGCAGGGCGCCGAGCATCAACAGCATGGCGCTGACCAGCAGGACAATGCGCAACAGCGCGGACACGGCGCGCTGCCACAGCTTGGTATTCGCTCTTGCGTCGATCATCGTTGTCGGTCCTGGAGCGGCGCCGCGGCTTCCATCACGGCAATGCATTGTGGCGCGTCGCGGCGGCGGAGTCCGGTCTGCGCGCAATGCATTCCAAGTGTTCAGGAACCTGCCCGGATCGACGCGCGACGGCCTCCTCGTTGCAGCGCGCCACGGCACGTACTTCGATCCTGGCCCCCGTGGCGGCGGGGCAGCGCCGGGCGACGGCGAGGGCTTCGCCGAGGCGCTGCAAGCTGGCAGGGCCCTGGTGACCTTCGGGCTGCGTGAGCGGCGCGGCGCGGACGGGTCGAGGATCAAGCGCACGTGGGGCATGACGCTTGCGGGGGTGTGCCATCGGCAGTCATGCCACACGAGCACGTCGCGACGGCGAATATCATGCCCATGCAGGCCGGCGCGAACTCGCCGGTGCAGGAGGAGTCGGGCTTTGGAACTGAGGCGCTCGGTGCTGGTGCCGTACACCGCCGAAGGCATGTTCGATCTGATCGAGCATGCCGAGGACTACCCGACTTTCCTGCCCTGGTGCGTGGCCGCCACGATCCTGGAGCGCAGCGACGACTGGGTGGCCGCGCGCATCGAATTCAGCTACCTGAGGGTGCGCTTCGGCTTCCAGACCCGCAATCCGAAGCGCCGCCCCGAATGGTTGCAGGTGCGCCTGGTCGAAGGGCCCTTCCGGCATTTCCAGGCGGACTGGCGGCTGCGTCAATTGGGTCACTTGGGCTGCAAGGTCGAGTTCGACCTGGCCTACGAGGTCTCGGACAGCGTGCTCGACCGCATGGCGGCGAAGGCGGTGGACGTGGTGGCACGGTCGATGATGGATGCCTTCGTGCGAAGGGCGGAAGCGACCTTGCCGTTGATCGGCGTGCCCGCGCCCGTGCCGTTGCTGGCGCCATCGATCGCCGCCGCAGCTGTCTCGACGGTCGAATGTGCTGCGGCCTTGCCGGCGCCTGAAGTGGTGCGGAACGGGACATGAACTCCGCCCATCACAACGGGCACGGGCACGGGCACGGACATGGGCACGGACATGGGCACATCCAGGGCGGCCAAGGCTTCGACCGCGCCTTTGCCATCGGCATCGGTCTCAACCTGGCCTTCGTGGCGGTCGAGGCCTTCTACGGCTGGAAAGTGGATTCTCTGGCGCTGCTGGCCGACGCCGGCCACAACCTCAGCGATGTCATCGGTCTGGTGCTGGCCTGGGGTGGCGCGCTGGCGGGACGCCTGCGGCCTGACGCGCGCCACACCTACGGCTGGAAGCGGGCCAGCATCCTGGCCGCCTTCCTCAACGCATTGCTGTTGTGGGTGGCCATGGGTTCGCTGGCCTGGGAGGCAGCGCAGCGCCTGCGTTCGCCGCTGCCGGCGGCCGGCGCGACGATCATGGCGGTGGCCGGCATCGGCATCGTCGTCAATGCCGCCACGGCCCTGCTGTTCCTGCGCGGCCGCGACAGCGACCTCAACATCCGCAGCGCGTTCTGGCACATGGCGGCCGACGCCATGGTCTCGGCCGGGGTGGTGCTGGCCGGCGCGCTGGCACTGGCCTTCGGCTGGCACTGGCTCGATCCGGTGGTCAGCCTGGCGATCGCGGCGCTGATCGTCGCGGGCACTTGGGGCTTGTTCCGCCAGTCGCTGCACCTGCTGTTCGATGGGGTGCCCGAAGGTGTGGACCTGCGGGCAGTGCAGTCGCTGCTGGAATCCCTGCCCGGCGTGGACCGGGTGCACGATCTGCACGTCTGGGCGATGGGCACCTCGGCAACCGCGCTGACGGCCCATCTGGTGATGCCGCAGGTTCAGGCGGACGACGCCTTCCTGCAGCAGGCCACCGAACATCTGCACGCGCGCTTCGGCATCGGCCACGTGACGCTGCAGGTGGTGCGCTCGCCGTTCACGACGGGCTGCGCCGAAACCGTCGAGCCGGCCCCTGGCGCAGCACGTTGAGGCTGCTAGCCCTGCCGGCGCCGGCTTTCGGGGTAGACGACGGTCTCTTCCAGCGCAATGTGGTCGCGGTACAGATCGGTGAATACCGGCACCGCGGCGCGCAGGAAATCCAGGTCGTACCCACTGTAACCCTCGACCACGGCGCGCAGTTGCGGCTGCAGTTCGAGCCAGTCTTCCTCGAGCCAGCCGTGGTCCTGCTGCAGGCGGTGCACGTGCTGCACCAGCGCTGCATCGCCGCTGCTCAGCAGGCTGGGGAAGACATCCCTTTCCTCGGCGGCATGGTGGGCGCGGGCGCTGCCGTCGAAGAAGCGACAGATCTCGTCCGCCGCGGCGCGTGTGACGGGGCTGATGCCGCTGGCGTCAAGCAGGTCAATCCACTGCTGCAGACGCTCGAGTGTCGCCATCACCTCGCGATGCGTGGCGTCGAGCATCTCGAAGTCGGGCGACGTGGGCACGGCCGCACGCGCTGGTCGCTTCGGCAGGGCAGGGCGGGGCTTGGCGCTGGACATGGCAACTCCTCTCGACTGGTTTCGATTCTTGTCGTGTGCCCGCGCAGCGGTTTGTCCTGGATCAACGGCGCGCGCAAATGCTGCGGCGTTGCCCGGTATCGGCAAGGAACCATCTCTTGCTACGATCTCCCATCGTCCATCTCGACCAAGGCAAGATCATGCGCATCGCGTTCATTGTCGCCAGCCTGGCGCTGGCGGCCTCGGCACAGGCCGCCCCGCCAAGACATTACCAACTGCACACCGCGGCCGAACTGTCCCAGCTCTGCGCCACGCCGTCATCGGAAAGCGACCACGTCACCGCCGTCGCCTTCTGTCATGGCGTGCTCGCCGGGTCCTACGCCTACTTCATGTCGGTCACGCCCGCGGCGGACCGCTTCGTCTGCCCGCCCAACCCAGCGCCGACGCGCGCGCAGGTGGCCAACGGTTTCGTCGCCTGGTTGAAGGCGCGGCCGCAGTACAACAACGATGGCGCCATCGACGCGCTGTTCCGCTATGCGGCCGAAGCCTTCCCTTGCAAGCGCTGAGTCGAAGCCACTGAACGAAGGAAAGCATTCCATGAACCGCAAACCGATCCTTGCAGCCGCATTGGCCGCCGCCCTGAGCGCGGCGGGTTGTGCCAACATGACCGCATCGCAACAGTCCACGCTGTCCGGTGCCGGCATCGGTACCGCGGCCGGCGTCGCCGTCGGCGCGATCACCGGCGAATGGGCCTGGGCCGCAGCCGGGGCCGCCATCGGCGCGGGCGCGGGCTACCTGACCGAACAGGAGCGTCAGCGCCAGGCTGCCGCGCAACAGAGGGCCTTCAACGAAGGCGTTCAGGCCGGCAAACAGCAGGCCACCCAGAAGAACTGAAGCCGGATTCGGGTCCCGGGCCTGGACTTCGCCGCGGCCCTCGGCGAGTGAAAGGCCACGCGGCACGGCCACCGGCGGCCGTCGCAGCGCCAGAACGCTGCGCGCCAAAGACTATCCTTCGCCCGATGTACAAGAAGTTCTTCGGGTTGAAACGCGAGCCGTTCTCGATTGCTCCGGACCCGCACTACCTGTTCATGAGCGAGCGCCACCGCGAGGCGCTGGCGCACCTGCTGTACGGCGTGCGCGGCGGTGGCGGCTTCGTGCTGCTCACCGGCGAGATCGGGGCTGGCAAAACGACGGTGTGCCGCTGCTTCCTGGAGCAGGTGCCACGCCGCACCAACGTGGCCTACATCTTCAACCCGAGGCAGACGGCCGAAGAACTGCTGCAGTCGATCTGCGAGGACTTCCGCGTGGCGCGCGAGACCGAACCTGGCCGGGTGCTCACTGCCCGCGACCATGTCGCCGCGCTCAACGAGTTCTTGCTGCGCACCCACGGCGTGGGGCAGAACAACGTGCTGATCATCGACGAGGCACAAAGCCTGTCGGCGCAGGTGCTGGAACAGTTGCGGCTGCTGACGAACCTGGAGACCAACGAGCGCAAGCTGCTGCAGATCATCCTGGTCGGCCAGCCTGAGTTGCGCGACCTGCTGGCCCGCCCCGAACTCGAGCAACTGGCGCAGCGCGTCATCGCCCGCTACCACCTGGATGCGCTGACACCGCGCGAGACCGCGCAGTACATCCACCACCGGCTCAATGTATCGGGCCTGACGGGCGCCTTGCCCTTCGATGCGGCGTCGATGCGGCGCATCCACGCCCTGTCCGGCGGCGTGCCTCGGCGCATCAACCTGCTGTGCGACCGTGCGCTGCTGGGTGCGTATGCCAGCGGCAAGCCGCAGGTGGACCTGTCGATTGTCGAGAGGGCCGCAGCCGAGGTGCGCGGCGACATGCCGCCACGGCGCCGGCGTGCCGCAGCGCGCTCGGCGCGCAGACGCATCGCTGCGGCGCTGGGTCTGGGCATCGTCGCCGGTGCGGCGCTGTTCGGTGCCGGCCTGTGGGCCTTTGATAGCTTGCGTGCGCCAACGGCCACGCAGCAGCGCCAGGCGGGCAGGTAGGTCGACATGTCGTACATCCTCGAAGCGCTGCGCAAGGCCGACGCCGAGCGCGAACGGGGCTCGGTGCCCGACCTGCATGCCCAGGCACTGCCCTTGAGCGTGGCGGATGCCGAAGTGGCGTCGTCGCGGCCTGCCCTGGCACTTTGGTTGGGGCTCGGTGTGGGCGTTGCGGCCGTGGCAGGCGTGGCCTGGTTCTTGTTCGGCGGCGATGAGGCCGTACCGAGAGTGCCCGCCGTGGCGCCCCCTGTGGCGACCGTTGCGGCACCGCCGCCGGCCGCCCCGGCGGCGCCCATACCGGTCACGCCACCCGCAGTTGCCGTGCCACCGGTGGCAGGTGCCTGCGGCGTCGGTGCCGCTGGCGCAGCCGGCCGCGCAACCCGATCCGCCTGCGGCGCGGCCGGGCGCCGAGCCGCAATCCAGGGCGGCCGCCAGCGTGCCGGCCCCACCTGCCAAGGCGCCAAGGCCGGCGCTGTCCGCGCCGAAGCCGGCCCCGTCGCCGCCAAGGGCCGAGCCGCCGGCGCCCCCGGTGCGGGTGCCGACGCTGGCTGAGTTGCCCGCGGAGCTCAGGCAGCAGGTGCCGACGCTGGTCGTCGGCGGCTCGGTCTATTCACCGCAGGCCAGCGCGCGCATGGTGGTCATCAACGGCCAGGTGTTCCAGGAAGGCAACAACCTGGGGCCGGAGCTCAAGCTGGAGCAGGTTCGCCCGAAGACGGCCGTCTTCTCGATACGCGGCCAGCGCTTCGAAGTGCCGCTGTAGCACCGCGCCCGAGGTCGTTGAAGCGGCTGTGCTGCGTTCAGACAGGGTAAGCCCGGCCGCGCCGCGGCGCAGCGAAATCCTAGAATGAATCAGACAGCCCACTGGAGCTCCACCTGATGTCAGCCCAACGCCGCGCTGCCGCCGCAGAACCTGCCGAGACCCCCGCTGCCGGCCCGCGCGTGCTGAAAAAGTACCCGAACCGCCGCCTGTACGACACGCGCAGCAGCTCGTACATCACGCTGGCCGATGTCAAGGACATGGTGCTGAAGCTCGAGGACTTCGAGGTTCGCGACGCCAAGTCCGGCGAAGACCTGACGCGCAGCATCCTGCTGCAGATCATCCTGGACGAAGAGTCGGGTGGCGTGCCGATGTTCTCGTCGCAGATGCTGGCGCAGATGATCCGCTTCTATGGCCATTCGATGCAGGGCATGATGGGCGCGTACCTGGAAAAGAACCTGCAGACCTTCGTCGAGCTGCAGAAGCGCTTCGCTGCATCGGGCCTGAGCCTGAACGATGCCAAGGCCTTCACCCCCGAAATGTGGGCCCAGTTCATGACCGGGCAGGGCACGGCCATGCAGGGGCTGGTGGGCGCCTACCTGGAACAGTCGAAGAGCCTGTTCACGCAGATGCAGGAACAGATGGCCAAGCAGGCCGGCTCGCTGTTCCAGGGCATCCCCGGCCTGCCCGGCAGCAAGCGCTGAGCGGCGGCGCCGCCGGGCGCGGCAGGCGCGATGCGGGACAATCCGCCGGATGAGTTCCAACGTCCTGCCCGCCGCACCCGCCACGCCGAAGATCGGCTTCGTCTCGCTCGGCTGCCCCAAGGCGCTGACCGATTCCGAGCTGATCCTCACCCAGCTGCAGGCCGAGGGCTACCGCACCAGCAAGACTTTCGACGGCGCCGACCTGGTGATCGTCAACACCTGCGGCTTCATCGACGACGCGGTCAAGGAAAGCCTGGACGCCATCGGCGAGGCGCTGGCCGCCAACGGCCGGGTCATCGTCACCGGCTGCCTGGGCGCGAAGCAGGGCGACGACGGCGGCAACCTGGTGCGGCAGATGCACCCCAAGGTGCTGGCGGTCACCGGCCCGCATGCCACGCAGGAGGTGATGGACGCGGTGCACAAGCACACGCCGAAGCCGCACGACCCCTTCGTCGACCTGGTGCCGCCGCATTTCGACAAGATCGGCATCAAGCTCACGCCGCGCCACTATGCCTACCTGAAGATCAGCGAGGGCTGCAACCATCGCTGCACCTTCTGCATCATTCCCGGCATGCGCGGCGACCTGGTGTCACGGCCGATCGGCGACGTGCTGGGCGAAGCGCAGCGGCTGTTCGAGGCCGGCGTCAAGGAGTTGCTGATCGTCAGCCAGGACACCAGCGCCTACGGCGTCGACCTCAGGTACCGCACCGGCTTCTGGGACGGCAAGCCGGTCAGGGCCAGGCTGCTGGACCTGTGCGAACAACTCGGCCGCCTGGCGCAGGGTTTCGGCGCCTGGGTGCGGCTGCACTACGTCTACCCGTATCCGCATGTCGACGACATCATCCCGCTGATGGCTTCAGGACAGGTGCTGCCCTACCTGGACGTGCCCTTCCAGCATGCCCACCCCGAGGTGCTCAAGCGCATGAAGCGCCCGGCCAGCGGCGAGCGCAACCTGGAGCGGCTGGCACGCTGGCGCGAGATCTGTCCGCAGATCGTGGTGCGCTCGACCTTCATCGCCGGCTTTCCGGGCGAGACCGAGCGCGAGTTCGAGACGCTGCTCGACTTCGTGCGCGAGGCGCGCATCGACCGCGCCGGCTGCTTCGCCTACTCGCCGGTGCAAGGTGCCGCGGCCAATGCGCTGGACGGCCAGCTGTCGGCCGAACTGCGCGAGGAACGGCGCGCACGCTTCATGGCCGTGGCCGAAGAGGTGTCGACGCGCAAGCTCGAAGAGCGGGTTGGCGCGACCATGCAGGTGCTGGTGGACCAGGCACCGGCACTGGGCCGCAAGGGCGGGGTGGGGCGCAGCTACGCCGATGCGCCGGAGATCGACGGCCAGGTGCGGCTGCTGCCGCCGGACAAGGCGTCGAAGACGCTCAAGGCCGGCGAATTCACCCGCGCGCGCATCGTCGGCACCCAGGGACACGACCTCGTCGGCCAGCCCCTGTAAGACAAGAAAGGCACCCATGTCCGGTGAGAAGGCCCTGAGCACGCAGCTGATCCACCATCCCTACCAGCCGCCAGGCGGTTTCATGGCGCCGCAGCCGGGGGTGTACAAGGCCTCGACCGTGATCTTCGCCAACGTGGCCGCGCTGCAGGCTCGCGACTGGAAGGAAAAGCTCGGCTACACCTACGGCCTGCACGGCACGCCGACGAGCTTCCTGCTCGAGGAGCGCATCGCCACGCTGGAGGGCGGCTCGCACACGTTGCTCGTGCCCAGCGGGTTGGCGGCCATCGCGCTGGTCGACATGGCGTTGCTGAAGAGCGGTGACGAGGTGCTGATCCCCGACAACGCCTACGGCCCGGGCAAGGAACTCGCGCGCCAGGAGCTGTCGCGCTGGGGCATCGGCCATCGCTTCTACGACCCGGCCGATCCGGCCGCGCTGGCGGCGATGATCGGCCCGGCCACCAAGCTGCTGTGGTTGGAGGCGGCTGGCTCGATCACGATGGAGTTTCCCGACCTGCGCGCACTGGTGCGCGTGGCCCGCGACAAGGGCGTGCTCACCGCGCTGGACAACACCTGGGGCGCCGGTGTGGCCTTCAACGCTTTCGAGTTGGGCGAGGGCTTGAGCGTGGACATCAGCGCACATGCGCTGACCAAGTTCCCGTCGGGCGGCGGCGACGTGCTGATGGGTTCGGTGACCACGCGCGACCACGCCCTGCACCTGCGGCTGAAGGGCACGCACATGCGCATGGGCTGGGGTGTGGGCATGAACGATGTCGAGGCCGTGCTGCGCGCCTTGCCGTCGCTGGCGCTGCGCTATGCCGCACAGGACGCCACCGGCCGCGCGCTGGCGCAGTGGTGGCTGCAGCAGCCGCAGGTCAGCCAGGTGCTGCATCCGGCGCTGCCGGGCTCGGCGGGCCACGCACATTGGGCAGCGCAGTGCAGCCAGTGCGCGGGACTGTTCTCGGTGGTCTTCGACGAACGCCACGAGCGCGCCAAGGTGCATGCCTTCGTCGATGCGCTGACGCTGTTCAAGCTCGGCTATTCCTGGGCCGGGCCGGTGAGCCTGGTCGTGCCCTACGACCTCGCGGTGATTCGCCCGGGCTCGGCCTGGCGCGGCACGCTGGTGCGTTTCTCCCTCGGCCTGGAAGACGTGCGCGACCTGCAGCACGACCTGGCGCAGGCATTGCGCGCCGGCTTCGGCACTGCTTGAGGACGCGCCCGCGACACGGTTGCGGTGTTCAGGCTTTCGATGAGACTTTGTGTCTCATCAGGCGTCCCTTTTGACGAAAGTGCCGCGTCGCGGCTGCGCCGCTCATGCCTTCGGCACTGATGAGACCTTGTGTCTCATCAGGCGTCCCTTTTCGCGCTCCCAGTCGCGTTTCTTCTCGGTGTCGCGCTTGTCGTGCTCGGCCTTGCCCTTGGCCAGCGCAATCTCGACCTTGGCGCGGCCGTCTTTGAAGTGCAGATTCAGCGGCACCAGCGTAAAGCCCTTCTGCTCTACCTTGCCGACCAGGCGTTTGATCTCTTCCTTGTGCATCAGCAGCTTCTTGGTGCGGTCGGCCTCGGGCTGCACATGGGTCGAAGCGCTGCGCAGCGCATTGATGCGGCAGCCGATCAGGTACAGCTCGCCATCACGGATGACGACGTAGCCGTCCGTCAACTGCACCTGGCCGGCGCGGATGGCCTTGATCTCCCAGCCTTGCAGCACGATGCCGGCTTCGAAGCGCTCTTCGATGTGGTATTCAAAGCGCGCGCGGCGGTTCTCGGCGATATGGGACATGGGGTCGCGGGCAGGCTGAGGCCCCTAGAATTGATTGCATTGTATGAAGCGCGTGAACAAGTCGGTCCTGCTGTGGTACTCCCCGAGCGAGATGTACCGGCTGGTGACGGCGATCGAGGACTATCCGCGCTTCCTGCCCTGGTGCGAGCATGCCGAGGTCATCGAGCGCCACGACGATGGCGTCACCGCCCGCATCGGGCTGGCCTATGCCGGCGTCAGGCATGCCTTCACGACCCGCAACGAACACCTGTCCGGCGCGGCGGTGATCGTCAAGCTGGTCGATGGCCCGTTCTCGCTGCTCGACGGCACCTGGGGCTTCCTGCCGCTGGGCCGGCCCGGCAGCCCGGCGCAGGCCTGCAAGATCGAGTTCGACCTGCGCTATGCCTTTGCCAGCAAGGCGTTGGAGACAGTGCTCAGCCCGGTGTTCGACCGCGTGGCCAACACCTTCGTCGAGTCCTTCGTCTCGCGCGCGCAGGCCGTGTACGGCCCGCGCTGAAGGGCACATGCTGAACATCGAAGTGGTGTACTGCCCGCGGCCCGGCCAGTGTGATCGCGTGCAACTGACGCTGACCGAAGGTGCCAGCGCGCAGGACGCGGTGGTCGCCAGCGGGCTGTGCCAGCGGCACGGCCTCGCGCCCGAGTCGGTCGAGGCCGGCATCTGGGGGCGCAAACAGCCGCTGCAATCGCTGCTGCGCGACCGCGACCGCGTGGAACTGTACCGGCCGCTGCGCGTGGACCCCAAGGAAGCCAGGCGGCTGCGCTACAAGCGCGCCAAGGCCGACAAGCCCACCGTCGGGAAGTGAGGCGCCTCAGCGGCAGTCGCTGGCGATGGCTTCGCGCGCGCGGCGCGTTTCCTTGGCTCGCGCCTCGTCGTCGAGGATCTCGCGCTCGCCGTCGGCCTTGATGCGCGCGATGCGTTGGCCACTGTCGAGCGTGGCCAATTGCTCACGCGCGCGCTGGCAGTTGTCCTTGCGCAACGCTGCAGCCTTCTGCTTGTCGGCCTCTGCCCGGGCTAACTGCTCCTGTTCGGTGCGCCTGCGGCGTTCTTCCAGTTCGGGATCGACCGGCGGTTTGCCGGGTGCCGGTGCGGCGGCCGCGCCGGAGGCGGTCGCCGCGGGCGGCGGCGCAACCGCCTTGCGCACCACCACTTCAGGACGCTGCAGCACATCCTTCTCGGGAATGTCGCGCGGCGGCGGGATGTCGCTGATGTGAATCTGGCCGCGGCTGTCGCGCCATTTCCACTGCGCTTCGGCCGGTGTGGACAGCAGCACACAGACCATCGCGGCCAGGCTCAGCCCGGGCAGTCGCCGGCGCAGCGTGAAGGTGAAAAGCATCTTTCAAGTGTAGTGTCTGGCCCCGCCGCAATGGGTGTGCAAAGCATCACGGCGCCGGGCTGCGCGTGGCCGCCTCCGTATAATTGCTTTTTGCGTTCGGAGCCTTGTCCATGCGCCTGCTCGGCAAAGCGCTCACCTTCGACGACGTGTTGTTGGTGCCCGCCTATTCGAAGGTGTTGCCACGCGATACCAGCCTGGCCACCCGCCTGTCCCGCAACATCGCCTTGAATCTGCCGCTGGTGTCCGCTGCGATGGACACCGTGACCGAGGCGCGCCTGGCCATCGCCATCGCGCAGGAAGGCGGTATCGGCATCGTGCACAAGAACATGACGCCGCAGATGCAGGCGGCCGAGGTGGCGCGTGTCAAGCGCTACGAATCCGGCGTGCTGCGCGATCCGATCACCATCACGCCCGAGGTCACGGTGCGCCAGGTGATGGCGCTGTCGAAGCAACACGGCATCTCCGGCTTCCCGGTGCTGCAGGGCAAGGCGGTGGTGGGCATCGTCACCGGACGTGACTTGCGTTTCGAAACGCGCATGGACGCGCCGGTAGCTCAGATCATGACGCCGCGCGAGCGCTTGGTGACGGTCGGCGAGCACGCGACCATCGACGATGGCAAGGCGCTGATGCACAGGCACAAGCTGGAGCGTGTGCTGGTGGTCAACGACGCCTTCGAACTGTGCGGGCTGATGACGGTGAAGGACATCACCAAGCAGACCGACTTCCCCAACGCCGCCCGCGACGCGCTCGGCAAGCTGCGCGTCGGCGCGGCGGTGGGCGTGGGCGAGGGCACCGAGGAACGCGTCGAACTGCTGGTGCGCGCCGGGGTCGATGCCATCGTCGTCGACACGGCGCATGGCCACAGTGACGGCGTGCTCGAGCGCGTGCGCTGGGTCAAACGCCACTATCCGCAGGTCGACGTCATCGGCGGCAACGTCGCCACCGGCGACGCGGCGCTGGCGCTGGTGGAAGCCGGTGCCGACGCGGTCAAGGTGGGCATCGGCCCGGGCTCGATCTGCACCACGCGCATCGTCACCGGCGTGGGCGTGCCGCAGATCATGGCCATCGAATCGGTGGCCAAGGCCATCCAGGGCAGCGGCGTGCCGCTGATCGCCGACGGCGGCATCCGCTATTCCGGCGACCTGGCCAAGGCCATCGCCGCCGGCGCGCACAGCGCGATGATGGGCGGCGCTTTCGCCGGCACCGAAGAGGCGCCGGGCGAGGTGGTGCTGTACCAGGGCCGCAGCTACAAGAGCTACCGCGGCATGGGCTCGCTGGGCGCGATGGCGCAGGGCTCGGCCGACCGCTACTTCCAGGAGGGCGACTCGGACAGCATGAGCTCGGCCAAGCTGGTGCCCGAGGGCATCGAAGGCCAGGTGCCCTACAAGGGCTCGCTGGTGGCCATCGTCTTCCAGATGGCCGGCGGCCTGCGTGCCTCGATGCACTACTGCGGCTGCGCCTCGATCGCGGACATGCACGAGCGCTGCGAGTTCGTCGAGATCAGCTCCGCCGGCATCCGCGAGAGTCATGTGCACGACGTGCAGATCACCAAGGAAGCGCCGAACTACCGCATGGAGTAGAGGTCCATGCACGACAAGATCCTGATCCTGGACTTCGGCTCGCAGGTCACGCAGCTGATCGCGCGGCGCGTGCGCGAGGCGCACGTCTACTGCGAGATCCATCCCAACGATGTCTCGGATGCCTTCATCCGCGAGTTCGCTCCGAAGGCCATCATCCTCAGCGGCAGCCACGCCAGCACCTACGAGGAGCACGAGCTGCGCGCGCCGCAGGCGGTGTGGGAACTCGGCGTGCCGGTGCTGGGCATCTGCTACGGCATGTTCACGATGGCAGTGCAGCAGGGCGGCCAGGTCGAGGCCAGCACGCAGCGCGAGTTCGGCTACGCCGAGGTGCGCGCACACGGTCACACCCGGCTGCTGAACGGCATCGAGGACTTCCGCACCGCCGAAGGCCACGGCATGCTCGAGGTGTGGATGAGCCACGGCGACAAGGTCACCGCGCTGCCGCCGGGCTTCAAGCTGATGGCCAGCACGCCCAGCTGCCCGATCGCCGGCATGGCCGATGAGTCACGCGGCTGCTACGGCGTGCAGTTCCACCCCGAGGTGACGCACACCGTGCAAGGGCGCGCGTTGCTCGAGCGCTTCGTGCTCGACATCGCCGGCGCGAAGCCCGACTGGGTGATGCGCGACCATGTGGCCGAAGCGGTGGCGAAGATCCGCGAGCAGGTCGGCAGACGAGCAGGTGATCCTCGGCCTGTCGGGCGGCGTCGATTCGAGCGTGGCCGCGGCGCTGATCCACCGCGCCATCGGCGAGCAACTGACCTGCGTCTTCGTCGACCACGGCCTGCTGCGGCTGAACGAAGGGCGGATGGTGATGGACATGTTCGCCGGCCGGCTGCATGCCAAGGTGGTGCATGTCGATGCCAGCGCGCAGTTCCTCGGTCACCTGGAAGGCGTCAGCGACCCCGAGGCCAAGCGCAAGATCATCGGCCGCGAGTTCGTCGAGGTCTTCCAGCGCGAGGCAAAGAAGCTCGGCAATGCGAAGTGGCTGGCCCAGGGCACGATCTACCCCGACGTGATCGAATCCGGCGGCGCCAAGACCAAGAAGGCCACCAGCATCAAGAGCCACCACAACGTCGGCGGCCTGCCCGAAACGCTGGGGCTGAAGCTGCTGGAGCCGCTGCGCGACCTGTTCAAGGACGAAGTGCGCGAACTCGGCGTCGCGCTCGGCCTGCCGCACGACATGGTCTACCGCCATCCGTTCCCCGGCCCCGGACTGGGCGTGCGCATCCTCGGCGAAGTCAAGCCGGAATACGCCGAGCTGCTGCGCCGAGCCGATGCGATCTTCATCGACGAGCTGCGCGCGTGGAAGGACGAGTCCAGCGGCAAGAGCTGGTACGAGCTGACCAGCCAGGCCTTCGCGGTGTTCCTGCCGGTCAAGAGTGTCGGCGTGATGGGTGACGGCCGCACCTACGACTACGTGGTGGCGCTGCGCGCGGTGCAGACCAGCGACTTCATGACCGCCGACTGGGCCGAATTGCCCTACGGCCTGTTGAAGAAGGTGTCCAGCCGCATCATCAACGAGGTGCGAGGCATCAACCGCGTCACCTACGACGTCAGCAGCAAGCCGCCGGCCACCATCGAGTGGGAGTGAGCAAGCCCCCATCGCCGCTGCTGCAGCGCCTGGCCTCGCTGGTGGTCAAGGAGGGTGTTGCCATCGGCGGCCTGTCGGCCGAAGACCGCGCGCTGGCGCTGGCGCTGGTATGGGCCGCCTTGCCGGCCAGCTCGTGCACCGAAATCGAGGTGAACGAAGTGCTGCGCGAGCAGCTGTCCGGTCCGGCCTGCTGTCTGGGTACCGACCATGTGGAACTGCGCCGCTGGCTGGTGGACGGTGGTTGGCTGCAGCGCGATGGCTTCGGCCGCGAGTACCGGCGTGTGGACGCCACTGCGCTGCCCGCCGAGCGGCAGGCGCTGGCAGCCGCGCTTGCACCGCTGGACACGGCCGCCTGGGTGCGTGCCGAACGCAGCGCGCTGGCGGCACGGCGCGCGGCACGCCGCCGCCAGTGGCAGGAAGAGGTTGGGGTGTGATCGGCAGTCAGGGCGATGAGTACGGCATGCGCCTGGCGCTGGACCAGGCGCACAACGCGCTGCTGGTCGGCGAGGTGCCGGTGGGTGCGGTCATTCTGCGCGGCAACCAGGTCATCGCCACCGGCTACAACCGGCCGATCACCACCCACGACCCCACCGCCCATGCCGAGATCGTGGCGCTGCGCCATGCCGCGCAGCTGCTCGAGAACTATCGCCTGCCGGACTGCGAGCTGTACGTGACGCTGGAGCCGTGCGCGATGTGCTCGATGGCCCTGCTGCATGCGCGCTTCAAGCGCGTGGTCTTCGGCGCGCCCGATCCCAAGACCGGCGCGGCCGGCTCGGTGCTCGACCTGTTTGCCGAGAAGCGGCTGAACCATCACACCGAGTTGGTCGGCGGCGTGCTCGCTGCGGCCTGCGGGCAGCTGTTGCGCGAGTTCTTTGCCGAACGTCGCGCACAACAGCGCAGCGAGCGGCCGGGCGACGACGCACTGCCACCTGCCGAGCACCGCATTCCCACCGGCGAGGTCGTCGAGCTGGGCCTGCCGCCCGACCCGGAGCCCGAGCCGCGATGACCCGCCTGGTGCTTTTCAGTCCGTCGGGCGTGACGGTCAAGGCCGCGCCGGTGCGCCTGGCGCAACGCCGCCTGGCCGCGCTGGGCTTCGACTGCGTGCTCGACGCCGACGCGCTGAAGCGCTACCAGCGCTTCGGCGGCAGCGACGAGGTGCGGCTCGGCGCACTGCACCGCATCGCCGCGCAGGCGCCGTCGATCGCCATGGCGCTGCGCGGCGGCTACGGCCTGACGCGGCTGCTCGACCGCATCGACTGGCCGCTGCTGGCGCGCAGCGTCGAGGCCGGCACGCGCTGGGTCGGACTGAGCGACATCACCGCGCTGCACCTGGGCCTGCTGGCCCATGGCGGCGGCATCGGCTGGGCCGGGCCCACCGCGACCGAGGACTTCGGCCGCAGCGACGAGGCCGGCGGCGTGGACGACGTCACCGCAGCCTGCTTCCGCGAAGCCATGAACGGCGAGCTGGAGGCCGTGGGCTTCCGCACCGAGACCGGCTTCGACGGGCTGGAGCTGAAAGGGCCGCTGTGGGGCGGCAACCTGAGCGTGCTGATGTCGCTGCTGGGCACGGCGCACTGGCCGCGCATCAAGGGCGGCGTGCTGTTCCTGGAAGACGTCAACGAGCAGCCCTACCGGGTCGAGCGCATGCTGCTGCAGCTGCACCAGGCGGGCGTGCTGGCGGCGCAGAAGGCGGTGCTGCTGGGGCACTTCACCGTGCACAGCAAGTCGCCGCTGGACCGCGGCTATTCGATTGCGCGCCGCCGTGCGGCATCTGCGCTCGGTGTGCGCCACGCCGATCCTCACCGGCTTGCCCTTCGGCCATGTGCCGACCAAGCTGACGCTGCCGGTCGGTGCGCGGGTGCAATTGGCGGTGCAGGGACGCGAGGTCTTTGTTGCCTGGTAAGAGGCTGTCCGCGCGGCGCTGGCTGGCCGCAGCCGCGCTGGCCTGCTGGCGCCATGGGGCCTGGGCGGCTGCGACAACAACCCTTCGCCGCGCGGCCTGGCGGCCACCAACACGGCGGTCAGCGCGTTCATGCAAAGCTCGCCGCGGCACCTCGACCCGGTGGCCTCGTACTGGAGCAACGACACGCCCTACACCTACCAGATCTACGAGCCGCCCTACGGTTACCACTACCTGCTGCGGCCCTTCAAGCTGATTGCGAAGACGGCCACCGCAGTGGTTGCGCCCACCTACCTGGACAAGGACGGCAAGGCGCTGCCGGCCGATGCGCCGGGCGAGCAGGTGGCCGAGAGCGTCTACGACATCCGCATCAAGCCGGGCATCCTGTACCAGCCGCATCCGGCCTTTGCCAAGGACGAGCAGGGCCGCTAGCGCTACCACGCGATGAAGCCCGGCGAACTGGGCCCGCGCCGTTCGCCGCTGGACTTCGAGCACAGCGGCACGCGCGAACTGGTGGCCGAGGACTACGTGTACGCGCTCAAGCGCCATGCCACCACGCGCATCAGCGCGCCGATCTTCGGTGTCTTCTCCGAGTACGTGCTCGGGCTCAAGGACTATGCCCGGCAGGTCAAGGACGAGGACGCCAAGCTCAATGCCGGGCGCGACGCCGCCAGCCGGGACAAGCCCTTCCTGGACTTCCGCCGCTGGCCGCTGGAAGGCGTCAGTGCGCCCGAGAAGGACCTGCTGCGCATCCGCATCAAGGGCAAGTACCCGCAGTGGAACTACTGGATGGCCATGACCTTTCTGGCCCCGGTGCCCTGGGAGGCCGAGGCGTTCTACGCCCAGCCGGGCATGGCCGCGGCGGGCCTGAGCCTGGACACCTGGCCGGTCGGCACCGGGCCGTACATGCTGACCGAGTGGATCAAGGACCGGCGGCATGTGCTGCAGCGCAACCCCAACTACCGCGGCGAGCCCTATCCCTGCGAGGGCATGCCTGGCGACAAGAAGGCCGGGCTGCTCGACGACTGCGGCAAGACCATGCCCTTCATCGACCGCTTCGTCTTCACCGTCGAGCGCGAGGGCGTGCCGCTGCGCGGCAAGTTCCGCCAGGGCTTCTACGACATCGAGGTCTTCGAGAGCACCAATTCGGGCCTGGACTATCTGGTCGAGATGCAGGATTCGGAAGAAGTGCGCCAGGAGTACCTGAGACAAGGGCCTGCGCCTGCCGCGCTTCGCCGACGCGACCAGCTGGTTCGTCGGCTTCAACATGCTCGACCCCGTCATCGGCTGGGGCGACACGCCCGAGCAGCGCGAGCGCAATCGCAAGCTGCGCCAGGCGATCTCCATCGCCATCGACTGGGAGGAGCACTCCAAGGTCTTCCCGAAGTCGGCGGGCGAGACGGCCATGAGCCTGCTCCCCCATGGGGTGTCCGGGTCGCGCCACGGCACCGCCGAGGGCCACAACCCGGTGACGCACAAGCTGGTCGACGGCAAGGTCGTGCGCCGCGACATCGCCGAGGCGAAGCGTCTGCTCGCCGAAGCCGGCTTTCCCGATGGCCGCGACGCGAAGACCGGCAAGCCGCTGGTCATCAACTACGACTACTACTCGGTGCCCACGCCCGAGACCAAGGCGTCGATCGACTGGATGGTGCGCCAGTTCGCCAAGCTGGACATCCAGCTCGAGGTGCGCGCCACCGACAACAACCAGTTCCAGGACAAGGCGCGCAAGGGCAACTACCAGGTGTTCTGGCTGGGCTGGCTGGCCGACTATCCGGATGCCGAGAACTTCCTGTTCCTGCTGCACGGGCCGAACGGCAAGACCCGGCACGGCGGCGAGAACTACGCCAACTACGCGAACCCCGAGTTCGACCGGCTGTTCGCGCAGATGAAGCTGCTCGACGACGGGCCGCAGAAGCAGGCGCTGATCGACCGCATGGTGGCCATCACGCAGCAGGATGCGCCGATGAGCTTCGGCTACTTTCCGTACTCGTCCGGTGCCGCCCAGTCCTGGGTGCACAACTACCAGCCGGCGGTGCTGATCCGCGACCACGGCAAGTACCTGCGCCTGGACGTGGACGAGCGTGTGCGCAAGCTGGCCGAATGGAACCGGCCGGTGTGGTGGCCGATGGGGCTGATCGGCGGCGCCGTGCTGGCGCTGCTGTGGCTGGGCTGGCGCAGCCTGCGCCGGCGCGAGCGCACCAACGCGCGCGGTGAGGTGATCGCCTGATGGCTGCGTACATCGTCCGTCGCATCGCCTACGGTGCGCTGGTCTTGCTGGGCGTGAACCTGGCGACCTTCTTCCTGTTCTTCACCGTCAACACGCCGGACGACATGGCGCGGCTGAACATCGGCGGCAAGCGCGTCAACCAGGAAGTCATCGAGCAAGTGGAAGGCCGAGCGCGGCTACGACAAGCCGCTGTACTTCAACGACGCGAAGCAGGGCACGCACAAGATCACCGACACCATCTTCTGGGAACGCTCGGTGTCGCTGTTCGCGCTGGACTTCGGCCGCGCCGATGCCGAAAGCGCCGGCGACATCGGCCACGAGGTGGCCACGCGCATGTGGGTCAGCCTGCAGCTGGCGCTGCCGCTGTTCGTGCTGCAGCTGATCGCCAGCACGGCCTTCGCGCTGCTGCTGGCGATGTTCCGCCACACCCGGCTCGACTTCTGGGGCGTGGTGGCCTGCGTGCTGATGCTGTCGATCAGCAGCCTGTTCTACATCATCGTCGGCCAGTACTTCTTCTCGCGCGTGCTCAAGCTGGCGCCGATCTCGGGCTATGTGGCCGGCTGGGACGTGCTCAAGTTCCTGGTGCTGCCGATCGGCCTGTCGCTGCTGGCGCGGCTGGGCGGCGAGGCGCGGCTGTACCGCGCGATGTTCCTCGAGGAAATCGGCAAGGACTACGTGCGCACGGCGCGCGCCAAGGGCCTGTCGGAGACCGTCGTGCTGTACCGGCACGTGCTGCGCAACGCGCTGATCCCGATCATCACCAGCGCCGGCAGCTACCTGCCCTATGTGTTCCTGGGCAGCCTGGTGTTCGAGAGCTTCTTCGGCCTGCCCGGGCTGGGCGCCTACGTCGATCGAGGCCATCACCAAGCAGGACTTCGCGGTGGTGCGCACCATGGTCTTCCTGGGCTCGCTGCTGTACATCGTGTCCTACATCCTGATCGACGTGGCCTACACCTGGGCCGACCCGCGGGTGCGTCTGGCCTGAACATGCCCAAGTTCGTGCTGCTCTGGACCGACGCCGCCATGTGGCTGATGGCGCCGGCGCTGGCCGGTCTACGTGCTGCTGGTGCTGCGCCGGCCGGGGCTGCGTGCCAACTGGAGCAAGGTCTTCGGCGACGCCGCCGGCATTGGCGTCCGCGGTGGTGCTGGCGCTGTGCCTGGGCATCACGCTGCTGGACAGCGTGCACTACCGGCCGCTGCTGCCGCCGGCCGCGGCCAGCGAGGGCGCCGCGCCGGCCTACGACACGCGCACACGCTCGCTGCTCGACGCGCTGCTGGTGCGCCTGGTCGATTCGCGCGAGGCCACCTATTCGCGGCCGTTGTCCTACGTGGGCTTCACCAAGGAATCGGTCGAGGTCGACGGCCAGGTGCAGCGCGTCGCGCCGCGCCTGAAGTTCGGCGGCGCACACCTGCAGGACCCGGCCACGCAATGGCTCGGCGACCTGGCCTGGCGCGCCCTGGTCGGCCTGGGGCTGGGCGCGCTGGTCGCCGGGCTGCTGTCGGCCGCGCTGCTGGCGTCGGTGGCGCGGCATGACCCCCGGCCGTTGAGCGCAGGCCGTGGCCGCGACCTGGCGCGGCGAAGGCCGCATCCCCTGGCGCGTGGCCTGCCTCACGCTGGGGGTCATCGCGCGCTGAGCGGCCCGGTGGCCCTGCTGGCCGGCCACTACCACGTCTTCGGCACCGACCTGACCGGCAACGACGTGCTCTACCAGGCGCTGAAGAGCATCCGCACCGCCTTCGTCATCGGCACGCTGGCCACGGTGGCCACGCTGCCGCTGGCGGTGGGCCTGGGCATCCTGGCCGGCTACCTGCGCGGCTGGGTCGACGAAGTCATCCAGTACCTCTACACGGTGCTGTCGTCGGTGCCGAACGTGCTGCTCATCGCTGCCTGCGTGCTGATGGTGCAGGTGTTCATCGACCAGCACCCCGAGGTCTTCGAGACCGGCGCCGAGCGCGCCGACCTCAAGCTGTTCCTGCTGTGCGCGGTGCTCGGCCTGACCGGCTGGGCCGGGCTGTGCCGGCTGCTGCGCGCCGAGACGCTGAAGCTGCGCGAGCTGGAATACGTGCAGGCGGCGCAGGCCTTCGGCGTGCCCGATGCGCGCATCATGCGCCGCCACATCTTCCCCAACGTGGCGCACCTGATGCTGATCGTGACGGTGCTGGAGTTCTCGTCGCTGATCCTCTACGAGGCGGTGCTGTCCTACGTGGGCGTGGGCGTCGACCCGTCGATGAACAGCTTCGGCGGCATGATCAACCTGGCGCGCAGCGAGATGAGCCGCGACCCGGTGGTGTGGTGGTCCTTTGCCGCGGCCTTCGGCTTCATGGTGACGCTGGTGCTGGCCGCCAACCTGTTTGCCGACGGCGTGCGCGATGCCTTCGACCCGCGCGCGCGTGTGTTCCGGCCGCGGCTGCGGCCTGAAGAAGGCCGGCCCATGAACCCGCGCGAGCTGCTGCAGGCGCTGGACCTGAAGGTCGAGCTCGACGCCGAGGCCGGCGTGGTGCGCGCACTCGACGGCATCCGCCTGAGCATCGAGCGCGGCGAGACCTTCGCGCTGGTCGGCGAAAGCGGCTGCGGCAAGAGCATGACGGCGCTGGCGCTGATGCGCCTGCTGCCCGAGAACGGCCGCGTCAGCGATGGCCAGGTGCGGCTCGGCGACCTGGACGTGCTGGGCCTGCCCGAAGCGGCGATGCGCAGCGTGCGCGGCGCGCGCATCGGCATGATCTTCCAGGAGCCGTCGACCAGCCTGAACCCGGTGATGCGCGTCGGCGAGCAGATCGTCGAGGCCATCGAGACGCACACGCCTGTGCGTGGCGCGGCGGCGCGCGCCAAGGCCGTCGAGTGGCTGGGCCGGGTCGGCATCACCGAGCCCGAGCGGCGCATCGACGAGTACCCGTTCCGCCTGTCCGGCGGGCAGAAGCAGCGCGTGATGATCGCCATGACGCTGGCCGCCGAGCCCGACTTCCTGGTGGCCGACGAGCCCACCACCGCGCTGGACGTGACCATCCAGGCGCAGATCCTGGAGCTGCTGCGCACGCTGCAGCGCGAACAGCGCATGGGCCTGCTGCTGATCACCCACGACCTGGGCGTGGTGGCCGGCATGGCGCAGCGCGTGGCGCTGATGTATGCCGGGCAGATCATCGAGGTGGCGCCGGCCGATCAGTTCTTCGCCGCGCCGAAGCATCCCTATGCGCGCGCGCTGCTGCGCGCCTTGCCCGATGCCGCCCGGCGCGGTCAGCCGCTGCAGGCCATCGCCGGCACCGTGCCGCCGCTGTGGACTGCCTTCCAGGGCTGCCGCTTTGCACCACGTTGCAGCCTGGCGCTGAGCGCATGCACTGAAGTCGCCCCCGAGTTGTTCGATGCCGGTGCGCAGCGCCAGGTGCGTTGCCTGCTGCATGCACCGGGGGCCGCAGCAGCCCCCGACACGCGCGGCGCGACCGCACAGGCCCCTGCCGACGAACCGGCCGACGATCGGCCAGCCGCGCCGCCTTGCTGCAGGTGCACGGTCTGAGCGTGGCCTTCCCGATCCGCAAGGGGCTGCTGCAGCGCGCCAGCGGCGCCTTCCAGGCGGTGCGCGATGTCAGCTTCGAGGTGGCGCGCGGCCGAACCCTGGCCCTGGTGGGCGAGTCGGGTTGCGGCAAGACGACCACCGGCAAGGCGATCGTGCAACTGCTGCGCGGCCAGGCGCGCATCGAAGGCCGGGCCCTGCTGGAAGGCCGCAACCTGTTCGAGCTGCAGGGCGATGCGCTGCTGGCGGCGCGGCGCGATGTGCAGATCATCTTCCAGGACCCGTTTGCGTCGCTGAACCCGCGCATGCGCGTCTTCGAGCTGCTCGAGGAGGGGCTGCAGGCGCTGCACCCGCAAATGTCGGCCGCAGCAGCGACGGCAACGCATCGAGGACCTGAGCGAGCGCGTCGGGCTGGGCAGCGGCGCACTGCAGCGTTTTCCGCACGAGTTCTCGGGCGGCCAGCGCCAGCGCATTGCCATCGCCCGTGCGCTGGCGGTGCAGCCGAAGCTGCTGGTCTGCGACGAGCCGACCTCGGCGCTGGACGTGTCGGTGCAGGCGCAGATCCTGAACCTGCTGCGCGAGCTGCAGCGCGACATGGGCCTGAGCTACCTGTTCATCACCCACAACATCGGCGTCGTCGAGTACATCGCCGACGCGGTGGCGGTGATGCGCGGCGGCGCCATCGTCGAGCAGGGGCGCTGCGCGGCGGTGCTCGGCGCGCCCGGGCACGAATACACCCGCGAGCTGCTGGCGGCGGTGCCGCGGCTGGCACCAAGCCGCTGAAGGGCGGCGTCGGTCACGGCCGGCAGCGTTGCCACCGAGCAACACCGCGGCAGAGGAGTCGCGAGGCAGTCGGCACAGCGCGTGGACGGTCGTGCTGGCGCGGGCACCGGAGCTCAAGCCCCGTCAGGCGCGGATCCTCGCGCCACCATGCAGGTGCCGCATGGCCTGCCGCCAGCACCTTCTAAGGGGATGACCCAGGGGTGGACTGCAGGGCAGCGCATTCAGAATCCGGTTACGGAAATGCACGAGCCGGAAACAACAGCTTCACAGGCTGGCATGTTTCCCGCTCGGGCGATGTGTGCAAGCCGTCAACCAGGATGCCGAGGAGCCCGCTCATGTTGAAGAAGACCAAGCTCTGCAAAGGCTTGATGCTGGCCTTTGGCGGAAGCCTGCTGGGCGCCACGTTGCCGACGGCAGCCTGGGCGCAGCGCGTCGAGATCACGGGCTCGTCGATCAAGCGAGTCGAGGCCGAAGGGGCGCTGCAGGTGCAGACCTTGTCGAGGACCGACATCGATCGAACCGGTGTGCAGACCACCGAACAGCTGCTGCAGACGATTTCGGCAATGTCTTCCTCCGGCCAGACGAGCGCGGCGACGGGCATCTCGATTTCGACCTATGGCTTTTCCGGCGTGTCCTTGCGCGGACTTGGCGAGGAGCGCACGTTGGTCCTGCTGAATGGGCGACGTTTGGCGCCTTTCGCCAGCGGCAGCTGGCAGCGGTCAACGTCAACAACATTCCGCTGGCGGCCATCGAGCGTGTCGAGATCCTGAAGGATGGCGCGTCGGCCATCTACGGCTCCGATGCCGAAGCCGGCGTCGTCAACTTCATCCTGCGCAAGAACTTCGAGGGCTACCAGATTGGCGGCACCTACGGTTCGCCGACACAAGGTGGCGGCGGCCAGCAGTACATGGCCAACATCGTGGCCGGATGGGGTGACGCGACAAAGGACAACTGGAACTTGACCGTCAGCGGCCAGTACCAGAAGAACCAGATTCTGATGGCCAAGGATCGCAAGTTCTCGAAGACTCAGGACAACTGGCCCATCTCGTTGCCGACCGCCACGGGTCAAGGCAACATTCAAGGGCCCTGGGCAGTAGGAGTCCCGGTCAAGGATCAGTCAGCGCGACTATGCGGGTGGAGATGGTTTTGCCTATGGCAACCCGCTGGCTGCGGCAAACAACTGTTCGCAAATCAAGCATCTGCAGAATTCGCCGAACTACAACCTGTCCAGTGTCGGGGACTTTCCGAACTGCGTGTACGACAGCGCGGGCAATCTCGGCCTGACAGCAAAATCCGAGAACGCTTCACTGACTGGCAATTTCGTCTTCCGGTTGAACGACAAGGCCGAATTCTTCGCTGACGGCCTTTGGTCACGGACCGAGGTGACTACGCAGCTTCAGCCGAACGTGTTGCGCACGAGTTTCATGGAAACCGATGACCTGTTTGCAGCAAACGGCATCGATCCCGTGTTGCTGCTGCGTCCTTCCAACCCCAACTACGGCATCGCTGCAGACTATCTGAACTCGGTCGGTCTTGGCCAGTTCGTAGGACAGGACCTGGGCATCACCGCACGTACGCAGGATTTTGGCCAGCGCATCACCAGTGACACAAGCACGCAGAGTCGTCTTGTGGTCGGAGTACGCGGCGAGGTCTTCGATCAGTCGTACACCGTCGCGGTGGCAACGAATCAGAGCAGACTCGAAGGCCAGGTAAATGGCGGCTTTTTTTCGACCACGGGCTACGCCCAAGCGACGCAGGCGCCCAACAGCGATTGGAATCCATGGTCACTGACACAGTCACAGGCGTTCAATGATCTGATTGCCACGACCACCTATAGGGGCGAGACGCTCAGTTCGAAGTCGACCATGACCACGCTGGATGCGACGATCTCCGGGGACGTGCTGCAGTTGCCCGCAGGCGTCATGCAATACGCAGCGGGCTACCAGTATCGTGGCGAGAAGTTGAAGCTGTCGCCCGAGCGCCGCGCTGCTTGAGCGGTGACATTGCCGGACTCGGCGGCGCGACGAAACCCGTCGACGAGGGCCGCAATGTCAATGCAGTGTTCGGTGAACTGAACATTCCGGTGATCAAGAATCTGGACCTGAATCTTGCGACCCGGTACGACGGATACAACGATGTGGGTTCGACGACCAACTGGAAGGGAAACCTGCGTTGGCAGCCAATGCAACAGCTGCTGCTGCGCGGCTCCTACGGAACGGGTTTCCGCGCGCCGATCGCTGAACAATCTGTTCGAACCCCTGACTTCCCAGACCTCCACAACCATTACGGACGTAGGCAACTGCAATCCAACGGACCCGGAGGACTGTCCCAGCGGACAGGTCAATGAACTCACCGGTGGAAACCCGAAGTTGAAACCTGAGACCTCGAAACAATACTCGATCGGACTGGTGTTTCAGCCATTGACTTCACTGGCCATCGGTTTGGACTGGTTCAACATCGATGTGGACAACGCCATTTCACAGCCTTCGACACAGGAGGTTGTCTCTTTGGCCGCTGCAGGCAACCCGCTGTATGTCGACAAGGTGATTCGCGACGCAAGTGGCGGCATTCTCCAGGTCATCAATCCGCCGGACAACAATGGCACATTGACCGCGCAGGGCATCGACCTCGATGTGCGTTACCGCGAGACGATTGGCCCTGGAGTCTTGGGCGTGTCGCTGAATGGCACTTACTACCTCAAGTACAACCAGAGCACCCCGGGCGGCGGAACCTCGCAGAAAGTTGGCACCATGACCAGTGACGGCGGCTTCACGCCAGTCATCAGTTCCACCATCGGATTGGACGGCATGGGTGTGATCTTGCGCTACAAGCAGTATGTGAGCGCGACCTGGAGTCAAGGTGATTGGGCAACGACCCTAGGCAATTCGTTCGCGACCGCCTACCACGCCAGCGCGAACTGGCTCGACGAACCCACGCGCATGCCGACGCAGACGATCTGGGACCTTCAGGTTGCCTACAGCGGCTTCAAGAATGCGGTGATCGCACTGGGTGCTCGAAATCTGCTTGACAAACAACCTGCGAGCTTTTCCAACGGTTGGATTGACGCGCAGTTCCAGGCGGGCTACGACACCTCGCAATACGACCCTCGCGGCCGTTTCGTCTACCTGACGGGCAGTTTCACTTTCTGACGCTGGGGTTTCGTCCTCCACGAAGCGAAGACGCATCCTGTCGCGCCTGGTCGAGCAGGCAGCCAAGGGGCACGAGTTCGCGATCGCCAAGGCCGGCTAAGCCGATGGTCAGGGTGATCCCGACCGAAGCCCCGCCGGCCAAGCGCCGGTTGGGCACCTTGATCGGACGATCAAGCTCGACCTGATGAAGGACTTCGAGGCGGACATCAACGAGATGTTTGGCCTGGGGCCATGACCGGCCATGTGGTCGAAACGCACCTGCTGCGATCAAGACCTCGCTGCGCTGGCCCGGGTTCGACGTGGATCCGGACGAGTTGCGCGAGCTTCTCACGGACGAGGGCTTCACGGAAGTGCCGATTGTCCCGGCAGACCTTGAACGTGTCGGGGAGTTGCCGTGGCTGCAGCTCGACCCATTCGACCGCATGCTGGTGGCACAGGCAGCGGTCGAAGGGCTGACGCTGGCCAGCGCCAACGCCGCGCTGAAGCGCTACGGCCGCTTCGTGTGCGCCGTCTGAAGGCGGCGGCGCCTGCCCGTCACTTCGGCGCCATCCGGATCGCGCCGTCGAGCCGGATCACCTCGCCGTTGAGCATGTCGTTGGTGACGATCTGGTGCACCAGCTTGGCGTAGTCGGCCGGCGTGCCCAGGCGGCTGGGGAAGGGCACGCTGGCGGCCAGCGCGTCCTGCACTTCCTGGGGCATGCCGAAGAGCATCGGCGTGCCGAAGATGCCGGGCGCGATCGTCATGTTGCGGATGCCGTTGCGCGCCAGGTCGCGCGCGATCGGCAGCGTCATGCCGACCACGCCGCCCTTGCTGGCCGAATAGGCGGCCTGGCCGATCTGGCCATCGTAGGCCGCCACGCTGGCGGTGCTGATCAGCACGCCACGCTCGCCGGTGGGCTCGGGCGCGTTCCTGCACATCGCCTCGGCCGCCAGGCGGATCATGTTGAAGCTGCCCACCAGGTTGACCATGATCGTCTTGGTGAAGTGGCCCAGCGGGTGCGCGCCGTCCTTGCCCACGGTCTTGACCGCGGGTGCGATGCCGGCACAGTTGACCAGGCCCATCAGCTTGCCGGCGGCCGTGGCCGCGGCGACGGCCGCCTGGCCATCGGCCTCCTGGCTGACGTCGCACTTGACGAACAGACCGCCGATCTCGGCCGCCACCTTCTGCCCGGCCTCGACCTGCAGATCGGCGATCACCACCTTGGCGCCGTGGGCGGCGAGCATGCGCGCCGTGCCTTCGCCCAGGCCCGAGGCGCCGCCGGTGACGATGAAGACCTTGCCTGCGATGTCCATGGGCTGCTCCTCGAGATGGGGGTTCAGGCGAGCGCCGCGAAGGCGCGCTCGGTGATCTGCTCGACCGTGCCGGTGCCGGAGATGCGGCGGTACCGCGGCGCCTGCGCGTCGCCGCTGGCGGCCCAGGCGGAGTAGTAGTCGACCAGCGGCCGCGTCTGCGACTGGTACACCTGCAGCCTCTTGCGCACGGTGGCTTCCTTGTCGTCCTCGCGCTGCACCAGGTCCTCACCGGTGACGTCGTCCTTGCCGGCCACCTTCGGCGGGTTGTACTTCAGGTGATAGGTGCGGCCCGAGGGCAGGTGCGCGCGGCGGCCGCTCATGCGCTCGATGATGGCTTCGTCGGGCACGTCGATCTCCAGCACCACGTCGAGCTTGACGCCGGCGTTCTTCATCGCCTCGGCCTGCGGGATGGTGCGCGGGAAGCCGTCGAACAGGAAGCCCTTGGCGCAGTCGGGCATCGCGATGCGTTCCTGCACCAGGCCGATGATGATGTCGTCGCTGACCAGCGCGCCCGAGTCCATCACCTTCTTCGCCGCCAGGCCCAGCGGCGTGCCGGCCTTGACGGCGGCGCGCAGCATGTCGCCGGTGGAGATCTGCGGAATGCCGTACTTCTGGCAGATCTGCGTGGCCTGCGTGCCTTTGCCGGCGCCCGGTGCGCCCAGAAGAATGAGTCTCATGGTGTGGTTTGCCTTTGCCGGTGCGGCGGCTGATGAATAGGAGAGGGCGGCCGCGGGGAATGGGCCCCGTGGTGCGGAAAGATTATCACGGCTGCATCGGTGTGGGCCTCGCAGGCGGCACGCTCATCGGAACAGCGCGCGCACCCGCTCCAGGTCCTCGGGCGTGTCCACGCCGGTGCCCGGCGCATGGTCGCTGACATGGACCGCGATGCGCTGCCCATGCCACAGCACGCGCAGCTGCTCCAGCGCCTCGGTGGCTTCCAGCGCGGTGTGCGGCAGCGTCGGGAAGCTGCGCAGGAAGGCGGCGCGGTAGGCGTACAGACCCACGTGGCGCAGCGCCGGCGGATCCTGGGGCAACGCCGGCCGGTCCGCGCTGCCGCCGTCGCGCCGCCACGGAATCGGCGCGCGGCTGAAGTACAGCGCCAGGCCTGCAGCGTCGAGCACCACCTTGACGATGTTCGGGTCGAGGTAGTCGCGCAAGTTGTCGATCGGATGCGCGGCTGTGCTCATCACGCAGTCCTGCCGTTGCTGCAGCAGTTCGGCGCAGTCGCGCACCAGCACCGGGTCGATCAGCGGCTCGTCGCCCTGCACGTTGACCACCACCATCGTGCCGTCCAGGCCCAGCAACTCGCAGGCCTCGGCCAGGCGGTCGCTGCCGCTGGCATGGTCAGCGCGGGTCAGCAGCGCGCGCACACCATGCGCTTCGCAGGCTTGCACGATGCGCTCGTCGTCGCCGGCCACCACCACCTGGTCGGCGCCGGCTTCGGCCGCACGTTGCGCCACCCGCACCACCATCGGCAGCCCGCCGATGTCGGCCAGCGGCTTGCCGGGCAGGCGCGTGGACGCCAGCCGGGCCGGGATCAGCACCGAGAAGCCCATCAGCCGGGCTGCGCGTCCAGGTTGCGGGCCTCGTGCTCCAGCATCACCGGGATGCCGTCGCGGATCGGAAAGCCGAGCCGGTCGGCCGGACACTGCAGCTCGGTCAGGCGGTTCTCGCTGTCGCGGTGTGGCTGCAATGGACCTTTGCAGACCGGGCAGACCAGCAGGTCCAGCAGGCGGTGATCGATGCTCATGGTGCTACCTTCGTGCTGCGCACTGCGCAATTCGACTTCGGAGCGACCCGACGGCTCATGCGCGGTACGCGAGGCGCAGGTTGTCCAGCACGGTGTTGCTAGAAGTCTTCGGGCAGCAGGAAGTCTAGCGCCACGACCCAGATGCGCGTGTCGCCCGCCGGCTCGCGTGGCAGTTTGACTGCGTCCTTCTCGGTGACCAGCACGTCCGTCGTGTCGGCCGGCCAGGGCAGCTGCGCGAACGCATGGTGGTCGGGCAGGGGCAGGGCACTGGGCCGCAGACCGGCGTCGCGCAACATGGCAAAGAAACGCTCGGGCACGGCCATGCCGGCGGCCGCCAGGACACGGCGACCGCGCAGGGCCTGCAGCGGCTGCAGGCTGGGCGGGACGCCGCGCCACCAGTCCTGCAGCAGTACGGCGCCGGCCAGTTGGCGCCGAGCCAACGCCCCCGGCCACGGCGTGCTGCCGCGCGCTGCGTTGTACAGCACATGACTGTTGACCGGCACATGCCGGGGCACCGGCTGGCGCAACGGACCGGCCGGCAGTTGCCAGCCGTTGCCGGTGCCGCGCTCGTCGAAGACGATGACCTGGACGTCGCGCGCCAGTGCCAGGTGCTGCAACCCGTCGTCGGCCACCAGCACGTCGACCTCGGCATGGGCGGCACACAGGCCGCGTGCCGCGTCGATGCGCCGCCGCGCCACCCACACCGGCGCGCGGGTGCGCAGGCGAATCAGCAGCGGTTCGTCGCCGACCTCGGCCGCCACGCTGTCGTCGCGAACCGCTGTGGTGGCATGGCCGCTGCGGCCGTGGCCGCGGGAGATCACCCCTGGCGTCCAGCCGGCCTGCCGCAACGCCTGCACCAGCGCGATGACGGTCGGCGTCTTGCCTGCACCGCCGGCCACCAGGTTGCCAACCACGATCACCGGCACCGGGGCGCGTTCGGCCTTCAGCCAGCCCAGGGCATAGGCCGCGCGGCGCAGCGCCGACACGGCGCGGTAACACAAGCTCAGCGGCCACAATGCCCAGGCGGCGAGCCCAGGACGGTCGCGCCACCAGATGCGGGCCAGGGCCGACTCGATGCGACCGGCCAGGGCCACGGCTAGGGTGCGGCCTTGGCCTGCCCGCTCTGGGCCGCGAAGCTCAAGCGCGCCAGGCCGGCGCGTCGTGCCGCATCGAGCACGTTGATCACCGACTGGTGCGTGGACAGCGCATCGGCCGAGACGATCAGGATGGTGTCGGCGCGGCCGGCCGAAGCGGCCTTCAACTCGGCCGCCAGCAGTTCGACGTCGCGGCCATCGACGGGCCGGCGGTTCAGCGTGGTGCGGCCATCGCTGCCGATGGCGACGATGATCTCGCCCGGGCGCTCGCGCAGCTGCTCGGCATCGGCCGCCGGCAGGTTGAGCTGCAACTCGGTGAAGCGCGAGTAGGTGGTCGACAGCATCAGGAAGATCAGGATCACCAGCAGCACGTCGATGAACGGGATCAGGTTGATCTCCGGTTCCTCGCGGTGCAGGTGGCGCCTGAAGTTCATGCGCCGGCCTCGGCCGCGGGCAGCGGCGGCGTGCGCACCGCAAAGCGCATCAGGTGCGGCACCAGACGCTCGGTGGCCAGTTCCATGGTCAGCAGGTACTCGTCGACACGGCCGCGGAAATAGCGGTAGAACATCAGCGACGGGATCGCGATCATCAGCCCGAAGGCGGTGTTGTACAGCGCGATCGAGATGCCATGCGCCAGCTGCTGCGGGTTGGTGCCGCCAGTCGGCGCCTGCGAGCCGAAGATCTCGATCATGCCGATGACCGTGCCGAACAAGCCGAGCAGCGGCGCTGCCGCGGCGATCGTGCCCAGCGTGTTGAGGTAGCGCTCCAGCCGGTGCAGCGCGATGCGGCCCGCGCTTTCGAAGGACTGGCGCACCGCCTCCTCGGTGATGCGCGGTTCCGCGATCACGCTGCGCAGTCCGGTGGCGAAGACGCCGCCCAGCAGCGAGTTCTCGGCCAGTTTGTTGACCACGTCGCTGCCGGGCAGGCTGCTGCGCGTGACGCTCAGCACCTCATCCAGCAGGGTGGCCGGAGCGATCTGCCTGGCGCGCAGGCTGATGAGCCTTTCGATGATGATGGTCAGCGCTGCAACGGAGCACAGGACGAGGGGCCAGATGGGCCAGCCGGCGGCTTGGATGATCGAAAGCAAGTCGTCCTCTGTACGGGTTCTTTTTCGGGCAGCGCGCGGCGACGCGACGCGGCGCGATTATGGCCCCTGGCCCACAGCGGCAGTCGGCGCATCGACGAGGCTGCGCAGCACCTCGTCCGGTAATCCACTGCAACTGTGGATAACAATGTGGGTAAGCGCGCGGCACGGGCCGTAGAACCGCGCAGTTGCTGGCCCCGAGTCTGGTTGCCCGATTTTTCATCACCAGAATTCCCTTGAAATTCAAGCACTTGCACCAGTGTTATGGTTTTATGACGGGCTTGTCGCCGGTTTCGGCCAATGACAGCGGGCCTGTGGATGTCCGCACCCGCATGAACAGGGGCTTTGCCGATGGCTGAGGCATCCCGTGCCGCCGCGGCTCGTCAGGCCTGGGACGTCGGTGCGCTGCTGCTGGCCACTGGCGACATGCTGCAGGCGCGCTTCGGCGCGGTCACCGTGCGCGGCGAACTTTCAGGCCTCGTCAGGGCCGGCAGCGGGCACCGCTATTTCGCGCTGAAGGACCTGGCCGGCGCCGACGCGCTGCTGCGCTGCGCGATGTTCCGCCGCGCGGCGTCTTTGCTGGCCTTCGAGGCGCAGGACGGCCAGCAGGTCGAGCTGCGCGGCCGGCTCTCGGTCTACGAGCCGCGCGGCGAACTGCAGCTGGTGGTCGAGTCGATGCAGCGCCTGGGCGCCGGTGCGCTGTACGAGCGGTTCCTGCTTCTCAAGGCCCGGCTCGAGGCCGCGGGCCTGTTCGACGCCTCGCGCAAGCGCGCCATCGCAGGCTGGCCAGCGCGGCTTGGCATCGTCACCTCCACCGCCGCGGCCGCACTGCACGACGTGCTGGCCGCGCTGTCGCGGCGCTCGCCCCATGTGCGTGTCGTCCTCTATCCCAGTGCGGTGCAAGGAGCCGATGCAGCCGCCGCGCTGGTGGCAGCGCTGCAACTTGCGGCAGCACGCCGCGAGGTCGACACGCTGCTGCTGGTGCGCGGCGGCGGCTCGCTGGAAGACTTGTGGTGCTTCAATGACGAGTCGCTGGTGCGGGCGATCGCGGCGTCGCCGATCCCGGTGATCTGCGGTGTGGGCCACGAGAGCGACGTGACCTTGGCCGACCTGGCCGCCGACCTGCGTGCCGCCACGCCGACCGCCGCCGCCGAACTGGCGGCGCCGGCCCGTGCCGAAGCGCTGGCCCGACTCGATGCCCTGGCCGGCCGGCTGCAACGGCGCTTGCACCACTGGAGCGACACGCAGGCGCAGCGTCTCGATGCGCTGGCGCTGCGCCTGGGCGGGCCGGCACGCGCTCTGGCCGCGCAGCGCCAGGGGCTGACTTCGATCGAGGAGCGCTTGCGCCTGGCCCTGCGGCGCAGCGTGGCCGATGCGGCGCGCGACCCGGCACAACTCGGTGGCCGCCTGCTGCGTGCCATGCAGCGCCAGCGCGAACACCATGCGCAGCTGCTGCGAGCCGCGGCGCAGCGCCTGTCGGCGCTGGATCCGCGGCAGGTGCTGGCCCGCGGCTATGCCTGGATGGCCGACGCTCAGGGACGCCCGGTCTTGTCGGTTCAGGCCGTGGCACTGGGCGCGCGGCTCGAGGCTGTCTGGGCCGACGGCAGCGCCCAGGTCGAGGTGCTGGAGGTGCGGCCACCGGCTCGCGCATTGCCATCCGCCCCATAGGCGCATTGCCCGGTCTGGGCCGCCCGCGTGCCTACAATGATTGCGCCAGCTTCAACCCCGGCCGCGCCGTCCCTGGCGCTGCGGCCGCTTCTAAAGGACACACGATGGAACACACCCTGCCCGCATTGCCCTATGCGCTTGACGCATTGGCCCCGCACTACAGCAAGGAAACGCTCGAGTTCCACCACGGCAAGCATCACAACGCCTACGTGGTCAACCTGAACAACCTGCAGAAGGGCACCGAATTCGAGTCGATGGCGCTCGAGGACATCGTCAGGAAGTCCTCCGGCGGCATCTACAACAACTCGGCGCAGATCTGGAACCACAGCTTCTTCTGGAACTGCATGAAGCCGAACGGCGGCGGCGAGCCCTCCGGCGCCCTGGCTGCGGCGATCAACGCCAAGTGGGGTTCCTACGCCGCGTTCCGCGAAGCCTTCGTGAAAAGCGCCGTCGGCAACTTCGGCTCGGGCTGGACCTGGCTGGTCAAGAAGCCCGACGGATCGGTCGACATCGTCAACATGGGCGCGGCCGGCACACCGCTGACCACCGGCGACAAGGCGCTGCTCACCGTCGACGTGTGGGAGCACGCCTACTACATCGACTATCGCAACCTGCGCCAGAAGTTCGTCGAGACCTTCCTCGACAAGCTGGCCGACTGGGACTTCGCGCAGCGCAACTTCGGCTGAAGAAGCAGCGCACGCTGCGGGAGGCCCTCAGTTGCCGAACGGGGGCCCCTTGAGCTTGAATCCGGGCATGATGGCGCGCTTGGCAAACCAGCCCTGGTTCATCTCCAGCGCAAAGCGCACCGGCTCGGCCGAGCAGTGCGACTGCTCCGACTGGGGCTGCATGTCGGCCAGATTGACGACGCGGCCGTCGTCGGCGATGAAGGCGATGCTGAGCGGCAGCAGCGTGTTCTTCATCCAGAAGCAGCGCCGCTCCAGGCCGTCGAAGACGAACAGCATGCCCTCGTGCGCAGCCATCTCGCTGCGCCACATCATGCCGGTCTGCGTCTGCAGCGGCGTGCGCGCCACTTCGGCACGGATGTTGTGCATGCCGGCGCTGAGGGTGATGCTGTCCAGCTTGGGCTGGGGCGCGTTCTGCGCCCAGGCACTGCCGGCGGACAGGCTCAGCGCCAGCGCCAGCGCCAGCCGGCGCGTTGAGTGGTCGCTCGATCGAATGCGGATCATCTGAGGTCGCTCGCGTGGAATCAGGATTGTCGATCATCAGGCGGCCGGGCCGGCAGCGCCGCGGGCCGATGCGATGAACGCGTCCACGACCCTTGCGCCGCCAGCCGCCGAAGCCACGCCCGACATCGCGGTGCTGGACGACCCGCTGGAGCAGCAGCGCTTCACGCGCTGGTCGACCGGCAGCGACGGCCGGCGTGTGGGCGAATCGACATTGCGTCTGTCGGGCATGTACTGCGCGGCCTGTGCCGGCATCATCGAGCAGGCGCTGGCCGGCGTCGACGGCGTCAGCGCCGCCACGGTCAGCGCGGCCGGGCAACGTGCCGCGGTGCGCTGGGACCCGCAGCGCACGCGGCCGTCGCTGCTGGTCGAGGCGGTGCGCCGCGCCGGCTACGACGCCGCGCCCGATGCCGCCGCGCCCGCGCGCGAACTGCGCCGCGCCGAAGGCCGCAAGGCGCTGTGGCGCCTGTTCGTCGCCGCCTTCTGCATGATGCAGGTGATGATGCTGGCCACGCCATCCTACGTGGCCGGCACAGGCGAGCTGGAGCCCGATCTGGCGCAACTGCTCAACTGGAGCAGTTGGGTGCTGAGTCTGCCGGTGCTGCTGTTCGCGGCGGCACCGTTCTTCGAGGGCATGTGGCACAGCCTGCGCTTGCGCCGCATCGGCATGGACGTGCCGGTGGCCATCGGCATTGCCGTCATCTTCATCGCCAGCACCGGCGCCACCTTCGACCCCGGCGGCATCTTCGGCCACGAGGTGTACTTCGATTCGATGACGATGTTCGTCAGTTTCCTGCTGGCCGCACGCTGGCTGGAACTGCACGCGCGCCAGCGTGCGGCGCAGGCGCTCGAGCAGACGCTGGACAGCTTGCCGCAGCAGGCGACGCGGCTGCTCGACGACGGCCGCAGCGAAGCAGGTCAGCGTGCTGCGCCTGGCGCCGGGCGATCGTGTGCGGGTCGCGCTGGGGCAGTGCTTTCCTGCCGACGGCAGCCTGCATCGACGGCCGCACGCGGGTCGACGAGGCGCTGCTCACCGGCGAATCGACGCCGCTGCCCAAGCAGCCCGGCGATGCCTTGGTGGCCGGCAGCATCAACCTGGGTGCGCCGGTGACGATGCGGGTCGAACGCGTCGGCGCCGACACCCGGCACGAGGCCATCGTGGCGTTGATGCGCGACGCGATGAGCCAGCGTCCGTCGATGGCCCGCGTGGCCGACCGCCTGGCCGGCCCTTTCCTGTGGGTGGTGCTGGGCCTGGCCGCTGCGGCCGCGGCGGCATGGAGCGTGATCGACCCGTCGCGCGCGGTGTGGGTGGCGGTGTCGGTACTGATCGTCACCTGTCCCTGCGCGCTGGCGCTGGCTGTGCCGGCCGCGCTGGTGGCCGCGGCCGGCGGCCTGGCGCGGCGTGGCGTGCTGGTGCAGCGCCTCGACGCACTCGAAAGCATGGCGCGGATCGATCGCCTGTTCATCGACAAGACCGGCACCTTGACGACGCAGACGCTGCGCCTCGGGCAGCTGCGCCTGCTGCACGCCAATGCCGGCCTGCCGACGCAGGACGCGGCGCTGGCCGTGGCGGCCTCGCTGGCCGCGTGGTCGCGGCATCCCTTGTCCGAGGCCCTGACTGCGGCCGACGCGCCGCCTGCACCCTGGACCTGGACGCAGGTCGACGAGCTGCCCGGCCACGGTCTCAGCGGCCGCGACCCGCATGGCATGAGCTGGCGCCTGGGTGAGCGCGAATGGGCCTGCGCCATCAGCCGCCTCGGGCCGCCCGTGGACGCATCGGTCGCGGCTGCGGCGCAGACCTGGCTGTGTGCCGCAGACGGTGGCAGTGCCTGCTTCGGCTTCGACGAAGCGCTGCGCGACGGCGCGCGCGAAGCCATGATCGCATTGCGCGATCAGGGCTACCAGCTGAGCCTGCTTTCCGGCGACAGCCCCGATCGTGCCCAGCGCCTGGCACGGCAACTCGGCTTGCATCAGGCCGTGGGCGGCGCCACGCCGCAGGACAAGTTGGCCGAAGTGGCCGCGGCGCAGGCGCGCGGCGAGCGTGTGGCCATGGTTGGCGACGGCGTCAACGACGCGCCGGTGCTGGCGCGTGCCGATGTCTCGCTGGCCATGGGGCAGGGCGCACTGGTCGCCCGTGCGCAGGCCGATGCGGTGCTGGTCGGCAACCGGCCGATGGACATCGTGCAGCTGCTGCATGTGGCGCGCAAGACGATGCGAATCGTTCGTCAGAATCTCGTATGGGCGATGCTCTATAACGCGGCATGCGTTCCGTTGGCCTTGCTGGGTCTTCTGCCGCCCTGGGCGGCCGGGCTGGGCATGGCCGGCAGTTCGATGGTGGTGGTGCTCAATGCGCTGCGAGCGGCACGTTGAGTGCGCCATAACAAGGTCACGGCGATGGAGATCCTCTACCTGCTGATCCCGCTGTCCACGGCGCTGGTGCTGTTGATCCTGGGCGTTTTCGCCTGGGCGCTGCATCGCGGGCAGTTCGAGGATCTCGATCGCGAGGGTGAACGTATCCTGCAGGACGGGCCTGGCGGCGTTGATGCCGATCAAACCCGTACCATGCACCCCACGGAACAATCATCCACAGTTTGAAATGCCGGTTCAGGAGGCGAGTTATGGCAGTGAGTTCTAGATCCACCGCTGCGGTCTACACCGATGATGCCGTGCGCTGGTTTGCACTGGCCACCGTGGTGTGGGGCGTGGTCGGCATGCTGGTCGGCGTGATCATCGCGGCGCAACTGGCCTGGCCGGAGCTGAACCTGGGCATTCCGTGGCTCAGCTATGGCCGCCTGCGCCCGCTGCACACCAACGCGGTGATCTTCGCGTTCGGCGGCTGCGCGCTGTTCGCGACCAGCTACCACGTGGTGCAGCGCACCTGCCAGACGCCGCTGTTCCTGCCATGGCTGGCCAAGTTCACCTTCGTCGGCTGGCAACTGGTGATCGTCGCCGCCGCCGTCAGCCTGCCGCTGGGCATGACGCAGGGCAAGGAGTACGCCGAGCTCGAGTGGCCGATCGACCTGCTGATCGCCGTCGTCTGGGTGTCCTACGCCATCGTCTTCTTCGGCACCATCGGCATCCGCAAGGTGCGCCACATCTATGTGGCCAACTGGTTCTTCGGCGCCTTCATCCTCACCGTGGCGCTGCTGCACATCGTCAACAGCGCGGCCATCCCGGTGAGCCTGACCAAGAGCTACTCGGCCTACGCCGGCGTGCAGGACGCGATGGTGCAGTGGTGGTACGGCCACAACGCGGTCGGCTTCTTCCTCACCGCCGGCTTCCTCGGCATGATGTACTACTACATCCCGAAGCAGGCCGAGCGCCCGGTGTACAGCTACCGGCTGTCGATCGTTCACTTCTGGGCGCTGATCTTCACCTACATGTGGGCCGGCCCGCACCACCTGCACTACACCGCGCTGCCCGACTGGGCGCAGAGCGTGGGCATGGTGTTCTCGCTGGTGCTGCTGGCGCCCAGCTGGGGCGGCATGATCAACGGCATCATGACCCTGAGCGGTGCCTGGCACAAGCTGCGCGACGACCCGATCCTGAAGTTCCTGATCGTCAGCCTGTCCTTCTACGGCATGAGCACCTTCGAAGGCCCGATGATGTCGATCAAGACGGTCAACGCGCTCAGCCACTACACCGACTGGACCGTCGGCCACGTGCACAGCGGCGCGCTCGGCTGGGTCGGCCTGATCTCGATGGGCTCGATGTACTACCTGATCCCGAGGCTGTTCGGCCGCAAGGAGATGTACAGCGTGCGCGCGATCGAGCTGCACTTCTGGATCGCGACCATCGGCATCGTGCTGTACATCGCGGCGATGTGGATCGCCGGCGTGATGCAGGGCCTGATGTGGCGCGCCATCAACCCCGACGGCACGCTGGTCTACACCTTCGTCGAGAGCGTCAAGGCCACCTATCCGTTCTACGTGATCCGCCTGCTCGGCGGCCTGCTCTACCTGGGCGGCATGCTGATCATGGCCTGGAACACGGTGATGACGGTGCGCGCCGGCAGGGCCGCCGTCATGCCGGTGCCCCCGGTGGCCGCGGCGCACGCCTGAACCAGAACTCAAAGGACTTCAAGCCATGGCGCAACACCACGCCCCGTCGGGTCACGAGAAGATCGAGACCAGCAACTTCCTGATGATCGTGCTGATCCTGCTCACCGTCGCGGTGGGCGGCATCGTCGAGATCGTGCCGCTGTTCTTCCAGAAGTCGACCACCCAGCCGGTCGAGGGCCTGAAGCCCTACACCGCGCTGCAGCTGGCCGGGCGCGACGTCTACATCCGCGAGGGTTGCTACAACTGCCACTCGCAGATGGTCCGGCCGTTCCGCTCGGAGACGCTGCGCTACGGCGCCTTCTCGCTGGCCGGCGAGTACGTCTACGACCACCCCTTCCAGTGGGGCAGCAAGCGCACCGGGCCCGACCTGTGGCGCGTGGGCGGCAAGTACAGCGACGAATGGCACCGCATCCACCTGATCAACCCGCGCGATCTGGTGCCCGAGTCGAACATGCCGGCCTATCCGTGGCTGCAGGCGGCCGCGCTCGACCCGGCCGACCTGGCGCCGAAGATGAAGGCGCTGCGCATGGTGGGCGTGCCCTACAGCGATGCCGACATCGCCGGCGCCGGCGAGGCCGTCAAGGGCAAGACCGAGCTGGAGGCGGTGATCGCCTACCTGCAAGGCCTGGGCACGCTGGTCAAGTAGACGAAGAGAGCCGGACATGGACGTGAACGACATGCGCGTGGCGGTGATGCTGCTCGGGCTGGTGCTGTTCCTCGGCATCTGGGCCTGGACCTGGAGTTCGCGCCGCCGGGCGGCCTTCGACGAGGCGGCGCGGCTGCCCTTCCTGGACGACGAGTCGGGTCTTGATGCCCGCGGAGAAAAACGATGAGCGATTTCCTTCACAGCGGCTGGTCGATCTTCGTCGCCGCGGCCACGGTGCTCGGCCTGGTCGTGGTGCCTGTGGTTGCTGTTCGTGGCCAGCCGGCGCAAGGTCATGGCCGACGACAACACCACCGGCCACGTCTGGGACGTGGATCTGAAGGAGATGAACAACCCGCTGCCGCGCTGGTGGCTGTGGCTGTTCGTCATCACCGTGGTCTTCTCGGGCATCTACCTGGCGCTGTATCCGGGCCTGGGCAAGTTCCCCGGCACGCTCGGCTGGAGCAGCGTCGGCCAGTACAAGACCGAGCAGCAGCGCGCGCAGGAAAAGATCGCGCAGATCTTCGCCAGGTTCAAGGGCAAGACGGCCGAGGAACTGGCCAAGGACAGTGCCGCCATGGGCATCGGCGAGCGCCTGTTCGGCAACAACTGCGCGCAATGCCACGGTTCCGACGCGCGCGGCAGCAAGGGCTTTCCGAACCTGACCGACGGCGACTGGCTGTGGGGCGGCTCGCACGCCGACATCGTAGCCACCATCACCAAGGGCCGGATCGGCGTCGATGCCGCCGATGGCCGCGGCACTGGGCACGGCCGAGGACGTGCGCAACGTCGCCAACTTCGTGCTCAGCCTGTCGGGTGGAGCACATAACAGCGTGGCCGCGCAGCTGGGCAAGTCCAAGTTCGTGGTCTGCGCCGCCTGCCACGGCCCCGAAGGCAAGGGCAACCCGGCGCTGGGCGCACCCAACCTGACCGACAAGGTCTGGCTGCACGGCTGGGGTGAAGCCGCCATCGTGTCGATGATCAACACCGGCAAGACCAACATCATGCCGGCCTTCGGCGAGCGGCTGAATGCCGAGCAGATCCACGTGCTGGCGGCCTATGTCTGGAGCTTGTCGCAGACTGCGGCGGTGGCCGCGAAGTAGGCGTCGGTGACCCAAGCCACGGCTGCACCCAAGACCTGCCGGAGCCTGCCGGCCAGGGTGCGGCCGCTGACGAGCACAGCGACGACGCGGCGACCTCCGTCGTCTCGATGTATGTCAAGCAGCAGAAGATCTACGCACGCGCCGTCAGCGGCTGGTTCGCCGAGCTGGCGTTGGGCCATGGTCTGGGCCACGCAGCTGGTCTTCTACGGCCTGCCGTGGCTGCAGTGGAACGACCGCCAGGCGGTGCTCTTCGACCTGGGCGCGCGGCGCTTCTACATCTTCGGCATGGTCCTGTACCCGCAGGACTTCATCTACCTGACCGCGCTGCTGGTCATCTCGGCCTACGCACTGTTCCTGTTCACCGCGGTGGCCGGCCGGGTGTGGTGCGGCTTCGCGTGTCCGCAGACGGTGTACACCGAGATCTTCATGTGGGTCGAGCGCAAGATCCAGGGCGACCGCATCGCCCGCATGAAGCGCGACGCCGGCCCCGTGGACCCTGGACAGCGCATGGCGCGCGCGGCCAAGCAGTCGGCATGGATCGCCATCGGCCTTGTGGACCGGCTTCACCTTCGTCGGCTACTTCACGCCGATCCGCACGCTGGCCGGCTTGGTGGCGCAGTTCGCGCTCGGGCCCTGGGAACTTTCTGGGTGCTGTTCTACGGCTCGCCACCTACGGCAATGCCGGCTTCCTGCGCGAGCAGGTGTGCAAGTACATGTGCCCCTACGCGCGCTTCCAGAGCGCGATGTTCGACAAGGACACGCTCATCGTCAGCTACGACACCGAACGCGGCGAGCCGCGCGGTTCGCGCTCGCGCAAGGCCGACCCCAAGAGCTGGGCAAGGGCGATTGCATCGACTGCGGCCTGTGCGTGCAGGTCTGCCCGACCGGCATCGACATCCGCAAGGGCCTGCAGTACGAATGCATCGGCTGCACCGCCTGCATCGACGTGTGCAACGGCGTGATGGACAAGATGAACTATCCGCGCGGCCTGATCCGCTACGCCACGCAGAACGGCCTGGCGCGGCACCTGTCGCGCGCCGCGGTGCTCAAGCGCGTGCTGCGTCCGCGCGTGCTGGTGTACTCGGCGATCCTGCTGCTGCTGCTGGCGTTGCTGGCGACGAGCATCGCCTTGCGCAGCCCGTTCCGCGTCGACGTCGTGCGCGACCGCGCCTCGCTGGCGCGGCTGGTCGACGACGGCCAGGTCGAGAACGTCTACCGCCTGCAGATCATGAACGCCACCGAGCAGCCGCAGCGCTACCGTGTGGCCGTCAAGGGCTTGAGCGGCATCGTGCTCGACGGTGGCGACACCTTGGAGGTGTTGCCGGCGCAGGCGCGCTGGATGTCGGTGGCGGCGCGCGTGCCGGCGCACACGGCCGCGTCCAGCGGCCCTGGCGCCCACGCCATCGAATTCGAGATCCAGCGCCTGGACCAGCAGCCGGATGCGCCGGTGGCCAGAACGGTGGAAAAATCCACCTTCGTCGTGCCGCGCTGAATGACCAGCCACATCGGGAGTCACGCCATGAAGCCACAACACCGCGTTCCCGAGACCCGGCCCGATGCCGGCGCACCGCCTTGGTGGCGCGTCGGCATGGTCTGGCTGGTCGTTGGCGGTCCGCTGGCGGTGGTCGTGGCCTCGCTGATCACCGTGGCGATTGCGCTGGTCGGCGCCGAGGAGGTGCTGACACGGCCGGTGCCGAGCCTGAACGCCGGCGACGCGCATCTGCTGCCCGCGGTGCAGGCGCGCAACCACGCGGCCACGCCCAAGAACTGAGTCGCCGGTACCGGGCCGCACCATGGAAGAACCGAGCCTTCGCCATCGCTGGATGAGCGTGCTGTGGTCGGCCTTCCTGATGGCCGCGGTGCTGGAGATGGTGGTCTTTGCGCTGGTCGACCCCGACAGCCTGCGCTGGTTCGGCGGCGACACGCTCGACCTGAGCCCCCGCGCGGTCTACACCGTGGCCTTCTTCGTCTTCTGGGCGGTCATCGCTGTCGGCGCAGGGCTGACGCTGCTGCTGTGCACCCGACCCGATGACGCGGTGCACGACCCCGCGGCCGGCGCACCCGCACCGTAGCGAGGCTGGGCTGCGGCCGTGGAATTCGCGCTGTTCCTCAGTGCCCTGATGCTCGGCGCCGCTGGCGCACCACACTGCGCCGCCATGTGCGGACCAGCCAGCGCCTCGCTGCTGCGCAGCTGCAGCCAGCGCACGCCGCACGCGTCGCCGCTTGCCTTCCACCTGGCGCGCGTCGCCGGCTATGCCACCGCAGGCGCGGTGGCCGCGTCCAGCGTCGGGGCGCTGGCGCACCTGGGGCAGCTGTCCCCGGTGCTGCGTCCGTTGTGGACCCTGCTGCATTGCGCGGCGCTGGGCCTGGGCGTGTGGCTGCTCTGGCAGGGCCGGCAGCCCGCCTGGCTGGAGAACCTGGGCCGCGGTGCCAGCCGAGTGGCGCCGCAGCAGGCCGGGCCTGGCGGATGGCAACGCATGCAGGGGCCGGCCCGTGCAACGTCGGCCGGGCTGCTATGGGTGGCCTGGCCCTGCGGGTTGCTGCAGTCGGCGCTGGTGGTCGCGGCGCTGGCCGACACAGCCTGGGGCGGTGCCGCGGTGATGGCCGGCTTTGCGGCGGCCAGTGCGGCCGGCCTGGCGCTGGCACCCTGGGCCTTTGCCCGGCTGTCTGGCGCTGGCGCCGGCGCGCTGCAGGTCAATGCCTGGGCAGTGCGCCTGGCTGGCGGTGCGCTCGCAGCAGCCTCGGCCTGGGCGCTGGGCCACGACCTGTTTCACCGCGTCGTCGCCTACTGCCTGTCCTGAGCCCCCCCGGCCGACAACGACTTCGTCCGCACCCCTTGTATGCTGAGGGGGTATGAGCAAAGCGGCGGCGCCGCAACTGCTGATGAGCGAATGCCCGAATCCGCACAACGGCGCCCGGCAAGACGCGCGCCCTGCGCTCACCGCTTGACGGCGTGCGTCACCTGAGCGCGGCTTCCTTCGGCCTCGGCCAGGAACAAGCTGCGGCTGCGCGGCTTCAGCTGCCTGCGCTGCCGACGATCGCCTGCAGCGCGTGCGGGTCCAGCACCTGGATCTGGCGCTGCTTGACCTGCAGGATCCCATCTTCCTGGAACTTCGAGAAACAACGGCTGACGGTCTCGAGTTTCAGGCCCAGGTAGGCGCCGATTTCCTCGCGCGTCATGCGCAGCACCAGAGAGGACGACGAGAATCCGCGCGCCTGCAGACGCTGGGCCAGATTCAGCAGGAACGCGGCCAGCCGTTCCTCGGCGCGCATGCTGCCCAGCAGCAGCATCACCCCGTGGTCGCGAACGATCTCGCGGCTCATGATCTTGTGGAACTGGCGCTGCAAGTCGGTGAACTCGCGCGACAGGTACTCCAGCTGGCCATAGGGGATGACGCAGACCTGCGAATCCTCCAGCGCCACCGCGTCGCAGGTATGGCGCTCGCTGCCGATGCCGTCCAGACCGAGCAGTTCGCCAGCCATCTGGAAACCGGTGACCTGGTCACGCCCGTCTTCGGAACTCACGCGCGTCTTGAAGAAACCGGTGCGCACCGCGTACAGCGAGTCGAAGGCATCGCCGTTGCGGAACAGCAGGTCGCCACGGTGCACCGTGCGCCGCGCGGCCACCATCGAATCCAGCCGATCGAGCTCGCGCTCCGAGAACCCGACGGGCAGGCACAGCTCGCGCAGGTTGCAGTTGGAGCACGCCACCTTGAAGTCCGTGGTCTTGATCGGTACCACGGGTGCAGAAGGGGTCATGATGGGGTCACCCGATGTCGCATGACGGAATTGTTCGATCGGGACCGAACCAGGGCCTTGCGCAATGTCAAAAGCGAGGACGAGTCGCTCATGCACCATGCCGGCCAATGAGTGTCGACACCGTGCCCGAACGAGCCGAATCCGCCCCCGTGCTGTCCGAGGCGCTGCTGCGCCGCTTCGATGCGCCGGGGCCGCGCTACACGTCGTACCCCACGGCCGACCGCTTCGGCGAGGCCTTCGGTCCCGGCGACCTGTGCAACGCGCTGCAGCAGCGCACGCAAAGCGCGGCGCCCGGCAGCACGCTGCCGCTGTCGGTGTACGTGCACGTCCCGTTCTGCGAGTCGGTGTGCTACTACTGCGCCTGCAACAAGGTCATCACCAAGCACCACGAGCGCGCGGCCGAGTACCTGGACGCGCTGGACGTCGAGATCGGCCTGGTGTTGGCGCAGGCCCGCGCCGGCCAGCCGGTGTCGCAGCTTCACTTTGGCGGCGGCTCGCCGACCTTCCTGTCCGACGCCGAGTTGCAGCGTGTGGTCGGTTCGCTGCGCCGCGCCTTCCACATCGACGAGGGTACCGAGATGTCGATCGAGGTCGACCCGCGCACCGTCACGCCCGAGCGGCTGGCGTTCTGCCGCGCGCTCGGCTTCAACCGCATCAGCTTCGGCGTGCAGGATTTCGACCCGCAGGTGCAGATCGCCGTGCACCGCGTGCAACCTTTCGACAGTGTGCGCGACCTGATGCTCGCCGCCCGCGAGCAGGGCTTCAAGTCGATCAACGCCGACCTGATCTACGGCCTGCCGCGGCAGACACCGCACAGCTTTGCCCGCACGGTGCAGCAGATCGGCGAACTGCGGCCCGATCGCATTGCGCTGTACGCCTATGCGCACCTGCCGCAGCGCTTCAAGCCGCAGCGCCGCATCGTCGCCGACGAGCTGCCCAGCGCGGCGCAGCGTGTGGCCATGCTGGGCGATGCCATCGCCGGCTTCCTGGGCCGCGGCTACCACTACATCGGCATGGACCACTTCGCGCTGCCCGACGATGCGCTGGCCGTGGCCAAGCGCCAGGGGCGGCTGCACCGCAACTTCCAGGGCTACAGCACCCAGCCCGACTGCGACCTGATCGGCCTGGGCGTGTCCTCGATCGGCAAGGTCGGGGCCCACTACTACCAGAACGCGAAGACGCTGCCCGAGTACTACGATGCCTTGCGCCAGGGGCAGCTGCCGGTGCAGCGCGGCATATCGCTGACCCGCGACGACGTGCTGCGCCGCGCGGTGATCATGGCGTTGATGTGCCAGGGTCGGGTCGAGTTCGGGTCGATCGACCAGGCGCACCTGGTGGACATGCGCACCTACTTCGCGCGCGAACTCGAAGCGCTGCAGCCGATGGCCGAGGCCGGGCTGGTGGAGATCGAGCCGGGTGCGGTGCAGGTCACCGCCACCGGCTGGTACGTGGTGCGTGCCGTGGCGATGGTCTTCGACCGCTGGCTGCAGAGCGACCAGCTGCGCGAGCGCTTCTCGCGCGTCATCTGACACCGGCTCGCGTCACGCACCGGCCCAGCCCGGCTGGCCGGCTCAGCGGCGTCGCGCCACCAGGCCGATCAGCGCCGAACGGCCCCGATGGCCACTGCCTTCGGCGACATCGGCTTCGTAGTCGCGCAGCTCGACGATGTCCATCGCGGCGAAGGCGACACGCAGCATCTGCGCGGTGTACAGGTGCGACAGCAGGGGTGGCCCGCCGGTGCGGTATTCCAGCTGTTTGGGCGTGTAACCCTGCAGCAGCAGCGTGCCGCCGGGTTTCAGGCAATGCTGCATGTGGGCGAACAGGCGTTCACGCAGCGCCGGGTCGGCAAACTGCACGAAGATCGCCGCGACGCCGTCGTAGTGCGCCTCGGGCCAGGCAAAACCGTCGCAGTCGGCCACCTGGAAGTCGACGCTGGCGCCCCGTTCGGCCGCCAGTCGCCGCGCCTTGGCCACGCCGACCTCGGCAATGTCGAAGGCATCGACCTGCAGGCCGCGCTGGGCCAGCCACACACTGTTGCGGCCTTCGCCGTCGGCCACACACAGCACTCGCTGGCCGCCCGTCCAGACGCCGGCGTGTTCACGCAGCCAGGCGTTGGCTTCGGTGCCGAACAGGTAGCCGTCGGCGGCGAAGCGCTGGTTCCAGGTGCCCGCGGGGTCGGAGAAACCGCCGTCCTTGCCTGCGCTCATGCCGAACGCGAGTCTTCGCCGATCAGCAGCCGCGAATCGCTCAGGTACTGGTGTGGCGGGATCTCCAGGTTGGTCGGCGCGGGCTTGTTCTTGAACACCCGGCCGGCACCGTCGAAGGTCGAGCCGTGGCAGGGGCAGAAGTAGCCGCCCTGCCAGTCGGCCGGCACGCTGGGGTTGTTGGACCCGGACGCCACCGCGGTGGGCGAGCAGCCCAGGTGCGTGCAGATGCCGACCGCGACGAACACGTCGGGGTTGATCGAACGGTTTTCGTTGCGCGCATAGGGTGGTTGCTGGTCACGCTGCGAGTTGGGGTCGGCCAGGTCGGGGCTGGGGCTCTTCAGCGCGGCCAGCATCTCCGCCGAGCGGCGCACGATCCACACCGGTTTGCCGCGCCATTCCACGGTCTTCATGCCGCCGGGCGGGATGTCGCTGATATCGACCTCGACGGCAGCGCCCATGGCGCGCGCACGTTCGCTGGGCGCGAAGGACGAGACGAAGGGCACGGCGGTAGCCACGGCGGCCACGCCGCCCACGGCCGAGGTGGCGATCAGCCAGGTGCGGCGCTCGGCGTCGTTGGCGGCGGGGGCCGCGGGCGGCGGCAGGGCGTGTGCAGTCATGGTTTTTCCTCTCTTCGGCGTTGTCGCCGTGAACGATGGGGGGTCAGGGCCGGTCCAGCAGCGCCAGCGTGCCGGTGTCGCGCCGGCCGTCGCAGTACTCGCGCAGCGCCTGAGCAAAGAGGGGTTCGTGTGGCGCGGCGCGCTCGAACAGCGTCATCGACGAGCTGAACTTCAGTGCATCGGGCATGCCGAAGATCTGCAGCGCGCTGCGGCCGTGCAGGTCCAGCACGCACTGCGTGCATTGGCGCAGCCGCGGGCCCAGCACGGCGTGGCCGGCATAGGCACGCGCTTCGGCCAGCGATTCCAGCCCGTAGTGCAGCGCCGTCGCGCTGCGGCCCAGCGCCTTGAGTTGCGGGAAGACGAACCACATCCAGTGGCTGCGTTTTTCGCCCTGCGCCAGCTCCTGCAGCACGCTGGCATAGACCGGGGCTTGCGCATCGACGAAGCGCTGCAAGCCGTCCATGCCACGCGCCCTCAGGCCGCGCGCCGGCGCGATGCGCGCCGGCGGGGCGGCGGCGCCGGCAGGCTGAACATCGCGCGCTCCGAGGCCGCGCGCTCGAACTGGCGCGCCAGGTTGCCGCAGACCAGGTCGCACAGCTCGTAGACCGACGGGTCGGCGATGCGGTAGTAGACGCTGGTGCCGCGGCTCTCGCGCGCCACCAGGCCGTGCGTGGTGAGCAGCGCCAGGTGGCGCGACACGTTGGCGGTGGTGAAGCCGGTCAGCTGCGCCAGCTCGCCGACGTTGCGCTCGCCGCCGCGCAGCAGGTTCAGCAGCGACAGGCGCGTCGGCTCGGACAGCGCCTGGAAGTAGGCCGCGACCTTCTCCAGCGCTTCCTTGGGCAGGTCCTCCATGCGCGGGCATCCGGTGGTGGGCGAGGTCGGAATCATGCCTCAACGTGGTCCTGCCTGTGTGTCATTGCGCAATATCGTACTTGACTATTTACCTGATTACGCAAATAATACATCAACGAATCGCGCTGCGCCAGTGTCTTGCCAGACCCGCAATGCAGCGCAACGCAGGAGTGAGGGCATGAGCAAGAGGTTCTGGATGTCGATGGCGCTGTGCGCCGGCCTGTGGCCGGCGCCGGCGGCATGGGCAGCCGCCCCGGCGCTGGCCACCGTGCCGGTGCAGTCGTCGGCCGAGGGGCGCCTGCAGTCCTTCGACGGCGTGGTCGAGGCGGTGCGCCAGACGTGGTGGCCGCGCAGGTGGCCGGCGCCGTCGTCGCGCTGGAGGTGAAGGCCGGCGACAGCGTCAAGGCCGGCCAGGTGCTGCTGCGCATCGACGCGCGCGCCGCCGAGCAGAACGCCAGCGCCAGCGAGGCGCAGGTGCAGTCGGCCCAGGCGCTGCTGGACGTGGCGCGCAAGGATTTCGAGCGCCAGAAGCAGCTGTTCGAGAAGCACTACATCAGCCAGGCGGCGCTGGAGCGCGCCGAATCGCAGTTCAAGGCCACGCAGGCGCAGGCGGCGGCGCAGCTGGCGCAGGCCGGCGCCGCGCGCACCCAGTCCGGGCTGCACGTGCGTGCGCGCGCCCTATGCCGGCGTGGTCGCCGAGGTGCCGGTGGCGCTGGGCGACATGGCGATGCCGGGCCGGCCGCTGCTGACGCTGTACGACCCGGCGCGCTGCGCGTCACCGCGGCGGTGCCGCAAAGCCGGCTCGGCGCCGCCGTCGGCGGGCTTGAAGCTCGAGTTGCCCGGCCTGCCGCAGGATCGGCGCTGGTTCACGCCCAGCGCGGCACAGCTGCAGTGCTGCCGACGGTCGACGCCGCCACGCACACGGTGCAGCTGCGCCTCGACCTGCCGGCCGGCTGGGACGGGCGTGGCGCCGGGCCTGTTCGCCCGCGTCTGGCTGCCGACGGCGCGCCGGCGACGGCCGCGACCGGCTGTTCGTGCCGGCCGCCGCGGTCGTGCGCCGCGCCGAGATGACCGGCCTGTACGTGCTCGACGCCAAGGGCGCGGCGCTGCTGCGCCAGGTGCGCCTGGGCCGCGCGCAGGGCACGAAGGTCGAGGTGCTGACCGGCGTGTCGGCCGGCGAGCGCGTCGCGCTCGACCCGCAGGCCGCGGCGCGCGCGGATTGACGCCATGAACCACGCCAGACCCTGGGCATCTCCGGCCGCATCGCCGCCTACTTCCAGTCGGCGCAGATCACGCCGCTGCTGGCGCTGGTGGCGCTGCTGCTCGGCGTCTTCGCGGTGCTGGTGACGCCGCGCGAGGAAGAGCCGCAGATCAACGTGACGATGGCCAACGTGCTGATCCCGTTCCCCGGCGCCTCGGTGCGCGACGTGGAGCAGATGGTGGCCACGCCGGCCGAGCAGGTGCTGTCGCAGATCGCCGGCGTCGAGCACGTGATGTCGGTGTCGCGGCCCGGGCTGGCGGTGATCACGGTGCAGTTCAAGGTCGGCGTGCCGCGCACCGAGGCGCTGGTGCGGCTGTACGACACGGTCAACTCCAACGCCGACTGGCTGCCCAAGGGCCTGGGCGTGCTCGACCCGATCATCAAGCCCAAGGGCATCGACGACGTGCCGATCGTCACGCTGACGCTGTTCAGCCGCAACGCCGGCACCGGCGCCTTCGACCTGGAGCGCGTGGCGCACAGCATCGAGGCCGACCTGAAGCGCGTGCCCGGCACGCGCGAGGTGACCACGATCGGCGGCCCGGGCCGCGCGGTGCTGGTCGAGATCGACCCGGCGCGCCTGGCCAGCACCGGCGTCACCGTGGCCGACCTGCGCGCCGCGCTGCAGTCGGCCAACCTCGGCCTGCCGGTGGGCGAGCTGCTGGCCGGCAACCGCGCGGTGGCGGTCGAGTCCGGCCCCTTCCTGAAGGATGCGCGCGAGGTCGGCCGAGCTGGTGGTCGGCGTGCGCGACGGCAAGCCGGTGTTCCTGCACGACGTGGCCACGGTGCGCGACGGCCCGCTGCCGGCCGCGCGCTACGTCTGGCACGGCGTGCGGCGGGCGGAAGGGCGGCGGCGAGTTCCCGGCCGTGACGCTCAGCATCACCAAGAAGCCCGGCGAGAACGCCATCGACGTGGCCGACGCGGTGATGCAGCGCGTCGACGCGCTGCGCAACACCGTGATCCCGCACGACGTCGAGGTGGCCGAGACGCGCAACTACGGCGCCACCGCCAACGACAAGGCGACAAGCTGATCCAGAAGCTGCTGTTCGCCACCGCCTCGGTGGTGGCGCTGGTGTTCATCGCGCTCGGCCGGCGCGAGGCGGCGATCGTCGGCAGCGCGGTGATCCTGACGCTGACGGTGACGCTGTTCGCCTCCTGGGCCTGGGGCTTCACGCTGAACCGCGTGTCGCTGTTCGCGCTGATCTTCTCGATCGGCATCCTGGTCGACGACGCCATCGTGGTGGTGGAGAACATCCACCGCCACCAGCAGCTGCACCCGGGCAAGACCGCTGCGCGCAGATCATCCCCGGCGCGGTCGACGAGGTCGGCGGCCCGACGATCCTGGCCACGCTGACGGTGATCGCCGCGCTGCTGCCGATGGCCTTCGTCTCCGGGCTGATGGGGCCGTACATGAGCCCGATCCCGATCAACGCCAGCATGGGCATGCTGCTGTCGCTGGCGATCGCCTTCGTCGTCACGCCCTGGCTGGCGCGGCTGTGGATGAAGGCGCTGCCGGCCCAGCGCGCCACGACGCAGCCGCACGGCCTGTCGGCGAAGCTCGCGCCGCTGTTCGAGCGCATCTTCGCGCCCGTTGCTCGACGACCGGCGCGGCCGGCGCAACCGCTGGCTGCTGGCCGCCGGGCGTGGCGGCGCTGATCGCCCTGTCGCTGCTGCTGCCGGCGCTCGGCCTGGTGCTGCTGAAGATGCTGCCCTTCGACAACAAGTCGGAGTTCCAGGTCATCGTCGACATGCCGGCCGGCACGCCGGTGGAGCAGACCGCCGCGGTGCTGCACGAGCTGGGCGCGCACCTGGCCACGCTGCCCGAGGTCACCGCACTACCAGGCCTACGCCGGCACCGCCGCGCCGATCAACTTCAACGGCCTGGTGCGCCAGTACTACCTGCGCAGCGGCGGCGAGGTCGGCGACCTGCAGGTCAACCTGGTCGACAAGCACCAGCGCAGCGAGCAGAGCCACGCCATCGCCACGCGCGTGCGTCCGGCGCTGCAGGAGATCGGCCAGCGCTTCGGCGCCAACGTCAAGGTGGTCGAAGTGCCGCCCGGCCCGCCGGTGCTGTCGCCGATCGTGGCCGAGATCTACGGGCCCGAAGCCGACGGCCGGCGGCAGGTGGCGAAGGCGGTGCGCGCGGTGTTCGCCAGGACCGAGGGCGTGGTCGACGTCGACGACAGCAGCATCGCCGACGCGCCGCGCACGCTGCTGCTCGTCGACCGGCGCAAGGCCGCGATGCTGGGCGTGTCGCAGCAGGAGATCGTGACCACGCTGCGCGCCGGCCTGGCCGGCGAGGCCACCGCCTACCTGCACGACGAGAGCAAGTACCCGGCCGCGGCGACGCTGCAGCTGCCGGCCGAAGCGCCACGGCGACCTCGACGCGCTGCTGCAGCTGACGGTGCGCAGCGCCGAAGGCAAGCTGGTGCCGATCCGCGAGCTGGTGACGCTCAGCGACACGCTGCGCGAGCAGCCGGTCTATCCACAAGGACCTGCTGCCGGTGAACTACGTCGTCGCCGACATGGCCGGCGCGGTCGACAGCCCGCTGTACGGCATGTTCACGATGCGCGGCGAGGTCGCGGCCATCGCCACGCCGGGCGGCGGCACGCTGGGCGAGTACTTCATCCGCCAGCCGCTGGACCCCTACCGCGGCTACACGCGTCAAGTGGGACGGCGAGTGGCAGATCACCTACGAGACCTTCCGCGACATGGGCGCGGCCTATGCGGTCGGCCTGGTGCTGATCTACCTGCTGGTGGTGGCGCAGTTCGGCTCCTACCTGACGCCGCTGATCATCATGGCGCCGATCCCGCTGACCATCATCGGCGTGATGCCGGGCCATGCGCTGCTGGGCGCGCAGTACACCGCCACCAGCATGATCGGCATGATCGCGCTGGCCGGCATCATCGTGCGCAACTCGATCCTGCTGGTGGACTTCATCAACCTGCAGCTGCGCGAGGGCATGGACTTCAAGCAGGCGGTGGTGCACTCGGCCATCACGCGCGCGCAGCCGATCGTGCTGACCGGCCTGGCGGCGATGCTCGGCGCCTTCTTCATCCTCGACGACCCGATCTTCAACGGCCTGGCGATCTCGCTGATCTTCGGCATCCTGGTGTCCACGCTGCTGACGCTGGTGGTGATCCCGTTGCTGTACTTCGTGGCCTACCGCCACCGCCTTTCCAAGCTGATTCCTCAACCGCTCACAAGGAGATTGACATGACTTCCTGGCAACTCGTGCGCCTCTTCGCCGGCACCTTCATCCTGCTGTCGCTGGCGCTGGGCATCCCCGGCAGCCCGCTCTTCGTCAGCCAATGGTGGCTGGCCTTCACCGCCTTCGTCGGCGCCAACCTGCTGCAGAGCGCGCTGACCAAGTGGTGCCTGATGGAAACCATCCTGCGCAAGCTCGGCGTGCGCGCGGGCGCCTGAACGAGGCCGACATGAATCGCCGCTTGCTTGGGCTCGTCGCTGCCGCATCGCATCGTCGGTGCCGGCCCTGCCGGCGCCGCCGACCTGGTCGACGCCTGGCGTGCCGCGCAGACGCACGATCCGGAGTTCGCCGCCGCGCAGGCGGCGCGCGATGCCGGGCAGGCGCGGCGCGAGCAGGGCGCGTCGCTGTGGCGGCCGACGCGTGCAATTCAGCGGCGCGGCCGGCGTCGGCACCAACGAGACCTCGACCAACGGCGCGCGCTTCTCGGCGCCGGGCTTCGGCACGGTCGATGGCGCCAGCTTCGACACCTCGGTGACCAACGGCAACCTGTGGCGCTGGTCGCTGCAGGCGCGGCAGCCGCTGATCAACCGCGAACGCGACGCCAGCAAGCGCCAGCTCGAGCTGTCCGCCGACGCCGCCGACCTGGAATGGCGCGCCGACCCAGCAGGCGCTGATGCTGCGCGTGGCCGAGCGCTACTTCGATGCGGCGCTGGCCGCCGAGGCGCTGCGCGTGCAGCGGCGCCAGCAGGCTGCCGTCGAACGCGCGCTGGTCGAGGTGCGCGACCGCTTCAAGCTCGGCGACGCGCCGGTCACCGACACGCACGAGGCGGCGGCCCGCGCCGAGGCCATGCGCGCCGAGGTGCTGGCGGCCGAGTCGGCGCTGCAGCTGAAGCGCGCGGCGCTGGCCGACGCCACCGGCTGGACCGATGCGCAGATGCTCACGCTGCCGCTGCCCGACGGCGCCGGGCCGCAGGACGTGGCCGCGCTGCAGCAATGGCTGGCCGATGTGCGCAGCAGCAACCTGCAGCTGCGCATGCTGGCGGCGAACACCGAGGTCGCGCGCCAGGAGGCCGCCAAACATGCCGCGCTGGCAGCACCGTCGCTGGACCTGGTGGCGATGGCCGGGCAGGACCGCCTGAGCGGCAGCGGCGCCTACGGCTCGGCCAGCAACAGCCTCAACAACACGATGATCGGCCTGCAGCTCAACGTGCCGCTGTACACCGGCGGCTACCGCAGCGCGCGCGAGCAGGAAACGCTGCGCCTGGCCGACAAGGCCGCGGCCGAGGCCGACCGCCATGCGCAGCAGGTGGCGCAGGCCACGCGCGCCGCCTGGCTGGGCCTGACCGTCGGCGCGTCGCGGCTGCGCGGCGCTGGACGAGGCGCTGCGCGCCACGCCGCGCGCGGCTGGAGGCCACGCGGCTGGGCCGCCAGGTCGGCGACCGCACCACGCTGGACCTGCTCAATGCCGAGAACGACGCCGCCGCCGCCGAACTGGCCGTGCAGCAGGCGCGCGTGGCGCTGCTGCTCGACCGGCTGCGCCTGGCCGCGCTGGCCGGCGAGCTCGACGAGGCGCAGCTGCAGCTCGCCAACGCCCGCCTGCAGGACGAAACGCTGACCCATTCCCTCACCCCAGACCACACAAGGAGACAGACATGGCACACATCGTGATTCTCGGCGCCGGCACCGGCGGCATGCCCGCGGCCTACGAACTGCGCGAGAAGCTCGACAAGAGCCACCGCATCACCGTCGTCAACGCGGTCGACTACTTCCAGTTCGTGCCCTCCAACCCCTGGCTGGCGGTGGGCTGGCGCGAGCGCGAGGCCATCACCTTCCCGATCCGGCCCCACCTGGAGAAGAAGGGCATCGACTTCGTCGCGCAGCGCGTGACGCGCATCGACGCCGAAGGCAATGCGCCTGGAGCTGCAGGACGGCAGCGCGCTGGCCTACGACTACCTGGTCATCACCACCGGCCCGAAGCTCTCCTTCGACGAGGTGCCGGGCGCCGGCCCCGAAGGGCCACACCCAGTCGATCTGCACCGTCGACCATGCCGAGAAGACCTAGGCGCGACTACCAGGAGTTCCTCAAGGACCCGGGCCCGGCGATCATCGGCGCGATGCCCGGCGCGTCGCTGCTTCGGCCCGGCCTACGAGTTCGCCTTCATCTTCAACACCGACCTGAAGCGGCGCAAGCTGCGCAACAAGGTGCCGATCACCTTCGTGACCAGCGAGCCCTACATCGGCCACCTGGGCCTGGGCGGCGTGGGCGACTCCAAGACCATGCTGGAAAGCGAGTTCCGCAACAACGACATCAAGTGGATCACCAACGCCAAGGTCACCAAGGTCGAGGCCGGCAAGATGTTCGTCACCGAGCTCGACGACGCCGGGCAGGTGAAGAAGGAGCACGAGCTGCCGTTCAAGTACACCATGATGCTGCCGGCCTTCAAGGGCGTGGACGCGGTGGCGGCGGTCGAGGGCCTGTGCAACCCGCGCGGCTTCGTGCTGGTCGACGAGTTACCAGCGCAGCAAGAAGTACCGAACATCTTCTCGGCCGGCGTGTGCGTCGCCATCCCGCCGGTGGAGGTGACGCCGGTGCCCACCGGCGCGCCCAAGACCGGCTACATGATCGAGACCATGGTCACGGCCATCGTGCACAACATCGCCGCCGACCTGGCCGGCCAGCCGGCCGACACCAAGGCCACCTGGAACGCCATCTGCCTGGCCGACATGGGCGACACCGGCGCGGCCTTCGTGGCGCTGCCGCAGATCCCGCCGCGCAACGTCAACTGGTTCAAGAAGGGCAAGTGGGTGCACCTGGCCAAGATCGCCTTCGAGAAGTACTTCATCTACAAGATGAAGAACGGCAGCTCCGAGCCGATCTACGAAAAGTACGTGCTCAAGCTGCTGGGCATCGACAAGCTCGAGTCATGAACGCAACGCATCCATATGACACACGACAAGCTGCCGATGGCTTGTGCGTCCGAGAATTGGCGTACTAACCACCGAAGGAGAATGATCATGAAAGCGAATGTGGGAACCGTCGACCGCGTGCTGCGCATCGTCGCGGGCGTGGTGCTGATCGGCCTGACGCTGGCCGGCAGCATCGGCCCATGGGGCTGGATCGGCGTGGTGCCGATCGCCACGGGATTGTTCCGCTTCTGCCCCGCGTACCTGCCCTTCGGACTGAGCACCTGTTCGACGAACAGCGGCAGTGCCAAGCGCTGATCGACTGGGGCGCACCATGTCGAACGTCGAGAGTCGGCTACCGTGAACTGACGCAGACGGTGTCCGCGCGGCTGGTGGGTCTTCGCGCAAGCACGCCCGAGGTGATGAAGAGCTTCGGCGAACTGGGCCGAGCGGCCACGGCCACCGGCGTGCTCGACCGCAAGACCAAGGAGCTGATCGCGCTGGCGCTGAGCGTGGCCGCGCGCTGCGACCCCTGCATCGGCTTCCACGCGCAGACGCTGGTGAAGCTGGGTGCGACGCGGCAGGAGATCGACGAGACGCTGGGCGTCACCACCTACATGGGCGGCGGCCCGTCGTTGATGTATGCGGCCAGCGCCATCGCGGCCTTCGACGAGTTCTCGAAGGCGAAGGCGGCATAGCGCCAAGGTCTGCTGCCCGATCGGGGACGACGGCCTGGAGATCAGACGATCCCGCGCGCGCGCAGCGCATCGACCTGCGCGTCGC
>CAWFQP010000030.1:0-16615 GCA_963818005.1 uncultured Pseudomonadota bacterium
CTGCATCGCAGGCGACTTGGACTTCGTGACCTCGGTCTGGCGACCCTGGCGCACGAGTTGGTTGATGGTTGGCATAGGTGACCCGTTCCCGTTTGAAGACTTTGCTCTTTGTTCGACGCTCGGCAGGCAGCACGCTGCGGCGGGAGCGAGGCTTCAGGGCATCCGGCGGCCTGCGTACAACGTGCACAAGACAAGCCGGGTACGACGAGCCGCTCGACAAAGAGCACAGCAGCTTTCTGCTGAAAAGCCTTCCATTATATTCATAGCCCCGTCGAGCAGCAAGGATTGTCTGCTGCGCGCGCAACGGCCACGCCCATGACCGACGCTCCACTGGACCAATTTCAGGCCATCGATGCCATGACGGCGTTTGCTCCGGCGGTGGTGTTGGATACCAACGTGGTGCTCGACTGGCTGCTGTTTCGCGACTCCGGTTGCGCGGCCCTGGCCGAGCAGTTGCAGGCCGGACGCCTGAATTGGCATGCCACCGCTTCGATGCGCAGCGAACTGGCCAGCGTCCTGCCGCGGCCTGAGCTGCTCGATCGATCTCCAGATAGTGACCACATACTCTCCACCTTCGATCGGTGGGCCAGGATCTGCCCCGAACTGCACAACACTGCCGGGTCGAGGGGCAAGCTGCGTTGCCGGGACCCGGACGATCAGAAGTTCATCGATCTGGCGGTGACCGTCGGCGCGCGCTGGCTGTTCAGCAAGGACCGTGCAGTGCTTGCCCTGGCCCCGGCCGCGCGGGCACACGGCATAGGGGTGCTGACGCCAGCGCGTTGGCAGCAGTTGCTCGCCGGCTGACGAATCGAGAAAAAGGGCGGCCAAAGCCGCCCTTGCCCCTGCGTAGTGAAGCGGCTATTCGGCCGTATCGCCAGCCGCTGCCTGCGCTGCCACGGCGGCATCGACATTAGCCAGCTGCACGGCGGCCAGTTCCTCGGCCTCCTGCAGTGCGATCGAGCGGCGCTCGGTTTCGTCCATGGCCTCCTTGGTCTTGCGTGCCTGGTGGAAGGCCATGCCGGTGCCGGCGGGGATGAGCCGGCCGACGATGACGTTTTCCTTCAGGCCGCGCAGCTCGTCGCGCTTGCCCATGATCGCCGCCTCGGTGAGCACCCGCGTCGTCTCCTGGAACGAGGCCGCCGAGATGAACGAGTCGGTGGACAGCGAGGCCTTGGTGATGCCCAGCAGCACGTCGGCATAGGTGGCGGGCACCTTGCCGTCGGCACGCAAGGCGTCGTTGGTGCCGAACAGCTCGGAACGCTCCACCTGCTCGCCGCTGATGTAGCTGCTGTCGCCGGGGTTGGTGATCTGCACACGGCGCAGCATCTGGCGCACGATCACCTCGATGTGCTTGTCGTTGATCTTCACACCCTGCAGGCGGTAGACGTCCTGCACCTCGTCGACGATGTAGCGTGCCAGTTCCTCCACGCCCAGCAGGCGCAGGATGTCCTGCGGCTCGGCCGGCCCGTCGACGATGGACTCGCCCTTGTTGACCACCTGGCCTTCGTGCACCAGGATGTTCTTCTCCTTCGGCACGAGCTCCTCGTAGACCTTGCCGTCCGGGTCGGTGATCTGCAGCCGCACCTTGCCCTTGGTCTCCTTGCCGAAGGACACCGTGCCGGTCTGCTCGGCCAGCGTGCCCTTGTCCTTGGGGCTGCGCGCTTCGAAGAGCTCGGCCACACGCGGCAGACCGCCGGTGATGTCGCGCGTCTTCTGGCCTTCGACCGGAATGCGCGCCAGCACTTCGCCGGGCATCAGGTCCTGGCCGTCGCGGATCTGCACCAGCGAGCCGACCGGGAAGCTGATCGTCACCGAGTGGTCGGTGCCGGGGATCTTGACCTCGTTGCCGGCCACGTCGAGCAGCTTGACCTGCGGGCGCACCACCTTGGTCGCGCCGCGACGCTTCGGGTCGATGACCACCAGCGTCGACAGACCTGTCACCTCGTCGAGTTGGCGCGCCACGGTGACGCCTTCCTCGACGTTCTCGAACTTCGCCTTGCCGGCGAACTCGGTGATGATCGGGCGCGTCAGCGGGTCCCAGTTGGCCAGCACCGTGCCGGCCTTCAGCGACTGGTCGGGCTTGACGTTGAGCAGCGCACCATACGGCACCTTGTGGCGCTCGCGCTCACGGCCGTGCGCGTCGGCGATGACGATCTCGCCGGAGCGCGAGATCACCACCAGTTCCTTCTTGCCGTTGGTGACGTAGCGCATGGTCGCGTTGAATCCGACAATGCCGTCGGACTTGGCGTCCACGCTGTTGGCCACCGCCGCACGCGACGCCGCACCACCGATGTGGAAAGTGCGCATCGTCAGCTGCGTGCCCGGCTCACCGATCGACTGTGCGGCGATCACGCCCACCGCCTCGCCGGTGTTGACCAGGCCACCGCGTCCCAGGTCGCGGCCATAGCACTTGGCACACAGGCCGAAGCGCGTGGTGCAGGTCAGCGGCGTGCGCACCTTGACTTCGTCGATACCCGCCGCTTCGAGCACGTCGAGCGTGTCTTCGTCAAGCATCTCGCCGGCTGGCAGCAGCGTGACCTGCGTTTCCGGGTGCAGCACCTCGATGGCCGTGACACGACCCAGGATGCGGTCGCGCAGCGATTCGATGACTTCGCCGCCTTCGATCAATGCACGCATGGCGATGCCGTTTTGCGTGCCGCAATCCTCCTCGATGACCACCAGGTCCTGCGTCACGTCGACCAGGCGGCGCGTCAGGTAGCCGGAGTTCGCCGTCTTCAGCGCCGTGTCCGCCAGGCCCTTGCGCGCGCCGTGGGTGGAGATGAAGTACTGCAACACGTTCAACCCCTCGCGGAAGTTGGCCGTGATCGGCGTCTCGATGATCGAGCCGTCCGGTTTGGCCATCAGCCCGCGCATGCCGGCCAGCTGGCGGATCTGCGCGGCGGAACCGCGCGCACCCGAGTCGGCCATCATGTAGATCGAGTTGAAGGACTCCTGGTCGACTTCGTTGCCGTGGCGGTCCTGAACCTTCTGCTTGGACAGCTGGCTCATCATGACCTTGCCGACTTCGTCGCCGGTCTTGCCCCAGATGTCGACGACCTTGTTGTAGCGCTCGCCGGCGGTCACCAGGCCCGAGACATATTGCTGCTCGATCTCCTTGACTTCCTTCTCGGCGCGCTCGATGAGCTTGGGCTTTTCCTTCGGCACCAGCATGTCGTCGATGGCGATCGAGATGCCGGCGCGCGTGGCCAGCTTGAAGCCGCTTTGCAGCAGCTTGTCGGCGAAGATCACCGTCTCTTTCAGGCCGCACTTGCGAAAGGATACGTTGATCAGGCGCGAGATCTCCTTCTTCTTCAACGCCTTGTTGATGTTGCTGAAGGGCAGGCCCTTGGGCAGGATCTCGCTCAGCAGCGCGCGGCCCACGGTCGTGGCCACCAGGTTGGTCACCGGCTCGAACTCACCGTCCGCGCCCTTGACGTACTCGGTCAGACGCACGCTGATCTTGGCGGTGATCTCCACCGCGCCGTTGTCCAGCGCGCGCAGCATCTCGGTCACGTCCGAGAACACCATGCCCTCGCCCTTGCCGTTGATGCGTTCGCGCGTGGCGTAGTACAGGCCCAGCACCACGTCCTGCGACGGCACGATCGACGGTTCGCCGTTGGCCGGGAACAGCACGTTGTTGGAGGCCAGCATCAGCGTGCGGGCTTCCATCTGCGCTTCGATGGACAGCGGAATGTGCACCGCCATCTGGTCGCCGTCGAAGTCGGCGTTGAAGGCCGAGCACACCAGCGGATGCAGCTGGATCGCCTTGCCTTCGATCAGCACCGGCTCGAAGGCCTGAATGCCCAGGCGGTGCAGCGTCGGCGCACGGTTCAGCAGGACCGGGTGTTCCTTGATGACTTCCTCGAGGATGTCCCAGACCACCGGCGTGCCGGACTCGACTTCCTTCTTCGCCGCCTTGATGGTGGTGGCGATGCCCATGGCTTCGAGGCGCGAGAAGATGAAGGGCTTGAACAGCTCGAGCGCCATCAGCTTGGGCAGACCGCACTGGTGCAGCTTGAGCGTCGGGCCGACCACGATGACCGAACGGCCCGAGTAGTCGACGCGCTTGCCCAGCAGGTTCTGGCGGAAGCGGCCGCTCTTGCCCTTGATCATGTCGGCCAGCGACTTGAGGGCCCGCTTGTTGGCACCGGTCATCGCCTTGCCGCGACGGCCGTTGTCGAGCAGCGAGTCCACTGCTTCCTGCAGCATGCGCTTCTCGTTGCGCACGATGATCTCCGGCGCCTTCAGCTCCAGCAGCCGCGCCAGGCGGTTGTTGCGGTTGATGACGCGGCGGTACAGGTCGTTCAGGTCGCTGGTGGCAAAACGCCCGCCATCCAGGGGCACCAGCGGACGCAGATCCGGAGGCAGGACAGGCAGCACCTGCATCACCATCCAGTGCGGCTTGATGCCCGACTTCTTGAAGGCCTCCATCACCTTCTGGCGCTTGGAGTTCTTCTTGATCTTCAGTTCGGAACCGGTGGCGTCGTTCTTGATCTTCTCGATCTCGACATCCAGGTCCAGCTCTTCGAGCAGCTTCTTGATGCCCTCGGCACCCATCAGCGCGACGAACTCGTCACCGTATTCGACGCGCTTGGCCTCGTAGTCGTCCTCGGTCATGATCGAGAACTTCTTCAGCGGCGTCATGCCCGGGTCGACGACCACGTAGGCTTCGAAGTACAGCACGCGTTCGATGTCGCGCAGCGTCATGTCCAGCACCAGGCCCAGACGCGACGGCAGGCTCTTCAGGAACCAGATGTGCGCGCAGGGCGCGGCCAGGTCGATGTGGCCCATGCGGTCGCGCCGCACCTTGGTCTGCGTGACCTCGACGCCGCACTTCTCGCAGATCACGCCGCGGTGCTTCAGGCGCTTGTACTTGCCGCACAGGCACTCGTAGTCCTTGATCGGGCCGAAGATCTTGGCGCAGAACAGGCCGTCGCGTTCCGGCTTGAAGGTGCGGTAGTTGATGGTCTCGGGCTTCTTCACCTCGCCGAAGGACCAGCTGCGGATTTTCTCCGGAGATGGCCAGGCCGATCTTGATGGCATCGAAATGCTCATCCGGGGTGAATTGCTTGAAAAGGTCGAGTAGTCCCTTCATGGGTTCTCCTAGATCCTGAAAACGGTAGATAGGCCGGAAAGGTCAAGCGGACGCTGCGCAACCGGCTTGGCCGGGCCGCGGGCGGCGCCCCCTCGGGGGGAGGCGACCAAGGGTCGCTTCGGGGGGGTCATCAATTCCTTTCGAGTTCGATGTCGATGCCCAGAGACCGGATCTCTTTGACAAGGACATTGAACGATTCCGGCATGCCGGCTTCGATGGCGTGTTCACCCTTGACGATGCTTTCGTACACCTTGGTACGACCGTTCACGTCGTCGGACTTGACGGTCAGCATCTCCTGCAGGATGTAGCTGGCGCCGTAGGCTTCCAGGGCCCAGACTTCCATCTCGCCGAAGCGCTGGCCGCCGAACTGCGCCTTGCCGCCCAGCGGCTGCTGCGTCACCAGGCTGTACGGGCCGGTGGAACGTGCGTGCATCTTGTCGTCGACCAGGTGGTGCAGCTTCAGCACATGCATGTAGCCGACCGTCACCGGGCGCTCGAAGGCCTCGCCGGTGCGGCCGTCGTGCAACGTCGCCTGCGTGCGCGTCGCGGTCAGCCCCTTGACGGCGGCGATGTCGTCCGGATAGGCCAGCTTGAGCATCGCGCGGATCTCGGCTTCCGCCGCACCGTCGAACACCGGCGTCGCAAAGGGCACGCCGTGCTGCAGGTTGTGCGCCATCTCCAGGATGTTGTCGTCGCTCATGGCCTCGAGCATCGCGGTCTTGCCGCCGGACTTGTTGTACAGCTCGTCGAAGAACTTGCGCAGTTCGGCGACCTTGGCCTGCTCCTGCAGCATGTTGCCGATGCGCTGGCCGATGCCCTTGCCGGCCCAGCCGAGGTGCACTTCCAGCACCTGGCCGACGTTCATGCGCGAAGGCACGCCCAACGGGTTGAGCACGATGTCGGCGGGCGTGCCGTCGACCATGTAGGGCATGTCCTCGACCGGCACGATCTTCGACACCACGCCCTTGTTGCCGTGGCGGCCGGCCATCTTGTCGCCCGGTTGCAGCCGACGCTTGACAGCCAGGTAGACCTTGACCATCTTCAGCACGCCGGCGGGCAGCTCGTCGCCCTGCGTCAGCTTCTTGCGCTTCTCTTCGAAGGCCAGGTCGAAACCGTGGCGCGTCTGCTCGTTGCTGTTGCGGATGCTCTCGAGCTGGTTGGCGACGTCGTCGTCGGCCGGGCGGATGTCGAACCAGTGGAACTTGTCCACCGAGTCGAGGTAGGCCTTGTCGATGATCGTGCCCTTGACGATCCTCTGTGGTCCACCGTTCGCGGGTTTCCCGACGAGCAGCTTCTCGATGCGGTCGAAGGCGTCGGCCTCGACGATGCGCAGCTGGTCGTTCAGGTCGAGGCGAAAGCGCTTGAGTTCGTCGTCGATGATCTGTTGCGCACGCTTGTCGCGCACGATGCCTTCGCGGGTGAAGACCTGCACGTCGATGACCGTGCCGTTGGTGCCCTGGTCCACGCGCAGCGACGTGTCCTTCACGTCGCTGGCCTTCTCGCCGAAGATCGCGCGCAGCAGCTTTTCTTCAGGCGTCAGCGTGGTCTCGCCCTTGGGCGTGACCTTGCCCACCAGCACGTCGCCGGGGTTGACCTCGGCACCGACGTAGACGATGCCGGATTCGTCCAGGCGCGCCAGTTGCTGCTCGCTCAGGTTCGGAATGTCGCGGGTGATTTCTTCGCGAGCCCAGCTTGGTGTCGCGCGCCATCACCACCAGTTCCTCGATGTGGATCGAGGTGTAGCGGTCTTCGGCGACGACACGTTCGCTGATGAGGATCGAGTCCTCGAAGTTGTAGCCGTTCCAGGGCATGAACGCGACCAGCATGTTCTGGCCCAGCGCCAGTTCGCCCAGGTCGGTGGAGGCGCCGTCGGCCACCACGTCGCCGCTGGCCACCACGTCACCGCGCTTGACGATCGGGCGCTGGTGAATGTTGGTGTTCTGGTTGCTGCGCTGGTACTTGATCAGGTTGTAGATGTCCACGCCGACTTCGCCGGCCACCGTTTCCTTGTCGTTGACGCGGATGACGATGCGGTTGGTATCGACATAGTCGACCACGCCGCCGCGCTTGGCCACGACCACCGTGCCCGAGTCGACGGCGGCAACACGTTCCACGCCCGTGCCGACAAAGGCCTTCTCGGGGCGCAGCACCGGCACCGCCTGGCGCTGCATGTTCGCGCCCATCAGCGCGCGGTTGGCGTCGTCGTGCTCGAGGAAAGGCACCAGCGAGGCCGCCACCGACACGATCTGCGTCGGTGCCACGTCCATGTACTGCACCCGCTCGGGCGAGACCAGCACCGATTCGCCGTTCTCGCGCGCCGAGACCAGCTCGTCGACCAGTTTGCCTTCCATGTCGAGCGAGGCGTTGGCCTGCGCGATCACGTACTTGCCTTCCTCGATGGCCGACAGGTAGTCGATCTGCATGCTCACCTTGCCGTCGGCCACGCGCCGGTAGGGTGTCTCCAGGAAGCCGTACTCGTTGAGCTGCGCGTACAGCGCCAGCGAGTTGATCAGGCCGATGTTCGGACCTTCCGGCGTCTCGATCGGGCACACGCGGCCGTAGTGCGTCGGGTGCACGTCGCGCACCTCGAAGCCTGCACGCTCGCGCGTCAGGCCACCCGGGCCCAGGGCCGAGACGCGCCGCTTGTGCGTGATCTCGCTCAGCGGGTTGGTCTGGTCCATGAACTGCGACAGCTGCGACGCGCCGAAGAACTCCTTCAGCGCCGCGCTGATCGGCTTGGAGTTGATCAGGTCGTGCGGCATCAGCGCCTCGGTCTCGGCCTGGCCGAGACGCTCCTTCACCGCCTTCTCGATGCGCGCCAGACCGCTGCGGTACTGGTTCTCGGCCAGCTCGCCGACACAGCGCACGCGCCGGTTGCCGAGGTGGTCGATGTCGTCGACTTCGCCGTTGCCGTTGCGCAGATCCACCAGGATCTTGACGACGTCGAGGATGTCCTCGTTGGACAGCGTCATCGCGCCTTCGGGCGCGTCGCGGCCGACGCGGGCGTTGAACTTCATGCGCCCGACCCGGCTCAGGTCGTAGGTGTCGGCGCTGTAGAACAGCCGGTGGAACAGCGCTTCGACCGCATCTTCGGTCGGCGGCTCGCCGGGGCGCATCATGCGGTAGATGGCCACGCGCGCAGCCAGCTGGTCAGCGGTTTCGTCGCTGGCCAGCGTCTGGCTGATGTAGGCGCCCTGGTTCAGCTCGTTGGTGAACAGGCACTGCACTTCCTTGATGCCGGCGGTGCGCAGCTTCTTCAGCAGCGCTTCGGTCAGCTCGTCGTTGGCCTTGGCGATGATCTCGCCGGTGTCGGCGTCGACCATGTTGCGCGCGACGATGCGGCCGACCAGGTAGTCCTCCGGTACCGAGACAAAGCCGGTGCCGGTCTGCTCGAGCGCGCGCACGTGGCGCGCGGTGATGCGCTTGTCCTTCTCGACGACGACCGTGCCGTTCTTGTCGGTGATGTCGAAGCGCGCGACCTCGCCGCGCAGCCGCTCGGGCACGAACTCGAGCTGCGCGCCGGCGTCCATCAGGCGGAAGTTGTCGTTGACGAAGAAGTGCGCCAGGATCGACTCGGGGTTCAGGCCGATGGCCTTGAGCAGGATCGTCACCGGCATCTTGCGGCGGCGGTCGACGCGGAAGTACAGGATGTCCTTCGGGTCGAACTCGAAGTCCAGCCATGAGCCGCGATAGGGAATGATGCGGGCGGAAAAAAGCAGCTTTCCCGAGCTGTGCGTCTTGCCCTTGTCGTGCTCGAAGAACACGCCGGGCGAACGATGCAGCTGCGAGACGATGACGCGCTCGGTGCCATTGACGATGAAGGAGCCGTAGTCGGTCATGAGGGGCACTTCGCCCATGTAGACCTCTTGTTCCTTGATCTCCTTGACCACCTTGGCCGGATGCGACTCGCGGTCGTAGATGATCATCTGCAGCTTCGCGCGCACGGCGGCGGCAAAGGTCAGGCCGCGCTGCTGGCATTCGCGCACATCGAAGGCCGGCTTGGCCATGTTGAATTCGATGAACTTCATCTCCACGAAGCCGTTGTGGCTCGTGATCGGGAAGGCCGACAGGAACGCGGCCTGCAGCCCTTCGGGCTTGCGCTTGGCCGGCGGCACGTCCTTCTGCAGGAATGCAACATAGGACTCCCGCTGCATTGTCAGCAGGTACGGGACATTGAGAACGCTTTCGCGCTTGCCGAAGCTCTTGCGGATCCGCTTGCGCTCGGTGAAGCTGTAGGGGGTTGCTTGCGCCATGAATACTCCGTGCCCATGCACATGCGTCCGGCCGTGGACCCATGTGTCGTCGGCGACTGGCGACCCGGGTATTGGTCTTGCAGACCACGCCAGGGCTTGTAGACCCTGGCTCCTTCGCTGGCGACGGTCCCCGCGTAGGCGGGGATCGGCGTCCGGCTTAGGCCCGAGGCTTGGTGGTTGGCCACTACCAACCGCTGGCGGACAACCGAGGCATTGCACCTCAGCCCGACCAAACCTGTTCTCTGCAGTCGGATCAGAGAACACTGCAAAGCCGAAACGGCTTTGCGCTGCTCTCGCAACCGGAAAGGGTCGAGGCGCTGCGCGCCTCGATCCCGCTTTCCGACTTACTTCAGTGCAGCCTTGGCACCGGCTTCTTCCAGCTTCTTCTTGGCAGCTTCGGCGTCGGCCTTGGCAATGCCTTCCTTGACCGGCTTCGGTGCACCGTCCACCAGGTCCTTGGCTTCCTTCAGGCCCAGGCCCGTCAGTTCGCGCACCACCTTGATGACCGACACCTTGTTGGCGCCGACTTCGGTCAGCATGACGGTGAACTCGGTCTGCTCTTCGGCGACCGGGGCGGCCGCACCGCCACCACCGGCGCCGGCCGGGGCGGCCATGGCGGCGGCGGACACGCCGAACTTCTCTTCGATGGCCTTGACCAGGTCGTTGAGTTCCATCACGGACATGCTGTCCAGGGCGGTCATGAATGCGTCTTTATCGAATGCCATTTCGGGTTCCTCTAGATCGAATGAATGCTTCAATGTTGGTCGTCGTCGGGCTTCAGGCCGCAGCGGGTGCTTCAGCCGCCTCGGCGGCAGTCTCCACAGGCCCGGCCTTCTTCTCGGCAATGGCCGCCACCACCCGCGCCAGGCGCGAGATCGGCGACTGCATCAAGCCGAGCAGTTGAGCCAGCAGTACTTCCTTCGTCGGGATCGCTGCCAGGGCCTTGACCCCGTTCGCGTCCAGTGCCTTGCCGGCATAGGCGCCGCCCTTGACGACCAGCTTGTCGTTGCTCTTGGCAAAGTCGGCAATGACTTTGGCCGCGGCCACCGCGTCTTCGGAAAATCCGTAGATCAACGGGCCGACCATGGTCTGCTGGGCCACCTCGAAGGGCGTGCCGGCCACCGCGCGACGGGCGAGCGTGTTCTTCAGTACATGAAGGTACACGCCCTTGTCGCGCGCCTGCCGGCGCAGCGTATCGAGATGAGCCACAGTGAGGCCACGGTACTCGGCCAGCGCGAGGGTCTGCGAGCGTGCGACCTGCGTCGACACGTCCGCCACCACGGCTGCCTTCTCGTTGCGATTCAGACTCAAGGTCTTCTCCTCACATCAGGTGCCCTGGGCCTTGTGGCATTCGGGCACATCGGACATCAGCGACCTGACCTTTCAGGAACCCCGGCTGACGAGCGCTTTGCGGCAACGCGTCAAACCAATCATCCTGTCGGGCGGGACCGCCATCTGCGCTGGCTGGCGGACTACCGGCTCCGAAGCCCCGGCGGTTCACCGATTAAGCGGCATTCAACCCTTAGAGGGCCGCCTGCCACACCAGCGGTCTTGGATGACCTGCGCGTTCCTTGCGGGGACGCGCAGCCCACCAACTTCATGCCGCGGCGCGCCAGACAGCGCGCACCGCGTTCGATTCAAATTACGCCGCCTCCGCCAGCGTGGCGGTGTCCACACGGACTCCCACGCCCATCGTCGACGACACTGCCACTTTGCGCAGGTACACCCCCTTGCTGCTGGCCGGCTTGGACTTGTTCAACGCATCGATCAGCGCACGCAGGTTGCCGGTGAGCTTGTCGGACTCGAAGGAGCGGCGGCCGATCGTGGCGTGCACGATGCCGGCCTTGTCGACGCGGAACTGCACCTGGCCGGCCTTGGCATCACGCACCGCCTTGGCCACATCGGCGGTGACCGTGCCTACCTTCGGGTTCGGCATCAGGCCGCGCGGGCCGAGAATCTGGCCCAACGTGCCAACGACGCGCATCGTGTCCGGCGAGGCGATGACCACGTCGAAGTTCAGGTTGCCGGCCTTGACCTCGGCGGCCAGGTCGTCCATGCCGACCACGTCGGCGCCGGCAGCACGGGCTTCGTCGGCTTTCGCACCCTGCGCAAACACGGCCACGCGCTTGGTCTTGCCGGTGCCGTTGGGCAGCACCACGGCGCCGCGCACCACCTGGTCGGACTTCTTCGCGTCGATGCCGAGCTGCACCGCGACGTCGATCGATTCGTCGAACTTGGCGGTGGCAGCGTCCTTGACGATGCTCAGCGCGTCGGCGATCGGGTACAGCTTGTTGCTGTCGACCTTGCCCTGCAGGGTCTTGGCCTTTTTCGTCGGCTTGCTCATGTCAGACCCCCTCCACCGTGACGCCCATCGAGCGGGCGGAACCGGCAATCGTCTTCACCGCAGCGTCCAGGTCGGCTGCCGTCAGGTCCTTCATCTTGGTCTTGGCGATCTCTTCGAGCTGGGCGCGCGTGATCTTGCCGACCTTGTCGAGATGCGCCTTGGCCGAGCCCTTGTCGAGCTTGATCGCCTTCTTGATCAGCACGGTCGCCGGCGGCGTCTTGATGATGAAGGTGAACGATTTGTCGGCGAAGGCGGTGATCACCACGGGCAGCATCAGTCCCGGCTCCACGCCCTGGGTCTGGGCGTTGAAGGCCTTGCAGAACTCCATGATGTTCAAACCGCGCTGGCCCAGCGCCGGGCCCACTGGCGGCGAGGGGTTCGCCTTGCCCGCGGGAATCTGCAGCTTGATGAAGCCGACGATCTTCTTTGCCATGTTGGCACTCCTTCGAGTTCAAACGCCTGTCGGAACAGGCTCCTCGTCACCCAGCCCTGAATGACTTGCGTGCGCCGGGGCCGCGGCAGCGCACTTGCTGATCTTTTGCCTGACGGTGCCTTCAGACCTTCTCCACCTGCGCGAAGTCCAGCTCCACCGGCGTGGCCCGGCCGAAGATCGTGACCGAGACGCGCACCTTCGACTTCTCGTAGTTGACTTCTTCGACCGCGCCGTTGAAGTCGGTGAAGGGGCCGTCCTTGACGCGCACCAGCTCGCCCACCTGCCACAGCACCTTGGGCCGCGGCTTGTCGATGCCTTCTTGCATCTGGTTGACGATCTTCATCACCTCGGCTTCGGAGATCGGCGCCGGGCGGTTGCGCGCGCCGCCGACGAAGCCGGTGACCTTGCTGGTGTGCTTGACCAGGTGCCAGGACTCGTCGTCCATCAGCATCTCGACCAGCACGTAGCCCGGGAAGAAGCGCCGCTCGGTGACCGACTTCTTGCCGTTCTTCAGCTCGACCACCTCTTCGGTGGGCACCAGGATGCGGCCGAACTTGCTCTGCATGCCCGAACGGTCGATGCGTTCGCGCAGGTTGCGCTCCACGGCCTTTTCCATGCCCGAATAGGCATGCACCACGTACCAGCGCAGCGCACTGGCCGGGGCTGCCGCGGCGTCGACCGCGGGGGTGCTGCCTTCAGCTTGTTCGCTCATGCCCAACCTTTCAGCGTTTCCAGCCCAGAACCAGGTCGTACAGCACCCATTCCAGCGTCTTGTCGGTGATCCACAGGAACAGCGCCATGACGAAGACGAAGGCAAACACGTAGCCCGTCATCTGCATGGCTTCCTTGCGCGTGGGCCAGACCACCTTCTTCGTCTCGCGTATCGAATCGCGGCCGAAGGCGATCAGCTGCTTGCCCGATTCGGAAGTGAAGAACACAGCCACCGCCGCGGCCAGCAGCGCGATCAGCGCCAGCACGCGCAGCCACAGGTCCTGCTTGCCCAGCAGATAGAAGACCACCACCGCGCCGACCAGCAGCACGGCTGCGCCGGCCAGCTTGGCCTTGTCCGCGCCCGTTGACACGGTCTCGACTTGGGAATTGGTGCTCATTCAGTTTCTCTTCCGGGCCGAAGCCGCCGTGGCCGACCGGCCGCCATGCATTCAACGAACCATCGCGATCAAGTTGCCCGCCCCGCTGCGACTCGGAGCTCGTTGCGGCCGCCGGAACCCGGCGACCTCAGTGCCGGGTGGCAGGGGCAGAGGGAATCGAACCCCCAACCTTCGGTTTTGGAGACCGACGCTCTGCCAATTGAGCTATACCCCTGCGGCTCTTTCCTGAATCACTCGATGATCTTGGCCACGACGCCGGCGCCGACGGTACGGCCGCCCTCGCGGATGGCAAAGCGCAGCCCCTCTTCCATGGCGATCGGGGCGATCAGCTTGACCGTGATGCTGACGTTGTCGCCCGGCATCACCATCTCCTTGTCCTTGGGCAGTTCCACCGCACCGGTCACGTCCGTGGTGCGGAAGTAGAACTGCGGCCGGTAGTTGTTGAAGAACGGGGTGTGGCGCCCGCCTTCTTCCTTGCTCAGCACGTAGATCTCGGCCGTGAAGTGGGTGTGCGGCTTGACGCTGCCGGGCTTGCACAGCACCTGGCCGCGCTGCACGTCTTCGCGCTTGGTGCCGCGCAGCAGGATGCCGACGTTGTCGCCGGCCTGGCCCTGGTCGAGCAGCTTGCGGAACATCTCCACGCCGGTGCAGGTGGTCTTCTGCGTGGCGCTGATGCCGACGATCTCGATTTCTTCGCCGACCTTGATGACGCCGCGCTCGACTCGGCCGGTGACCACGGTGCCGCGCCCGCTGATGCTGAAGACGTCTTCGACCGGCATCAGGAAGGCGCCGTCCACCGCGCGCTCGGGCGTGGGGATGTACGCGTCCAGCGCGTCGGCCAGCTTCATGATGGCTTGTTCGCCGAGTTCGCCCTTGTCGCCTTCCATGGCCAGCTTGGCGCTGCCGTGGATGATGGGGGTGGCGTCGCCGGGGAATTCGTACTTGTCCAGCAGTTCGCGCACTTCCATTTCCACCAGCTCGAGCAGCTCGGCGTCGTCGACCATGTCGCACTTGTTCAGGAAGACGATGATGTAGGGCACGCCCACCTGGCGCGCCAGCAGGATGTGCTCGCGCGTTTGCGGCATGGGGCCGTCGGCGGCCGACACCACCAGGATGGCGCCGTCCATCTGCGCCGCACCGGTGATCATGTTCTTGATGTAGTCGGCGTGCCCGGGGCAGTCGACGTGCGCGTAGTGGCGCTTGGCGGTTTCGTATTCGACGTGCGCGGTGTTGATGGTGATGCCGCGCGCCTTTTCTTCCGGCGCCGCGTCGATCTGGTCGTAGGCCTTGGCCTCGCCGCCGAACTTCGCGCTCAGCACCGTCGTGATCGCCGCCGTCAGCGTGGTCTTGCCATGGTCCACGTGCCCAATCGTGCCCACGTTCACGTGCGGCTTGGTGCGTTCGAATTTACCTTTTGCCATTTCGTCTTCTCCTGAAATCGACAATCCAGACAATGCCTGCGGATGGTGCCCATGGCGCGGATCGAACGCGCGACCTCTCCCTTACCAAGGGAGTGCTCTACCACTGAGCCACATGGGCATCGACACGGGCCTGGACACCGCGATATCCAGGCCTGTGGCGACCGGCTCCGTCACGCTGGAGCGGGAAGCGGGAATCGAACCCGCGTCATTAGCTTGGAAGGCTAAGGTTCTGCCATTGAACTACTCCCGCCCGATCCCTAGCGTCGCCTTGGTGGAGGAGGCTGGATTCGAACCAGCGTAGGCGTAAGCCAACAGATTTACAGTCTGCCCCCTTTAGCCACTCGGGCACCCCTCCGAGGCGAACCTGCGACTATATCACCGTTCGTCGTCATTTCGGGGCTTCGCTTCTGCCAGCAGGGCGGATCCAGCCGCCAATCGGGCGGCGGCGCGCCGGCTCGGCGGCCTGGAGGAAGGCGCGCGCCCGGCCGAAGTGGCCGCAGCCGATGAAGGGCACCGGCCCGCGCGTGGCCGACAGCGGCGACGGATGGTTGCACTGCAGCACCAGATGCCGGCCCGCCGGCAGGCGGCCAGCAGCGCCGCCTTGGCCTGCGCATGCGCGCCCCACAGCATGAACACCTTCGGCCGCGGATGTTCAGCCACTGCAGACACAATTCTGTCAGTGAGCACTTGCCATCCTAGCTTGGCGTGACTCGCCGGACGGCCGTCCTCGACCGTCAAGCGAGGTGTTCAGCAGCAGCACGCCTTGCCGCGCCCAGGCCAGCAGGCTGCCCGAGCGCGGCGCCGGCAGGCCCAGGTCGCGCTGCAGTTCCTTGACGATGTTGCGCAGGCTGGGCGGCAGCGGCTGCCCGTCGGGCACCGAAAAGGCCAGGCCCTCGGCCTGCCCGGGGCCGTGGTACGGGTCCTGGCCGAGGATCAGTACCCGCACCTGCGACAGGGGCGTCAGCGCCAGCGCGCGGAACACCTGCGGCCGGGTAGATCGTGGCGCCGGCGGCCAGCCGCGCATCGACGGCGCGCATCAGGCGCCTGGCCGGCGTCGCTGGCGGCCCAGGCGCGCAGCAGCGGCGCCCATTCGCCGTCGATGGCGCCTCGACCTGGCGGCCGATCGGCTCGACCAGCCGGTTGCCGGCCGGCGGGCTCACCCGAACAGCTCGGCCAGCGCGGCGCCCGGGTCGTCGGCGCGCATGAAGGCCTCGCCGACCAGGAAGGCATGCACGCCGGCCTCGCGCATGCGCTGCACGTCGGCGCGGCCGAGGATGCCGCTTTCGGTGACCAGCAGCCGGTCGGCCGGCACCTGCGGCAGCAGGCCCAGCGTGGTGTCCAGCGTGACCTCGAAGGTCTTCAGGTTGCGGTTGTTGATGCCCAGCAGCGGCGTCTTCAGGCGCAGCGCGCGCTCCAGTTCGTCGGCGTCGTGCACCTCGACCAGCACCGCCATGCCCAGGTCCAGCGCCTGGGCTTCCAGGTCGGCCATCTGCGCATCGTCCAGGCAGGCGGCGATCAGCAGGATGCAGTCCGCACCCCAGGCCCGCGCCTCGTCCACCTGGTAGGCGTCGACCATGAAGTCCTTGCGCAGCACCGGCAGGCTGCAGGCCGCGCGCGCCTGCTGCAGGTAGGCGGCGTCGCCCTGGAAGAACTGGTCGGTCGGTGAGCACGCTCAGGCAGGCCGCACCGTGGCGCGCGTAGTGACGCCGCGATCTCGGCCGGCACGAAGTGCTCGCGCATCACGCCCTTGCTCGGGCTGGCCTTCTTGATCTCGGCGATGACCGCGGCCTGCCCGGCAGCGAGCTTCGCGCGCAGCGCACCGACAAAATCGCGCGCAGGCGGCTGCGCCAGCGCCTCGCGGCGCATCGACGCCGCGTCGCGAAGGCGCTTCGCCTCGGCGATCTCCTCGTGCTTGACCGCGACGATGCGGCGCAGGATGTCGCTCATGCCGCCGCCAGCT
>CAWFQP010000031.1:0-66575 GCA_963818005.1 uncultured Pseudomonadota bacterium
TTTCCAGGAAGCCGTACTCGTTGAGCTGCGCATACAGCGCCAGCGAGTTGATCAGGCCGATGTTCGGGCCTTCCGGCGTTTCGATCGGGCACACGCGGCCATAGTGCGTCGGGTGCACGTCGCGCACTTCGAAGCCGGCACGCTCACGCGTCAATCCGCCCGGGCCCAAGGCCGAGACACGCCGCTTGTGCGTGATCTCGGACAGCGGGTTGGTCTGGTCCATGAACTGCGACAGCTGGCTCGCCCCGAAGAACTCCTTGAGCGCCGCGGAGATCGGCTTGGAGTTGATCAGGTCATGCGGCATCAGCGCTTCGGTCTCGGCCTGGCCTAGGCGCTCCTTGACCGCCTTCTCGATGCGCGCGAGGCCTGAACGGTACTGGTTCTCGGCCAGTTCGCCGACGCAGCGCACGCGGCGGTTGCCCAGGTGGTCGATGTCGTCGACTTCGCCGTTGCCGTTGCGCAGATCCACCAGGATCTTCACCACGTCGAGGATGTCCTCGTTGCTCAGCGTCATCGCGCCTTCGGGCGCGTCGCGGCCGACGCGGGCGTTGAACTTCATGCGGCCGACGCGGCTCAGGTCGTAGGTGTCGGCGCTGTAGAACAGGCGGTGGAACAGCGCTTCCACCGCATCTTCGGTAGGCGGCTCTCCGGGGCGCATCATGCGGTAGATGGCCACGCGCGCGGCCAGCTGGTCGGCGGTCTCGTCAGAGGCCAGCGTCTGGCTGATGTAAGCGCCCTGGTTCAGCTCGTTGGTGAACAGGCACTGCACTTCCTTGATGCCCGCCTGGCGCAGCTTCTTCAGCAGCGCTTCGGTCAGCTCGTCGTTGGCCTTGGCGATGATCTCGCCAGTATCGGCATCGACCATGTTGCGCGCGATGATCCGGCCGACCAGGTAGTCCTCGGGCACGGACACGAAGCCGGTGCCGCTCTGCTCGAGCTGGCGCACATGGCGCGCGGTGATGCGCTTGTCCTTCTCGACGACCACCGTGCCTGCCTTGTCGGTGATGTCGAAACGCGCGACTTCGCCGCGCAGCCGCTCGGGCACGAATTCCAGCTGTGCGCCGGAATCCATCAGGCGGAAATTGTCGTTGACGAAGAAGTGCGCCAGGATCGATTCGGGGTTCAAGCCGATGGCCTTGAGCAGGATCGTCACCGGCATCTTGCGGCGGCGGTCGACGCGGAAGTACAGGATGTCCTTCGGGTCGAACTCGAAGTCTAGCCACGATCCGCGGTACGGAATGATGCGCGCGCTGAACAGCAGCTTGCCACTGCTGTGCGTCTTGCCCTTGTCGTGCTCGAAGAACACGCCAGGGCTGCGGTGCAGCTGGCTGACGATGACCCGCTCGGTGCCGTTGACGATGAAGGAGCCGTAATCGGTCATGAGCGGCACTTCGCCCATGTAGACCTCTTGCTCCTTGATCTCCTTGACCACCTTGGCCGGGTGCGACTCGCGGTCGTAGATGATCATCTGCAGCTTGGCGCGCACGGCGGCGGCGAAGGTCAGGCCACGCTGCTGGCATTCGCGCACATCGAAGGCCGGCTTGGCCATGTTGAATTCGATGAACTTCATCTCCACGAAGCCGTTGTGCGACGTGATCGGGAAGGCCGACAGGAACGCGGCCTGCAGCCCTTCGGGCTTGCGCTTGGCCGGCGGCACGTCCTTCTGCAGGAAGGCCACGTACGACTCCCGCTGCATCGTCAGCAGGTACGGGACATTGAGAACGCTCTCGCGCTTGCCGAAGCTCTTGCGGATCCGCTTGCGCTCGGTGAAGCTGTAGGGGGTTGCTTGCGCCATGAATACTCCGTGCCATGCACATGCGTCTGGCTCTAGACCCATGTGTCGTCGGCGACTGGCGACCCGGACCCGGATCGAGATAGACCGGTCCGAAGCTTGGTGGTTGGCCACTACCAACCGCTGGCGGACAACCAGGGCATTGCACCCCAGCCCGACCAAACCTGTTCTCTGCAGTCGGATCAGAGAACACTGCCAAGCCCGCAGGCTTGGCGCTGCTCTCGTTGCGCCTCGGCCCTCCAGCGGCCGTTGCGGAACCGGCTTTGCCGGGCCGCTGGCGGCGCCCCCCCTTGAGGGGGAGCGGCCGCAGGCGCTTCGGCGGGCTACTTCAGTTCTGCCTTGGCGCCGGCTTCCTCGAGCTTCTTCTTGGCAGCTTCGGCGTCGGCCTTGGCGATGCCTTCCTTGACGGGCTTCGGCGCGCCGTCCACCAGGTCCTTGGCTTCCTTCAGGCCGAGGCCCGTCAGTTCGCGCACCACCTTGATGACGGACACCTTGTTCGCGCCGATTTCGGTCAGCATGACGGTGAACTCGGTCTGCTCTTCAGCCACGGGCGCTGCCGCACCACCACCGCCAGCGCCGGCCGGGGCGGCCATCGCGGCGGCGGACACGCCGAACTTCTCTTCGATGGCCTTGACCAGGTCGTTGAGCTCCATCACGGACATGCTGTCCAGGGCGGTCATGAATGCGTCTTTATCGAATGCCATTTGGGGTTCCTCTAATCGAAAGTTGCAGTTTCTGGGGTCGTCGTTCGGGGGCTCAGGCCGCGGCAGGCGCTTCGGCGGCAGGCGCTTGCGCCTCAGCCTCGGCAGGCCCGGCCTTCTTTTCGGCGATGGCCGCCACCACCCGCGCCAGGCGCGAGATCGGCGACTGCATCAGGCCGAGCAGTTGGGCGAGCAGCACTTCCTTGCTCGGCATGGCGGCCAGGGCCTTCACCCCGTTGGCGTCCAGTGCCTTGCCGGCGTAGGCGCCGCCCTTGACGACCAGCTTGTCGTTGCTCTTGGCAAAGTCGGCCAATACTTTGGCCGCGGCCACCGCATCTTCGGAAAAACCGTAGATCAGCGGTCCGACCATGGTCTCCTGGGCCACCTCGAAGGGCGTGCCGGCCACCGCGCGACGGGCAAGCGTGTTCTTCAGTACATGAAGGTACACGCCCTTGTCGCGCGCCTGCCGGCGCAGCGTATCGAGATGAGCCACGGTGAGGCCACGGTACTCGGCCAGCGCCAGCGTCTGCGAGCGTGCGACTTGCGTCGACACGTCCGCCACCACGGCTGCCTTCTCGTTGCGATTCAGACTCAAGGTCTTCTCCTCACATCAGGTGCCTTGCGGCCTTGCGGCCCTCGGGCACATCGGACATCAGCGACCAGACCTTCCAGGAACCCCGGCCGTCCCGTACCTTCAGGCAACGGGTCAACCAAACATCCTGTCCGGCGGGACCGCCATCTGCGCTGGCCGCAGGCCTTGCAGCCTGCCGATTAAGTGACGCCCGCCCCAGGAACGTTCGTCACGCCAGCGGTCTTGGATGACCTGCGGCGCACTTTCGTCCGCCGCAGCCCACCAACTCTCTTGCCGCGGTGCGCCAAGACCAGCGCATCGCGAACGATTCAATTCAGGCCGTCTCCGCCAGCGAGGTGGTGTCCACGCGCACCCCCACGCCCATCGTCGACGACACCGCCACCTTGCGCAGGTACACACCCTTGCTGCTGGCCGGCTTGGACTTGTTCAACGCATCGATCAGCGCCCGCAGGTTGCCGATCAGCTTGTCGGATTCGAACGAACGCCGGCCGATCGTGCCATGCACGATGCCGGCCTTGTCGACACGGAACTGCACCTGGCCGGCCTTGGCATCGCGAACGGCCTTGGCCACGTCGGCGGTGACCGTGCCCACCTTCGGGTTCGGCATCAGGCCGCGCGGGCCCAGGATCTGCCCGAGCGTACCGACCACGCGCATCGTGTCCGGCGAAGCGATGACGATGTCGAAGTTCAGGTTGCCGGCCTTGACCTCGGCGGCCAGGTCGTCCATGCCGACGACGTCGGCACCGGCAGCGCGGGCTTCTTCGGCCTTGGCACCTTGCGCGAACACGGCCACGCGCTTGGTCTTGCCGGTGCCGTTGGGCAGCACCACGGCGCCACGCACCACCTGGTCGGACTTCTTGGCGTCGACGCCCAACTGCACCGCCACGTCGATCGATTCGTCGAACTTGGCGGTGGCAGCTTCCTTGACGATGCTCAGTGCATCGGCGATCGGATACAGCTTGGTGCTGTCGACCTTGCCCTCCAGGGCCTTGGCCTTCTTCGTCAGCTTGCTCATGTCAGACCCCTTCCACCGTGACGCCCATCGAGCGGGCGGATCCGGCGATCGTCTTCACCGCAGCGTCCAGGTCGGCCGCCGTCAGATCCTTCATCTTGGTCTTGGCGATCTCTTCGAGTTGCGCGCGGGTGATCTTGCCGACCTTGTCGAGGTGCGCCTTCGAAGAGCCCTTGTCGAGCTTCAGCGCCTTCTTGATCAGCACGGTCGCCGGCGGCGTCTTGATGATGAAGGTGAAGGACTTGTCCGCGAACGCGGTGATCACCACCGGCAGCATCAGCCCCGGCTCCACACCCTGGGTCTGGGCGTTGAAGGCCTTGCAGAACTCCATGATGTTCAGGCCGCGCTGGCCCAGCGCCGGGCCCACCGGCGGCGAAGGGTTCGCCTTGCCTGCGGGAATCTGCAGCTTGATGAAGCCGACTATTTTCTTTGCCATGAATGGCACTCCTATCGAGTTCAAACGCCCGCCGCAGCGAGCTCCTCGTCACTCAACCCTGGGAATCCGCGTCATGCCGGGGTTGCGGCGACATGACTCATGACCTTTTGCCTACGGGCCCGCGGCGAAAAGTCTGACGGCTCGGCCGTCAGACTTTTTCGACCTGCGCGAAGTCCAGTTCCACCGGCGTGGCCCGACCGAAGATGGTGACCGAGACGCGCACCTTCGACTTCTCGTAGTTGACTTCCTCGACCGCGCCGTTGAAGTCGGTGAACGGGCCGTCCTTGACGCGCACCAGTTCGCCCACCTGCCACAGCACCTTGGGCCGCGGCTTGTCGATGCCTTCTTGCATCTGGTTGACGATCTTCATCACCTCGGCTTCGGAAATCGGCGCCGGGCGGTTGCGCGCGCCGCCGACGAAACCGGTGACCTTGCTGGTGTGCTTGACCAGGTGCCAGGAGTCGTCGTCCATCAGCATCTCGACCAGCACATAGCCGGGGAAGAAGCGACGTTCGGTGACGGACTTCTTGCCGTTCTTCAGCTCGACCACCTCTTCGGTGGGCACCAGGATGCGGCCGAACTTGTGCGCCATGCCCGAACGATCGATGCGCTCGCGCAGGTTGCGTTCCACGGCCTTTTCCATGCCCGAATAGGCGTGCACCACGTACCAGCGCAGGCGCTGGCCGGAGCCGCCTCGGTCGCGGGGGTGCTGCTTTCAGCTTGTTCGCTCATGCCCAATCTTTCAGCGTTTCCAGCCCAGAACCAGGTCGTAGAGCACCCATTCGAGCGTCTTGTCGGTGATCCACAGGAACAATGCCATCACGAAGACGAAGGCAAAGACATAGCCGGTCATCTGCATCGCTTCCTTGCGCGTCGGCCAGACCACCTTCTTCGTCTCGCGCACCGCGTCGCGGCCGAAGGCGATCAGCTGCTTGCCCGACTCGGAGGTGAAGAACACGGCCACCGCCGCCGCCAGCAGCGCGATCAGCGCCAGCACACGCAGCCACAGATCCTGCTTGCCCAGCAGATAGAAGACCGCCACCGCGCCGACCAGCAGCACGGCTGCGCCGGCCAGCTTGGCCTTGTCCGCACCCGTTGACACGGTCTCGACTTGGGTATTGGTGCTCATCAACCTCTCTTCGCGGATGCGGCGACCCCAGGCCTGGCTCGCCCAGGGCGGCGTCCTTCACGATACCCCGCGCCCGCAGCATCGCCGGGTGGCAGGGGCAGAGGGAATCGAACCCCCAACCTTCGGTTTTGGAGACCGACGCTCTGCCAATTGAGCTATGCCCCTGCAGCGATTCCTTATTCGATGATCTTGGCCACGACGCCGGCGCCGACGGTTCTGCCGCCTTCGCGGATGGCAAAGCGCAGGCCTTCTTCCATGGCGATCGGGTTGATCAGCTTGACCGTGATGCTGACGTTGTCGCCCGGCATCACCATCTCCTTGTCCTTGGGCAGTTCCACCGCGCCGGTCACGTCGGTCGTGCGGAAGTAGAACTGCGGGCGGTAGTTGTTGAAGAACGGGGTGTGGCGTCCGCCTTCTTCCTTGCTCAGCACGTAGATCTCGGCCGTGAAGTGGGTGTGCGGCTTGACGCTGCCGGGCTTGCACAGCACTTGGCCGCGCTGCACGTCTTCGCGCTTGGTGCCGCGCAGCAGGATGCCGACGTTGTCGCCGGCCTGGCCTTGATCGAGCAGCTTGCGGAACATCTCCACGCCGGTGCAGGTGGTCTTTTGCGTGGGGCTGATGCCGACGATTTCGATTTCTTCGCCGACCTTGATGATGCCGCGCTCGACGCGGCCCGTCACGACGGTGCCGCGTCCGGAGATGCAGAAGACGTCTTCGACGGGCATGAGGAAGGCGCCGTCGATGGCGCGCTCGGGCGTGGGGATGTAGGCGTCCAGCGCGTCGGCCAGTTTCATGATGGCTTGTTCGCCGAGTTCGCCCTTGTCGCCTTCCATGGCCAGCTTGGCGCTGCCGTGGATGATGGGGGTGGCATCACCGGGGAATTCGTACTTGTCGAGCAGTTCGCGTACTTCCATCTCCACCAGCTCGAGCAGCTCGGCGTCGTCGACCATGTCGCACTTGTTCAGGAAGACGATGATGTAGGGCACGCCGACCTGGCGGGCGAGCAGGATGTGCTCTCGCGTTTGCGGCATGGGGCCGTCGGCGGCCGACACGACCAGGATGGCGCCGTCCATCTGCGCCGCACCGGTGATCATGTTCTTGATGTAGTCGGCGTGCCCGGGGCAGTCGACGTGCGCGTAGTGGCGCTTGGCGGTCTCGTATTCGACGTGCGCGGTGTTGATGGTGATGCCGCGCGCCTTTTCTTCCGGCGCCGCGTCGATCTGGTCGTAGGCCTTGGCCTCGCCGCCGAACTTGGCGCTCAGTACGGTCGTGATCGCCGCCGTCAGGGTGGTCTTGCCATGGTCGACGTGACCAATGGTGCCCACGTTCACGTGCGGCTTGGTGCGTTCGAATTTACCTTTTGCCATTTCGTCTTCTCCTGAAATCGACTATTCAGACAATGCCTGCAGATGGTGCCCATGGCGCGGATCGAACGCGCGACCTCTCCCTTACCAAGGGAGTGCTCTACCACTGAGCCACATGGGCATCGACACGGGCCTGGACACCGCGATATCCAGGCCTGTGGCGACCGGCTCCAACACTGGAGCGGGAAGCGGGAATCGAACCCGCGTCATTAGCTTGGAAGGCTAAGGTTCTGCCATTGAACTACTCCCGCGCCTTCCCTCGCGTCGCCTTGGTGGAGGAGGCTGGATTCGAACCAGCGTAGGCGTAAGCCAACAGATTTACAGTCTGCCCCCTTTAGCCACTCGGGCACCCCTCCGAGGCGAACCGGCGACTATATCACCGTTTGGCGCGATTCGGTCTTGCTGCAGATCGAGCGCCAGTCAGGGGCCCGCCCGACGGCCGCGCAGGAAGGTCGTGCGCCGGCTGAAATGTCCGCACCCGACAAAGGGCAGCGGCGGGCGGGCCGCAGACAACGGCGACGGGTGGTTGCACTGCAGCAACAGGTGCCTGCCGCCCGCCACGGCCACACGGGGCGCCTTGGCCTGGGCATGCGCACCCCAGAGCATGAAAACCTTGGGTCGCGGGTGTTCAGCTACTGCAGACACGATTTTGTCAGTGAGCACTTGCCACCCAAATTTGGCATGACTTCCGGCCATACCTTGCTCCACCGTCAGCGACGTGTTCAGCAGCAACACACCCTGCCGGGCCCAGCCCAGCAGGCTGCCCGACGGTGGCACGGGCAAACCCAGGTCGCGCCTGCAGTTCCTTGAAGATGTTGCGCAGGCTCGGCGGCAGACGCTGCCCGGCGGGCACCGAAAAGGCCAGCCCTTCGGCCTGCCCGGGGCCGTGGTACGGGTCCTGGCCGAGGATCAGTACCCGCACGCTCGACAGGGGCGTCAGCGCCAGCGCGCGGAACACCTGGGCCGGGAAGATGGTGGCGCCGGCGGCCAGGCGTGCGTCGACCTGCTCGATCAGGTGGCGACCGGCGTCGCTGCTGGCCCAGGACTGCAGCAGCGGCGCCCAGTCACCCTGCATCGCCGCCACCTGACGGCCGATCGGCTCGACCAGCCGGTTGGCCGGCGCGATCACCGAAACAGGTCGGCGAGCGCGACGCCCGGGTCGTCGGCGCGCATGAAGGCCTCGCCGACCAGGAAGGCATGCACGCCCGCCTCGCGCATGCGCTGCACGTCGGCGCGGCCGAGGATGCCGCTTTCGGTGACCAGCAGCCGGTCGGCCGGCACCTGCGCGCAGCAAGCCCAGCGTGGTGTCCAGCGTGACCTCGAAGGTCTTGCAGGTTGCGGTTGTTGATGCCCAGCAGCGGCGTCTTCAGCCGCAGCGCGCGCTCCAGTTCGTCGCGTCGTGCACCTCGACCAGCACCGCCATGCCCAGACCCAGCGCCTGGGCTTCCAGCTCGGCCATCTGTGCATCGTCCAGGCAGGCGGCGATCAGCAGGATGCAGTCCGCGCCCCAGGCCCGCGCCTCGTCCACCTGGTAGGCGTCGACCATGAAGTCCTTGCGCAGCACCGGCAGGGTGCAGGCGGCGCGCGCCTGCTGCAGGTAGGCGGCGTCGCCCTGAAAGAACTGCCGGTCGGTGAGCACGCTCAGGCAGGCCGCGCCATGGCGCGCATAGGTCGCAGCGATCTCCGCCGGCACGAAGTGCTCGCGGATGACGCCCTTGCTCGGGCTGGCCTTCTTGATCTCGGCGATGACCGCGGCCTGCCCGGCGTCCACCTTCGCACGCAGCGCGCCGACGAAGTCGCGCGCCGGCGCCTGCGCCAGCGCCTCGCGGCGCATCGATGCCGCATCGCGCAGGCGCTTCGCCTCGGCGATCTCCTCGCGCTTGACCGCGACGATGCGCTGCAGGATGTCGCTCATCGAGAAACCCTCGCGCGTTGCGCTCCGGGATGAACGCTTCGGAACGGCCGTGCACGTCATGCCGCCGCCAGCTCCTTGCTGCGCGCGACGAACTGGTGCATCTTGGCCAGCGCCTTGCCCGAGGCGATGGTCTCGCGCGCCAGCGCCACGCCCTCGGCCATGCGTCGGCGCCACGTTGGCGGCATACAGCGCCACGCCGGCGTTGAGCAGCACGATGTCGCGCGCCGGGCCAGGCTCGTCGTCCAGCACCGACTGCAGCAGCGCCTTCGAGGCTTCGGCCGAATCGACCCTCAGCGCGCGGTTGCTGGCCATGGTCAGGCCGAAGTCCTCGGGGTGGATCTCGTACTCGTGGATGCCGCCGTCCTTGTATTCGCCGACCATCGTGGCCGCGCCCAGCGACACCTCGTCCATGCCGTCGCGGCCGTAGACCACCACCGCATGCTCGGCGCCCAGGCGCTGCAGCGCGCGCACCTGGATGCCCACCAGGTCGGGGTGGAACACGCCCATCAGGATGTTCGGCGCATCGGCCGGGTTGGTCAGCGGCCCCAGGATGTTGAAGATGGTGCGCACGCCCAGTTCCTTGCGCACCGGCGCCACGTTCTTCATCGCCGGGTGGTGGTTGGGCGCGAACATGAAGCCGATGCCGGTGTCGGCGATGCAGCGGCTGATGGCCTGCGGCGTCAGCGTCATCGGCACGCCCAGCGCTTCGAGCACGTCGGCGCTGCCCGACTTGCTGCTCACGCCGCGGTTGCCGTGCTTGCTGACGCGCGCGCCGGCGGCCGCGGCCACGAACATGCTGCAGGTGCTGATGTTGAAGCTGTGCGAGCTGTCGCCGCCGGTGCCGACGATGTCCACCAGGTGCGTGCGGTCGGCCACCTCCACCTTGGTGGCGAACTCGCGCATCACCTGCGCCGCGGCGGTGATCTCGCCGATGGTTTCCTTCTTGACGCGCAGGCCCATCAGCATCGCCGCCATCATCACCGGCGACATCTCGCCGCTCATGATGCGGCGCACCAGCGACAGCATCTCGTCGTGGAAGATCTCGCGGTGGTCGATGCAGCGCGTCAGCGCCTCGGTGTTGGTGATGGGCATGTCAGTGGTCCTCGAAGAAGCCGCGCACGGCGGCGATGGCGCGCTCGATGCCGGCGCGGTCGACATCCAGGTGGGTGACGAAGCGCAGGCCGATCAGCCCGGTGGCCAGCACGCCCTGCGCGTGCAGGTGCGCCAGCAGCGCCGGCCCGCGCCCGCCGCGCGCGGTGGCGAAGACGATGTTGGTCTGCGGCGGCACCACGTCCAGGCCGTCGATGCCGCCGAGGCCCTCGGCCAGCCGCGCGGCCAGCGCATGGTCGTCGGCCAGGCGGTCGATGTGGTGCTGCAGCGCATAGCGAGGCCGCCGCGGCCAGCACGCCCGCCTGGCGCATGCCGCCGCCGAGCATCTTGCGCCAGCGGTGCGCGCGCTGCGATCAGCTCCTTCGAGCCCACCAGCGCCGAGCCGACCGGCGCGCCCAGCCCCTTGCTGAAGCACACCGACACGCTGTCGAAGTGATCGGCGATCGCCCGCGCATTGGCGCGCGCATCTCCGCCCAGCTGCCACCGCGGCATTGAACAGCCGCGCGCCGTCCAGGTGCGTGGCCAGGCCGCGGCTGCGCGCCAGCGCCGTGGCTTCGGCCAGATAGGCCATCGGCAGCACCTTGCCGCCGAGGGTGTTTTCCAGCGCCAGCAGCCGGCTGCGCGCGAAGTGCTCGTCGTCGGGCTTGATGGCGGCTTCGATGTCGGCCAGCGCCAGGCTGCCGTCCGGCTGGTGGGGCAGCGGCTGCGGCTGCACGCTGCCCAGCACCGCCGCGCCGCCGGCTTCGTAGCGGTAGCAGTGCGCGCCCTGGCCGACGATGTATTCGTCGCCACGGCCGCAGTGGCTCATGATGCCGGCCAGGTTGCTCTGCGTGCCGCTGGGCATGAACAGCGCCGCCTCCTTGCCCAGCAGCGCGGCAATCTGCTCCTGCAGCGCGTTGACCGACGGGTCGTCGCCGAAGACATCGTCGCCCAGCTCGGCGCGAGCCATCGCCTCGCGCATCGCCGGCGTCGGCCGCGTGACGGTGTCGCTGCGCAGGTCGACGACGGCATCATCGCGCGCAACTCCAGGAAGTTCTTCAGCAGCGCATGGCCATGCTCGCTGATGATCGACTCGGGATGGAACTGCACGCCTTCCAGCGGCGTGCGCGTGCCGGCCAGCGCGCGGTGGCGCACGCCCATGATCTCGCCGTCGTCGTCGGCCGTGGCGCTGATTTCCAGCTCGGCCGGCAGGCTGGCGCGCTCGATCACCAGCGAGTGGTAGCGGTTGACCGTGAACTGCGGCGGCAGCCCGGCGTAGACACCGCGCTGGTCGGTGCTGATGACGCTGGTCTTGCCGTGCATCTGCACCTTGGCGCGCACGATCCTGCCGCCGAGCGCCGCGCCGATGGACTGGTGCCCCAGGCACACGCCCAGGATCGGCAGCTTGCCCTGGAAGTGGCGGATCGCCTCGATGCAGATGCCGGCCTCGGCCGGCGAGCACGGCCCCGGCGACAGCACCAGCCGGTCGGGCTTCAGTTCGGCGATGCCTTCGAGCGTGATCTGGTCGTTGCGGAACACGCGCACGTCCTCGCCCAGCTCGCCGAAGTACTGCACCAGGTTGTAGGTGAAGCTGTCGTAGTTGTCGATCATGAGCAGCATGTCAGAAGCCCTCCTCGACCAGCTCGGCCGCGCGGATCAGCGCGCGCGCCTTGGCTTCGGTTTCCTTCCACTCCAGCTCGGGCACCGAGTCGGCCACCACGCCGGCCGCCGCCTGCACGTACAGCGTGCCGTCCTTGACGATGCCGGTGCGGATGGCGATGGCCACGTCCATGTCGCCGGCAAAGCTCAGGTAGCCGCAGGCGCCGCCGTAGATGCCGCGCTTGACCGGCTCGAGCTCGTCGATGATCTCCATCGCCCGCACCTTGGGCGCGCCGGTCAGCGTGCCGGCCGGGAAGGTGGCCTTGCAGCACGTCCAGGCTGCTCATGCCGTCGAGCAGCAGGCCTTCGACGTTGCTGACGATGTGCATCACGTGCGAGTAGCGCTCGACGGTGAAGGCCTCGGTCACCTTGACGCTGCCGATCTTGGCGATGCGGCCGATGTCGTTGCGCGCCAGGTCGATCAGCATCACGTGCTCGGCGCGCTCCTTCGGGTCGCCCTGCAGTTCGGCCTCCAGCGCCTTGTCCTGCTCGGGCGTGGCGCCGCGCGGGCGCGTGCCGGCCAGCGGGCGGATCGTGACCTTCTCGCCTTCGGGCGTGGATTCCTGGCGCACCAGGATCTCGGGCGACGCGCCGACGATCTGGAAGTCGCCCATGTCGTAGAAGTACATGTACGGGCGACGGGTTCAGCGAGCGCAGCGCGCGGTACAGGCTCAGCGGGCTTTCGGTGTAGCGCTTGCGCAGCCGCTGGCCCACCTGCACCTGCATCATGTCGCCGGCGGCGATGTACTCCTTGGCCTTGCAGCACCGCGGCCAGGTAGTCGGCCTTGGCGAATTCGCGCTCCACCGCATGCGAGGGCCCGCGCTTGACCGCCGGCGCGGTGACGCTGTAGTGCAGCTTGTCGCCCAGCGCCGCCAGCCGGCGCTTGGCCTTGGAGAAGGCCTCGGGCTCGGCCGGGTTGGCATAGACGATCAGGTACAGCCGCCCCGACAGGTTGTCGATGACCGCCAGTTCCTCGCACTGCAGCAGCAGGATGTCGGGCGTGTCGATGCCGCCGCTCTTCTGCGTGGCTGGCCAGCTTGGGCTCGATGTAGCGCACCGCGTCGTAGCCGAAGTAGCCCGCCAGCCCGCCGCAGAAGCGCGGCAGCCCCGGGCGCAGCGCCACCTTGAAGCGCTTCTGGTAGTCGGCGATGAAGTCCAGCGGGTTGCCTTCGTGCACCTCGACCACCGCGCCGTCGGTGACCACCTCGGTGCGAAAGCCGCGTGGCGCGCAGCAGCGTGCGCGCCGGCAGGCCGATGAAGGAATAGCGGCCGAAGCGTTCGCCGCCGACCACGCTTTCCAGCAGAAAGCTGTGCTTGCCGCCGCCGCTGGCGTAAGCCAGCTTCAGGTACAGCGACAAAGGGGTTTCCAGGTCGGCGAAGGCTTCCGCGATCAGCGGAATGCGGTTGTAGCCCTGGGCGCTCAGGCTCTTGAATTCGAGTTCGGTGATCACGTCGATTCCTCTGGTGCTGAAGATTCCCGTGCGGCGGCAGCGGCGGCGTCGAATCTGCAAAGGTCGGGGCGCCGGCCAGCGGCCGGCGGCAAGCTATCCGAGCGGATGCCAGCGACGCCAGGGCCAGGCTCCCCGGTCGCGCGACCTGTGCTTGCGAGACGTGAACATGGGTCGAAGTCTAGCGCAGCTAGCGCCGCGGGTTGTCCTTGGCCCACTGCGCCAGCGCCGCCAGCGTCTTCTCGACATGCTTGTTCGGGTTCAGGCTCAGGTAGCTGTAGACCACCTTGCCGTTGGGCGCGATGACGTAGGAGATGCGGTTGGCGTATTCCGGGCGCGTCTGCATGGCCGCGTCGAAGGCCTTGATCACCGCCTTCTTCTCGTCGGCCGCCACCGGAAACTTGCCCTGGCAGACCTGCACCGAAAAGCGCGTGATCAGCTCCAGGTCGTCGCCGGACACGCCGATCACCGACGCGCCCAGCGCCTCGTACTTGCCGATGGCCTCGGCGAACTGGTGCGCCTCGATCGAGCAGCCTTCGGAAAACGCGGCCGGGAAGAAGTACAGCACCACCGGCCCCTTGGCCAGATGCTCGGACAGGTTGTATTGGAAGGGCTTGCCCCCAAGTGCCGCCGGAACAGTAAAGTTCGGCGCGGTATCGCCCACGTCCAGTGCGGCCCGCACCGGCAGGCACAGGGCCCCCAGCATCATGAATAGTGCAATGGCGTGTTTCATGCGCGGTTCATCCTTCGGCAGCAGCCATGAACCATCTTGCCAGAAGGCCTGGGCCGTGCGCGGCGCCGGGTTTCTGTCCGGCCGCACCCTGGCTGCGCTGCTGCTCGGCTTGGCACTGCTGGTCCTGGGCGGCTGCGGCACGCTGCCGCCGGCCGGGCCGAAGCCGGTCTCGGTGGCGTTGCCGCCCCACGACGGCGGCGCACTGGCCGCCATCGCCAAGGCCTCGACGCCGCCGGGCGAGCTGTCCGGCTTCAGGCTGCTGCCGCTCGGGCCCTATGCGCTGGACGCGCGGCTGCAGCTGATCCGCCGCGCGCAACACAGCCTGGATGTGCAGTACTACGTGATCGAGGACGACGCCACCGGCCGGCTGCTGCTGCGCAGCCTGCGCGACGCCGCCGCGCGCGGCGTGCGCGTGCGGCTGCTGGTCGACGACCTGTTCACCAGCGCACACCGACGCCATGCTGCGCGCGCTGGCCGACCATCCGAACATCGAGGTGCGGCTGTTCAACCCCTTCTGCTGCCTGCGCGGCTCGACGCTGGGCCGTTTTGCCGGCTCGCTGGGCGACATCTACCGCGTCAACCACCGCATGCACAACAAGCTGCTCATCGCCGACGGCCTGTTCGCGGTGGCCGGCGGGCGCAACATCGCCGACGAGTACTTCATGCTCAACATGAGCAGCAACTTCGTCGACATGGACGCCTTCGTCATCGGCGCGGTCGTGCGGCCAGCTGCAGCAGATCTTCGACCAATACTGGAACAGCGACGTGGTCTACCCGGTGCAGGCGATCGTGCCGCCGACGGTGCCGCGCGGCGCAGGCGCTGGCCGAGTTCGAGCGACTGAGCCCGATCGAGCACGCACCGCCCGAGCTGCCGCCGGTGGACGCGCTGGGCTACGGCCCGGTCAGCGAGGACCTGGAGGCCGGCCGCGTCGGCCTGATCTGGGCGCCGGCGCGCGCCTTCGCCGACCCGCCGAACAAGCGCGACAAGATGAGCCCCGAAGAGGCACGCGAGATGAGCGTGTCCGATGGAAGTGCGCATGAAGATCTGGTCGGCCGAACGCGAGCTGGTGCATCACCAGCCCGTACCTGATCCCCGGGCCGCTGGGCATCACCGCCTTCGAGGCGCTGGGCCAGCGCAAGGTCAAGACCGTGGTGCTGACCAACTCGCTGGCCGCCACCGACGAGCCGCTGGTGCACACCGGCTACGCGCGCTACCGCACGCGGCTGCTCGGTATCGGGCGTGGACCTTTACGAGATCAGCCCCGAGCGCACGCGCCGCACCAAGCGGCTGGGCATGTTCGGCTCGTCCTTCGGCCGGCTGCACGCCAAGACCGCGGTGGTCGACGGCCGCACGGTGTTCGTCGGCTCGATGAACCTGGACCCGCGCTCGGACACGCAGAACACCGAGCTGGGCATCTTCATCGACAGCCCGGAGCTGGCCCGCGAGCTGCTGCGCATCGTCAACATCAGCAAACTGCAAAGCGCTTACCGCGTGCGGCTCGACGCGCACGGCAACCTGCAATGGCTGAGCATGGACGAGGACAAGGAAATGGTGCTCAGCGAGGAGCCCGAGACCACGCTGTGGCTGCGGCTGCACAACATGCTGGTCAGCCCCTTCGTGCCGGAGCAGCTGCTGTAGCGCCAAGCCTCACATGACGACGATCGTTTACGTGGGAGAAGACAAGGCCGTGCCGGTCGCCGATGCCGGCATGAGCATCCTCGACGTCTCCATCGCGCACAAAATCACGCACGTTCGGGCCTGCGGCGGCCACGGGCGCTGCACGACTTGCCGTGTCCGCATCTGCGACGGAATCCAGCACGTCTCGGCGCGCACGCCGCGCGAGCTCGCGGTGGCCGACGCGCTTCGCTGGGACGGTTTCACACGCCTGGCGTGTCAGACGCGCGTCAACGGCGACGTGAGCATCGAACGGCTGATCAAGAGCCCCGCGGACGTGTCGTGCCTGCAGGTGGAAGAAGCCTCCGTCGCGCCCTCGCAGGAGCGAACGCTGGCCGTGCTCTTCTGCGACATCCGCGACTTCACGCCCTTCGTCAACACGCACCTCGCCTTCGACGTGGTGCACATTCTCAATCGCTTCTTCAAGGCAGTCGGCGACGCGATCCTGCTCAACAACGGCGTCATCTACCAGTATGTCGGCGACGAGATCGTCGGCCTGTTCGGCGTCGGCGGCGATCCGCCCGAGAAGAGTTGTCTCGATGCGATTCGCGCCGGTCTAGGCATGCTCTCCGCGCTCGACGATCTCAATTCGCAGCTGTCGGCCGAATTCGCAACCACGCTCGAGATCGGCATCGGGGCTCATTTCGGCCCGCTCATCGTCGGCATGATGGGGCATCCGGATCATCGACAGTTCACGGCGGTCGGCGATGCGATGAACATCGCCAGCCGCATCCAGGACACGAACAAGACGCTGGGCACCCGATTCCTGTTGTCGCAGGCTCTGTTCGATCAGGTTCCGCAGGCGCCCGTGAAGGTGCGCAGGGCACAAGCCGTATTGAAGGGCAAACACGGCGCGTTCCAGCTCGTGGAAGCGATCTGCTTTGCGGTGCCGGACACCACGCTGCTGGTGCAGTCGACCATCGGCGTCCTGTTGCAGCATCAAAACGAGTTCACGCAGCATCTCTACATGCGCCTGTTCGCGCTGGCTCCCGCAGCCGAGGCGCTGTTCCATGGCGACATGCGCAGCCAGGGCCAGATGCTCGCCCACATGATGCAGTTTCTGGTGCACGCCATGGGCCGCCCCGAGATCATGGCGCTCGGCTTGCGGGACCTCGGCCGGCGACACGATGGCTACGGTGTCGCACCCGCGTACTACCCGGCCTTTCGCCAGGCCTTTCTCGAGTCGGCGCGCGAGGTTCTCGGCAGCAGGCACACGGCGCAAGTCGAGAAGGCCTGGGCGGACACGATCGACATGATCATCCAGTCGATGCACGGGCCGGCCGAGGCCTGAAGCGGCACAGCGATCGCTTCGGATGCTCGCTGGGCACAATGAGCACCCTGCCCGCGCACGGGCGCCCCGTCGAACAGCGAGCACCGATGAACACCGCCACACCCCTTCCTGCATTTCGTGCCATTCCAGACCTGGTGCGCGAGCATGCGGCCGCGCGCCCGCGCCAGCGCGCGCTGGTCCAGGGCGAGGACATCATCGACTACGCCGCGCTGGATGCGCTGATGGACCGCGTGGCCGCGGCGCTGCAGCGCGACGGTGTGCGCCAGGGCGACAGCATTGCCATCTGCGCGCACAGCGCGCCGCGCTACGCTGCCGTGTTCCTGGGGGCGCTGCGCGCGGGCGTGGCGGTGGCACCGCTGGCGCCGTCGGTGACGGCGGAGCAATTCGCATCGATGCTCGCCGATGCACAGGCCAAGCTGCTCTTCGCTGACGCTGCCGCGTTGCCGCTGTTGAAAGACGTGCAGCTGCGCACCCTCGCGCTGGACGACAGCCTGCCCGGCGTGCCGCTGGACGAGTGGCTGGCCGCGCCCGGCACGAAGCCCGCGGCGCTGGCGCTGCAGCCCGAATGGCCCTTCAACATCATCTATTCCAGCGGCACCACCGGCACGCCCAAGGGCATCGTGCAGTCGCACGGCATGCGCTGGACCCACGTGATGCGCGGCGCGGCCTACGGCTACGGGCCGCAGACGGTGACGCTGCTGTCCACGCCGCTGTACTCGAACACCACGCTGGTGGTCTTCCTGCCGTCGATCGCCTACGGTGGCACGGTGCACCTGATGGCCAAGTTCGACGCCGCGGGCTACCTGGCGCTGGCCGAGAAGCAACGCGTGACGCACACGATGCTGGTGCCGGTGCAGTACCAGCGCCTCATGGCGCTGCCGGACTTCGAGCGCCACGACCTGAGTTCCTTCCACATGAAGTTCTGCACCAGCGCGCCCTTCAATGCCGCGCTCAAGGCCGACGTGCTGCAGCGCTGGCCGGGCGGGCTGGTGGAGTTCTACGGCATGACCGAAGGCGGCGGCAGCTGCATCCTGAACGCGCACGAACATCCGGACAAGCTGCATACCGTGGGCCAGCCGGCCGAGGGCCACGACATCCGCCTGATCGACGAGCAGGGCCATGAGGTTGCGCCGGGCGAGGCCGGCGAGGTGGTCGGCCATTCGCGCGGCATGATGATCGGTTACCACGGCCAGCCGGCAAAGACGCGCGAGGCCGAGTGGTACGACGCCAGCGGCAAGCGCTTCATCCGCACCGGCGACGTCGGACGCTTCGATGCCGACGGCTTCCTGATCCTGTTCGACCGGCGCAAGGACATGGTCATCAGCGGCGGCTTCAACATCTACCCCAGCGACCTGGAGGGCATCCTGCACAAGCATCCGGCCGTGGCCGACGTGGCCGTGGTCGGCGTGCCCTCTGTGCAATGGGGCGAGACGCCGGTGGCCTACGTGGTGCGCCGGCCGGGCGGCACGGTGGCGGCGGCCGAACTGCTGCACTGGTGCAACCAGCAGGTGGGCAAGACGCAGCGCCTGAGCGACCTGCACTTCATCGACGAGCTGCCGCGCAGCGCCATCGGCAAGGTGCTGAAGCGCGAGCTGCGCGAGCGGCACCTGGCCGAACAGCGTCCGTCCTGAGGCACACATTTCAAGCATGGACAAGCACTACCTCACCGCTTTGCTCTCGCCCGAAACCATCGTCGTCATGGCCGGCCGGCACGATGAGCCGTCGAGCCAGACACGCCACGGCAGGGCGCTGTGCGCGGCCTTGCGCGCGCAGCGCTTCGGCGGCCAGCTGCATTTCGTCGACACCAGCACCAGCGGCACGCTCGCCGACCTGGCCAAGACCCGCGCCGATCTGGTGCTGATTGCGCTGCCGCCGGCCGAGGTGCCTGCCGCGCTGGAGCTGGCCGGCCGCATGTCCTGCCGCTCGGCGCTGATCATCTCCAGCGGCATCGGCGTCGAAGCGGCCGCCGACCTGAAGCGCATCGCGCGGCGCGAAGGCGTGCATCTGCTCGGCCCCAACAGCCTGGGCCTGCAGCGCCCCCGCCTGCAACTGAATGCCAGCGTGACCGGGCCGCTGGCCATGCCGGGATCGCTGGCGCTGGTGTCGCAATCGGGCGCCCTGACGGCGTCGATGCTCGACTGGGCCAGCAACAATGCCGTCGGTTTCTCGGCCGTCGTCTCGCTCGGCCCGAACACCGCGGTCGACATCGCCCAGGTACTGGACTTCCTGGCCATCGACGGCAGCACGCACAGCATCGTCGTCTACCTGGAGGGCATCTCCAGCGCGCGCAGCTTCATGAGCGCATTGCGCTCCGCCGCCAATGCCAAGCCAGTGGTGGTCTTGAAGGCCGGCCGCCGGCCGGCCGGCAACAAGGCGGCGCAGACGCACAGCGGCGCCATCGTCGGCAGCGACGAGGTCTTCGACGCCGCGCTGCGCCGCGCCGGAGCCGTGCGGGTGCGCTCCTTCGTCGAGCTGTTCTCGGCGGCGAAATGCCTGGCCTCGCGCTACCGCGCGGTCGGGCGGCGCCTGGCCATCGTCACCAATGGCGGCGGCCCGGGTGTGCTGGCTGCCGACTGGGTGAACGAGATCCGCCTGGAACTGGGCCGGCTGTCGCCATCCTCGGCCGAGGCGCTGGGCGACAAGCTGCCGGCATTGGCCTCGCTGACCGACCTGATCGAGTTGTCCGAGGAGGCCACGCCCGAGCATTTCAGGGCCGCCATCGAAACGGCCGGCGCCGATGCCGACATCGACGGCGTGCTGGTGATCTTCTCGCCGCGCGTAGACATCGATGCCGACCAGGTGGCGCGCGTGTTGATCGACCTCAAGCGTTCGATCGGCAAGCCGCTGCTGTCGTGCTGGATGGGCGATGACTCGGTCGCCACGGCGCGCGTGCTGCTCGACGAAGCCGAGATACCGGGCTTCCGCACCCCCGAGGCGGCCGTGGGCGCCTTCGGCAACATCACCACCTTCTATCAGAACCAGCAGTTGCTGCAGCAGACGCCGCCACCGCTGTCCGCGCTGGCCAAGCCCGACATCCAGGGCGCGCGCCTGGTCATCGAGAGCGTGCTCGCCGAACGCCGCAAGGTGCTGACCGAGATGGAATCGAAGACGCTGCTGTCGTCGTTCCACATTCCGGTGACGCAGACGGTGCTGGCACGCAGCGCCAACGAGGCGATGATGATCGCCACGCAGCTGGGCTTTCCGGTGGCGTTGAAGATCGACTCGCCCGACATCAGCCACAAGTCCGACGTGCAGGGCGTGGCGTTGAACATCCTGAACGGCGCCGGCGCGCGCGACACCTACACCGACATGGTGCAGAACGTGTCGCGCCTGCTGCCGGATGCGCGCATCAACGGCGTCACGGTGCAGCGCATGTCGCCGGCGCGGCGCGGCCGGGAGATCTACATCGGCGTCGTCACCGATGACGCGTTCGGCCCGGTGATCGTGTTTGGTGCGGGCGGCACGATGATCGAGCTCATCGACGACCGGGCCATGGAACTGCCGCCGCTGAACCAGTTCCTGGCGCGCCGGCTGATCGAACGCTCGCGCGTCGCCGAGACGCTGCTCGAGTGGCGCGGCGCCAGCGCGGCCGACATCGAGGCCCTGGAGGGTGTGTTGCTGCGCGTGTCGGAGATGGTCTGCGAGCTGCCGCAGCTGCGCGAGATGGACATCAACCCGATCATCGTGGACGAATCGGGCGCCGTCGCCGTGGACGCGCGCATCGTCATCGAAAGCGCGCCGCAGGCGCTGGGCTCGCTGGGCCGCCAGTACCAGCACCTGGCGATCAAGCCCTACCCGGCGCGCTACGAACAGGTCTGGCCGCTGCGCGGCGGCGGCGAATACACCGTGCGCCCGATCCACCCCGACGACGCACAGATGCTGCAGGACCTGGTGCTGCGCATTTCGCCGGAAAGCCGCTACTTCCGCTTCGTCTCGCCGATCGCCGAGCTGACGCCGTCGATGCTGGCGCGCTTCACCCTCATCGACTACGACCGCGAAATGGCCCTGGTGGCGGTGTTGAAGGATCGCGGCGCCGCCGCCGACGGCGAAATCGTCGAAACCGAACGCATCGTCGGCGTGTCGCGCTACATCACCAACCCCGACCAGTCGAGCTGCGAGTTCGCGCTGCTGGTGGACGACCAGATGAGCGGCAAGGGCCTGGGCTCGCGCCTGATGGAAAGCATCATGGAGGTGGCGCGCGAGAAGGGCCTGAGCGAGATCGACGGGCTGGTGCTGGCCAACAACGACGGCATGCTCAAGCTGATGCGCAGCCTGGGTTTTGCCATCAAGCGCTTCGACGAGGATCCGAGCTTCAAGCTGGTGACCCATGCCCTGTGACCGGGGCGGCAGCGCAGCCCGCGCTGCATAGCCCCGCTCGGCCTCGGCCTGGCCGCCGGGTTCGTCGCCAGTGCGTCGTCAGCCGATGCCCGCCTTCCGGCGAGCCTCGTGCGGCCTCAGCAGCACCAGCGACAGCGAGACCGCGCAGCAGACCATCGCCGCCCATTGCGTCGGGCCCAGCGGCTCGCCGTGCACCAGCGCGCCGGAGACCATCGCCACCATCGGCACCATGATCGACGACAGCCCGGCCACGTTGACCGGCAGCATGCCGACGATCGAGAACCAGGCGACGTTGCCCACGCTCATCGGGATCAGCGCGATGTAGGCCACGACCACGATGGTCTGCCACGACGGCATGAACCACTGGCCGTCGCCGAGCCACAGCGCGCCCAGCGTGGTCGGCACCGCGGTGATGAGCAGCTGCCAGCCGGTCAGCACCGTGGCCGGCACGATGACCTTGCGGCGCTTCAGGATCAGCGTGCCGATGGCCCAGCCCAGCCCGGCCGACAGCCCCAGTGCGAAGCCCGCGGGCGCATTCGCGTAGGCGCGCAGGCTGGGCACCATCAGCAGCAGCACCGCCGCGCCGCCGAACAGCAGGCCCAGCAGCATGCGGCCGCTGAGCCTTTCGCCCAGCACCGCCCAGGAGATCAGCGCCGACCACAGCGGCATCGTGAAGCCCAGCACCGAGGCCTGCCCCGACGGAATGAGGATCGCCGAGTAGGTGCTGGCGATGTTCCAGATCACCAGGTAGAAGAAGGTGGCGACGACGATGGTCGGCCAGTACTCGCGCGGGATGGCCAGCGACTGCCCGCGCGCGCGCGCCACCGCCAGCAGCGTCACGCCGGCCAGCGTGACCGCGATGGCGCGGAAGGTCCACACCGAGATCTCGCGCACCGCAAACGCGAACAACGGCCAGTTGGTGCCCCACACCAGCGTCAGGACGACCAGCAGCACCAGCGCGCGGCGCGGGATGGCTTGTTCGCTCATGGGCCAGCGCCGGCCGCGATCGTCTTCGGCTGTGCCAGGTGGATCGCGATGCGGTCGAGCAGGCGACAGCGGGGGATCAGCGCCGCTCCCAGCTCAGCCGGTGGTGCCGGGCCACGCCGCTGCCCGGCACGGTGTCCGAGGCCGACAGCGTGAGCCGGCCCTCGGCGTCGAAATGCAGGTCGCGCACCTGCTCGCTGCCGACGAAGTTCGGGTTCAGCGACATCGTCACCTGATGCACCACCTGCGGCCGGCCCTCGTGCGTGCGCAGCGTGTAGCGCCCGGCATAGCTGAAATAGCTCTCGAAGGCGGCCAGCGCTTCGGCCGTGGGCAGCTTGCGCATGCTGTCGCCGCTCAGGCGCGGCCGCGCGCCGCGGGCGATACAGGCGTTCATCCAGCCGTCGGCGGTGTACAGGATCAGACCCACCGCATCGGGCCCGTAGGGCAGGGTGGCCGCACGGCCGTCGCCATAGGCAATCTCCCAGCGCTTCAGATGCCAGGTGCCGAGCAAGGGATGGGCAGGAGACGATCTCATGGAAGGCATGGTCAGGCAAGGCACGCCGCAGTATGGCTGAGGCCGGGCACCGGCGTTGGCGCGCTGCCTGGGCGACAGGCTGCAGGCCACGCACATCAGGCAAACTCGGGCCCTTGCCGCGAGGCTGCGGCGCCGCGCGAGGATCACGACCCATGGGACCGTTGAAGGGACTGCGCATCATCGAACTGGCCGGCATCGGCCCCGGGCCGTTCTGCGCGATGCTGCTGGCCGACATGGGCGCCGACGTGGTGCGCATCGACCGCACCGAAGCCAGCGGCCTGGGCGTGCCGATGGACAAGCGCTACGACATCAACGGCCGCAACCGCCGCTCGGTGGCGCTGGACCTGAAGTCGCCCGCCGGACGCAGCGCGGTGCTGCGGCTGATCGCCGGCGCCGACATGCTGATCGAGGGCTTCCGCCCCGGCGTGGCCGAGCGGCTGGGCCTGGGCCCGGCCGACTGCCATGCGCTGCAATCCGGGCCTGGTCTACGGCCGCATGACCGGCTTCGGCCAGAGCGGCCCGATGGCGCAGGCCGCCGGGCACGACCTGAACTACATCGCGCTGACCGGCGCGCTGCATGCCATCGGCCCGGCCGGCGGCAAGCCGGTGCCGCCGCTCAACCTGGTGGGCGACTACGGCGGCGGCGCGCTGTACCTGGCGATGGGCCTGCTGGCCGCGCTGCACGAGCGCACGCGGTCCGGCCGCGGCCAGGTGGTGGATGCGGCGATGGTCGACGGCGCCGCGTCGCTGGCCTCGATCTTCTACGGCATGACGGCCAGCGGCCGCTGGAGCAGCCAGCGCGGCGACAACCTGCTCGACGGCGGCGCGCCCTTCTACGACACCTACGAGACGGCCGACGGCAAGTACGTGTCGATCGGCGCGCTGGAGCCGAAGTTCTTTGCCGAGATGGCCGAGCGCATCGGCCTGGACGCGCGCTTCATCAAGGGCCAGCACGAGCGCAGGCTGTGGCCCGAGATGCGCGCCGAGATGACGCGCATCCTGCGCGGCAAGACGCGCGACGAGTGGTGCGGCGTGCTCGAAGGCAGCGACGCCTGCTTCGCGCCGGTGCTGAGCATCGAGGAGGCGCCGCAGCACCCGCATGCCCGGGCGCGGCAGGCCTTCATCGACGTGGCCGGCGTGGTGCAGCCCGGCCCGGCGCCGCGCTTCGACCGCAGCACGCCCGACACCGTGCGCCCCGCGCCGGCCGTCGGCGCGCACACCGACGAGGTGCTGGCCGAGGCCGGCTTCAGCGCCGACGAGATCGCCGCGCTGCATGCGGCCGGCGCGGCGCTGCGCGCGTGAACGCGCCGCGCGCCGGCAACATCCGCCCCGCGGCATCGGTGCTGGTGCTGCGCGACGGCGCGCGCGGCGTCGAAGCTGCTGCTGATGCGCCGCCCGGAGCGCGGCGACAACGATTTCCGCAGCGGCGCCTGCGTCTTCCCCGGCGGCGTGCTCGATGCCGCCGATCGCCACAGCCTGGCGCTGGTGCCTGGGCCTGGACGATGCCACGGCCAGCGCGCGGCTGGGCCTGCCGGAAGGCGGGCTGGACTACTTCGTCGCCGCGCTGCGCGAATGCTTCGAGGAGGTCGGCCTGCTCTTCGTGTGCCGCAGCGACGGCGCGCCGGCCGACCTGGCGCCGCATGCCGAGGCACTGCGCCAGTGGCGCAGCCGCCTGCACCGCGGCGAGGCCGACGCTCGCGCGCTGTGCGAAGCCTTCGACTGGCGGCTCGACCTGCGCGAGATGGCCTACTTCAGCCACTGGCTGACGCCGGTGATCCGGCCCAAGCGCTTCGACACGCGCTTCTTCGTGCGCCTGGCGCCGCCGGGGCAGCAGGCGATGCCCGACTTCGGCGAGGCGCTGGAACTGATGTGGCTGACGCCCGACGAGGCGCTGGACCCGCAGCGCGCGCTGAAGCTGCTCAACGTCACCCAGCGCACGCTGCACGACATGCGCGGCTTCGCCAGCGCGCGCGCCGCCTTCGCGCATGCGCTGGCGCTGCGCGGCGTGGCGCTGCACTTCCCGCGGCCGGCGCTGGGCCGCGACGGGCCGCGCTTCGTCATCGAGAGCGACCCGGCCTACGACGAGGTGGCACGCCTCGACCCCGACGGGCGCGGCGACGCGCGCTGCGAGCTGCCGCCGGGCGATCTGACGCAGCTGTCGGCGCGGCTGTGGCGCATCCACGGGCGGCTGGCGTGCACCTACCTGGTGACCGACAGCGCACGCACCGAGGCTGCGGTCATCGATGCGGATGCGACCGATGCGGCGCGCTGGCAAGCGCTGTGCGCCTGGAGCTTGGCACCCGTGCGCCGGCTGCTCTTCACCCAGGCAGGCGATGCCCTGGCGCCGGCATTGCGGGCACACTGGCCGCAGGCGCAGGTCGGTGGCGCAGCGGCGGCCGGGCAGTCCGTCAAGCTGGGCGAGGACGCCACCTTGCTGGCCGTGCCCGGCAACGCGGGACATCTGGCCTTTGTGTTGCAGGAGGAGCGCACGCTCGTCGGCAGCGCGACCGACGAGGGCCCTTGCCAGGCTGCGCCGCGCGTCGAGTGGCTGGCGCCGCGACACGGCTTCATGCGACGCAAAGCCAGCGGATAGTTCGATCACCATGACCACACAGTCCTCGGAGCAGCTGGCCGCGACCATCGCCGCGCTCGAGGCGCAGCGTGCGTTGCTCGGCGACGCGGTGGTCGACACCGCGCTGGCGCCGCTGCGCGAGAAGCTGGCCGCGCTGCGTGCGCCCGAGATCGCCGCCGCGGCGCAGCAGCTGAAGCAGGTGTCGGTGCTGTTCGTCGACGTGGTCGGCTCCACCGCGATGGGCCAGCAGCTCGACCCGGAGACGATCCACGAGGTGATGGACAGCGCGCTCGAGCGCTTCACCGCCGCGGTGCAGGCCGAAGGCGGGCGCGTGCTGCAGTACACCGGCGACGGCATGCTCGCCGCCTTCGGCACCGAGGCCGCCGGCGAGGACGACGTCGAGGCCGCCGTCCGCGCCGGACTGGCCATCGTCGAGCAGGCGCAAGTCCCATGCGCCGCAGGTGCGGCGCGAGCACGGCGTGCCCGACTTCAACGTGCGCGTCGGCGTGCACACCGGGCGCGTGCTGCTCGGCGGCGGCGTCGATGCCGAAGGCAGCATCCGCGGCGCCACGGTCAACGTCGCCGCGCGCATGGAGCAGAGCGCGCCGCCGGGGCGGCTGCGCATCAGCCACGACAGCTGGCGCCATGTGCGCGGGCTGTTCGAGTTCGAGGAACAGCCCGCCATCAGCGTCAAGGGCGTCGAACAGCCGATGCGCAGCTACCTGGTCGCGCGTGCCGTGCCGCGCACCCAGCGCGGCGGCCCGCGCGGCGTCGACGGCGTGGCCACGCGCATGGTCGGCCGCGAGGCCGAACTGCAGCTGCTGCGCGACGGCCTGCAGCGCGCCGTCGCCGAACACGGCGCGCGCGCGATCACCGTCGTCGGCGAGGCCGGCCTGGGCAAGAGCCGGCTGCTGGCCGAGTTCGAGCGCAGCATCGACCGCCAGGCCTGCTGGCTGCTGCTCGGCCGCGCGCACCCGCGCAGTGCGCTGCAGCCCTTCGGCCTGCTGCGCGACATGCTGTACCGCCAGCTGCAGATCGGCGAAGGCGAAGACCCTGCCGCCGCGCGCGACAAGCTGGTCCAGGCGCTGGCGCCGCTGTTCGCCGCAGAAGGCGAAGCGCCGATGCACCTGCTGGGCCAGTTGATCGGCCTGGACTTCACGGCCAGCCCGCATGTCGCCGAGCTGCTCGGCGACGAAGCGCAGCTTCCGTGCGCAGGCCTTCGAGGCCGGCGCGCTGTACCTGCGCCGGCTGGGCGAGACCCGGCCCGTGGTGGTGGTGGTGCTGGACGACCTGCACTGGGCCGACGCCGGCTCGATGGACTTCATGCGCTTCGTGCTGCAGCGCGACGGCGACGTGCCGCTGCTGAGCCTGACGCTGACGCGGCAGACGATGTACGAGCAGCATGGCGACTGGATGCGCGGCGAGCCGCGCCACACCCGGCTCGACCTGAAGCCGCTGGACCATGCCTGCAGCCGGGAACTGGCCGAGGCGCTGCTGCAGCGCATCCGCGGCGTGCCCGAGGCGCTTGCGCGCCCTGGTCATCGACGGCGCCGAGGGCAACCCGTTCTACATGGAAGAGCTGGTCAAGATGCTGATCGACGACGGCGTCATCGTCGGTCGAGGCCGAAGGCTGGCGCGTGGTCGACCGACAAGCTGCTGCACGTGCACGTGCCGCCCACGCTGACCGGCGTGCTGCAGGCGCGCCTGGACGCGCTGGGCGCCGCCGAACACCGCGCGCTGCAGCAGGCCGCCGTCGTCGGCCATGTGTTCTGGGACCAGGCGCTGGCCGCCATCGACCCCGCGGCGCTGGACTGCCTGCCGCTGCTGCTGCAAAAGCAGCTGCTGGTGCAGCGCGATGCCGAGCCCTTCGACGGACACGCGCGAGTACGCCTTCAAGCACCACCTGCTGCACCAGGTGACCTACGACAGCGTGCTCAAGGCGCCCAAGCGCAGCGGCCATGCGCGCGTCGGCGCGTTCTGGAGCGCACGCGCCGAGGTGGCCGGCGCCGCAGCAGGTGGACCCGACCAAATGCCGCGCGCTGGCCGAGGCGCAGTACCACCGCTGCCAGGCCGACCCGAAGGCCTATGTCGGCTGGTTCGAGACCGCAGTTCACCGCACTACCTCGAGCGCCTATGCCGCGCAGACGCTGCGGCCGCTGGCCGAGCAGCTGGTCGAGGTCTGCGAGCGGCAGTTCGGCCCCGAGCACCCCGAGACCGCCCGGGCGCTGACCAACCTGGCGCGCGTGGCGCTGATGCAGGGCGACGCCGAACGAGGCCGAGCCGCTGCTGCGCCGCGCGCTCGCCATCCAGGAGCAGTCGCTGCCGCCGACCACCCCGACATGGCGCTGACCATCGCCGCGCTGGGCGGCTACTACTCGGGCCGCGGCGACCTGCGCTGCGGCCGAGCCCTACTTCCGCCGTGCGCTGGAAATCCGCGAGCAGGGTGCTGGGCGCCGAGCATCCGCTGACGCTGGGCACGCTGGACAACCTGGCCAAGGCGCTGGTCGAACTCGGCCGGCTCGACGAGGCCGAAGCCCTGTTCCGCCGCGTGCTGGCCGCGCACGAGCGCAGCCTCGGACCGGAGCACAGCGACACCGCCTTCGCGCTGACCGCGCTGGGCGAGGTGCTGGCCAAGAAGGGCGACTGCGCGAGCGCCGAGCCGCTGATCCGCCGTGCGCTGGCGGTGCAGCAGAAGCTGCTGCCGCCCGACCACCCCGACACCGGGCTGTCGATGTGGCACCTGGCCGAAACGCTGCGCGGCCAGCGGCGGCAGCGACGAGGCCGAGCCGCTGGCGCGCGCGACGCTGCGCATCTGGGAGAGCCAGCTTCGGCACCGGAGCATGAATGGACCGCCTGGGCGCTGATCAGCCTGGCCGAAGATGCGCCTGGCGCAAGGCGATGCCGGCGAGGCCGCCGAGCTGGCCGAACGGGCCGCGCGTGCTGCAGCGCGTCTACGGGCCGAACACGGCGTGCTGGCGTCGACGCTGGTGCTGCAGTCGCGGGCGCAGTTGGCCCATGGCGATGACGCGGGCGCGATTGCCGCACAGCTCGAACGCGCGCTCGACATCCTGCGTACGTCGGACCAGGCGAACAGCGACCAGGCAACGGATGCCGCCGAACTGCTGGCCCTGGCCCGCCAGCGCAGGGCACATCCGGGCTGAGACCGCGCCGCGGCCGGCGGCGCGCGACGCCGCAGTCGACGCTGGGCACCGCCCGGACCTTCCGACCGATCAGATTGGCGGCGCTTACGCCATGGGAGTTCCACTCCCCCCAGTCATGGGGGTCTCATCCCGTTTGTGGACCCCGACGACTTCCATGCCGGCGTGAACTCGGTGATATTGCACATCAGAGCCATCCGAAGACCCGCCGAAGCGATCGAGGAGATCCCATGCGACAGCACCTGCGCGCCGCCAAGCGGCCGACCCATCTGCAGCCACTGGCCCTTGCCGCGGCGATGCTCATGGCGGCGCAGGCACAGGCGCCGGTGCCAGGCGCAGTCGTTCACGCAGAGCGGGGCCAACAGCACCAGCGGCAATCCGTCGGGCCTGCCCTTCGCCGGCGATCCGGCCAGCCTGAACTTCGGTACCGACACGGTCTACATCGCCAATGGCGCGCCGGGCAGCTGTGTCGGAGGCGCTGGCGGGCGCCGTGCTGCAGGCCGGGCGCGCTGAGGCGTGGCACGAACGGCGGGCGTGGCGGGCAGTTCACGGCCACGGTCACGCTCGTCAGCCGGCCATTTCGACGCGCGCGCGCAATCCGGCTGCAGCGCGGCCGGCGTGCGGACGCACGGTTCCTCGGCAATGGTGCGGCACGCAGCAACGCGCGTCCAGGTCGGCGGCAGGAGCACGGCACGCTGCGCGGTTTCATCGTCGGGGCGGCGGTGTTCACCAAGCGGCGAATGCGGCTTCAGCTTCGGCACGCCGGGCGGTACGACGAATGCCTTTGTGAACGTCTGGCCGGCGGCAAGCTGAGACGCGAGCGAGCACGGTCGGCAACTTCACGCGGCGGCCGGGCACCGAAAAGGGCTTCGGCACGGTGGTGCGTCGATGGCGTCGGCTCGCAGTGGGACGTCAAGTACAACAGCATTCGACGAACAGTGCGCTGGAATCACGATCGGACGACCGGGCGGCGGGGACGGCAAGGTGACCGTCACCAACGGCGGCAAGCTGCGCATCGATGGCACCGGCGAGCCACGGTCGGCGGCAAGCTGACTTCGTCACCAAGGCAGCCGGCGGCAGCGGCGCGCTAACGGCGACGGTCGTCGGATCGATCGGCATGGCTGGCTCGACAGCGGGCATTCACGGCGCAACATCGGCAACGGTCGATCTCAGCGAGGCGGGCACGCCAGGGCGTCGACGCCATCGGCAACTGAACGTCGGACGCGACGGACGACTGGCACGTCTGCTCGACGGCGCCGGGACGCAACGGCGGTGTCGGGCAAGGCCGCTACTCGCAACGGTAGCCTCGGCTGCCGCGGCCGAGCGACCATCGGCTGGACATCGGCAGCGAACGGCGGCAACGGCGCACTCTGGCACGTCAGCGACGGCGGCACGGATCAGCAGCGTCGACTGACCGTGGGCGCCGGCATCGCCGTCGTCAGCGTCGGGCGCAGCGGCGCCGGCGCCAGGCATATGGTCAGCTGGCATCGGCCGGTGCCACTCGCGCTCGACGCTGTCACCGTCGATTGCGTCAGGGCGGAGCGGCCGACAACGGCAACCCGTATGGCCGATGGACGCGACAGCGGAGCTCGGGCAACGTCACCAGTCGGCGCGGGCGGCAAGCTGCTGATCGCCGGCAACGCACTGTCGACCGCCGCCGTGCCGCGCACCACCTACCTGGTGGTCGGTGGCAACAGCGACACACGTCGGACGGTAACGGGAAGTCTTGGCATCGGCGGCGAGTCGGCTCGGAATCCCGAGGCGGCCGGCGACGGAGCGGTCGTCATCGGTGGCCGGCAACGGCACCTGGGCACGGCGACTGTGGGCGACGGCGCGCAGTTCGACGGGCACGCATGCTGTCACCGGCCGCCGGCTCTGCAGCCGTGGCAACGCTGTCGAGCTGCGATGCCAATCACGAGCGGCGGCGCATCGGCTGACAACCGGCAACCCGCTCAGCTCGGACGTCGGCGATGACACCGCTCGGCACGTCGGCAGGCGACGCTGACGATCGAACAACGGCAGGCAAGCTGCGTATTGACGCGGCAACTGCCGTCGTCGGCTCAGGCCAACACCGGCGGCTCGCAGCGCTGGAATGGCATGAGCGGCATGGCGCGTTCGCGGACACTGCAGCGCGCTGGGCAGCCGACGCCACGTCGGTCACGACGGCGCCGGCTCGCGACGTCGGTCGTGCAGCGGCAGTCAGGCGACCTGACCAACGTCGGGCGGCAAGACCGGCATGGCACCGGCAGCACTGCAATGTGCGGGATCGGCGGCGCAACACAGGTATCCAGCGGCACGGCAGCCTGGCGGACCGGCGTCAGCGGCAGCCGGCAGCAGCGTGCAACGTCAAGCGGCGTCATCGGCGTCGGCCGCAGCGGCAACGGCACCTTGAACGTGACCGACCGGCGGCAGGCGTCGGCCAGCACGCTGTCGGTCGGGCGTAGTCGGCGGCGACGGGACGTTGAACATGCACAAGAACGGCGCCAGCTTGCACGATCACCGCCAGTCGGCTGTGTCAGGCACGGGTGGCCATCGGCTTTGGCGGCACGACGTACACGTCACTCGACGCTGGCGGCAACCGGCAAGCTGGACGCATGACGTCGGCGCGGTCAATGCGATCGCTCGGCTAGGACGCTGGGCATGTCGAACGCGCAAGTCACGGTGCACGATCGGCCGGCAACGTCGGCACGACGCAGCGGCACCGAGCTGGAGCGGCGGCAGCTCCATCAACGTCGGCGCCGGCAATCGTGTTCGTGGCGCGGGAGGTCGGCTCCAGCGGCACGCTGATCCTGAACAATTCGACGCTCAAGGCCGGCTTCGTCGGCGTCGGCGTCAGCGCGCAGGCATCGGCAATGCGCTCGGCGCGCCCGGCGGCATCGGCAAACTGGTGCTCAACGACAGCACCATCAACACCTCGCGCTTCGAGCTCGGCGCCGGCAGCGAGCTCACCGGCAACAACGGCGTGATCGATGCCGGCGCTGGACGGCCCGGTGGTCATCGGCGGCACCATCAGCCCGGGCAACTCGCCCGGCCGGCTGCGCATCAAATGCGATGTCACGATGCTGCCCACCAGCAAGCTGATCCTGGAGATCAACGACACGCGACGGCGGGCCCGGTGTCGATTTCGACATCGACGAGCTGATCATCGGCGACGACTCGAAGTTCGATCTGACCAGCCTGCAGATCATCTTCAGCTTCATCGGCAGCACCAACCCGAACGAGTTTGCGGCCTCGCAGGGCGGCTTCAACCTCGACAGGTTCCTGCTGGCCAGCAGCGCCGACGACCAGATTCTGGGCGGCTTGTCCACCCTGTTCGGCAACCGGCGCAACCCCGACACGCTGAACTGGGGCCAGGCGGTGAACTCGGAGCTGTTCGCCTTCGAGTCGAGCGTCTACGACGTGTCCGGGATCGGCTTCGATCCCGAAACCGGCCAGATCGACATCACCGTCACCGCACGGGTTCCCGAGCCGGCCAGCTTCGCACTGGTGCTGCTGGCGCTGGCGGCGATGGCCCTGGCGCGGCGGCGCCAGGCTGCGCTGCGCCGCTAGGGCGATGCGTGGGTGGGCAGCGGCACCTGCCACTGCCCATCGAGCAGCAGCTGGTGCGGCCGGAACTGCGCCTTGTAGGCCATCTTCGGGCTGCGCTCGATCCAGTAGCCCAGGTACACGTGGCGCAGCTTGAGCGCCTTCGTCTGCTCGATCTGCCACAGCACGCTGTAGGTGCCGTAGCTGGCCGCGGCGTCGGGTTCGTAGAAGGTGTAGACGGCGGAGATGCCGTCGTTCAGCACGTCCAGGATCGACACCATCTTCAACGCGCCCGGCTGGCCGTTCTCGCCCGGTTCGCGAAACTCCACCAGCCTTGAATTGACGCGGCTTTGCAGCAGGAACTGGGTGTACTGGTCGACGCTGTCGTGGTCCATGCCGCCGCCGCTGTGGCGGCCGGCCTGGTAGCGCAGGTACAGCTGGTAATGCTCGGGCACGAAGCCGAGGCGCAGCACGCGCGCCTTCAGGTTGATGTGCGCCTTCCAGGCACGGCGCTGGCTGCGCGTGGGCTTGAAGGTCGCCACCGGCACGCGCAGCGGCACGCAGGCGCGGCAGCCGTCGCAATAGGGCCGGTAGGTGAACATGCCGCTGCGCCGGAAGCCGTTGGCGACCAGGCCGGAATAGATGTCGGCATTGATCAGGTGGCTGGGCGTGGCCACCTGCGAGCGGGCCTGCCGCTGCGGCAGGTAGCTGCACGGGTAGGGCGCCGTCGCATAGAACTGCAACGAGGAAAGCGGAAGTTCCTTGGGATGCGTCACGCGCCGTCTCTACCAGGGGATGCCTTGCAGCGCTTCGAGCTGCAGCCACATGCGGGAATCATAGGTCCAATCGGCGATGTCCGGCTCCCCCGACACGCGGGACAGGTGCTGCTCGAAGGTGTTGCGCGACACCTCGTGCGCACCCAGCGACGCCAGGTGGCCGGTGTTCTGCTGGCAGTCGATCAGCGTGACGCCGTGCTGCCGGCAGAAGGCCACCAGCGCGGCCAGCGCGACCTTCGACGCGTCGCTGGCCCAGGCGAACATCGATTCGCCGAAGAACATGCGGCCGATGGCCACGCCGTACAGCCCGCCGACCAATTGGCCATCGACCCAGGTCTCGAAGCTGTGCACCCGGCCGCGCTGATGCCATTCGGTGTAGGCCGCCACCATCTGCGGCACGATCCAGGTGCCGGCCTGGCCCGTCGCGCGGGGTGCGCGCGCAGGCCTCGATGACGCGGCCGAAGGCACTGTCGGTGCGCAGCTCATTGCCCGGTCCGCGCACGAAGCGGCGCAGCGTCTTGGCCAGGCTGCGCGAGACCTTGAACTGCGCCACCGGCAGCACCATTCGCGGGTCGGGGCTCCACCACAGCACCGGCTGGCCGGGGCTGAACCACGGGAAGATCCCGCGCCGGTAGGCCTCTTCCAGGCGCCGCGGCGTCAGCCGGCCGCCGGCCGCCAGCAGCCCCGGCGCGTCGCTGTCGGGGCCCAGCGCTCGCTGCGTCGGCGGCAGCGGATCGTCGTCGTCGATCCAGTTCAGTGGCTGCATGTGCGCACCAGGTGTCGGCGATGGCGCAGGGCCGTCACCAAGGATAGGGATGAATGCGTGGCGTTGGAACTCTGGGACCCGACAGCGTGCCACTCACTCGCGATCCTTGCACGGGCCCGCCGCTTAAAAGGAGCCTTCCCATGCAAACTTCCATTCTGTCGTTGCTCGTCGCACCGATGAGCGTGATGGCGCAATCGGCGCTGCCGACCGAGTTTCCGGCCGACTCCACGCCCCTGACCGGCGAGGCGCTGCAGCCGCGGCTGTCGGGCAAGGTGTTTGCGGTCAAGACCGCGGATGGCAGCATCTGGCGGCTCGAATACAAGTCCAATGGCTACTTGTTCGTGGAAACGAGCCGTGGCTTCAGGGACACGGGCACGTGGCGCGTCGAAGGCGATCAAGCCTGTGGCAACTGGCAGAAAGCCGGCCGCTCGTGCAGTGCGTTCCGCGTCAAGGACGACGGCCTATTCGCCCGGCGAAGCAGCGGCGAAGTCATACAGCTGGCGGCACAGTAGGTTTCGGCCATCGCCCGCCGCGAAGCGCCTGCCGGCAGCGGGCGACGACCCTCCGCACGCGCCCGGCACTTGGGAGTCGCCAGACCGGCGGTGGCCGGCGGATCGCCAAATGCTTGACACCTAAAGCATTGACCTCCAAACTACCGCCCATGTGCAACCTTGGGCGAGGCCGCGACGCATGAAGATCGTCTGCATCGGGGGCGGCCCGGCCGGGTTGTACTTCGCCCTGCTGATGAAGCAGCTCGATCCGCGCCACGACATCACGGTGGTCGAGCGCAACAAGCCCTACGACACCTTCGGCTGGGGCGTGGTGTTCTCCGACCAGACGATGGACAACATGCGCCAGTGGGATCCGGCCACCGCGGCCACCATCCAGCAGGCCTTCAACCACTGGGACGACATCGAGCTCAAGTTCAAGGGCCGCAGCCTGCGCAGCGGCGGCCACGGCTTCGTCGGCATCGGGCGCAAGAAGCTGCTCAACATCCTGCAGGCGCGCTGCGAGGCACTGGGCGTCAAGCTGCAGTTCGAGACCGAGGTCGATGCCGACACCGATTTCCCCGACGCCGACCTGGTCATCGCCAGCGACGGCGTCAACTCGAAGATCCGCAACAGGTACGCGCACGTCTTCAAGCCGGACATCGTCACCCGACCCAACCGCTTCATCTGGCTGGGCACGCACCGCCTGTACGACGCCTTCACCTTCACCTTCGAGAAGACCGAACACGGCTGGTTCCAGGCGCACATCTACAAGTTCGACGACAGCACCACCACCTACATCGTCGAGACGCCCGAACAGGTCTGGAAGGCGCACGGCCTGGATTCGGCCAGCATGGAAGAGTCGATCGCCTTCTGCGAAAAGCTCTTCGCCGAGGACCTGCAGGGCCACAAGCTGATGACCAATGCGCGCCACCTGCGCGGCTCGGCCTGGCTGAACTTCCAGCGCATCACCTGCGAGCAGTGGTCGCACTTCAACGGCCGCGCCCACGTGGTGCTGATGGGCGACGCGGTGCATACCGCGCACTTCGCCATCGGCTCGGGCACCAAGCTGGCGATCGAGGACGCGATCGAACTGACGCGCCAGTTCAAGGAACTCGGCGACACGCCTGAGCAGATTCCCGAGGTGCTGCAGCGCTACCAGGCGCTGCGCCGCGTCGACGTGCTGCGGCTGCAGAACGCCGCGTGGAACGCGATGGAGTGGTTCGAGAACGTCGGTGAGCGCTACGCCGACCAGCTGCCGCCCGAGCAGTTCATGTATTCGATGCTGACGCGCAGCCAGCGCATCAGCCACGAGAACCTGCGAGCGCGCGACAAGACCTGGCTCGAAGGCTTCGAACGCTGGTTCGCCGAATCCGCCGGGCTGCAGCTGCCGGCGCATGTGCCGGCACCGCCGCCGATGTTCACGCCCTACACGGTGCGCAGCGTCACGCTGAAGAACCGCGTGATCGTTTCGCCGATGGCACAGTACAGCTGCGTCGATGGCCTGCCCGGCGACTACCACCTGGTGCATCTGGGCGCGCGTGCGATGGGCGGCGCCGCTTTGGTGGTGGCGGAGATGACCTGCCCCACGCCCGACGCGCGCATCACACCCGGCTGCCCGGGGCTGTGGAACGAGGCGCAGCGCGATGCGTGGCGGCACATCGTCGACCACGTACATGCGCACGGCGATGCGAAGATCGCGCTGCAGCTGGGCCATGCCGGGCCCAAGGGCTCGACCAACGCACCCTGGGATGCGACGGGTGCCGACCAGCCGCTGCCCGAAGGCAACTGGCCGCTGATCGCCGCATCCGCCCTGCCCTATCTGGAAGACGGCGCGATCCCGCGCGCGATGACCCGCGAGGACATGGACCGGGTGCGCGACGACTTCGTGCGCAGCACACGCTACGCCGCCGAGGCCGGCTTCGACTGGCTGGAGCTGCACTGCGCGCACGGCTACTTGCTCAGCAGTTTCATCTCGCCGCTGACCAACCAGCGCGGCGACGAGTACGGCGGCTCGCTGGCCCACCGGCTGCGCTACCCGCTGGAAGTGTTTGCCGCGGTGCGCGAAGCCTGGCCCAAGCACCTGCCGTTGTCGGTGCGCATCTCGGCGCACGACTGGGTCGACGGCGGCATCACGCCCGACGACGCGGTGCAGATCGCCCGCGCCTTCAAGGATGCAGGCGCCGACATGATCGACTGCTCCTCCGGCCAGGTCAGTGCGCTGCAGCAAGCCCACCTACGGCCGCATGTACCAGACGCCCTTTGCCGACCGCATCCGCAACGAGGCCGGCATCGCCACCATCGCGGTGGGCGCGATCAGCGAGGCCGACCATGTCAACAGCATCATCGCCGCCGGCCGCGCCGACCTGTGCGCGGTGGCGCGCCCGCACCTGGCCAACCCGGCCTGGACGCTGACCGAGGCCGCGAAGATCGGCTACACGGCGCTGGCCTGGCCCAAGCAGTACCTGGCAGGCAAGAGGCAGATGGAGACATTGTTTGCGCGCGAGAAGGCGCAACAGGCCCCGCCGGCCTACAAGGAGCCCGCCTGATGAAACGCGCCGCCCGGCAGGAGATCACGCCGCTGCTCGGCGACCAGGACATCGGCCTGGAAGCACGCATGTCCAGCGACGACCACCATTCGCTGCGCCTGTGGCTGCGCTTGCTGTCCTGCAGCACCGACATCGAGACGGAGATCCGCAAGCGCCTGCGCGCCAGCCACGGCATGACGCTGGCACGCTTCGACTACCTGGCGCAGCTGCACCGCCACCCCGACGGCCTGCGCATGAGCGCGCTGTCGCGTTTCCTGATGGTCACTGGCGGCAACGTCACTGGGCTGACCGACGAGCTGGAAAAGGACGGACTGGTGCAGCGCGATGCCGAGCCCGGCGACCGCCGCTCGTACCGCGTCGCGCTCACCGCCAAGGGCCGCAAGGCCTTCGAGAAGATCGCCAGCGAGCATGAACAGTGGGTGGTCGAACTCTTCGGCGGCATCGGCGAAACCGAACGCCAGCAGCTGTACCACCTGCTCGGCCGGCTGCGCGTGCAGCTGTCGGCGCGCCACCTCAACCCCCTGGAGAGCCCGTCCCCATGAGTACCGACCCTGCACTGCTGGCCGGCAACCGGCGCGCCCAGTCCGACTATCGCGCCGAACACTTCCTGTGGAGCGTGCAAGGCGGCGTCGGCACCATCACGCTGAACCGCCCCGAGCGCAAGAACCCGCTGACCTTCGACTCCTATGCCGAGCTGCGCGACCTGTTCCAGCGGCTGCGCCATGCCGACGACGTCAAGGTGGTGCTGATCCACGGCGCCGGCGGCAACTTCTGCTCGGGCGGCGACGTGCACGAGATCATCGGCCCGCTGATCGAGTTGAAGGCGCCGGAGCTGCTGATGTTCACGCGCATGACCGGCGACCTGGTCAAGGCGATGCGCCATTGCCCGCAGCCCATCGTCGCTGCGATCGACGGCGTCTGCGCCGGCGCCGGCGCGATCATCGCCATGGCCTCGGACCTGCGCTATGGCACCGCGCGCAGCAAGGTCGCCTTCCTGTTCAACCGCGTCGGCCTGGCCGGCTGCGACATGGGCGCGTGCAACATGCTGCCGCGCATCGTCGGCCACGGTCGCGCGTCGGAGCTGCTGTACACCGGCCGCGCGCTGGGCGGCGAGGAAGCGGCGCAGTGGGGCTTCTTCAACCGCCTGTGCACGTCCGAGACGGTGCTGGACGAGGCGCGCGCGCTGGCGCAGGAGCTGGCGGCCGGGCCCACCTTCGCCAACGGCATCACCAAGAGCATGCTGCATCACGAATGGGCGATGGACATCGACCAGGCGATCGAGGCCGAGGCCCAGGCCCAGGCGCTGTGCATGCTGACCGAGGACTTCGGCCGCGCCTACCGCGCCTTTGCGGCCAAGCAGAAGCCCGTCTTCGAAGGCAATTGAGATGAGCGCCGCACGGCCGTTCCGAAGGCGCTCGCTCCCCCTCGGGGGGACGGGCCGCAGGCCCAAGGGGGCGCCATGAGCGACACCCGCTACCTCGACTGGCCCTTCTTCGAGCCGCGCCATGGGCAGATGCAGCGCGAGCTGGACGCCTGGGCGCGCGAGCACTTCTCGCAGCCGCCGCATGGCGATGTCGATGCCGAATGCCGCGCGCTGGTGGCCGTGCTGGGCGATGGCGGCTGGTTGCGCCATGCGGTCGCGGGCACGGCCTACGGCGGCGCGGGCGACAGCATCGACACGCGCGCGCTGTGCCTGATGCGCGAGACGCTGGCCCGGCATTCCGGGCTGGCCGACTTCGCCTTCGCCATGCAGGGCCTGGGCTCGGGTGCGATCTCGCTGCATGGCAGCACGGCGCAGAAGGACCGCTACCTGAACGCCGTGTCGCGCGGCACGGCCATCGCCGCCTTCGCGCTGTCCGAGCCCGAGGCCGGCTCCGACGTGGCGGCGATGAGCTGCGAAGCGCGCATCGACGGCGAGCACGCGGTGCTCAACGGCGAGAAGACCTGGATCTCCAACGGCGGCATCGCCGACTTCTACGTGGTCTTCGCCCGCACCGGCGAAGCAGCAGGCGTGAATCCGGATGGCTCCCCTGCCCGGGGTGCGAAGGGCATTTCCGCCTTCATCGTCGACGCCGGCACGCCCGGCTTCGAGATCGCCGAGCGCATCGACGTGATCGCGCCGCACCCGCTGGCGCGGCTGGCCTTCCACGACTGCCGCATTCCGCTGAGCCAGCGCATCGGCGATGCCGGCCAGGGCTTCAAGATCGCGATGCGCACGCTCGACGTGTTCCGCACTTCGGTGGCCGCGGCGGCACTGGGCATGGCCCGGCGTGCGCTCGACGAGGCGCTGCAGCGCGCCACCTCGCGCAAGATGTTCAAGCAGCGGCTGGCCGACTTCCAGCTCACACAAGCCAAGTTGGCGACGATGGCCACCACCATCGACAGCGCCGCGCTGCTGACCTACCGCGCCGCCTGGCTGCGCGACCAGGGCCACAACGTCACGCGCGAGGCGGCGATGGCCAAGATGATGGCCACCGAGGGCGCGCAGCAGGTCATCGACGCGGCCGTGCAGCTGTGGGGCGGGCGCGGCGTGGTCAGCGGCCAGCCGGTGGAGCAGCTGTACCGCGAGATCCGCGCGCTGCGCATCTACGAAGGCGCCACCGAGGTGCAGCAGCTGATCATCGCGCGCGAGCTGTTGAAGGACTTCCACGTCTGAGGGCATGACGATGCCCAGCGCCCACGTCGACACCTTCGCCCGCGACCACCTGCCGCCGCCCGAGGCGTTGCCCGAAGTACTGTTCGAGCTGCCGGCGCTGCAGTTCCCCGCGCAGCTGAACTGCGCCACCGAGCTGCTGGACCGCGCGGTGGCCGAAGGGCGCGGCGAACGGCTGTGCATCCAGGCGCCGGGGCTGCGCTGGAGCTATGCCGAGCTGCAGGCGCAGGCCAACCGCATCGCCCACGTGCTTGTGCGCGACATGGGCCTGGTGCCGGGCAACCGCGTGCTGCTGCGCGCGCCCAACAACCCCATGCTTGCCGCCTGCTGGTTCGCGGTGGTCAAGGCCGGCGGCATTGCCGTAGGCAGCATGCCGCTGCTGCGCGCCAAGGAGCTGAAGCAGATCCTCGACAAGGCGCAGATCAGCCATGCGCTGTGCGATGGGCGCCTGGCCGACGAGATGAAGCTGGCCGCCGCCGACTGCCCGCAACTGCGGCAACTGCGCTTCTTCAACGACACCAGCGCCGACGGCCTGGAAGCGGCGATGGCGCGTCAAAGCGCCACCTTCAGCAACGTCGCCACCGCCGCCGACGACACCTGCCTGATGGCCTTCACCTCCGGCACCACCGGGGCGCCCAAGGGCACGATGCATTTCCACCGCGACGTGATGGCCGCCTGCGCCTGCTGGCCGCCGCACGTGCTGCGGCCGAACGAAGACGACATCTTCATCGGCAGCCCGCCGCTGGCCTTCACCTTCGGGCTGGGCGGATTGCTGCTGTTCCCGATGAGCGTGGGCGCGTCCACCGTGCTCGTGGAAAAGGTGTCGCCGCCGGACCTGTTGGCTGCGGTGCAGCAGTTCGGCGCCACGGTACTGTTCACCGCGCCGACCTCGTACCGCGCGATCGCGCTGTCGCTGCAGGGCCAGCCCTGGCCGGCCACGAGCCTGCGCAAGTGCGTCTCGGCCGGCGAGGCGCTGCCCGCGGCCACGCGCAAGCTGTGGCACGACACCAGCGGGCTGGAAATCATCGACGGCATCGGCTCGACCGAGTTGTTGCACATCTTCATCTCGGCCGACGAGCACGACGCACGCCCCGGCGCCACCGGCAAGGTGGTGCCGGGCTATCGCGCCTGCATCATGGACGACCAGGGCCGGCCGCTGCCGCCGGGGCAGGTGGGCGCGCTGGCCGTCAAGGGCCCGACCGGCTGCAAGTACCTGGCCGACGCGCGCCAGGCGCAGTACGTGCGCGACGGCTGGAACATCACCGGCGACGCCTACCTGCTGGACGAGGACGGCTACTACCACTACCAGTCGCGCACCGACGACATGATCATCTCGGCCGGCTACAACATCGCCGGCCCGGAGGTCGAGGAGGTGCTGCTGCGCCACCCCGACGTCGCCGAGTGCGGGGTGATCGGCGCGCCGGACGATGAGCGCGGCCAGATCGTCAAGGCCTTCGTCGTGCTCAAGCCCACGGCGCAGGCGTCGCCGGCCACCGCGGCGGCGCTGCAGGACTACGTGAAACAAGCGGTCGCGCCCTACAAGTACCCGCGCGCGATCGAGTTCCGCGACAGGCTTCCCCGCACCGAGACCGGCAAACTGCAGCGCTTCAAGCTGCGCGAGCCATGATCCCGCGGCATGCCTTCGAGCGGCCGCTGCGCATCCGCTTCGCCCATTGCGATCCGGCCGGCATCGTCTTCTTCCCGCAGTACCTGGTGATGCTCAACAACCTGGTCGAGGACTGGGTCACCGACGGCCTGGGCGTGCCCTATGCCGACCTGGTCGGCCGGCGCCGCACCGGGCTGCCCACCGTCAGCCTGCAGTGCGATTTCACCGCCGTCAGCCGCATGGGCGACGACGTGACCACGGGCCTGACGGTCGAGCGTGTGGGCGTCAGTTCGCTGACGCTGCAGCTCGGCTGCCGCAGCGGCGAAGAACAACGCATGCGGGCGCGCCAGGTGCTGGTGTTCACCAGCCTGGACACGCACCGCACCATCGACATCCCCGGCGACCTGCGTGCCGCCCTCGACCGTTTCACTGCCAAGGCCTGAGCCATGATCCAAGTGCTGCAACCGCCCGGCTGGGCAAGACCCAAGGGCTATGCCAACGGCGTGGCCGTGCGTGGCCGCCAGATCTATGTCGCCGGCATGATCGGCTGGGACGGCCAGGGCCAGTTCCACACCGACGACCTGGCCGGCCAGGTGCGCCAGGCGCTGCACAACGTGGTGACGGTGCTGGCCGAGGCCGGCGCCCGGCCCGAGCACATCGTGCGCATGACCTGGTACGTCACCGACAAGCGCGAATACCTGCGCGAGGCACGCGAGATCGGCGCGATCTACCGCGCCGTCATCGGCAGCTTCGCCGTGGCAATGACCGCCGTGCAGGTGGCGGCGCTGATCGAGGACCGTGCCAAGGTCGAGATCGAGGTCACCGCGGTCGTGCCCGACTGACTACTTCAGGCTGTCGTACACCGCCTTCTCGAAACCGTAGAAGGTATCTAAGGTCGCCCCGTCGGCGAACGGGAACATCTGCGTCATGTACACGCCGCCGATGCCGGTGGCCGGGTCGATCCAGTAGAACGAGTTGGCCAGACCCGCCCACATCAGCCCGCCCGCCGGCCTGCCGGTGGGCGTTGGCTCGTGGTTGATCTGGAAGGCCAGGCTCCAGCTCTTCTGCACGCCGGGGAAGAACTCCGCGTCGGCGGTCAGCGGTATCGCCGCCTTCAGCTGGTAGACGCGGCAGTCGCCCATGTGGTTGACGCCCAGCGAGGCCACCGATTCCGGCGTCAGCACGCGTTCGCCGCCGAGCTGGCCGCCATTGAGCACCATGCGCACGAAGCGCAGGTAGTCGCCGACAGTGCCGTACAGACCGCCGCCGCCCATCTCGAACTCGGGCTCCTGCGGAATCTCGAACGGGAACGGCGCGAGTTTGCCGTCAGCACCGCGCAGATGGGTGCCGGCGAGCCGGCCGCGCATGTCGGGCGTGATGCGGAACGCCGTGCTGTTCATGCCCAGCGGGTCGAACAGGTTGGCCTTCAGGTAGCCGCCGAGCTTCTGCCCGCTGACCGCCTCGACCATCTTGCCGGCCCAGTCGATGTTGATGCCGTACTCCCAGCGCTCGCCCGGGTCGAACAGCAGCGGCAACGTCAGCGCCTTGTTCTTGCACTCGGTGACGCTGGGAATGCCCAGTGCCGCCTGCACCTTCTGCATGTCGGTGTTCCAGATCTCGTAGCTGAAGCCGGCGCTGTGCGTCAGCAGCTGGCGCAGCGTAATCGGCCGCTTCGGCGGACGCGTCTGCGGGTTGCCGACGGCGTCGAAGCCGGTCAGCACTTGTGCCTCCGCTATGGCCGGCACCACTGCGGAGGCCGGCGTGTCCAGGCTCAGCTTGCCGCGTTCGACGCACTGCACCGCCGCCACCGAGGTGATGGCCTTGGTCATCGAGGCGATCCAGCCGACGCTGTCGGTGGTCATCGCCTGCCCGCCGCCGAGCACGCGCTCGCCGAAGGCGCCTTCGTAGATCGTGCCTTCGCGGTTGGTGGCCATGGCCACGACGCCAGGTACATGACCTGCGCCAACCGCGCTGCGCAGCAGCTGGTCGGCCGCTTGTTTCAAGCTCATGAAGTGTCTCCTTGCGCTGCCGTCGAATCATGGCCCGCTGCCCGACGGGCGAATTCAGTTTAGTCGCAGCCGTTCGCGCGGGCAACCTTCATTCGGGCTTGGCCGGTGCCGCGTACCACTGCTCGCGCGGCACCACCTTGGCATGCACCGGATCGCCCAGGTAGTGCGGCGACATGATCTGCACGCCGTGTTCGTTGAACACGTCCTGCACGTTGGCATGCAGCAGGCTCATCACCTCGGCGCGTGGGCGCGGCTGGTCGGGCACCGCCTGACAGACCAGCCGGTATTCGGGGTAGAAGTCCGACAGCGCCACCTGGAAGACATGCGGCGGCGGATCGGCCAGCACGCCCGGCGTGCGCCGCGCCGACTCGACCAACATCGCGTTCACCTGGCGCCACGGCGTGTCGTAGCCGATGGTCACGGTGGTGTCGACGATGAAGCCGCGGCCCTTGACGGTGCGCGAGTAGTTGCGCGTCACCGCGCCCAGCACCTGGGAATTGGAGATCGTCAGCTCCTCGCCCATGCCGGTGCGGATGCGCGTGGTGAACGCGCCCAGGTTCGTCACCGTGCCCTCATGCTCGCCGACGCGCACGAACTCGCCAGCGTGGAAAGTGCGGGTATAGGTCAGGATCAGCCCGCTGGCCAGCTGGCCCACCAGGTTGGACGCGCCGAGCGAGATCATCACCCCGAGCAGCACCGACAGGCCCCTGAAGGCCTCGGTGTGCGAACCCGGCAGGTACGGATAGGCCATCGCCAGCGCGAACAACCACACCGCGCCGATGCACAGCTTGGCGGTGATCGAGGCGACGTCGGCCCCCAGCCAGGACAGCTTCACCTGGCCGTATTCGACCTTGGCAAAGAAGCCGCGCAGCAGGCGCGTCAGCATCCAGGCCAGCCAGAAGATCACGGCCGCGGCCAGAAGATCGGGGATGGCATGTGCAACGCCCAGCACGAAGCGGCTCAGCAGACCGAGCAGGAAGCCGTTGAGCTGCTCGCCCCAGGCCCGCGTGTAGGGGAACTGCGCCAGCGACAGGCTCAGCCATTCGTAGACCAGCAGCAGCGCCACCGACCAGAACAGCAGGTTCAGCAGCCACTGCTGAAAGCGCAACAGGCCTTCGCGCCGCACCACATCGACCCCGCCGATACGCAAGCGGTCGGCATGGGCCAATGTCTGGTTGGTCAGCCAGGCCTGGATGCGCAGGCGCGTTCTGCGCAGCAGCCACAACAGCCCGAGCATCAGAGCGCCCGCGCCGAGCGTGACCAGCGCCGCGATCAACAGCGACTTCAGGTTGCGCGATTCGCGCGATTCGTCGATCACGCGCCGCAGCAGCATGGCAGCCGCGCCGGCATGGGCCTGTGCGCTCTCGAGCGTGCGCTCCTCGCTGTCCTCCGGCACGACGACGAACATCAGCGCGCCATCGATGCGCACCAGCACGCCTTCGGCGACGTTGGTCGTTTCCACCTTCATCTCGCCGCCGCGCCCCAGCACCCTGCGGATGCGCTGCTCGCCCTCGACGGCACGTGTCACTGCCGGAATGCCGAACAGGCTGCCGCGCAGCGTGACGATCTCGCGGTTCATCACCACGACGCGGCCCGGCGGCTGCTGCACCGCCACACCGGGCTGCACGGCCAGCGAGGCCAGCGTCGGCGCCGAAGCGGCGGCGTCGGGCGCCTGGGCGAAAACCTGGGGCCCCATCGCCAGGCCCCACAGCAGGCATGCCGCCCATCCCAGCAACCTCGTTGCCCAAGCCATCGATCAGTCCTTGTCCGAATGCCGAACCGGCCGCAACGAGTCTACCGAAGCGGCAGCCGCCTCAAGGGCGCACCGCTGGGCTTTCCAGCGCCATGCCGCGCGCACGCCAGGCCAGGAACAGCTCCAACTCGATCCACTCCGGCGCGCCCCAGGCAAAGGGTTCCGCGCGTACGCCGCTCAGGCAGGCGCGCAGCCGGCGCTGCAGCGACCCCAGGCCCTGCCATTCCAGCCGGTAGATCGGGTAACCAGTGGGGTGCGCCTGCGGAATCGGGCTGCCGCCCAGGCGGCGGCCGGCGTTGGCCTCATGGCAATCGCTGCACGCCAGGTCGAGCTGGCCCAGGCGCTGATGGAACAACTGGCGGCCGCGCTCGCGTGCCGGTTCCAGGCGTGGGTCGGCCGGCGGTGCCAGCGGCAGGCCGCGCGACTGGAAGCTGACGTAGGCCTCGAGCGCCAGCGCCTGCGGCGCGTCGCCAGGCACGTTGGCGATCGGCTGCAGCCTCTGCCGGCAGCTGGCGATGCGCTGGCGCAGATCAATCGGCCGCTGCAATGCCGCGTCGAAGGCCGGGTAGCGTGCCGCGACAGCGCGCATCGACTGGCGCGCGTCGCCGTGGCAGCTGGCGCAGGAGCGCCTTGCGGCGCCCACCGGCTGCGACCAGGCGGCCTCGCCTTCCAGCACCCACAGCATGCCCGGGTTCAACGCGTCGTCGCGCTGCATCGCCTGGATGCTCTCGCCCATGAGCTCGAAGCCGGAGCGGCGACCGTCGGGCAGCGGCTGGGCCAGCGTGGCCAGACCCAGCAGCGCCAGCAGTGCGCAGGCCCAGGTCCTCATGCGACGCTGATCGTGCGCTGCTCACGGTGCTGGAAGCCGTGGTCGCCTTCCCAGACGAAGTCGAGCGTGCCGCTGTCCAGCGCCCATGCGCTGAACTCCAGGTACGGGTTGGCGGCGATCGCCGGGAACAGCTCGACCGCGATGATGCGCTCGCCGTTCCAGCTGCAGCTGAAGCGCCGCACGATGTCGCGCGGCAGCAATCGGCCGTCGGCGCCGACGCGGAAGCCGCTTTCCATCGGGTGCTGCAGCAGCACGCGCAAGGTGATCGCCTCGCCGCGGCGCGCGCTGCTGGGGGCGGTGATCAGTGTGCGCGCCATGCCCGCTACTCGATGCACGCGGCCAGCGTCACCACCACCTCGACACGCTGCGACCAGCAGCTGCCGTCGGCCAGCCGCGCCACCGCCACCAGCTGCTGCGAGGTGGCCAGCCGGATGCGCGTGGACACGCTGCGCGTGGCGGCACGCGGCCCGAAGTCGACGCGCAGCACCTCGTTTTGCGGGTTGCGCTCGTTGAACAGCGCCAGCGCCGCCACCTCGGCGGCCGGCGCGCCGGGCACGCTGATGACCACCGGCACGGTGTTGCCGTTGTCCACCAGCGGCGCCACCTCCAGCTGCACCTTGCCCTCACGCAGCGGCACACCGCCGGTGAAGCTGCGGATCGCCGCGGCCAGCGCCTCGGGCGTGGCCCGCGCCGGCGGCAGCAGTGCGATGCCCGCAGCCATCACCAGGGCGCGACGCTTCATCCCGTCCTCAATCGCGCAGCGTGCGCAGCCAGGCCACCACGTCCTCGATCTGCTGTGCCGAGAGCACCGGGCGGCCCTGCCAGGCCTCGGCCACGTGCTGCAGGCCGTCGACGCGGTAGTAGGCCGGCATCATCGACGCCGGGTTCAGCCGCCGCGCATCGACCAGCCGCAAGCGCAGCTGCGCCTCGCTCCAGCGCGCGCCGGCGCCGGCCAGGTCGGTGGCCAGGTTGCCCTGGAAGCGTTCCTCGGCAATCGGCGCGCTGTGGCACAGCAGGCACAAGCCCGTCTGCCGGCTGGCGACGATGGCCCGGCCGCGCACCGCATCGCCGGGCGTGGCCGTCAGCGGCAGCGGGATGCCGTCGCCGACCACCACCGGCTCGGCCTGCGCCGCTGCGCAGCACAACAGCAACCCGAGCCACCGGCGCATCAGGCCTTCTTCAGGCTCTGGTTCTTCAGCGGCAGCTCGCGGATGCGCACCCCGGTGGCAGCGAAGATCGCGTTCAACACCGCTGGCGCCGCCACGGCGATGGTCGGCTCGCCGACACCGCCCCAGAAGCCGCCCGAGGGCATCAGGATGGTCTCCACCTTCGGCATCTGCGCCAGACGCAGCACCGGGTAGGTGTCGAAGTTGGACTGCTCGATGCGCCCGTTCTTCAGCGTGCATTCACCGAACAGTGCCGCCGACAGCCCGTATACGAAAGAGCCCTCGACCTGCATCGCGATCTGCTGCGGGTTGACCGCATGGCCCGGGTCGGTGGCGGCGACGATGCGGTGGATCTTCAGCTCACCGTCGGCACTGACCGAGACCTCGGCACAGGCCGCGACGTAGCTGCCGAATCCCATCGTCTGCGCCAGCCCGCGATAGACACCGGCCGGCGCCGGCGTGCCCCAGCCGGCCCCCTTGGCCGCGGCCTCCAGCACCGCCAGATGCTTGGGATGCTTGGCCATCAGCTTGCGGCGCAGGGCCAGCGGGTCCTGCTTCGTCGCGTGCGCCAGTTCGTCGATGAAACATTCCAGGTAGATGGTGTTCTGGTTCAGGTTGACGCCGCGCCAGAAGCCCGGCGGCACCGTCGGGTTGCGCATCGCATGGTCGATCAGCAGGTGGGGCACGCCATAGCCGATCGAGGCTTCCGGCCCCGGCGCATTCAGGCCCTGGAACACCACCGGGTCGCGGCCGTTCTGCACGTTTTGCGGGAACACACCCGCCAGGATCGACTGACCGGAGATGCGCATGTGCAGCGCCGTCAGGTTGCCCTGCGCATCCAGCCCGGCCTTGAGCTTGCACATCGTCACCGGGTGGTAGCGGCCGTGCTGCATGTCCTCCTCGCGCGACCAGATCAGCTTGACCGGCGTACCCGGCAGCTCCTTGGCGATCGCCACCGCCTGGCGCACCCAGTCGTGCACGGCACCGCGCCGGCCGAAGCCGCCGCCGAGGTTGATCTTGTAGACCTCGCACATCGCCGCCGGCAAGCCGGCGGCCTCGGAGGTGGCGGCCAGCGCGGCCTCGCCGTTCTGCGTCGGCGTCCAGACCTCGCAGCGTGTCGGCGTCCAGCGCGCGGTGGCGTTCATCGTCTCCATCGTCGCGTGGTTCTGGTGCGGGTAGGCGTACACCGCCTCGACCACCTGCGGCGCCGCGGCCAGCGCGGCGCGCGCATCGCCGTGGCTGTTGCCGACCACGGCCTCGGGTGCATCCAGCCCCGCCTTCAGCACCGCGGCGAAGGCCGCGCTGCTGGCCGTGGCGTTGGCACCTTCGTCCCAGACGATGGGCAGTGCGTCGAGTGCGGTCTTGGCATGCCACCAGGTGTCGGCCACCACCGCCACCGCGCTGTCGCCGACGGCCACCACCTTCTTCACGCCGGGGCGGCCGGCGATGGCGGCGGCATCGAAGCTCTTCACCTTGCCGCCGAAGACCGGGCAGTCCTTGATCGCGGCGTTGAGCATGCCGGGCAGCTTCAGGTCCATGCCGTAGACCTGCGCGCCGGTGAGCTTGTCCTTGGTGTCCAGGCGCAGCACCGGCTGGCCGATCAGCTTCCAGTCCTTCGGGTCCTTCAGCGGCACCTCGGTCGGGGCTTTCAGCTTGCCGGCGGCGGCGGCGACCTTGCCGTAGGTGGTGCTGCGGCCGCTGAGTCCGTGCGTGATGACGCTCTTGGCGGCACGGCATTCGCTGGCCGGCACCTTCCATTCATCGGCCGCCGCCTGCACCAGCATCAGCCGCGCGGTGGCGCCGCCCTTGCGCACGTAGTCCTGCGATTCGCGGATGCCACGGCTGCCGCCGGTGGAGAAGTTGCCCCAGATGCGGTTGCGCGCCAGGTTCTGGCCGGGCGTCGGCTGCTCGGTGCTGACCTTGGCCCAGTCGCATTCCAGTTCCTCGGCCACCAGTTGCGCCAGTCCGGTGAGCGTGCCCTGGCCCATCTCGGAGCGCGCGATGCGGATGATGACGCGGTCGTCGGGCTGGATCACGACCCAGGCATTGACCTCCGGCGGCAGCGGCGAGGCCTGGGCGGCGGCATCGCCGGGCAGCGCGACGTGGAAGCCGACCACCAGGCCGGCACTGCCGCCCAGGAAAGCACGGCGCGAGACTTCGGTGTGGTGCAGCATGGTCGCCCCCTCAAGCCTGCGCAGCGGCTTGCTTGATGCCGACGCGCACGCGGTTGTAGGTGCCGCAGCGGCAGATGTTGCTCATCGCCGCGTCGATGTCGGCGTCGCTGGGCTTGGGGTTGCTGGCCAGCAGCGCGGCGGCGGCCATGATCATGCCGCTCTGGCAGAAGCCGCACTGCGGCACGTCCAGTGCCGCCCAGGCCTTCTGCACCGGGTGCGAGCCGTCGCTCGACAGGCCTTCGATGGTGACGATCTTCTGGTTCGGGCTCAGTGCGGCCAGCGGCAGCACGCAGGAGCGCACCGCGGCACCATCGATGTGCACGGTGCAGGCGCCGCACTGCGCGATGCCGCAGCCGTACTTGGTGCCGGTCAGGCCGAGTTGTTCGCGCAACACCCACAGCAGCGGGGTGTCGGATTCGGCTTCGACGGTCAGCGACTTGCCATTGACGTTCAACACGGCCATGGAACACCCCCTTCGGTTGACAGCAGCGCCCAGTCTAGATTCGCCCGTGCCAGGCAGGCATTTTCTGGGGTTATTGATCGATGTTCCTTTATCGGATGAATCATTGCATTTCGTCCACAAATGGACTAAGATGGTGCTCATGGTCGCCGTGGCCCGCGAGCCCTTCCCCGCCTACCCGGCCCTGTCCTCGCCCGAGGCGGGCGCGGCGGCGCTGCGCACCTTCTGGCGCCTGGCTGAGGCCTGGAAGCTCAAGCCCGCGGAGCAGATGACGCTGCTGGGCGTGGGCCGCAGCGCGCTGTACCAATGGAAGGCGGGCAAGGTCGGCCCGCTGGACCGGCATGTGCTGGAGCGGCTGTCCTACCTGTTCGGCATCTACGCGGCGCTGCAGATGCTGCTGCCGCAGGGCGAGCGTGCCGACGAATGGGTGCACCGGCCGAACAGCGCGCCGCTGTTCGGCGGGCAGTCGGCGCTGCAGCGCATGCTGGGCGGCCAGGTGGCCGACCTCTACGTCGTGCGCCAGTACCTGGACGCGCAGCGCGGCGGCAAGGCGTGATCGAAGCGGGTGATGTCCCGGTCAGGGCCGCGGCCTGGAAGCCCAGCTACCGGCTGATCGCCTCGCGCTACCCCACCGTCGGCCTGTACGACACCATCGCCGACCCGGCCGACCTGGAGGTGGTGTTCGCGATCGAGGCGCTGACCAACCCGCGCCTGCGCAACGAGCTGGGCGAGCTGCAGCTGGTGCCACCGGCCGAGCGCCTGAGCGGGCCCGGCAGCACGCCGATCATGGCCGCGTTCACGCACCTCAACCCGGAGGGCTCGCGCTTTTCGGACGGCAGCTACGGCGTGTACTACGCCGCCAACAACCTGGACACCGCCGTCGCCGAAGTCAGCTACCACCGCGCGGTGTTCATGGCGCGCACGCAGGAGCCGCCCATCGACATCGACCTGCGGCTGATCACCGCACCGCTGGAAGCCCGGCTGCACGACCTGCGCGGCCTGCGCCGCCGCGCGCCGCAGCTCTACGACCCGGCCGACTACAGCACCGCCCGCACGCTCGGCCGCCAGCTGCGCGATGCCGGCAGCTGGGGCGTGCTGTATCACAGCGTGCGTCACCCCGGCGGCTTGTGTGTGGGACTGTTTCGTCCGCAGGCCTTGGGGCCGGCACGCGAGGCCTCGCACATTGCGCTGCACTGGGATGGCCAGCGCATCACGCATTGGTACGAAAAGCGCGCGCTGCAACCGCTGCCCTGAAATCGATATCGGGGCCCGGCGACCAACGCGACTGCGCAGCCCTCAATCCACTCGATAGGTGGCGCGGGAAAGTCGCTCGATTTCGTTCCAGCGCCAATCGATGCCCAGCCCCGGCGAATCGGGTGCCAGCGCGTGGCCGTCGTCGATGACCAGCCGGCTGTGTGCGATGGCATCGAGCTGCGGGATGTATTCGACCCAGGCCGCGCTGGGCACCGCGGCGCACAGCGAGACATGCAGTTCCATCAGGAAATGCGGGCACACCGCCAGGTTGTGGGCCTCGGCCAGGTGCGCCACCTTCAGCCACGGCGTGATGCCGCCGATGCGCGCCACGTCGACCTGCAGGATCGACGCCGCGCCCTGGCGCACGTAGTCCGCGAACTGGCCGATCGAGTACAGCGATTCGCCGACGGCAATCGGCACCGCGCTGACCGCGGCCAGCCGCGCATGGCCGGCGACGTCGTCGGCGGGCAGCGGTTCCTCGAACCAGGCGATGCCCAGGTCCGCATAGCGCGGCGCGCGGCGCAACGCTTCGCTCAGGGTGAAACACTGGTTGGCATCGACCATCAGCTCGAAGCCGTCGCCCACCGCGTCGCGCACCGCGCGCAGCCGTGCCACGTCTTCGCTGACATGCGGCTTGCCGACCTTCAGCTTCGCGCCCTTGAAGCCCGCGGCCTGTGCGGCCAAGGTCTCGCGCACCAGGTCCTCGATGGCCAGGTGCAGCCAGCCGCCTTCGGTGGTGTAGACGGGGATGCGCGGCTTGGCGCCGCCGGCAGCCAGCCACAGCGGCTGGCCGTCGCGGCGGCAGCGCCAGTCCCACAGCGCGGTGTCGATGGCGGCCAGTGCCAGGCTGGTGATCGCGCCGACCGTGGTGGCGTGCGTGGCGAACATCAGCTCGCGCCAGAGGGCTTCGATGTGCGCAGGATCGCGGCCGATCAGCCGCGGCGCCAGGTGGTCGCGCAGCAGCGCCAGCACCGACGAGCCGCCGGTGCCGATGGTGTAGCTGTAGCCGATGCCCTCGCTGCCGTCGTCGCAGACGACGCGCACGAAGGGCGTTTCCTGCGTGACGAAGGACTGGATCGCGTCGCTGCGCGGCACCGGCGGCGGCAGGTCGACGTGCAGCAGGTCTACGGCGGCGATGCGTGCCATGTCACAGCCCCAGCGTGCGCGGCAGCCACAGGCCGATCGCCGGCACGTAGGTCAGGATCGCCAGGCTGAACAGCAGCGGCACCAGCCACGGCAGGATCGCCACCGTGGTGCGCTCGACGCTCAGCTTGGCGACGCGCGCCAGCACGAACAGCACCATGCCCATCGGCGGGTGCAGCAGGCCGATCATCAGGTTCAGCACCATCACCAGGCCGAAGTGCACCGGGTCCACGCCCAGCTGGCGTGGCGATCGGCAGCAGCAGCGGCACCAGGATCGTGATCGCCGCGGTCGGCTCGAGGAAGCAGCCGACGAACAGCATCAGCAGGTTGGCCAGCAGCAGGAAGACCCAGGCTTCGTTGGTGAAGCCCAGCACCCACTGCGCGATCGCCGTGGTCACGCCGGTGGCGGTGAGCATCCAGCCGAAGATCGACGCCGCGGCGACGACGAACATGATGGTCGCGGTGGTCTCCGCCGAGTCGATGCTGATCTTGACGAACATCTTCCAGTTCAGCGTGCGGTACCAGAACAGTCCCAGCACCATGCGCCCAGACGCTGGCGGCGATCGCGCCTTCGGTGGGCGTGAACAGCCCGGTGGTCATGCCACCGATCAGCAGCACCGGCGTCATGATCGGCAGCACCGCCTGCCACTTGAAGACGCGGTCGCCGACGAACAGCAGCACCAGCCCGACGAAGACGACCACCTGCGCGTTCAGGCCGGTCTGCACCAGCCAGTACACCGCCATCGGCCAGGCGGCGACCACCGCCAGTTCGACCAGCGCGCGCAGCATGCGCCGGGCGTCGAAGCGGATGTCGCCGCCCCAGTTGTTCTTGTGCGCGAAGTAGGCGACGGTCAGCATCATCAGCACGCGCCATCAGCACGCCCGGCAGCAGCCCGGCCAGGAACAGCGCACCGACCGAGACGTTGGCCATCATCGCGTAGATGACGAAGGGCAGCGACGGCGGGATGATCGGCCCGAGCGTGGCCGACGCGGCGGTGACGCCGACGGCGAACTCGCCCGAGTAGCCGTGGTCCTTCATCGCCTTGATCTCGATCGTGCCCAGGCCGGCGGCATCGGCGATGGCGGTGCCGCTCATGCCGGCGAAGACCACCGAGCCGACGATGTTGACGTGCCCGAGGCCGCCCTTCAGCCAGCCGACCAGCGCCAGCGCGAAGTTGTAGATGCGGTTGGTGATGCCGGCGTTGTTCATCAGGTTGCCGGCGAGGATGAAGAACGGCACCGCCAGCAGCGGAAAGCTGTCGATGCCGCCGATCATGCGGTGCACGACGGTGAAGCCGGGCAGGTTGCCGCTGACCAGGATGTAGACCAGCGACGAGCCGGCCATCGCGATGGCCACCGGCAGACCGGTGGCGAGCATCGCCAGGAAGATGAATCTTCAGCATGGCGCCGTCAACGGTCCTGCATCGTGGTTTCGGGCCGCTCGAGCACGCTGTAGCCGCGCTGCCAGTGCACTTTCATCACCCAGATCGAGCGCAGCGTCATGCACGTCAGCCCGAACAGGCACACGCCGTAGACGATGTTCATCGGCAGGTCGACCACGGCCATCTGCATGCCCTGCAACTTGCCCATCATCTGCGCCGTGAAGACGGTCATCGCGGCGAAGAAGGTCAGGCGCATCAGGTCCACCGCGCGCGACATCCAGCGCGACGCGCCGCTCGGCAGGTAGCGATACAGCAGGTCGACCTGGATGTGGTTGTTCTTGGCCACACCGATGCCGGCGCCGACGAAGACCGTGCCCACCAGCAGGTAGCGTGCGATCTCCTCGGTCCACGAGGCGGAATCGTTGAGCACGTAGCGGGTGAAGAACTGCGTGAAGACCACGCCGCCCAGCACCCAGAACAGCAGCAGCGCAATCCAGCCTTCGAGCGGCGTGCCGGACAGGTCCACGGCTTCGTCGACGACGTGGAACTCGCCGTCGTCGCCCATCACCTTCGGGCCGGCATCGATGTCCATGCAAGGTCTTTCGTCATGTGCCGGGGCGCACGGCCCCGGCGGGGTGCAAGCCTACTTCAGCGCCTGCAGGCGGTCGTAGGTGGCCTTGTCCCAGGTCGCGTCCGGCCCGAGGTGGAACTTCTCGAAGGTCTTCGCGAAGGCGGCGCGGTCGGACTTGACCACCGTCTTCTTGTACTTGGTGGTGAACTCGTCCACCAGCTTGGCCTCGGACACGGCGATCTCGTCGGTGGCCTTCTGCGCAGCCTCGCGGAACACCGCCTCGAAGGTCTTCTTGTCGGCGTCGGACAGCTTGTTCCAGGTCTGGCCGCTGACGATGGTCAGCAGCATCTCGGTGATGTGGCCGGTCAGGTTGATGTGCGACTGCACCTCGTAGAACTTCTTCGCCTCGATCGTCGGCAGCGGGTTCTCCTGCGCGTCCACCGTCTTGCTCTGCAGCGCCAGATAGACCTCGGCAAAGGCGATCGGCGTGGCATTCGCGCCGACCACCTTCGGGTACATCACGTACAGCGGCGCATCGGGCACGCGCAGCTTCAGCCCGACCATGTCCTCGGGCTTATGATCGCCTTGTTGGCGGTGGTGTGGCGCACGCCGTAGTAGGTGACGGCCAGCGGCTTGTTGCCGCCCTTCTTGTAGTAGGCCTCCATCAGCTCGCCCAGCACGTCGCTGCTGCGAGTACTTCTTCCAGTGGTCGAAGTCGCGGAACATGAAGGGCACGCCGCCGATCGCCAGCGCCGGATAGGTGCGCGCGGCGAAAGCCTGGCCGGTGTAGATGATGTCCACCGTGCCCAGCGTCAGGCCCTGGTTGATGTCGGTCTCCTTGCCCAGCTGCGAGGCCGGGAAGACCTGGATCTCGTAGCGGCCGGCAGTGCGCTTCTTGATCTCGTCGGCGGCCCACAGCGCGGCGCGGTGGTAGGCCTCCGAGGTCTCGTAGACGTGGGCGAACTTCAGTTTGGTCTGCGCCCAGGCGGGCGTGCCGGCGAGGGCGGCAACGGCCAGCGCCGTGGCGGACAGCAGCGACTTCCAGGTCAAGCGTCGATTCATCGAGGTCTCCTTCAGGGGTGGGTCGGTCAGGGATCGTTGCCGCGCACTTCGGTGCCCGGCGGCCAGGCTTCGGCATAACTGTCGTGCGAGCGCTGCAGGTGGTGGTGCATGGCCGTGCGCGCCGCGTCGGGGTCGCGTGCGGCCAGCGCCGCGACGATGGCCCGGTGTTCGGCCACCGCGACGCGCCAGCTGTCCGCGCTTTCGAAGTGCTGGACGAACTGCTCGAACAGCGGGTTGTCGCGCATGTCGTAGAGCTCGCCCACGGTGCGCAGCAGCGGGCCGTTGTCGGCGGCTTCGGCGATCACCAGGTGAAAGTGGCGGTCGCTCTGAATCGGCATCACGCCGGCTGCGATGTCGGTTTCCATCTGCACCAGGGCCGTGTCCAGCGCGTCGAGCAGGCGCGGGCTTGCATCGCGTGCCACCAGCGCGGCAATTTCGCCCTCGACCAGTTCGCGCGCCCGGAAGATCTCGAACAGGCCGAAGGCCCCCGATTCGACACGGCGCGAATTGGCCGGCGCTTCGCGGCTCAGCACATGCACGCCGGAGCCGCTGCGCACCTCGACCAGGCCCTCGACTTCGAGCGCGATCAAGGCCTCGCGCACCGACGGCCGCGACACGCCGAGTTGCAGCGCCAGGTCGCGCTCGGCCGGCAAGCGCGTGCCGATCGGATACTCGCCCTCGCGGATCAGCGTGCGCAGCTGGTCGGCGATCTTGCGGTACAGGCGGCGGGGTTCGATGCTTTGCAGCGGCATGGGAATTGGTCAAGTGGTCAGGCCACTTGCGCCGCCAGATCATAGTTTCGGCATCCGGCGGCGCGCGCCGGTGCAAACCCTTGGCCGCTGCTCGCGTGCCGGACTCAGCGCCCGTTGAAGTGCGGCGCGCGCTTCTCGACGAAGGCCACCGCCGCACCCTTGTGGTCCTCGGTCTCGAAGGTGCGGATCATGTGCAGCGCCTCGGCGTCGAGCACGTCCGACAGCGAGCCGCGCAGCCCGACATTCAGGTTGCGCTTCATGTAGCCGACGGCCACCGTGGGCAGAGCCGCCAGGTCGGCGGCCCAGGCGCGCGCGGCCTCGGCCAGCTGCGCCGCGGCCACCGAACGGTTGACCAGGCCGATGCGCTCGGCTTCAGCGCCGCTGATCACCTGGGCGCTGAAGTACAGCTCGCGCGCCTTGGCGGCGCCGACCAGGTGGTTGAGGAAGTAGCTGCCGCCGAAGTCGCCGGACAAGCCGACTTTGGAGAAGGCGGTGGTGAACTTGGCATCGTCGGCGGCGATGCGCAGGTCGCAGGCCAGTGCCACTGACAGTCCGGCACCGGCCGCCGCACCGGGGATCACCGCCAGCGTCGGCTTGGGCATCTCGTGCAGCCAGCGCGAGACCTCCATGCGCGCACGCAGGTCGGTGACCTTGGTGTCGAAGGAGCTGGCGGCCGGCGCACCGGCAGCGCTCTTGGCAAAGCTCTTGACATCGCCACCGGCGCAGAAGGCGTTGCCGGCCCCGGTGAGCACCACCAGCCGCACAGCAGGGTCCAGCGCCAGCCGCGGAAGTGCCTCGGACAGCGCGTCCATCATCTCGCGGGTAAAGGCATTGCGGGCTTCAGGGCGGTTCATGGTCAGCGTGGCGATGCCGCCTTCGATGCGCTCGATCAGATCCTGGGGCATGGTGGGGTCCTCGGTTGAAAGGGTCGGCGTCGAGGCACATTCTCGGACGTATGCGGGGCGAAGTGCGTCGCCTGCGCGCCACGCCCTGCAACGTCAGCTGGTGACCGCGGCAGCAGCGCTGCACAGCCCCGCCATGCCCGGTTGTCGGCCAGCAGCTGCAGCGTGCCGGACAGCCAGTCGTGCGCTTCCGCCGCTGCGCTGCCCGAATTCGATGGTGTCCAAGCCGCGTCCTCGTTGCGCTTGCTTGCAGGATTCGCGCCGAGGCGGTTGCGCCGCAAATCCTGCGGCCAGAGGACGCTGCCGCGGCCAGGCAGGCCCATCGCTGTTTCAGCGTCCGGTCCAGTTGGGCGCACGCTTCTCGACGAAGGCGGCGCGGCCTTCCTTGGCGTCTTCGGTCAGCGCCAGCGTCATGATCTGGGTTTCCAGGAAGCTGATCGACTGCTCGAACGTCATGTCGAAGGCGGCGCGCATCATCGCCTTGCCGCGGCGCAGTGCGGTAGGTGACTTGCCAGTGAGGCGCTGCAGCAGCCAGTCGGTCTTGGCATCCAGTTCGCCGGCCGGCGCCACGTGGTTGACCAGGCCGATCTCGGCGGCGCGCCGCGCATCGATCGGCTCGCCGGTCAGGCACAACTCGGCGATGTGGCGCGGCGTGCACAGGTGCTGCAGCACCGCCAGCACCTGCGCCGGAAACAGCCCGATTTTCACTTCGGGCAGGCCGAAGCTGGCATGTTCTGCCGCCACCGCCAGGTCGCACATCGCCATGAAGCCCATGCCACCGGCCAGGCAGTGGCCGTTGACCCGCGCCACCAGCGGCAGCGTGGTGGTCCAGGCATAACGCAGCAGGTCGGCGAACTCGGCATGCGGCAGCGATGGATCGAACTGGAAGGAGCCCGAACCCTTGGCCAGGTCCGCCCCGGCGCAGAAGGCCTTGTCACCGGCGCCGGTGAGCACCACCGCGCGCACCTCGGGGTCGGCGTGGGCCTGCCCGAGCCCGGCGCGGATGCCCTGCAGCACCGCGCTGTTCATCGCGTTGCGCTGCGCCGGCCGGTCGATGGTCAGCCACATCGCGTGGCCGCGCTTTTCGATCTTCAGTTCGTCTGACATGGCCTACTTTCCTTTGAACTGGGCGGGCCGCTTCTGCAGGAAGGCGGCGACACCTTCCCTGTGGTCTTCGGTGGCCATGGCCTGGCCCTGCAACAGCGCTTCCACCTCGAGCTGCTCGCCCAGGCCGTTGCCGGAGCTGACCGCCAGGCCCTGCTTGATCAGATCGTAGGCGCGCGTCGGCATCTGCGCCAAACGCTGGGCGATGGCCAGGGCCTCGGCCATCAGCTGGTCGTCGGCAAAGACCTTCCACACCAGGCCGTACTGCAGCGCGTCCGCCGCAGGGATCTTGTCGGCCAGCATGACCATCGCACGGGCGCGCACGTCGCCCACCATGCGCGGCAGGAACCAGGTGCTGCCGCAATCGGGCACCAGGCCGATGCGCGTGAAGGCCTGCAGGAAGGAGGCCGACTCGCCCGCCAGCACGATGTCGCAGGCCAGCGCGAGGCTCATGCCGGCGCCAGCGGCCGCGCCGTTGACCGCGCCGACGATCGGCTTCGGGAACTGCCGCATCGCCAGGATGATCGGGTGGTAGCGCTCGCGCAGGCCCTGCGCCACGTCGCGCGGGCCGTCGGACTGCATGCCGCGCCGGCCGCCAGATCGGCACCGGCGCAGAAACCCCGGCCCGCGCCGGTGAGCAGCACCGCGCGCACGGCGGCGTCGGCCTTGGCCCGCGCCAGGCCCTGGCGCAACCCGGTGAGCAGGTCGTCGTTGAGGGCGTTGAGCACCTGCGGACGGTTCATCGTCAGCGTGGCGACGCCGGCTTCGGCGTGGTACAGGACGGCGGGTTCGGACATGGAAGGTCTCCTGGGTGTTCAGGCCGCATCGGCCTCGATGCGCACCAGCATGCGCCCCGGCGCCACCTGCGTGCCGGCCGCGGCGCCGAGCTCGACCACGGTGCCGGCGACCGGCGCTTCGATGCGGTGTTCCATCTTCATCGCCTCGATGGCCAGCACGAACTCGCCCTTGCGCACGCGCTGGCCCACCGCCACCGCCAGCTTGACCAGCGCGCCGTGCATGCGGCTGGTGATCAGGCCGTGGCCTTCGGGGTCGTCCACCTCGGGCGGCGCCTGGCTGCGGTCGACGAAGGCCGCGCAGGCGCCGCCGACATCGAGCCAGCCCTCGTTGCCCTGCAGCCAGCACAGCGCCGCGTCGTGCGCGCCGTCGACGATCAGCTGCACCTGGTGGCCGTCGTCGCTCCGGATCTCGACCGCGAAGCGCTGCTCGCCCACGCTGACCTGCACCGGCTCGCCGCGGCGGTAGGCCAGGCGCAGGTCGATCAGCCGGTCGCCCACCGCCAGGCGCAACGGGCGTGTCGCGCTGGCCGCTGGAGCTCCACAGCGCCAGCGGGCCGAAGACGCGGCTGCGCCGGTGCAGCAGCAGCGCGCCGGCCACCGCGGCCCAGCGCGCGTCGGGCAGGCTCGGCAACCAGGCGGCGCTGGCCTCGCCCAGCCAGCGCGTGGCCAGCGTCGGCGTGGCGAAGGCCGGCGCCGACAAGGCCTGCAGCAGGTAGTCGCGGTTGGTGCGCAGGCCCAGCACCGCGCTGCCGGCCAGCGCGCGTATGCAGCCGGCCTCGGGCCTGTTCGCGGTCGGCGCCATAGGCGATGAGCTTCGCGATCATCGAGTCGTAGTAAGGCGGGATCTCGGGTTGCGCCACCAGCCCGTGGTCGACGCGCACGCCCTCGCCCGCCGGCACGTGCCAGTGCAGCACACGGCCGGCCTGCGGCGCAAAGCCGTTGAAGGCATCCTCGGCACACAGCCGCGCCTCGATCGCATGGCCCTGCCAGCGGATCTGTTCCTGCTGCAACGGCAGCGGCTCGCCGCGGGCGATGCGCAATTGCCACTCCACCAGGTCCAGCCCGGTGATGGCCTCGGTGACCGGGTGCTCGACCTGCAGCCTTGTGTTCATCTCCAGGAAGTGGAAGTGCGCCGTCGGGCGTGAGCAGGTATTCCACCGTGCCGGCACCGACATAGCCGACCTCGCGCACCAGCTTCACGGCCGCGGCGCCCAGGCGCTCGCGCAGTTCGGCCGACACGCCGGGCGCGGGCGCTTCTTCCAGGATCTTCTGGTTGCGGCGCTGCGTGGAGCAGTCGCGCTCGCCCAGGTGGATGGCGCCGCCGTGGGTATCGCCGACGACCTGCACCTCGACGTGGCGCGCCTCCTCGACCAGCCGCTCCAGCAGCAGGTCGCCGTTGCCGAAGGAAGCCAGGGCCTCGGCCCGCGCCGCGGCCAGCAGTTCGCGCAGCTCCGGATGATTCACATCGTCGCAGCGGCGCATGCCGCGGCCGCCGCCACCGGCACTGGCCTTGATCATCAGCGGTGCGCCGACCCGGCGCGCCTCGGCCACCAGCGTGTCGATGTCCTGCGCCGCGCCGGAATAACCCGGCAGGCAGGGCACGCCGATGCGTTGCGCCAGCTGCTTGGCCGCGGCCTTGTTGCCCAGCGCGTCGATGGCCTCGGGCGTGGGGCCGACGAAGACGATGCCCGCGTCGCGGCAGGCGCGCGCGAAGTCGGCGTTCTCCGACAGGAAGCCATAGCCCGGGTGCACCGCACCGGCGCCTGCGCGTTTGCAGGCATCGATGACGAGTTGGATGTTCAGGTAGCTGTCGCGCGCCGGCCCAGGGCCCAGGCGCAGCGCGGTGTCGGCCAGCTGCACATGGCGCGCGTCGCGGTCGGCGTCGGAGTACACCGCCACGGTGCGCAGGCCCATGGCGCGCGCGGTGCGGATGACGCGGCAGGCGATCTCCGCGCGATTGGCAATCAGGACGGTGTCAAACATGGCAGCTCGCGCGGAGATCGCCTGTGCGCGCTGCGCGCGCCATGCGATCTGGCGTCGCCGAAACAGCCGCTGCGCGGCTGTTTTCACCGCGGTTGGCAATCAGAAGGGTGTCGAACATCAGCTTTGCCGCGGAAAGATGCCCATGGTCTTGGCGATGATGCCCATCATCACCTCGTCGGCACCGCCACCGATCGAACCCAGGCGGCTGTCGCGCCAGGCGCGGTTGACGCGCGTCTCTTCGATGTAGCCCATGCCGCCCCAGAACTGCACGCACCAGTCGGCCACTTCGCGCGCCAGGCGTGCGCACTTCAGCTTGCACATCGAGGCCAGCTGCGTGACGTCGTTGCCGGCCACGTACAGCGCCACCGCCTTGTGGAACAGCGCGCCCATCGCCTCGACCTCGGTCTGCAACTCGGCCAGCTTGAAATAGATGTACTGGTTGTCCAGCAGCGGCTTGCCGAAGGCCTGCCGCTCGCGCAGGTAGTCGATGGTCTCCTGGATGATCTCGCTGTTCTTGCGCCAGCCGGCTGCGGCCCACAGCCGCTCTTCCTGGAACTGCTGCATCTGGTAGGTGAAGCCCATGCCCTCCTCGCCGATGCGCCAGCGCTGCGGCACGCGCACGTTGTCGAAGTGCAGCTGCGCCGTGTCCGACGAGTTCATGCCCGCCTTCTTCAGCTTGCGCGCCACTTCCACGCCCTTGGTCTTCATCGGCACGCAGATCAGCGTCTTGTTGCGGTGCGCCGAGCCGCCCTCGCTGGTGTTGGCCAGCACGCAGCACCAGTCGGCCTGGGTGCCGTTGGTGGTCCACATCTTGCCGCCGTTGATGATGTAGTCGCCACCGTCCTTGCGCGCACTCGTCTTGATCGAGGCCACGTCCGAGCCGGCGCCGACTTCCGACACGCCCAGGCAGGCCACGTACTCGCCGCTGATCGACGGCGCGAGAAATTCCTTGCGCACTTCGTCCGAGCCGAAGCGCGCCAGCGCCGGTGTGGCCATGTCGGTCTGCACGCCGATGGCCATCGGCACGCCGCCACACTGGATGGCGGACAGTCCTTCGGCAAAGGCCGCGGCATAGCTGTAGTCCAGGCCCTGGCCGCCATATTCGACCGGCTTGTTCACGCCGAGGAAGCCGAGCTTGCCCATCTTGCGGAACAGCTCCTTGGCCGGAAAGATCTCGCACCTCTCCCACTCGGCGATGTGCGGGTTGATCTCGGCTTCGCAGAACTTCTTCAGCGAGTCCTGCAGGGCGATGTGGTCTTCGGTGTAGAGCAGGTGTTGCATGGGGGGTTCTCGTTCAGGGACGGGCGACGCCGAACTGCATCGGCCGGAGTTGGCGGGCTTCGGCCTGGCGGCAGATGTCGAAGGCCAGGCCCAGCACCCGGCGCGTGTCGCGCGGGTCGATGACGCCGTCGTCGAGCAGCCGGCCGCTGGTGTAGAAGGCGTCGGACTGGCTGTCGAAGTTGTGGATGATCTTCTTCTCCAGCGCCTGCAACTCGGCCTCGTCCACCGCCACGCCCTTGCGCTTGGCACCGCCCTCGGCGACGATGCGCATGGTCAGTGCGGCCTGCTCGCCGCCCATCACCGCGGTGCGCGTGTTGGGCCAGCTGAAGACGAAACGCGGGCCGTAGGCGCGGCCGCACATGCCGTAGTTGCCGGCCCCGAAGCTGGCGCCGCACATCAGCGTGATGCTCGGCACGGTGGCGTTGCTCACCGCCTGGATCATCTTCGAGCCGTGCTTGATCATGCCGGCCTGCTCGCTGGCTCTTGCCGACGATGTAGCCGGTGGTGTTCTGCAGGTACAGCAGCGCGATGCCGGCCTGGCAGCAGCTTTGGATGAAGTGCGTGGCCTTGTTGGCGCCGGCCGGGTCGATCGGGCCGTTGTTGGTGATGATGCCGATCGGGCTGGCCGTACAGCGCGGCATGGCCGACCACGCGTGGCCGAGCCATAGTCGGCGCCGAATTCGGTGAACTCCGAGCGGTCGACGATGCGCGCGATGACCTCGCGCATGTCGATCGGCTGGCGGTAGTCCAGCGGCATCACGCCGGCCAGCTGGTCGCAGGGGTACACGCGGCTCCAGCGCAGGGTCGGCATCGATCCGGCTCGCCGGGCCGTTGGCGCCCCATTGCAGCCGCTGCATCAGCTCGCGCGCGATGCGCACCGCATCGGCATCGTCCTCGGCCAGGTACTCGCCCAGGCCGGACACGCTGGTGTGCATCTCGGCGCCGCCGAGCTCCTCGTCGTGGGCGATCTCGCCGGTGGCGGCCTTGAGCAGCGGCGGGCCGGCGAGGAAGGCCTTGGCACGGCCGCGCACCATGATCACGTAGTCCGACAGCCCGGGCATGTAGGCCCCGCCGGCGGTGGACGAGCCGTGCACCAGGCCCACGACCGGAATGCCGGCCGCCGACAACCGTGCCAGGTTGTAGAACAGGCGCCCGCCGTTGACGAAGCCTTCCACCTTGTACTGCAGCAGGTTGGCGCCGGCCGATTCGATCAGCTGCACGTAGGGCAGCTTGTTCTCCATCGCGATGGCCTGGCCGCGCAGCAGCTTGTCGCCGCCCATGCGCTGGATGGCGCCAGCGTTGATGCCGGCGTCGTTGACCAGGATCACGCAGCGCGTGCCGCTGATGGTGCCGATACCGCTGATCATGCCGCCGCCGGGCACGCTGCGCTGCGGGTCATCGCTGTCCACCAGCCAGCCGGCCAACGACGACAGTTCCAGCCAGGGCGAGCCCGGGTCGAGCAGCCGAGCCAGGCGCTCGCGCGGCAGCAACTGGCCGCGCTTGTCGAACAGCGGCTTGGACTTTGCCGAGGCGGCTGGCGGCACGCGCTTCCAACTCACGAAGGCGTTGCACCAGCTGCAGCATGCCCGGCACGTTGCGCCTGGAAGGAATCGGATACCGGGGTCGATGCGCGAGGTGATGGTCGGCACGGCAGAGATATTGAACTGGATTGCAAAATCTTCGCCGCTGCGCGCCCGAACGTCAAGCATTGCGCCACCACAGACGACAACGGCTATGGAAAACACCTAGGCAAGATGACGACGCCTTGACGCCTTGTGCACCACGCCTATACTGAACACACTTCAATATGCGGCGCGTTGCAGCCACCCACGCATGAGCCCTGCCCTGCCCCGACGGCGCAAGTCGGCGCGGCGCGCCGAGATCCTGGCGGCGGCACGCGAGGTCTTTCTGGCGTTGCCCTACGAGCAGGCCTCGATCGGCCAGATCGCGCAGCGCGCCGGCTGCGTTGTCGGCACCATCTACGGCTACTTCGAGAACAAGCGCGACCTGTTCGACGCGGTGCTCACCGATTTTTACGACGCGCTGATCGCCGACATCGAACCGAAGTTCGCGTTGCTCGAAAGCACCGCCGACCGGCTGCGCTACCTGGTGGCGCGGCACCTGCAGATCACGCTGGACGAGGCCTCGTGGCTGCATGTCTTTGCACGCGAGGCGCTGTCCGGCGAGGGCTACTTCGGCTCGCCGCCTGCACGGGCTGAACCGGCGCTACACGCAGTTTCTGATGCGCACCATCGCCGACGGCAAGGCGCGCGGCGAGCTGCAAGCCCGACCTCGACCCGCAACTGGCGCGCGACTTCGTCTTCGGCGGGCTGGAGCACTGGGTGCGCAACACCGTCGGCCGCGGCCGCCCCGGCGACGCCGCGCAGGCGGCACGCGAGATCACGCAGATGATGCTCGACGGCTGGTGTGTGCCCGAGGCCGCGCCGCGTGCCACCGACACCTTGCGCGGCCTGGAGCAGCGCCTCACGCGGCTGGAAAGCAACCTCAAGCGCGGCCGCACGCCGCGCGCCGACAAGGAGACCATCACATGACGGACCGAACCGTGCGCATCGGCAGCGCCTCGGGCTTCTGGGGCGACACGGCGTCGGCCGCACCGGCGCTGGTGAGCGGCGGCGACATCGACTACCTGGTGTTCGACTACCTGGCCGAGGTGACGATGTCGATCCTGGCGGCGCAGAAGGCCAAGGATGCCGAACGCGGGTTACGCCACCGACTTCGTGCACATCACCATGAAGGCGCTGCTGCGCGAACGTCAAGGCGCAAGGGCATCCGCGTGGTCGCCAATGCCGGCGGCGTGAACCCGCTGGCCTGCCGCGACGCGCTGGCGGCAGGTGGCGGCAGACCTGGGCGTGGCGCTGAAGATCGCCGTGGTGCTGGGAGACGACCTGACCGCGCTGCACGTCTGAGCTCCGTGAGCGCGGCATCACCGAGATGTTCAGCGGCGCCCCGCTGCCCGCAGCGTTGCGCCAGCGTCAATGCCTACCTCGGCGCGTTGCCCATCGCGCAGGCGCTGGGCGAAGGCTGCGACGTGGTCATCACCGGCCGCTGCGTGGATTCGGCGGTGACGCTGGGCGTGCTGATGCACGAATTCGGCTGGCCGGCCGACGACTACGACCGGCTCGCGCAGGGCACGCTGGCCGGCCACCTCATCGAATGCGGCGCCCAGTGCAACGGCGGCCTGTTCACCGACTGGGAGACGGTGCCCGACTGGGACATCATCGGCTTCCCGATCGTCGAAGGCCACGCCGATGGCAGTTTCGACTTCACCAAGATGGCCGGCACCGGCGGGCTGGTCACGCCGGCCACCGTGGCCGAGCAGATGCTTTACGAGATCGGCGACCCGCGCGCTTATCTCGTGCCGGATGTGGTCTGCGACTTCACCGAGGTGCGCTTTGAGCAGGTGGGCGCCGACCGCGTGCGCATCACTGGAGCAAAGGGCCGCCCCGCCACCGACACCTACAAGGTCAGCGCCACCTTCATGGACGGCTATCGCAACGCCGCCTTCCTGACTATCGTCGGAGACCAGGCCGCCGCCAAGGCGCGACGCACCGGCGAGGCGCTGTTCAAGCGCATGGAGCGCATGCTCGGCGAGCAAGGCCTGCCGCCCTTCAGCGAAAGCGCATCGAAGTCATCGGCGCCGAGGACATGTACGGCGCGCACGCGCGTCCCACCTCGCGTGAGGTCGTCCTGAAGATGGCGATCAAGACGCCGGCCAAGGCCAGCGCCGAGCTGTTCGCGCGCGAGTTCGCCGCGGCCGGCACCTCGATGTCGCCGGGCACCACCGGCCTGGTCGGCGGGCGGCCGACGCCGACGCCGGTGATTCGCCTGTTCTCCTTCTTGCTGCCCAAGCGCGAGGTGCCTGTGCAACTGCGGGTGGGTGACGGCGCGGCGCCGGTGGCCATCCCGCTGGACGGCGGCTTCGACGAGGCGCAGATCGGTGCGGTGCGGCATTACGCCGTCACACCGGCCATCGAAGGTTTCAGCAGCGTGCCGCTGCTGCGCCTGGCGCACGGCCGCTCCGGCGACAAGGGTGACAAGGCCAACATCGGCATCCTGGCGCGCAAGCCCGAGTACCTGCCGTTGCTCAACCAGTGCGGCTCGACGCCCGAGCGCGTGGCCGAGCACTTCAAGCACAACGCACCCAGCCGCGTCGAGCGCTTCGACCTGCCCGGCTGCAACGCCATGAACTTCCTGCTGCACGACGGTGCTGGGCGGCGGCGGCATGGCTTCGCTGCGCACCGACAACCTGGCCAAGTGCTATGCGCAGGTGCTGCTGTGCATGGACGTGCCGGTGCCCGACGACATTTCGCTGTAGGAGACGCCCCATGCCCATCGACGTGAACAAGCTGAAGGCCTGGCCGCTTCCAGGACATCGAACGCGCTCAGCCCGCGCGACACCATCCTCTATGCGCTGGGCGTGGGCATCGGCCACGACCCCTTGGACCGCGACGCGCTGCGCTATGTCTATGAAGACAAGCTGCAGGCGCTGCCGACGATGGCCGTGGTGCTGGGCTACCCGGGCTTCTGGGCCAAAGACCCGGCCACCGGCATCGACTGGGTCAAGGTGCTGCACGGCGAGGCAGAGCCTGGAACTGCACTCACCGCTGCCATCCACCGGCACGGTGATCGGCACGAGCCGCGTCACGGCACTGGTCGACAAGGGCGCCGACAAGGGTGCGCTGATGTACAGCGAACGCGACAGGTCGACGCCTCCGGCGGCCATCTGCTCGCGGTGTCGCGCAGCGGTCCTTCCTGCGTGGCGACGGCGGCTTTGCCGCGGCGGGCCAGTCGTCGGATGCCGGCACCGCCGCCGCGTGCGGCACGCCCGATACTCCGCCGGACCATGTCGGTCGACCTGCAGACGCTGCCCTCGCAGGCGGCCTTGATCTACCGTCTGAGCGGCGACTACCAATCCGCTGCATGCCGACCCGGCGGCGGCCCGGCCCGCCGGCTTCGAGCGGCCGCTCCTGCATGGGCTCGCCACCTTCGGCGTCATCGGCCACGCGCTGCTGAAGATGCTGTGCGGCTGCCACGCGGCGCGGCTCAAGGCGATCGCCGGCCGCTTTTCGTCACCCGTCTATCCGGGCGAGACGCTGCGCGTGGAGATGTGGCAGCGCGGCGAGGCGGTGCAGTTCCGCACCTGGG